>NZ_JBIWPA010000001.1:0-591048 GCF_044768035.1 Kitasatospora sp. NPDC101176
GAAACCTGAGGCCGGGGATGTCAACATATCTGGCGTTGACTTTTGGCACGCTGTTGAGTTCTCAAGGAACGGACACTACCTTCGGTCTGCCTTCCAGCAGGCCCTCCGGGCGCTTCGTTCTTTCGTGTTTCCAGCTTATCAGATGTTTTCCGCTCCGTTTTCCCGGAGTTTCATTTCATCGGATTCGCTTTCCGCTTGTCCCCGCTCTCTCGCGGCGACTCCGGAACTGTACGGGGCCGGGCCCGCCACAAGCAAATCGTCCCGCCCTGCGGCTGCAGGGCGGGACGATCCGTCGTTCGGGCACCGTCAGGCGCGGCCCATCTCCTCGGCGATGGCCGCGGCGAAGGCGTCGATGTCGGCCTCCGTGGTGTCGAAGGCGCACATCCAGCGCACCTCGCCGGTGTGCTCGTTCCAGAAGTAGAAGCGGTAGCGCTTCTGCAGCCGCTCGCTCACCTCGCGCGGGAGGATCGCGAACACCGCGTTCGCCTGGACCGGGCGGACGACCTCGACGCCGTCGATCTTGCGGACGGCGGCCTCCAGGCGGCTGGCCATCGCGTTGGCGTGGCCGGCGTTGCGCAGGTAGAGGTCGCCGGAGAGCAGCGCCTCGAACTGCACGGAGACGAAGCGCATCTTCGAGGCGAGCTGCATCGAGGTCTTGCGCAGGTACTTGATGTTGCGCACCCGCTCGGGGTTGAGCACCACCACGACCTCGCCGAGCATCAGCCCGTTCTTCGTCCCGCCGAAGGACAGCACGTCGACGCCCACGTCCGTGGTGAAGGCGCGCAGCGGCAGGCCGAGCGAGGCGGCGGCGTTGGCCAGGCGGGAGCCGTCGACGTGGACGAGCATGCCGAGCTGGTGGGCGTGCTCGGTGATCGCGCGGATCTCGTCGGCGGTGTAGAGGGTGCCGAGCTCGGTGCTCTGGGTGATCGAGACCGCGAGCGGCTGCGCGCGGTGCTCGTCGCCGAAGCCCCAGGCCTGCTGGTCGAGCAGCTCGGGGGTGAGCTTGCCGTCCGGGGTGGGGACGGTGAGCAGCTTGATGCCGCCCATCTTCTCCGGGGCGCCGCCCTCGTCCACGTTGATGTGGGCGGTCTCGGCGGCGACCACGGCGCCCCAGCGCGGGAGCAGGGCCTGGAGCGCGACGACGTTGGCGCCGGTGCCGTTGAAGACGGGGTAGGCCTCGGCCTTGTCCCCGAAGTGGCGGCGGAAGACGTCCTGGAGGTGCGTCGTGTAGTCGTCCTCGCCGTAGGCGACCTGGTGGCCGTCGTTGGCGAGGGCGATCGCGGCGAGGACCTCGGGGTGGATGCCGGCGTAGTTGTCGCTGGCGAAGCCGCGGACGGCGGGGTCGTGCCGCCGTACCGCGTCCGTGCCGGTGGGGTCGGTCATCGGGCTGTCAGCCACAGGTGCTGTCCGTTCAGTTCTGCTGCGGGGCGGTCCCAGAGGCCCGCGAGGTGTCCGGCGAGGTCGGCCGTGTCGGTGAAGCCCGCGAACTTCGCGTCCGGCTTCTCGGCCCGCATCTCGGGGCTGACCAGCGCCTTGATGACCAGGATCGCAGCAGCGGCGGTGGGCTCGCCGTCGGGGTCGGTGGTCTCCTTCTTGAAGGAGTCCGCCATGGCGAGGGTCCAGGCCTCGGTGGCCGCCTTGGCTGCCGCGTAGGCGGCGCCGCCGGCGGTGGGCTTGTGGGCGGCCGCGGCGGAGATCATCGCGTACCGGCCGGCGGGGCTGCGGACCAGCGCGGGCTGGAAGGCCAGCGAGGTGTGCTGGAGGGTCCGCACGACGGTGTCGTGCAGGAAGTCCCAGTCGTCCAGCCGGCTGTCGAAGAAGGTCTTGCTGCCGCGCCAGCCGCCGACCAGGTGGAACAGGCCGTCGACGTGGCCGTGCTCGGCCTCCAGGTGGTCGGCCCAGTCGTGGACCTCCTGCGGGTCGAGCAGGTCGATCACCTGTCCGCTGACCTTGGCGCCGCGCACGGCGATCCGGGTGGCGTCCAGGGCGGACTCGAGGCGCTGGGCGTCGATGTCGGCGCCGATCACGGTGGCACCGTCGGCGGTCAGGCGGCGCAGCACGGCCTGACCGGCCGGGCCGCTGGCTCCGGCGACGGCGATGACCTTGCCGGCCAGCGGGGCGTTGGCGGTCGTGGTCACGCGGCGACTCCCTGGATACCGGCGCCGGTGATGCCGGCGGTGGCGGCGATGACGCCGCCGAGCTTCTTGGACAGGGCCTCGTAGAACATGCTCAGCGGGAACTCGTCCGGGAGCACGGCGTCGCACAGCGCCTTGTTGAGGGCCTTGCCGTCGGTGATGTCGAGCGGCAGCGCCTCGGAGCCCTTCGCCCAGGTGGAGGCGGGGTGCGGGGTGAGGTAGCGGGAGACCAGCTCGTAGGCGGCGATCCAGTGGGCCGGCTTGGGCCGGTCGATGCCGTCGCGGTAGAGGGTCTCGATCTCGGCGCACAGCTCGTTGGTGACCTGCGGGGCCCGCTCCCAGTCGATGCTGAGGCGGTTGTCGCGCCAGCTCAGCGCGCCGTTCTTGTGCAGGTAGGCGAAGAGCAGCTGACCGCCGAGGCCGTCGTAGTTGCGCACGCGGTCACCGCTGACCGGGAAGCGGAACATCCGGTCGAAGAGGATCGCGTACTGGACGTCGCGGGCGTGGGCGTTGCCCTCGGCCTCCAGCTTCACCGCCTCCTTGAAGGTGGTGAGGTCGCAGCGGAGCTCCTCCAGGCCGTACATCCAGAACGGGCTGCGCTGCTTGATCATGAAGGGGTCGAACGGCAGGTCGCCGTGGCTGTGGGTGCGGTCGTGCACGAGGTCCCACAGGACGAAGGTCTCCTGCGCGCGCTGCTGGTCCTGGAGCAGGCCCTCGGCGTCGGCCGGGATCTCCAGGCCGAGCTGCTGGACGGCGCTGGTGGTGACGGCGCGGAAGCGGGCGGCCTCGCGGTCGCAGAAGATGCCGCCCCAGGTGAAACGTTCCGGCGCCTTGCGCACGGAGACCGTCTCGGGGAAGAGGACGGCGGAGTTGGTGTCGTAGCCGGCCGTGAAGTCGGTGAAGGTGATCGGCACGAACATCGGGTTGTCGAAGCGGGTGCGCTCCAGCTCGGCAAGCCAGTCGGGCCACACGACGCTCAGCAGGACGGCTTCCAGGTTGCGGTCCGGGTTGCCGTTCTGGGTGTACATCGGGAAGACGACCAGGTGCTCGAGGCCGTCCTCGCGCTGCTCCGCGGGCTGGAAGGCCAGCAGCGAGTCCAGGAAGTCGGGCTCGCGGTAGCCGGTGTCGGCCCACTTGGCGAGGTCGGCGTCGACGGCGGACAGGTAGGCGGCGTCGTGCGGGAAGTGCGGGGCGAGCTCCTCGACGGCGGCACGCACGGTGGCCACCAGCGGGTCGACGGTGTGCCGCTGTACGGCGGCGAGGTCGATGGAGCCGTCCTTGGACTGCAGCGGGCGCAGCGTCTCGACGGCCTCCTTCAGGCGCAGCCAGGCCGGGTGGCCGGCGAGGGTCGAGACCGGAGCGTCGGCCGCCGCAGCGAGCCTTGGCGAAAGATTCTGCATCGTGGACTCACTTCGACAGGAGTTATTTCAACGGGGACACCATAAGTACGAAAGGTTCTCCTGTTCAAGGGGGTCTCGACCGCCGAACCTCCGGCGGCGCCCCGGGTTCGCCTCCGCTTCGGCGCGGCGTCGGCCCCGGGTCGGCCGCGCGTCGGCTCCGGGCGGGCCGCGCCCCTTCCCGCGCCGGTTCGGAGGGCGAGACGGCGGCGGGCCGGCCGCGGGTCGGGGCCGAGTCCGGGGCCGGCGGCCGGCCGGGCGTCAACGCGGCCTCGCGGCACGCCCCCCGACGGTCCGTCGGGGCCCCGCGGCACCGCGGCCGCGACCTGGGCCCGCGGCCGGGTGTCCGGCATGTGGACAAGCTTCTGGATGTTCTGGACAGATGCGCCGTCGGGATGCGAACCTCCCGCCATGCTCCCGGCGGTGATCACGGTGGCCGAGCGCCACACCGACCTGTTCCGGGTGCCCTCTCGTTGTCGCGACTGCTGTCGCGCGTGCGGCCGCTGCCGCCGCTGTCGCTGATCCGGCTCGAAGGGCGCCGCGGACGCGGGCCCGTACGCCGACCATGCCGCGTGTGTTCCGGCGCCGCCACCGGGGGGAAGTGACCCGCCGGGCTCGCGGCCCGCGCCGCCGCCTCCGCCGTCCCGCCCGGTCCTTCTCCCTGGAGCCCCGCCATGACCCTCCGCAAGCCGTCCGCCACCGCCCTGCCCCTCGCCGTCCTGCTGGCCGCGGCCGCCGCGCTGACCGCGTGCGCGCCGCAGGACGCCAAGTCCGACGGGGCCGCCGCGGGCGCGTCCGGGAGCGCCGGAACGGCGGCGGGCTGCGCACCGGGGGCGCTGGCGACCCGGACGGCCGGCACGCTGACCGTCGGCACGGACAAGCCCGCCTACGACCCGTGGTTCGCCGAGGACAAGCCGGAGAACGGCAAGGGCTTCGAGTCCGCCGTCGCCTACGCCGTCGCGGACCGGCTCGGGTACCCCAAGGACAAGGTCACCTGGGTGGTCGCGCCCTTCGGCAAGGCCACCTCGCCGGGGGCCAAGGACTTCGACTTCGACATCAACCAGGTGTCCGTCAGCAGCGAGCGCAAGCAGGCCGTCGACTTCTCCTCCGGCTACTACGACGTGCGCCAGGCGGTCATCGCCCTGAAGAACTCCAAGGCCGCGGGGGCGAAGAGCATCGCCGACCTCAAGGGCGCCAAGCTGGGCGCACAGGTCGGCACCACCAGCCTCGACACCATCACCGGCACCATCAAGCCGAGCGTCCAGCCGGCCGTGTTCGACTCCAACGACCTCGCCAAGGCCGCGCTCAAGAACGGCCAGGTCGAGGCACTCGTGGTGGACCTGCCCACCGCCTTCTACATCACCGGCGCCGAGGTGCCGGAGGCACAGGTGGTCGGGCAGTTCGAGGGCGCCTCGCAGGGCGAGCAGTTCGGCCTGGTCCTGGACAAGGGCTCGCAGCTGACCGGCTGCGTCTCCCGGGCGGTCGACGCGCTGCGCTCCGACGGCACCCTGGCCAAGCTGGAGAAGCAGTGGCTCTCCGACGCCGTCTCGGCACCGGTGCTCAAGTGAGCGGCGAGGCGACGGCCACCGGGGCGGTGGCACCGGCGAAGGACGGGGGCGACGACTACCGCCCGTCCGAACGGCGACTGGCGCACGAGGCGTACCGGCGCGGCCGGGCCCGGCGGTCGGCGCTGATCGCCACCGCGTCCACCCTGGCGACGGCGCTCGTGCTCTACCTGCTGGTGGTCAACTCGCCCGGTTGGGAGGTGACCCGCCGGACGTTCCTCAGCGCCGACTACGCCCGCCAGGCGCTGCCCGAGGTGCTGAAGGGCCTGCGGCTGAACCTGGAGCTGATGCTCGGCTGCGGGGTCCTCATCCTGGTGTTCGGGCTGCTGCTGGCGGTGCTGCGGACGCTGCGCGGGCCGGTGTTCCTGCCGGTCCGGCTGCTGGCCACCGCGTACGTGGACTTCTTCCTCGGACTGCCGATGATCATCTGCCTGCTGGTGATGATCACCGGGGTGCCGGCGCTCCGGCTCACCGGCGTGACCACCGACCCGCTGCTGCTCGGCGGGGCCGCCCTGGTGCTGACGTACTCGGCGTACGTGTCGGAGGTGTTCCGCTCCGGGATCGAGTCGGTGCACCCGAGCCAGCGCGCCGCGGCCCGTTCGCTGGGGCTCACCAACGCGCAGGCCATGCGGTACGTGGTGCTGCCGCAGGCCGTCCGACGGGTGGTGCCGCCGCTGCTGAACAACCTGGTGAGCCTGCAGAAGGACACCGGACTCGTCTCGATCGGCGGGGCGATCGACGCCGTGTACGCGGCGAAGATCATCGCGGCCCGGTCGTTCAACTTCACGCCCTACCTCGTGGCGGGTCTGGTGTTCATCGTGCTGACCATTCCGCTGACCCGGTTCGCGGACTGGCTGACGGCCAGGACGAACCGCCGGCGGTTCCAGGGCGGTGCGGTGTGAACGCGCGCGGCGGGCGGGGGCAACGCCGCGGGCGGGGCCGGCACGGCGGGCGCCGGACCGGCGGGTACGAGACGGGGTGGCCGGCCGAGCGGTGCGGCCGAACGGGTGAGGTGAGCGGATGAGCACGGCCGAAGTGCTCCGGCTGGAGTCGGTGCGCAAGACCTACGGCGGCCAGGTCGTACTGCGCGACGTGGACCTCACCGTGCCCGAGCACTCGGTGACGGCGCTGATCGGCGCGTCCGGCTCGGGCAAGTCCACCCTGATGCGGTGCGTCAACCTGCTGGAGGGGATCGACGACGGGGCGGTCTTCCTGGACGGCGAGGAGATCACCGACCCCCGGACCGACGAGGACGCCGTCCGGCGGCGGATCGGGGTGGTCTTCCAGTCCTACAACCTGTTCCCGCACCTGACCGTGCTGGAGAACATCACGCTGGCCCCGCGCCGGGTGCACCGGCTCGCGCGGGCCCAGGCGGAGGCGAAGGCGCTGGAACTGCTGGAGCGGCTCGGGCTGGCGGCGAAGGCCCGGGAGTACCCGGACCGGCTCTCGGGCGGCCAGCAGCAGCGCGTCGCCATCGTGCGGGCGCTCGCCACCGGGCCGCGGCTGCTGCTGCTCGACGAGATCACCGCGGCCCTCGACCCGGTCCTGGTCGGCGAGGTGCTCTCGGTGGTGCGCGACCTCAAGGAACAGGGGATGACGATGGTCCTCTCGACCCACGAGATGGGGTTCGCCCGCGAGGTGGCCGACCAGGTCTGCTTCCTGGACGACGGCGTGGTCCTCGAACAGGGACCGCCGGAGCAGGTCCTCGGCGACCCGAGGGAGGAACGGACGCGGCAGTTCCTCAGCCGGGTCGTCGCCTCGGGCCGGCTGCAGGGCTGATCCTGCCGGAGCGGGTCCGGCGGGGTGCGCGCCCGAGGACGCACCCCGGCCGACACCACCGTGCGCCCCGGTGCGCGCCCTGGCCGCGCCCCGGCGGCAACGGTGATCGTGGACGGGACGGGGCCACCCGTCACCGATCGCGGGGGAGGCCGCCGTTGCACGGACCCGTCCTGATCAGCTGGCTGCTGGCCCTGCTCACCGCGGCCGCCGGGGCCTACTGCCTCACCCGGCTCCGCCGCTCCCCCTGCACCGCGGGCGCCCCGCCCCGCGCCGGCACCCGCCGACTGATCGCCCGCGAGTCGGACGCCGCCGAGGCCCTGATGGGGCTGGGCATGGCGGCGATGGCCGTCACCGGTGGAGCCGTCCCGGCCGCCGTCTGGGCCTCGCTCTTCGGGCTCCCGGCCGCGGTCTTCCTGCTCGCCGCCGCACACGCCCCGGCCCGCCGGGCGCACCGGCTACACCACGCGGTGGGCGCGCTCGCCATGACCTACATGGCCCTCACGATGGCCGCCGGCACCGGCCACCACCACGGAACCGGCGCCGGAACGCCGCTGGTGACCGGCGCTCTGCTGCTCTACTTCGGCGGGTACTCGCTCTGGGCCGGCGCCCGGCTCCTGCACACCTCCGCCGGAACCCTGGTGGTGGGCGCCGCCGGACTGCCGCGGGCCTGCCGCCTCACCATGGGGATCGGCATGTTCGCCATGCTGCTGACGATGTGAGCCGGCCCCTCCCCGCGGACGCGGAACCGCGGCCGCGGCCGTGCCCGAACCAACGCCCGCGCCCGCGCCCGCCGGAGGGGTGCCGTTCGGAGCCAAGGCCCCGCCCCTCGCGTGGCGTTGGTCACTGGCCGGTCGAAAGCCGTTCCTCCGGACGTCGCCAGCGCATAGGTTGGCAGGGAGCGCCTCGTCGCGTTCCGTGCGTACTCGGGGAGCCCATGCGATGCCTGCCCTGATCGGTCTGCTGCTGCTCGGACTGCTGCTCTCGACCGTCGCGCCCCGGCTGCTGGCCCGGGCCCGCTGGGTGGAGCGAGAACCGGTACTGGCGCTGCTGGTGTGGCAGTGCCTCGTCGTCGCCGTGCTGCTGTGCTGCGTCCTGAGCCTGCTGCTGGCCGCGTCCGCCGCCCTGCCCGAGCTGCGCGCCCTGGTCTTCGCGGGGGCCCCGCACGGCGTCGAGGCCGCGTACGGTCTGCAGGACGCCGAGGGCTGGGGCCGGCTGTGCGCCGCGGTGCTGGCGGCGGGCGGGTTGCAGACGGCTTTCGCGCTCACCCGGGAGGTCCGGACGGCCAAGGCGGTGCGCGATCGTCGGCACGCCCAACTGACCAGCCGGGCTCCCGAGTTGCCCGAGGCCATCGCTGCCGCCCGGAGCCGCCGGGAGCGGCTGGTGGTCCTGGAGAGCGTCCGCCCGGAGGCCTGGTCGCTGCCGGGCCCCGACTCCCGCCTGGTGGTGACCACCGGCGCGCTCCAACAGTTGACCGACCGGGAGCTGGCCGCCGTCCTGAGCCACGAGCGCGGGCACGTCCGGGCCCGGCACCACTGGCTGCAGCAGGCGTCGCAGGCGCTGGCCTCGGGCTTCCCGGGTGTCGGCGTGTTCAGCGCCTTCCGGGACCAGGTGGCGGAGCTGGTCGAGCTGGCGGCCGACGACCGGGCGGCACGGCGGCACGGCCGGCACACCACCGCCCTCGCGCTGGCCGAGATCAACCTGGACCGCGGGGTGTTCGGTTCCTGCCCGCCGGGGCTGGCGCAGTCCCCCCGCCGGGTCGACCGGCTGCTCGCCGGCCGGCCGCGGCTGTCCGTCCCCCACCGGCTCCGACTCACCCTGGTGGCCCTCGCCGCGCCCGCCGCCGCCGTACTGCTGGCGGTCGCTCCGGGGCTGGTCTCGCAGTTCTGAGGGCGGCCACCACCGGCCCGCCGGGCGCACGGAAGCGTCGCCCCGGTCGATCGCAAAGGCAGTACCGGCAGCACGGTTGACAGAACGTCAGGCGGATGGTCCGGGCTACCCCTCGACCGCCCCGCCCGAAGCGGTCGACCCACTCGACCCGGACGACGCGCTGGACCCGGACGGTCCGATCGGCCCGCCCAGGGTCAGTTCGAGCACCTCGCGGTGCAGCGGCCTGGCCTGCAGGTACCGCTCCTTGCCGGCCTCGGTCAGGGTGAGCATGATGCCGCGCCGGTCGCTCTCGCACATCGCCCGGGTGACCAGTCCGGCCTTCTCCAGTCGGGCGATCAGCCGGGAGAGCGCGCTCTGGCTGAGGTGGACGGTGTGGCCCAGCTCCTGGACCCGCACGGTGGGCCGGCCCTCTCCCGAGCACGCTTCGGCCAGGCGTTCCAGCACCTCGAACTCGCTCATGCCCAGCCCGCACTTCTCGCCCAGCTCGCGGTCGAGCATACAGGCCGTGGCGGCGTGCCGGGCCAGCAGGTCGCGCCACTGCGCGACGAGACCGGCCTCCGCCGGGGAGTCGAGTTCAGCCACGCCGCCACGGTAGCACATGCATCGGCAACATATGTGTTCACATCTTATTCATTTGCATTGAATGCACACGCATGTACTGTCCTCCCCATGACCACCGCGACCGCCACGCCACCCGACGCCCCGTCAACCAGCGGGCTGAACTGGACCCCCCGCCTCTGGGGCACCCTCATCGTGCTCTGCGCCGCCATGTTCCTGGACGCCCTGGACGTCTCCATGGTGGGCGTCGCCCTCCCCTCCATCGGCTCCGAGCTGCACCTCTCCACCTCCGCCCTGCAGTGGGTGGTCTCCGGTTACGTGCTCGGCTACGGAGGCCTGCTGCTGCTCGGCGGCCGCGCCGCCGACCTGCTCGGCCGTCGCCGGGTCTTCCTCGTCGCGCTGGGCGTCTTCGCCGCCGCCTCCCTCGTCGGCGGCCTGGTCGACGACGGCGGCCTGCTGATCGCGGCCCGCTTCCTCAAGGGCGTCAGCGCGGCCTTCACCGCTCCCGCCGGCCTGTCGATCATCACCACGACCTTCGCCGAGGGCCCCGCCCGCAACCGGGCCCTGTCCATCTACACCACCTGCGGCGCCAGCGGCTTCTCGCTCGGCCTGGTGCTCAGCGGCCTGCTCACCTCCGTCGGCTGGCGCTGGACCTTCCTGATGCCCGTGCCGGTCGCGCTGCTCGCCCTGCTCTTCGCGGTCCGCCTGCTCCCCCGCCCCGTCGAGGAGAAGGCCAAGGGCGGCTACGACGTGCTCGGCGCGATCACCGGCACCGCGACCGTCCTGCTGCTGGTCTTCACCGTCACCGAGGCACAGGGCGCCGGCTGGCTGAGCGCCCGCACGCTGGGCTCCCTGGTCGTGGTCCTCGCGCTGGCCGCCGCCTTCCTGCTGATCGAGAGCCGTACCGCCCACCCGCTCGTCCGGCTCGGCATCTTCCGCAACGGCTCGGTCGCCCGGGCCAACGTGATCGCCTTCGCGATGACCGGTGCGTACGGCGGGTTCCAGTTCGTCGTCACCCTCTACCTGCAGCACCTGCTCGGCTGGTCGGCGCTGCAGATGGCGCTCGGACTGCTGCCGGCCGGCGCCTTCATCGCGCTCTCGGCACCGTTCATGGGCCCGATCGTGGACCGCTTCGGCACCGGCCGGCTGCTGCCGATCGGCCTGGTCGCCCTGGTCGGCGCGTTCGCGCTGTTCCTGCGGCTGGACGAGCACAGCTCGTACCTCGGCCTGGTGCTGCCCTCGATGCTGCTGCTCGGCGTCGGCTTCGCGCTGGCCTTCCCCTCGGTGAACATCGCCGCCACCGACGGGGTGGACGACGAGGAGCAGGGCCTGGCCTCCGGGCTGGTCAACACCGCGATCCAGGTCGGCACCGCCGTGGTCCTGGCCGGGGCGACCGCGATGATCACGGCCGGCAGCGCCGGCGGCGACAGCCCGCAGGCCCAGCTGGACGGCTACCGGCCGGCCCTGGCGTTCGTCACCGCGGTCGCGCTGCTCGGACTGCTGATCGCCGCGGCGGGCGCCCTGACGGACCGGCGCAGGAATTCAACTCCCCTGACCTCGGCCGACTATGATGACTCGTCAGCCGGTTCGAAGGAGACCCGGGAGGAAGTGCTGACCACCCGCTGAGCCTCGGTCGCCACCCTGGCCGCCCCCCGGCGGCCATCGGCGATGTCGCCGGCTCCACCAAACCCCCGTCTTGGTGGAGCCGGCCGTCTTCGTACCGGTCGCGGGACCGGCGCCGAGCGGCGCCCGACCAGCACGCGACCACACGGTGCGACCCTCGGCTCCGCAAGTATATTGGCTCGCAGCCAACGAACGTTCGGAGCAGACACGATGGCACCTCGGGGGGATTCGGTCAATGAGGAGATGCGGCAGCGCTCCCGGCGGCGCATCATGCGGGCCACCGTCGAACTCGTCGACCAGCGCGGATACGCGGGCACCACGCTGACCGACATCGCCGAGCGGGCCGGACTCGCCCGCGGGCTGCTCTCGTACTACTTCGACGGCAAACGGCTGCTGATGCAGTCCGCCACCCACCGGATGATGCACCAGGCCCTTTCCGGCGCCCTGGCCGAACTGGCTCCGGACGCCTCGCCGGAGGCCCGGCTCGCCCGCGCGATAGACGCCGTCCTGGCCCTCGCGATGGAGCACCCGCGGGTCATGCGCTCGCACCTCGCGCTGATCCTGGACCCGGACACCGGGGCCTTCGTCCAGGATCCGGAGCAGCAGCAGCTCGGCGCGATCCTGCAGGGCCTGCTCGCGGACTGGGGCGCCCCCGATCCGACCGCCGAACACGCCGTCCTGCGCAGCGCGCTGATGGGCGGCTGCATAGGCGTGCTGCTGCCGGGCGCCGAGCTCCCGCTCGCGCCGATCCGGGCCGACCTGTTCCGCCGCTACGAACTGCCCTGGGAGCTGGGCCGCCCCCCGCAGGCCGCGCCGCCGGAACGCGAACGGCCGCCGGCCCGCGGTTGACGGCGGGAGGGCGGCTCGACGGCACGGGGCCGGACGGGGGCTGGAACCGGGGCGGGGGCGGAGCGCGGAGCGCCGGTCACGGAGGGGCCGTCGGGCGGCCCCGCCTGGCGGCGGCTCAGCGCTCCTTCAGGATCGAGGCCAGCAGGTCTATGGTGCGCTCGGGCGTGAGGCTGTCCACGCAGAGCCGTTCCATGACCTGGATGTAGGCGTCGACGTCGTCCCGCTTGTCCAGGTACAGCGCACTGGTGAGCTGCTCCAGGTAGACCACGTCCGCGAGATCCTGCTCCGGGAAGCGCAGGATCGTGAACGCCCCGGACTCGCCCGCGTGCGCACCGAAGCGGAAGGGCATGACCTGGATGACGACGTTGGCCTGCTCGGCGACGTCGATCAGGTACTGCACCTGACCGCGCATCACCTTGGGCCCGCCGACCGGACGGCGCAGGGCGGCCTCGTCGATCACCGCCCACAGGCGCGGGTTGGCGCCCTCGGTCAGCAGCTTCTGGCGGCGCAGGCGGAGGCTGACCCGCCGCTCGACCTCCTCCTCGCTGATGACCGGCCGACTCTGGCCGAAAACCGCCCGTGCGTACTCCTCGGACTGCAGCAGTCCGGGGATGAACTGCACCTCGTAGGTGCGGATCAGCTGGGCGGCCTCCTCCAGGCCGACGTAGGTCTGGAACCATCCCGGCAGCACGTCGTTGAAGCTGTGCCACCAACCGGACTTGTTCGCCTCGCGGACCAGGCCGAGCAGGGCCTCCCGCTCGATGCCGTCGTCCACCCCGTACAGGCTGAGCAGGTCGGCGACGTCGCGCTCCTTGAAGCTGACGCGGCCGAGTTCCATCCGACTGATCTTGGACTCGGAGGCGCGGATCGCGTAGCCGGCATCCTCGCGCGTGATGCCGCGCGTCTCGCGCAGTCGGCGCAACTGGGAGCCGAGGAGGATCCGGCGGACCATCGAGCCGCCGCCCGGCTGAACTGTGGTCATGCGGTCGAAACCTCCACCTAGGGCAAACAGCGCACAGTCTGCCATCAGTTGAGCGCTCACGGTGCCGATACTGACGGATGTTCCTATCAGTTCCGCACTCCGCGTACCAGGATGCACGTGCAGACGGCGCTTGCATATGCCAATAGTGCGACTGCACGTGAATCGACTCTTGCATCTGCAGTGAGCGCACACCACCATGGTGCACGTGCACCTGCACATCCCTGGCAATCCCGCGGGCTCCGCGTCGACCCCACGCGCGACTCCGTGCACCGACTCGGCAGCGTCCCCGCGCCACCGGGCGTTCGAGTGCGCGCGCGCCTGGTCGAGGGGGCGGCCGAGCGGCCGAGCGAGTCGGAGGTGACCGGCATGACCCCGGCGGGTCCAGCCGTGTCCGCCCCCTTATGGGAGGAGCTCTTCATGAGCACCGGTACGGCTTTGGCGGTTGACCCCCATGTGGTCACCTGTACGCTCGCTCCTCGCTTCGAAGCCGTCAGAACCGCACGCGACTTCGCCAGAACCTCGCTTCAGCGCTGGGGCCTGATGGAGCTGTTCGACGACGTCGCACTGGTGGCGTCGGAACTGGTCACCAACGCGCTGCGGCATGCGGTCGGCGCACGGCCCGACCCGACGGGCGGCGCCCCGGGCGAGTACGACTTTCCCACACAGCCCACCGCGGACGGCCGGCTGCCGATCCGAATAAGCCTCGTCCACCGCTCCCCCCAGGTGGTCTGTGCGGTGAGCGACCCGAGCAGCATCGGCCCGGTCGCCCGCGAGGCGGACTTCGTCGCCGAGTCCGGCCGCGGACTCCACCTGGTGGAGTCGTTCAGCCAGTCCTGGGGCTGGCACCCGCTGGGCAGCGGCAAGGTCGTCTGGGCCCTGTTCGAGGCGGAGCCGCTCGTCGGCTCCGAACTCGGTGGACGGCACCGGCGCTCGGCCTAGGGCCGGGCGGCGCGCGGCCGGCCGCCGACGGCACCGGGAGGACGGCACCCCGGGCCGCGCGGAACGGTGCGACGAGCCGGGCGCGACCTCCTTACCGGCCCCGGCACGCCCCGCGGGCCGATCGGCCGCAGCGATCCGCCGAAGAGGCCGTGCGAGGCATTCCCGTGCAGTTCGGGCCGCGCGTTCCGGCGCCGGCGGCACGGCGGAATTCCGGTGGAACACCGCTCGCGGCGGAATCCGGGCGGGCACCCCCGCGCCATTACCGGAAAGCGCACCGGAAAAGACAAAGGCCGTCGTGGTGTCAGCACCCACGACGGCCCCCCGATGGCGATGCGGCGGCCGGTCAGACCGCCAGGTGGTCGAACTCCCCGTCCTTGGCCCCCAGCAGCAGGGCGGCGATCTCGGCACGGGTGTAGATGAGCGCCGGACCTTCCGGGAAACGCGAGTTGCGCATCGCCACATCGCCCCCCGGCAGGGCCGCGAACTCGACGCAGTTCCCCTGGGAGTTGCTGTGCAGGCTCTTCTGCCAGACCACCCCCTTGAGGTCGGCGGCCGCCATCCCGTTGTAGGTGTCGTACGAGCCGTGCGTGTCCTGCGAGTCGTGCATAGAAATCTCCCGAAGAGCTCCGGAGTGGTCGTCCAGCGCGGCGCCCCCGGCACCCGCCGAACGAACGGACCGGCCCCGTACCGGCCCGGAACAACGCCTCACTTGACGCGATGATAGCTGCAGTGCACGTGCATCAGCACGGGACGTTGCAGGTGCACGATGCTTTTCACCGGCGGCCCCGAACTCTTCACGGACCCTTTTCCTGACGGTACGTAAACGGACATAGCCGACTGAATCGACGAAGTCCCGATAACCGGCCGTGAGCGGACCCCCGCTGAATGTTGATCTTCGAATGCCGGGAGTCGCACTCCTGTGACCCTCCGTCAGACGCATCGGACAGCACCTCCGTGCTGTGAGACATCTCACGCACCGCACGTGCAACGCACAGCCCCGTCCGGGACGTCACGGCAACCACCGGAGCCCTTCCGGGGGTTGGGTGAGATATGTCCGCATTGCTGTGGATCCGCCCGGATCGGCACACGTCGCGCACCGCGCGCGCACCGCGGCCGCGCGGAACCCGAACGGCAGCCGACTGCAGGCCCGACCGGCCGATGTCCTACGATCTCCGGCATGAGCACCGCAGCCATCCCGGGCGCGCCACTGCCCGTCCGCACTCCAGGCTCCCGTGCGCGGGGGCGCCACCGCCGTCCCGAGCGCCCCGAGATTCCGACCGGCGCCCCGGCCCTGGTGCTGGCCGTGCCCGCGACCGCAGGGCCCGAGTCCCGCTCGGTCGTCGAGGAACTGCTGTCGATCGTCCGCAGCGAGCAGGCCGGCGTCCGCACCGCGGTCGGCTACCTCCCCGGTGGGAACACCGAGGCCGACGACAGCGAGGACCGCACCGTCGCCGAGCTCCTGGCCATGGCCGCCGAGGCCGGCCTGCCGGTGCCCGTCGTGGTCCCGCTGGTCCCCGGCCCGCACGGCTTCCTGACCGAACTCCACGCCCTCGCCGCGGAGTACGGCGCGTCCGTCACCGACGTGCTCGGCCCGCACCCGCTGCTCGCCGAGGCCGTCCACGTGCGTCTGTCCGAGGCCGGACTGGCCCGCGCCGACCGGGCCCGACTGTTCGCCATCGCGACCGCCGCGGACGGCGTGGTCCTGACCACCGTCGGCGGCGAGGAGGCCGCCGCGGCGGCCGGCATCACCGGCGTACTGCTGGCGGCCCGGCTGGCCGTCCCGGTCATCCCCGCCGCGCTCGACGTGCCCGGCTCGGTGGCCGCGGCCGTCAACCACCTCAAGGAGACCGGCTCCCTGCGCCCCGCGCTGGCCCCGCTGGTGATCGGCCCGGAGGCCGACTCCGAGCTGCTCGCGACGGCCGCCGAGGAGACGGGCTGCCCGTCCGCCGCTCCGCTGGGCGCCTACCCGACGGTCGGCCAGCTGATCGCCTCGACCTACCTGGCCGCGCTGCCGGCGCCCTCCCCGGAGGAGCTGGCCCAGGCCGAGGCGGAGGCCGCTGCGGAGGCCGCTGAGGGCACCCACGGCGCCCACGCCGCCGCCGGGGGGCCCGAGGAGCAGTAGCGGGACACCACGCGCACCGAAGGGCCCGGAACGGCTTCGTTCCGGGCCCTTCCGGCTTGCCCCGTACGGGAGTTAAGGGGTGAATAGGTGTGATGTCCGTTCTGTCGATGTTTGATCGGTTCTGCCCGGGGCGCGGGCCGGCGGCCGGGAATCGGCCGCGCCTCCCGCATCGCGGACGCACCCGATCGCACCCCGACGCGCCGTCAGCCGTTTCCTGAGGCACGGCCAGTTGTGCGCACCCGTAGCGCCGTTGCGGGAAAACGATCATTTCGGATCATGACGGACGACGGAAACGATCATTCTCGCCAAACCGTGATGCGCATCACAGTGTTTGCGGTTTGAACTTAAGTCTGCTTAACGTGCTCCCCGTTCGTGACCACACGGACCCAGTTCATCCGCAACGCCGAGTCCTGCCGTCGGATGCCCTGGCAGCGCGAAAACGCACCACGGCAGGAGCGGGGGACCCACAGGTAAGTCGCCCCGGACCGTTCCCAGGAACGGTTCAGGGCTAGGGGTGAAGTCGCGTCCACAGCGCGGCCGGGCAACTCCAGCCCGAATCCGACAGCTCACCTCGCAGGCGTGGGAGAGGACCGCGTCTTCATGCTGCCCACCAACGGCACCCGTCTGTCCAGCCGCACCCGCCGCGTCATCGCCGCCATCGGCGTCGCGGGCGTCGGCCTCACGATCCCCTGCCTCACCACCGGCACCGCCTCCGCCGCCTCCGTCGCGACCTGGGACAAGGTCGCCCAGTGCGAGAGCAGCGGCAACTGGAGCATTAACACCGGCAACGGCTTCTACGGCGGCCTGCAGTTCACCTCCAGCACCTGGGCCGCCTTCGGCGGCACCGCGTACGCCCCGCAGGCCAACCTGGCCACCAAGGACCAGCAGATCGCCGTCGCCGAGAAGGTCCTCGCCTCGCAGGGCCCCGGCGCCTGGCCGGTCTGCTCGGTCCAGGCCGGCCTGACCAAGGGCGGCGCCCCGGCCGCCGTCGACACCTCCGCGGGCTCCACCGCCGGTGCGACGGCCACCAAGCCCGCCCCGGCCGCCAAGCCCGCGCAGACCCCCGCCCCGGCCGCCAAGCCGGCCGCGCCGGCCCAGGAGCAGACCTCCGGCGACTCCGCCAAGAGCACCTGGACCCAGAAGCACCAGGAGCAGGCCCAGGGCGGCGCCCAGGCCGAGAGCGACGACTACACCGTCGTGGCCGGCGACTGGCTGTCCTCCATCGCCGACAAGCACAACATCGACGGCGGCTGGCAGCGGCTCTACGAGCTCAACCGCGGCACCCTGACCGACGGCCCGAACACCATCTACCCGGGCCAGCACCTGTCCTTCAAGGACGCCGGCCAGGGCCGGCAGGCGGCCACCGCGACCAAGTCCGGCTCGGACTTCAGCTGGTTCGACCGTTCGAAGAAGTCCGGCCAGACCACCGACGGCGGTGCCGTGAACGCCAAGCCGGCCGCGCAGACCCAGGCCCCGGCCGCCCAGGCCCCGGCCCAGGCCGCCACCGGCAGCATGGCCGCCGCGGTCTCCTTCGCCGAGTCGAAGGTCGGCCAGGCCTACGTCTACGGCGGCACCGGCAACGGCGGCTGGGACTGCTCCGGCCTGACCCAGGCCGCGCTGCGCGCCGCGGGCGTCTCCATCCCGCGCGTGGCCGCCGACCAGGCCGCCGCCAGCACCCACGTCTCGCTGGACAACCTGCAGCCGGGCGACCTGCTGTTCTGGTCCAACAACGGCCAGGACTCCGGCGTCTACCACGTCGCGATCTACGTCGGCGGCGGCAAGTACGTCGAGGCCGCCAACCCGAGCTCGGGCGTGCGCGAGCAGACCGTCGCCAACTGGGCCCCGGACTTCGCCGGCCGGGTCTGAGGCACGCCGGCGGGCCACGGGCAGCACGGCACAGCCGACGGCTGACGGCTGACGGCTGACAGATTTCAGATTTCAGATTTCAGCCGACAGATTTCATCATCTGAAACCTGTCATCTGTCACCCGCCCCCGTCGCCCGCCGCACGGAACCCCCGGGGGAGAGCCCGATCGCTCTCCCCCGGGGGTTCCGGCGTACCCGCCCTCCGCCGGCCGAAGGTCATGGTCAAAGCCGGCCACAACGGGCATGCTGCTGCTCTGCACCCGAGGAGGAGCCACCATGGCCCAGGTCACCGTCACACTCGACGCCAACCTCGCGATCGACGCGATGCTGCTCTCCGGCACCAAGAACCCGCAGGACGCCGTCGAACTGGTCCTGCGGGACTACCTGGCCCGCGGCCGCCGCACCGGGACCCGGACCGGCGACGCCGCCGACGACCGGCGGCTCACCCGCAGCCGCCCCACCGACCAGCAGGGCTGACCCGCCCCACCCGCCGCCGTCCGCGCCACCCCCGCACACGGCACACGGCACCCATGCGAAACGGGCCCCGGGGAGCGGTCGCTCCCCGGGGCCCGTCGGCCGTCCACGGCCCGTCGCTCAGCGCGCGCAGGCCCCCGTCGAGCCCCGCATGACCAGCTCCGGCTGGAACATGAACTCCCCGCGCTGGGCCGCGTTGCCGCCGACCTCCTCCAGCAGCGCGTCCACCGCCGCCGTGGCCATCGCCTCGACCGGCTGGCGGATCGTCGTCAACGGCGGCTCGGTGAAGGCGATCAGCGGCGAGTCGTCGAAGCCGACCACCGACACGTCCTGCGGCACCGACAGCCCGCGCTGGCGCACCGCCCGGATCGCCCCGAGGGCCATCATGTCGCTGCCGCACACGATCGCCGTGCAGCCCTTGTCGAGCAGCGCCCCGGCGGCCGCGTGCCCGCCCTCGACGCTGAACAGGGTGTGGTGGACGAGGTCCTCGGCCTCCTCCGCGCTGCGCCCGAGCACCTCGCGCATCGCCGCCGTGAAGCCCTCGATCTTGCGCAGCACCGGCACGTACCGGCGCTGCCCCACGGCCAACCCGATCCGCTCGTGGCCGAGTTCGGCCAGGTGCTGGACGGCCATCCACATCGCGGCGCGGTCGTCCGGCGAGATGAACGGGGCGGCGATCCGCTCGCTGTAGCCGTTGATCAGGACGAAGGGCACCCCGCGGCCCGACAGCCGGGCGTACCGGTCGTGGTCGGCGGTGGAGTCGGCGTGCAGCCCGGAGACGAAGACGATGCCCGCCACGCCCCGGTCGACCAGCATCTCCACCAGTTCGTCCTCGGTGGATCCGCCCGGCGTCTGGGTGCACAGCACCGGCGTGTACCCGTGCCGGCTGAGCACCTGCTCGATCACCTGGGCCAGCGCGGGGAAGATCGGGTTGCTCAACTCCGGCGTGATCAGACCGATCAGGCCCGCACTGCGCTGGCGCAGCCGGGTCGGCCGCTCGTAACCGAGCACGTCGAGCGCGGCCAGCACGGTCTGCCGGGTGGCGGCCGAGACGTTCGCCTTGCCGTTGAGTACGCGGGAGACGGTGGCTTCGCTGACCCCCGCCTGCGCCGCGATGTCTGAGAGTCGCGCCGTAGTCACGGTCCCAGAGCCTATTGCAACCACGTCAGACCGCCCACCAGCCGGTGCTGTCCGGTGCGAGCACCGTCTCGCCGCCGTCCACCACCGGGTCCGCCGAGGAGAGCAGCAGCCGCCCGGGCACGGGTATCCGGACCGGCTCGCCGGTGGTGTTCACCGTGCAGACGAAGGCGCCGCGGCGGAACGCCAGGGTGCCCTCGGGGCCCTCCAGCCACTCGACCTCCGTCCCGGCGCCCAGGTCGGCCTGGGAGCGGCGGACGGCGAGCGCGCTGCGGTAGAGCTCCAGGGTGGACGTCGGGTCGCCGGTCTGCGCCTCGACGCTGAGCTCGGCCCACTGCGCCGGCTGCGGCAGCCAGGAGGGCCCGCCGGCGACCGGGCCGAAGCCGTACGGGGCCTCGGTGCCGGACCACGGGATCGGGACGCGGCAGCCGTCGCGGTAGCCGTCCTGCCCGGCCTGGCGGAAGAAGGACGGGTCCTGGCGCACCTCGTCCGGCAGGTCGGTGACGTCGGGCAGTCCGAGCTCCTCGCCCTGGTAGACGTACGCCGAGCCGGGGAGCGCGAGCATCAGCAGGGTCGCGGCGCGGGCGCGGCGCAGGCCGAGCGCGCGGTCGCCGGCGGTGCGGATCTGGGTGCCGAGGCCCGGCTCGTTGGCGAAGCGGGTGGCGTGCCGGGTGACGTCGTGGTTGGAGAGCACCCAGGTGGTGGGGGCGTCGACCGGGCGCATCGAGTCGAGCGAGACGTCGATCACCTCGCGCAGCGCGGCGGCGTCCCAGTCGGTGCCCAGGTACTGGAAGTTGAAGGCCTGGTGGAGCTCGTCGGGGCGCACGTAGTTGGCGGTGCGCTGGACGGTCGGCGTCCAGGCCTCGGCGACGCCGATCCGCTGGCCCGGGTACTCGTCGAGGATCTTGCGCCAGCTGCGGTAGATCTCGTGCACGCCGTCCTGGTCGAAGAAGGGCATGACGTCGTTGCCCAGCAGCTTGAGCTGGTCGGAGCCGCCGAGGTCGGGCAGGCCGGGGGCCTTGACCAGGCCGTGGGCGACGTCGATGCGGAAGCCGTCCACGCCCATGTCGAGCCAGAACCGCAGGATCGAGCGGAACTCGTCGCCGACGGCCCGGTTCTCCCAGTTGAAGTCGGGCTGCTCGGGCGCGAACAGGTGCAGGTACCAGTCGCCCGGGGTGCCGTCGGGGTTCTCGGTCCGGGTCCAGGCCGGGCCGCCGAAGATGGACTCCCAGTCGTTGGGCGGCAGTTCGCCGTTCTCGCCCTTGCCGGGAAGGAAGTGGTAGCGCTCGCGCAGCGGGGACGCAGGACCCTCGCGCAGGGCGCGCTGGAACCACTCGTGCTGGTCCGAGGAGTGGTTGGGGACGAGGTCGACGATGATCCGCAGTCCCAGCTCGTGGGCGTCCCGGATGAGGGCGTCGGCGTCCAGCAGGGTGCCGAACATCGGGTCCACGGCGCGGTAGTCGGCGACGTCGTAGCCGGCGTCCGCCTGCGGCGAGGCGTAGAACGGCGAGAGCCAGACCGCGTCCACGCCGAGGTCGCGCAGGTACGGCAGGCGGCTGCGGACGCCGGGCAGGTCGCCCATGCCGTCGCCGTTGGAGTCGGCGAAGCTGCGCGGGTACACCTGGTAGATGACCGCGTCCCGCCACCAGTCTCTGGAGGCGCCGCCAGTCGCAGGAGCCGGGGTGGCCGCCTCGTGGGCGGTGGCGTCGGCGGCAGGCCGGGAGGTGTCGGCCAGGTTCTGGGTCATGGACGGTATCCCTTGGGGACTAGAGGAGCGAGGAGCGTTACGACTTGGAGGCACCGGCGGTCAGGCCGGTGACCAGGTGGCGCTGCACCAGGTAGAAGAAGACCGAGGACGGGATGGCGATCAGCACGGCGGTCGCCGCCATGAAGTTCCACTGCGCGTCGTGCTCGCTGACGAAGGTCTGCAGGCCCACGGCCAGCGTGTACTTGTCGGAGCTGAGCATGAAGGTGGAGGCGAAGGCGACCTCGGCCCACGCGGTCAGGAAGGAGTAGAACGCGGCCACCGCCAGGCCCGGGCGGGCGAGCGGCAGGACGAGCCGCCAGAAGGTGCCGATCGGGGTGAGACCGTCGACCCGGCCGGCCTCGTCGATCTCCACCGGGATGGTGTCGAAGTAGCCCTTCAGCAGCCAGGCGCAGTACGGCACGGTGGTCGTCGAGTACACCAGGATCAGGCCGGTGTAGCTGTCCAGCAGGCCGAGCTCGGAGAGGATCGTGTACATCGGCACGATCAGCACCGCGATCGGGAACATCTGGGTGACCAGCAGCGACCACATCAGCGGCTTGTGGCCGGGGAACTTCATCCGGGAGACGGCGTAGCCGGTGGTGGCGGCGACCATGACGCCGAACACCGTGGTGACGCCGGAGACCAGGAAGGCGTTGCCGAACCAGGTGAAGAAGTCGGTGTCGAACAGCACGTGGTGGTAGTTCGACAGGGTCAGCTTGTCGAGGATCCCGCCGGGGTGCAGGTAGTCGGTCTTGTCCGGTCCGAGGGAGATGTAGAGGATCCACAGGACGGGGAAGAGGGCGACCAGGCTCGCCAGGATCAGGGCGCCGTGGGACAGCGCGGTGGCCAGCGGGCTGCTCCGGCCGCGGCGGCGGACCTTGGCGGGCCGGGCGGCGGGGGTCGCCGCCGGCGCCGCGGCGGGGCGTTCGGTGGTGGTGCTCATCGGGGTTACCTGCCTTCGTGGGTCAACTGGGTCCGGGGCCTCAGCCGTTGGCCTGCTCGTTGCGGGCGAGCCAGCGCCGGTAGAAGGCGGTGAAGACGATGAGGATGGACAGCAGGATCACGCCGTACGCGGCGGACTGCGCGTAGTCCCGGGGCTGCTGGCCGAAGCCGAGCCGGTAGGCCCAGGTGACCAGCAGCTGGGCGTCGGAGCCGCCGCTGGTGCCGAACAGCAGGAAGATGACGGCGAACTGGTTGAACGTCCAGATCACGCCGAGCAGGACGACGGTCGAGGAGACGGTGCGCAGCCCGGGCAGGGTGACGTGCCGGAAGCGCTGCCAGGCGGTGGCGCCGTCCATCTCGGCCGCCTCGTACAGCTCGGCCGGGATCGACTGCAGGCCGCCGAGGAGGGAGATCATCATGAACGGCACGCCGACCCAGGTGTTGACCAGGATCGCGGCCGCCTTCTGCGCCAACGGGTCGTCCAGCCAGCCGGGTTGCGGCAGGTGCAGGGCGGAGAGCAGGCCGTTGACGGCGCCGCCGTCGGCGAGCATCAGGCGCCAGGAGAAGACGGTGACGAAGGTGGGGACGGCCCAGGGCAGGATGAGCAGCATCCGGTAGACGGCGCGTCCGCGCAGCTTCTGGTTCAGCAGCAGGGCGAGGCCCAGGCCGATGGTGTAGTGCAGGACGACGCAGAGCGCCGTCCAGGTGATGGTCCAGACGAAGTGCGACCAGAAGCGGTCGTAGGAGCCGGGGCCCCAGAGGATGTCGGCGTAGTTGTCGAGGCCGACGAACTTGTAGGACGCCGGGATGTGGTTGACGCCGATCGTGCGGGCGGAGTTGAGGCTGTTGGCGTCGGTGAGCGTGAGCCAGACGCCCTCGACCAGCGGGTAGATCACCAGCACGCCGAGCACCAGCACCACGGGGGCGATCATCGCGTAGGCGTACCAGTGCTTGGCGTAGGAGCGCTTGAGGCGTTCCAGCAGGCCCGGACGCTGCTCGCGCTCCCGGCTGCCCTTGCCGGTGGCGCCCTGCACGGCGACTGACATCGATTGCACCTTCTCGGGGTGAGGTCTCGGGGAGAGCGGGTCCGGGCGGGGGGGGCCCCCCGGCCCCCCCCCGGCCCCCCCCCCGGGGGGGGCCAAAAAACCCCCCCCCCCCCCGCCGGGGGCGATAGCGGGGGCGGTGGAGCTCGGGGGGGGCGGTGGCGGGGGTTTGCTTGTTGTGGTGGTGGGGGGGGGGGGGGGGGGGGGGGGGGGGGGGGGGGGGGGGGCGGGGCCGCGCCCGCGGCCCCCCCCCCCCGCCCGGGGGGGACTACTTGGCGAAGCCCGGCAGGAGCTTGGCGTAGTCGGTGGCGATGGTGCTCAGGGCGTCCTGGGTGCCGGTGCCCTGGACGGCCTTGCCCAGGTTGGTGCCGAGCGAGGCGAACAGCGAGCTGTACTCGGGCAGCTCGGGGCGCGGCTTGGCGCTGGGGAGGACGGCCTGGAAGCCGGCGATGCCCGGGTCGGCCTTGACGTCGGCCGTGAAGGCGTCGGAGCGGGTCGGCAGGGTGGAGTTCTTCTGCGCGATGAAGGCCTGGCTCTCCGCCGAGGTCATGAAGGCGGCGAACTTCTCGGCGGCGGCCTTGTGGGCCTGGTCGGCACCGGCGTAGACGGAGATGTTGTGGCCGCCGGTGGGGGCGCCGCCCTTGCCCGCGGAGCCGGCCGGGACGGGCGCGATGCCGAGGTTCTTCTTGTCGGCGAACGCGGCACCCTTGTAGATGTTGGTGATCTCCCACGGGCCCTGGATGATCGCCGCGACCTTACCGCTGTTGAAGGCGTCCATCATGTGCGCGTAGGCGTCGGTGGTGACGTCGGCCTTGGCCATGCCGGGCGCGGTGAACATCGTCTTGTACGTCTCGACGGCCTTGACGGCCTCCGGCGAGGCGACGGTGATCTTCTTGCCGGCGGCGTCGACGGTGTCGGTGCCCTCGCCGAACAGGAACGGCATGGCGTAGTAGCCGTCCGCGGCCTTCAGCCAGAAGCCGTCGACGCCCGCCTTGTCCTTGAGCGCGGCGGCGTCGGTCTTCAGCTCGTCCCAGGTCTTGGGGGCGTCGGTGATGCCGGCCTTGGCGAACAGGTCCTTGTTGTAGAGCAGGCCCAGGGTGTCGGTGACCAGCGGCACGCCGTAGAGCTTGCCGTCGTACTTGGCCTGCTGGATCAGGCTGGGCTGGAAGGCGGAGGTGTCGGCGGCGGCTGGGGTGCCGTCCAGCGGCTCCAGGTAGCCGGCCTTGGCGAAGGCGGCGGTCCAGCCGACCTCGGAGCGGAACACGTCCGGAGCGCCCTTGGCCCCCATGGCGGTCTGCAGCTTGTTCTGCGCCTGGTCGAACGGGACGTTGACGAAGTCGACCTTGACGTTCGGGTTGGCGGCCTCGAACTTCTTGACGAGCTCCTGGTAGTTCGGCGCCTCGTTGGTGGCGTTCGAGGTGTCCCAGTACGTGAGGGTGACCGGCCCGTCGGCCTTGCCGTCCGAGCTGGAGCCGCTGCTGCCACAGGCAGCCATCGAGACCGCGAGGGCCACAACGAGGGCAGAGGCCGCGATGCCACGCCGCATGAGAACTCCTTGGGAGGGTGGGGGTGCCCGAGATGTTCGGAGACAGGCGCATAATGGCTGCCTCGTGCCGACCGCACCGTTGCTGCCGTCGGGCTCGGGAAGGAAGTTAACAGCGGCGCAATAGCGACGGAAAGTCCTTGCAGCAAGTTTCTGCAAGAAATGGCGATCGTTACGCCCGCGTGTCCTGGACGTAGCCGCACGGTAGTGGACGGCGCGGCCGGATGTCCGACTTGGCAGCAAAGCGCCCGGTACGGCATGGCCGAGAACACCACCCTGCGTGGCTGAAAGACGCTTGCAGCAGACTGGGTGCATGCAGATCAGAGCCGCCTCGAAGGACGAACTCCCCCTGCTGTGCGCACTGGAACGGGCCGCCGGAGCCCCGTTCGCCGCCATCGGCATGCCGGAGATCGCCGAGGACGAACCCCCGACCCCGGACGAACTGGCGCACTTCCTCGACGCGGGCACCGCCCTGGTGGCCCTGGCAGCGCCCGACGGCCCCGTCGTCGGCTACCTGCTGGCCGAGCCGGTGGACGGCGCCCTGCACATCGAGCAGGTGTCCGTCCACCCCGACCGGGCCCGCCGCGGCATCGGCCGGGCGCTGATCGAGCACCTCGCCGCGGGCACCGACGCCCCGGCGCTCACCCTCACCACCTTCGCCGACGTCCCCTGGAACGCCCCCTACTACGCGCGCCTAAGCTTCCGCCCGCTCGCCGACCGGGAGCTCACCCCGGGCCTGCGGGAGATCCGCCGCAGGGAGGCCGAGCACGGCCTGGACCGCTGGCCCCGGCTCTGCATGCGGCGCGAGCTCGACGGGCGTCCGCACGCCTAGCCTGGCAGCACGTGCCCGGCGCGCACCCCGCGCGCCGGGCGCACGGGGCCCGCGGTGCGCGGGGTGCTAGTTGGTCCCGAAGCGCAGCACGGTGGTCGAGCGGAACTCCTCCCCCGGCCGCAGCACGGTGCTCGGGAAGGCCGGGTGGTGCGGGGAGTCCGGGAAGTGCTGGGTCTCCAGCGCGATCCCGGCGAACGGCCCGTACGGGACGCCGCTCGCCCCGGTGACCGCGCCCTGGAACTTGTTGGCCGTGTAGACCTGGACGCCCGGCTCGGTGGTCAGTACCTCCAGGGTGCGGCCGCCGACCGGGTCCTCCAGCAGCGCCGCCCGGACCGGGGGGCCGTCCGCGGGGCGGGGGCGCAGCACCCAGTTGTGGTCGTAGCCGCCGGGACCGACCAGCTGCGGGTGGTCGTCGTGGACCGACTTGCCGATCGGCGTGGCCACGGTGAAGTCGAACGGGGTGCCCGCCACGGGTTCGGTGCGCCCGTACGGGATCTGCCGCTCGTCGGCGGGGGTGTACTCGTCGGCGTCCAGGGTGAGCAGGTGGCCGAGGACGTCGCCGCTGCCCTCCCCCGCGAGGTTGACGTACGCGTGGTTGGTCAGGTTGACCACGGTCGGCTTGGTGGTGACGGCGCGGTAAGCGATCACCAGTTCCCCGGCCGCGTCCAGGGTGTAGGAGACGGTGACGTCGAGCGCGCCGGGGAAGCCCTGGTCGCCGTCCGGGCTGTGCAGCCGCAGTCGGACGCCGCCCTCGATCTCCTCGGCCTCCCACATGCGGTGCGCAAAGCCGTCCGGGCCGCCGTGGATGGTGACGCCGCCGCCGGTCGGGGCGAGCGGGTGCTCCTCGCCGTCGATGGTGACCCTGGATCCGTCGATCCGGTTGGCGTACCGGCCGACCACGGCGCCGTAGTGCCGGGCCGGTCCGAGCAGCTGGGCCAGCTGGTCGGCGGCGAGGAGCAGTTGGGCGGGCCGGCCGGCCCGGTCGGGCGCCGTGAGGGTGTGCAGGGTGGCGCCCAGGGTGAGCACGCTCGCCTCGTACGGGCCGGCGGAGAGCGTCCAGCGTTCGATCGCGGCACCCGCGCCCGAGGGCTCCAGGGGGTGGTGCCGCACGCTGGTGGCCTCGCTCGCCATGGCCTGCTCCTCACTGGCGACCGCGGCGCGGCGCGGTCGCCCGGTTCCGGGTCCGTCCGGGGCCGCAGCGGCGCGGCGCCCCCGTGTGCGTCAGCCTAGCGACGGCCGCCCCCGCGGGGGCGCTCCTGCGCCCCCGCGCGCCGCCCGGACGCCCCCGCCCGCCGCCGCGGGACGTCCGTCGTACGTCACGTTCGGTAGCCGACGGCCGTCACCGAACGCCACCGTTCGGCAGGTTCCGCGAGGCCCGGTGTGAAGGCCCCGCGTGAAGGCCCCGCGTGAAGGCCTGCCGCGAACGCCCGACGGGGGCACCCGCCACGGGCACCGGCCCCGCGCACCCGACGGGGCCCCGCCACGTCAGTCGCCCCGACTCGCCCTACGCCCCGGCCCCGTCCTCGGGCTCCCCCTCGTGCCGGGCGGTCTGCCGCGGCTGCACCGGCAGCCCGAGGGCGGAGGCGAGGCCGTCCGGCCCGCTGCCGGCCTTGCGGTAGACCGCGGCCAGCCGCCGGTTCACCAGGCTGAGGTGGACGCCGAGCTCCTCGGCGATCCGCTGCGGCGGCAGGCCCTGCACGGCCCGGGTGGCGACGTCCCACTCGGGCTTGCTGAGGGTCTCCCGGAAGTCGGCGAGCCCCAGCCGGTTGGGCCGCAGGCCGTAGTTGGCCAGCTCCCGCCGGGCCTGCTCGACGAGCCCCTCCGCCGAGCAGTGCTGCGCCAGCTCGATGCCCTGGTACAGGTACTCCTGGGCGTCCTCCAGCCGCCCGACGCGGCGCAGCGCGGCACCGAGGTCGACCAGCGCGACGGCGTGCTCGTACCCGGCCGGCGACTGCCCGAGGTGCATCACGGCCTCCTCCAGCAGCTCGACCGCCTGCTGGCCGTCCTCGATCTGGGCGTGCAGCCGCAGGGCGGTGCCGATCGCGGAGGCGGTGCCGAAGGTGCGGGCGTCGTGGACGGCCTTCTGGGCGTACTCGCGGGCCCGGTCGGGCTCGTCGGCCGCGATCGCGATGGCGAGGTGGCCGGCCCAGGGCGCCCAGACCGTGTTGTGCCAGCCGCGGGCCTCCAGCTGGGCGCCGGCCTCGGTGAGCGCGGCGGCCGCACCGGCGTGGCGCTTCATGGCGATCAGCAGCTTGCCGTACAGCGAGGCCGCGTCCGGCAGCACCATCGCGGTGGCGTGGTACGGCGGCTGGAAGCCGAAGGAGCTGGCGAGCTCCCAGGCCTCCTCGACCCGGCCGCGGGCGAGGAGGGTGTCCGCCAGGACGCCGACGGCGTCCCAGGCGAGCGGCAGCTTGGGGCCGATGCGCTCGGAGAGCCGCAGCGCGCGGCGCAGGAAGTCCTCGGCCTCGGCGAGCAGGCCGCGCCGGAAGCGGGCCAGCCCCATCAGGAAGTAGGCGAACCCGCGGTGGGCGCCGCTCCACCCGGCCACCTCGAACTGGATGATGGCGTCGGCGAACAGCCGCTCGGCCTGGGCGATGCGGTCGTTGTAGGTGTAGGTGAGGCCGAGCATGGAGGGCAGTTCGAAGCCCCAGGTGCTGTCGGTCCAGCCGAGGCCCTTGGGCAGCCGGCCGGCGTCGAGGACGGCGTCGGCGTGCGCCAGGGCGTCGACGGAGGGCTTGCCGCGCAGGGTGAGGTCCCAGGCGCGCATCGCGAGGACGGCGCGGTCGGCGGCGTCGCGGCCGACGGCTTCGCGGCCGGCGAGTCCTTCGCACATCTCGCCGAGCCGGGCGGAGCGGCCGGGGCCGTCCTCCTCGGACTTGCGGAAGGCGTGCCACATGAACGAGGCGGCCTGGAGGCGGCGCCTGCCATCCGGGTCGACGGTGTGTTCGGCCTCCTCCTGGCAGACCAGCGCGGCCTGCCGCAGTTCGCCGCTGTGCGCGAGCACCTCGGAGAGCCGGAAGGTGGCGTCGACCCGCAGGGCGGGGCGCAGCGGCACCTCGTCGGGGTCGAGGGCGAGCTTGAGCTGGTTGACGGTGGCGACCGGGTCGGTGAGCAGCGCGGAGCAGCCGAGTTCGTAGAGCACCTCGGCCTTGAGGTCGTCGGCGGGCGGCTCGTTGAGCGCGCGGTGGAGGCAGCGCTGGGCGGCCTCGGGGGCGCCGATGAGCAGGTGCTCGGCGGCGGCGCGGCGCAGTTTGCGCACCGTCCGGTCGTCGCCCTCGCCGGAGAAGGTCTCGACGAGGTGGCGGGAGGCGGCGAGCAGGCCGAGTCCGGCGTTCTCGATCTCGGCGGCGGCGACGCCGTGCATGCCGGTGCGGGTGGCCTCCGGCATGGTGTTGTAGATCGAGCTGCCGATCAGCGGGTGGACGAACTCGAGGTTGCCGTTGGGGGTCTGGGTGAGCACGCGCTGCTTGCGCAGCTGTTTGATGGAGTCGCGGGCGCCCTCGGCGCTCTGGGTGGAGATCCGGGTGGCGAGGTCGACCCGGATGTCGGTGCCGAGCATCGCGCAGGCCCAGGCGAAGCGCAGGGTGGAGGCGCCGAGCCGGTCGAGCCAGCTCTTGAGGGTCATCCCGGTGGCGTCGACGGCGAGTTCGCGCAGCTGCTGGGAGTTCTCCTCGACGGGTTCGAGGTCCTGGTCGCGCACCTGGTCGAGCAGGGCGACGGCCTCGAAGGGGTTGCCGTTGACGACGTTCCAGAACTCGTAGCAGAAGGCGTCCTCGGCCTTGTCCCCGAGTTCGGCGCGGATCATGTCGGTGACGGAGACCAGGGAGAGCCGGTTGAGCTCGTGCTTGCGGGTGGCGCGGCCGAGGACGTCCTTGCGGTGGTCCAGGATCCCGGCCGGCCAGTCGTTCTCGTCCTCGCGGAAGGCGAAGACCAGCAGGACGGGCAGTTCCCGGGAGCGGACGGCGAACTGGGTGAGCCAGGACAGCGACTCGGCGTCGGCCCAGTGCAGGTCGTCGACGATCATCACCAGCGGGGCCCGGCGCGGGGCGAGCTGGGTGAGGACGTAGTCGAGGCCGTCGCGGACGCCCTGCGGGTCGAGGCGGCGCGCGCCCGCCTTGGGCTGCTTGAGGCCCATGGCCGGTCCGACGACCTCCTCCCAGGTGCCCATGACCTGGCGGAACTCGTCGGCCGCCAGGCTGGTGAGGGCGGGTTGGAGGAGCTGGCGCAGCACGTGGTAGGGCTCTTTGAACTGGCGTTCGCCACCGCGGGCGAACAGCACGGTGGCGCCCTCGCGGAGCTTGGCGATGCGGCGCACCTCGTGCAGCAGGCTGGTCTTGCCGATGCCGGGCCGGCCGGAGAAGGCGAGCAGTTCTCCGATCTCGGTGCCGCCGGCCGCGAAGTCGCGGCAGAGTTTGTCGACGGCCGCCTCGACGGAGCGCAGTTCGGCGTCGCGGTCGCGGAGCCTGGTCCGCGGTGCGGCGTTCTCGCCGTCCCGGACTGAACCGGCTCCCGCCCGAGACTCGTTGTACTGATCGGTCACCGTCGCGCCTCCGCCTCGCCGTTCGCGTCACAGCTCGCGTCACCCTTCGCTCACTGCTCGTGGAGCCGAGGTTAGCGCTGCGTGGCGCTCACCGTGGGGCATTCGCGCAGGCTGGGGCGGACGGTGAGGGTTCGGACGGCTTGCCAAGGGCAATTGCCCTATACCCCTAACGTCGGATCATTACATCAGATACCCTACGGCCCGCGAGGCGCAGATGATCTTGCGAATCCACCTTCGCCCCCGGAGCCTCGCCACGTCAACTCCCCCCACATCCCCACCCGATCAACGCCCGAACCACAAGCGCCCCCACCCTCCGCTGCACCGGGAGTCCGATGTCTGACGACACCTCACTTCAGATTCCGTTCCCGCACCGCCGCAGCCCGCACGGCCCGAAGGCCACCGCGCTGCACCGCGCCTGGCTGACCCGCCACCCGCTGCTCCCCGACGTCGACCACCCCGGCTACGCGCACTGGGACGTGGTCGACCTCGCCGCCCTCGGCTACCCCGACTCCGGCCCGGAGGAACTCGCCCTCGCCGCCGACCTGATGGGGTTCTACTTCCTCTTCGACGACCAGTTCGACGGCCCGCTCGGCCGCCGCCCCACCGAGGTCGCCCCCATCTGCGAACGACTGATCGCCGTCCTCCACGGCGCCCGCCCCGACCAGGGCTCGCCCGTCGAGACCGCCTTCGCCGACCTCTGGGACCGCAGCGTCCGCGGCATGCCCGCCCGCTGGCAGGCGCGGGCGGCCTACAACTGGGAGTGGTACCTGGCCAGTCATCCGGCCGAGGCCGCCGGACGGATCTCCACCCGACCGCCCGACCGCGACGGCTACCTCGTGCTCAGACGGGGCACCGCGGCGATGGAGACCATCTTCGACATGGTCGAGCGCCTCGGCCAGTTCGAGGTGCCCGCCGCCGTCCTGCACCACCCGGTGCTGCGCCAGATCCGGCAACTGGCGGCCGACATCCCCTCGCTCAGCAACGACGTCCGGTCCCTCCCGCTGGAGGCCCCGCGCGGCGACGTCAACAACCTGGTGATGATCGTCCAGCGCGAGCGCCGCTGCTCGGCCGAGGAGGCCTGCGCGGTCGTGCTGGAGGAGGCCCAGCTGATGGTCGGACGCTGCCACGAGCTGCACGGCCGGCTGCCCGACGTCTACCGCGAACTGGGCCTGTCCCGGGTCGAGCAGCGGATAGCGCAGCGGTACGCCGACGGGCTGCTCACCTGGCTCGCCGGCTACCTGAGCTGGGAGTCCCGCACCGGGCGCTACCACGAGGTCTGACCGCACCGGGCGATCCCGCCGACCCGGGGGCGGCGGGCCGCACACCCCGCTCCGCGCGCGCCGGCGCCGCACCGCGCACGGCCCGCCGCGCGGCACCGCACCGCGCGGCACTGCACGGCCTGCGACCGCAACGACCGGGGCCCACAACGGCCGGAACGCACACCCTCCGTACGGGACTCCCGCACGGACCGTAGCCGCACCCGCGTCCGGCGGCTATCGTGCTCGGCGGCGGACGCCCCGGCGGGCGCCGCCCCGAAGTGCGTGTCCGCCCCCTCCCGCCGGAACGCCCCAGCCGGGGCGTTCCGGCGAGCCGCCCGCGCCGCGCGCTCCGGGCGGCGCCCGACGTCGCGAGGAGACACCCGAGCATGACGGTCTACCAGCCCCCCGGCAGCCCCGGAAGCATCGTCGCCTACCGCTCCCGGTACGAGCACTGGATCGGCGGCGGATGGACGCCGCCGGTGCGCGGCCAGTACTTCGGCGACCCGACCCCCGTCACCGGCGAGGTCTTCACCGAGGTCGCCCGCGGCACCGCCGAGGACATCGAGGCCGCGCTGGACGCCGCCCACGCCGCCGCCCCCGCCTGGGGCCGCACCCCGCCCGCCGAACGGGCCCTGGTCCTGCTGCGGATCGCCGACCGGATGGAGGCCAACCTGGAGCAACTGGCCGTAGCGGAGAGCTGGGAGAACGGCAAGCCGGTGCGCGAAACGCTGGCCGCCGACCTCCCCCTCGCGGTCGACCACCTGCGCTACTTCGCCGGCGCGCTGCGCGCCCAGGAGGGCGGCCTCTCCCAGCTCGACGAGGACACCGTCGCGTACCACTTCCACGAGCCGCTCGGCGTGGTCGGCCAGATCATCCCGTGGAACTTCCCGATCCTGATGGCGGTCTGGAAGCTCGCGCCCGCGCTCGCGGCCGGCAACGCCGTGGTGCTCAAGCCCGCCGAGCAGACCCCGGCGTCGGTGTTGCTGTGGGCCGAGCTCACAGCCGACCTGCTGCCGCCCGGCGTGCTCAACATCGTCACCGGGTTCGGCGAGGAGGCCGGCGCCCCGCTGGCCTCCAGCAGCCGCGTCCGCAAGATCGCCTTCACCGGGGAGACCACCACCGGCCGGCTGATCGCGCGCTACGCCAGCGACAACCTGATACCGGTCTCGCTGGAGCTCGGCGGCAAGAGCCCCAACCTGTTCTTCGGGGACGTCGCCGACGCCTCCGACGCCTTCTACGACAAGGCCGTCGAGGGCTTCGCGATGTTCGCCCTCAACCAGGGCGAGGTGTGCACCTGCCCCAGCCGCGCGCTGATCCAGTCCTCGGTCTACGACCGGCTGCTCGCCGACGGCCTGGAGCGGGTGCGCGCGATGCGCCAGGGCGACCCATTGGACACCGAGACCCAGGTCGGCGCGCAGGCCAGCGCCGAGCAGCTGAAGAAGATCCTCTCCTACTTCGAGATCGGCCAGGCCGAGGGCGCGAAGGTGCTGACCGGCGGCGAGCGGGCCGACCTCGGCGGGGCCCTGGCCGGCGGGTACTACGTGGCGCCGACGGTCTTCGAGGGCGTCAACAGCATGCGGGTCTTCCAGGAGGAGATCTTCGGGCCGGTCGTCTCGGTCACCCGCTTCGAGGACTTCGCCGAGGCGATCGGCCTCGCCAACGACACCCAGTACGGGCTCGGCGCCGGCGTCTGGACCCGCGACCTCAACACCGCCCACCGCGCCGGGCGCGCCATCCAGGCGGGCCGGGTGTGGACGAACTGCTACCACGCCTACCCCGCACACGCGGCCTTCGGCGGCTACAAGAACTCCGGCATCGGCCGGGAGAACCACAAGGCGCTGCTGGAGCACTACCAGCAGACCAAGAACCTGCTGGTCAGCTACTCCCCCGACGCGGTCGGCCTCTTCTAGGGCACAGCGCGCGCTCCCCGCTCCTCCCGGTCCTCCCGCTCCCCCGGATCGGCGGAGCGGGAGGCCGCTCCCGGCCTCCCGCTCCGTCGCGCCACTCCCCGTGGCCCGCGCCGGGCGCCCGTCCGGACGCCGACGCCGTGCAACCCCCTCGATCGGGTGACCCGCGGCCCGGACTCCCCCGGTCAGGAAGCGCACCGCCCGGCAAATCACCCTTTTCGGGATCTAAGCACATGAATCCTCGATTTTCGTGACGCGCCGCCGACATGCCCGGACGCGCCCGGCGAACGCCTTAGACAGGAGTCCCGCACCCGACTTCCAGGAGCCCAGGAGTCTCAATGACCATCGCCCCCGCCAAGCTCTCCGACCCGATCGTGCGCGCCTTCGTCACCGCGGTCAACGCCGGGGACCGGGCCGCCTTCCTGGCCACGCTCACCCCGGACGCGACCATGTCCGACGACGGCTCGGACCGTGATCTCGACCAGTGGATCGACAAGGAGATCTTCACCGTTCGCGGCCGGATGGACGTCCAGTCCGAGTCGGACGGCGGGCACGCCCTGGTCGCCGCCTTCACCAACGAGACCTGGGGCGAGATGCGCACCGCCTGGCGCTTCACCGTCACCGACGGCCGGATCAGCCGCTTCGAGACCGGCCAGGCCTGAGCCGTCCGCCCACCCGCCGGCCCGGGCACGGCCCAGGCCCCGGCCCTGCCGCCGTGCCACCGCCCCCGCCGGCCCCCTGGCTGCCGCCCCCCGCCGGCCCGGGCCCCGGCCCTGAGCGGCCCGCGGCCCGGAGCCCGTCCGCTCCGGTCGTCAGACCGGCAGCCCCAGGCAGCCCCGCACCGCGCGAATCAGGTTGCGCGAGCGGATGTCCCCCGTGACACCGGGCTGCATGCCGTTGGTCACGTAGCCGAAGCCCAGCCCGAGCTCCGGATCGGCGAACCCCAGCGAACCGCCCCGGCCCGGGTGGCCGAAGCTCGCCGGGGAGGCCATCGGCGCCGTCGGGCCGTGCCGCCAGAACCCCAGGCCGAAGGTGGAGTTGACGATCAGCACCCGGTCCGGCCCGCTCACCGTCGGCCCGACGGCACGGGTCAGCACCTCGGGGCCGAGCAGCGGCGGCAGCAGCGCGCCGGAGCCGTCCGGGCGGTCCGCGGCGCCGATCAGCGCCGCGTAGAAGCGGGCCAGCGAACGGGCCGTACCGATGCCGCCGGCCCCCGGGATCTCGGCGGCCTGCACCGCCGGGTCGTTGAGGTCCACCCCGGGGAGCACCGAGGCGAAGGACCGCGCGGTCAGCGAGGCCGGGTCCTGGTAGGCGTCCCGGACCGACTGCTTGGGCCGCAGCCGCAGCCCGCCCGGCCCCGTCCTGGCCTCCTCAGGGGCGGGCAGGTCGACCAGCCGGCCGACCCGGGGCGCGGCCCCGGCCGGCAGCCCGATCCACAGGTCGAGCCCGAGCGGCCGGGCCACCTCGTCGGCGAAGTACCGGCCGACCGTCCGCCCGCTCACCCGCCGCACCACCTCCCCGACCAGCCAGCCGAAGGTGTACGGGTGGTAGCCGTGCGCGGTGCCGGGCTCCCAGGCCGGTGCCTGAGCGGCGACGGCGGCGGCCGCCCGCTCCCAGGTGAGCACGTCCTCCAGCCGCAGCGGCGCGTCCAGCGCCGGCACCCCCGCCTGGTGCGACAGCAGCCAGCGCACCGGCATCCCGCCCTTGCCGGCCGCCGCGAACTCGGGCCAGTACGAGGACACCGGAGCGTCCAGGTCGAGCAGGCCGCGCTCGGCCAGCAGCAGCGCGGTGGTCGCGGTCAGGCCCTTGGTGACGGAGCGCAGCACCTGCGCGGTGTCCGCCGTCCAGGGCACCGCGGGAGCGGGCCGCCCGCCGACCTCCGGCCGGGCATCACCGCCCCACAGGTCGACCACCTTGCGGCCGCGCACGTACAACGCGAAGGCCGCCCCCAGTTCGCCATACGCGTGGAAGTTCCGCGCGAAGGCCTCCCGTACGGGCTCGAACCCCTCGGCCGTCTCGCCCCAGATCTCCACCGCGCGCCATCCTCAGACTGTCCGGTTGCTCCGCCTGCCACCCGCGTTCGACCTGCCGCAGGAGCGTTCGAGACGGGCTCCGAAACCCTAACCTGTCCGTCATGACCAACCCTGCCGAAGACCCTGCCGAAGAACTGCTGGACGTCGTCGACGAGCACGACCGGGTGATCGGGACCGCGGTGCGCGGGGAGGTGTACCGGCTGGGGCTCACCCACCGGTCCGTCTTCGTCCTGGTCCGCGACCGGGCCGGGCGGATCTTCGTCCACCGCCGCACCGACACCAAGCTGTTCGCCCCGGGCGCCTACGACATGTTCGTGGGCGGCGTGGTCGGCTCCGGCGAGACGTACGCCGACGCCGCCGTCCGCGAGGCCGAGGAGGAGCTCGGCGTGCACGGGATCGAGCCGCGCCCGCTGTTCAGGTTCCTGTTCCGGGAGGACGACCTCTCCTGGTGGTGCGACACCTACGAGGCCGAGTGGGACGGCCCGGTCTCGCCGCAGGAGTCCGAGGTCGCCTGGTACGGCTGGCTCACCCCCGCCGAACTCGCCGACCGCCTCACCCGCGACGACTTCGTCCCCGACGGCCGCGAGGCCTACCGCCGCTACCTGGAGCTCCGCGGCTAGGGCCTGGGGGGGCACGGTCGCGGTCGCCATGCCCGGGAGACGCCCGCCACCGTGCCGGCCGGCCGCCGCCCCCGGCGCCATGGGCCCCGACCGGCCCGACGGATAGGGTGGCCGCATGGCCTCCCGCACGCCGTCTCCCACGACCGCCCGCGCCGAACGGACCCCCGCCCCGGACCGCTCCCCCGGCCGGACGGCGGACCGGAACCCGGACCGGACCGCGGCGGGCGAGCGGCCCCGCCGGCGGCTGAGCGTGGACGAGCGGCGCGAGCAGCTGATCGCCGTCGCCCTGGAACTGTTCAGCCGGCGCCCGCCGGAGGACGTGTCCATCGACGACATCGCCGCCGCCGCGGGCGCCTCCCGGCCGCTGGTCTACCACTACTTCCCCGGCAAGCAGGCCCTGTACGAGGAGTCGCTGCGGCGGGCCGGGCGCGAGCTCTCGGCGCGCTTCGAGGAGCCCTCCGACGGGCCGCTGTCCGAGCGGCTGTACCGGGTGATGGGCCGCTACCTGGACTTCGTGCAGAGCCACGGCCCGGGCTTCGCCGCACTGCTGCGCGGCGGCTCGGTCGCGGCCAGCCCGGACACCTCGGCGGTGATCGACGAGGTCCGGCGGGCGGCCCACGACCAGATCCTCTCCCACCTCGCCATCCCCGCCCCCAGCCCCGGGCTGCGGCTGACCGTCCGGGCCTGGATCGCCAATGCCGAGATCACCTCGCTCGAGTGGCTGGCCGACCGCTCGGTGCCGCTGGAGGAGCTGCAGCTTCACCTGGTCCAGGAGTTCGTCGCCGCCCTCGTCCTCACCGCCGCGCGGGAGCCTGCGCTCGCCGCCGAACTCGCCGGGTTCCTGGCCACCGAGCGGCCCGACGGCCCGACCGGGCGCCTGGTGCGCGAGCTCGCCGCGCTGTTCACCGTCCCCGGGATGACCGAGGCGGTCACCGACCTCGCCGCCGCCCCGGCGGGCGAAACGTCACCGCAGGCCACGGAGGGATCCGCCGCGGGCCCCGTCGGGTGATCCGCGGGTTCGGCACCGACAGCGGGCTCTGATAGGAATGGGCGGGGATCCGGCGGCACGCCACTGCGGGCGGCCCAGGACCGACCCTAACCAGCGACCGCAGACGGAGCAGAGCGGGGGGCTCACCAGTTGACCCAGGACGTCCAGTTCAGCGCGGAGGCCAACCCCTTCGCGGCGGCGGAGCAGGTCTGCGCGACCCTCGGCACACTCACCGACGCCCTCTTCGACGAGCACACCACCCGCCACCCGGCGGGCTCCCTGAGCGCCCTGCGCCCGGCCGAACACCCCGCCGCCGAGGCACTGTTCGGGCTCCCGCTGGCCCCCAACGGCCCGGTGCACGCGGCCCTGGACGGGCTCGGCACGGTGATCACCGCGGGCACCGGGCGCCCCGGCACGGGCGCCCGGGTCGCCGAGCGGGTGACCACCGCGCTGCACCACCGCTACGGCGGCGGCGCCGTGCGCGGAGCGATCGCCGACCGCGGCACCACCTCGGCCGCGCTCTTCCAACTGCCCGTCACCGGCGAGTTCGCCGACCCCAAGCTGCGGCCGCCGTTCGCCCCGGCCCTGGCCGCGCTCGCGGCCGGGCAGCAGACCCGCCAACCGGTCGAACTGGCCACCGGCGCCGGCGCCGAGGTACGCCTGGTGGTCCCGCCCGGCTTCCACCCGCTGACCTCCCCGGGCGGCCCCGCCGGGGTCTCGGCCCGTACGGTGCCCGCGCCGACGGGTGCGGCGGCCGGCGACGACCCGGCCACCGTCGCGGCGGCCGAGGAACTGACGGCGCACCTGGCCGAGGTCGCCGAGGAGCTGTTCAGCGGTGGCGGCGCGCAGCCGCGCCGCGACTTCGCGGTCATCGCGGCCACCCTCGCCGACCTCGTCCACGACGCGGGCGCCGTCTACGCGGGCGTCTGCGCCCTGGAAGTCGAAGACCGCGCCTCCGAGGCCGCCCTCGTCGTCTCGCTCGCCCAGCACCCTCAGCCGATCACCGCGCTCGCCACCGAACTGGCCACCGTCCGTCGGCACGCCGAGGTGTGGACCGTCCTGCTGCCGGCCGGACCGGCCGCCGTCCTGGTCGAGGGGCGGACCGCGCCGGTGCCCGGGCCGCTGGCCGCCGACGGGCAGCGGCGCTGGGTGGTCACCTCGGCGGTGGAGGCCTTCGTCCCGCTGCCGGACGGCGGCACCGTGCTCTGCGTCCAGCTGTCCACCGCGCAGCCGGAGGACTGGGAGCTGTACACGGAGGCGTTCGCGGAGCTGCTGAAGAGCGTGCAGTTCGGTTGGGACGGGGAACCGGCCCGGACCTCCGCCGACACCCCCGCGGCCGCCCCCGACCCCGCCGCTGCGGTTGCGGCTGCCGCCGCCGACCCCGTCGTGACGGAACCCGGGCAGGCGCCGGTGGACGGGCGCGGCACGCCGGTGCTGGTCCCGCCCGCGGACTTCGACCCCTTCGCGCCGGTCGCGGACGCACCGGCGGCCGACGCCGAACCGCAGGAGCGGGCTCCGCGGAAGGGCACGCCGGTCATGATCCCGCCGCCGGACTTCGACCCCTTCTCCCCCGAAGCCGTCGCCTCCCTGCTGAACGACACCCCCGCCCCGGTCGCGGCCGCTCCGGCCACGGACCCGTTCGGCACCGTGACGGCGGAACGCTCGGACCCGTTCGGGACGACGCTCGCGCCGCAGGGCCCGGCCGTCCCGCCGCCGCCCTCCGCGCCACCGACCGTTCCCGCCCCTGCGGCCCCGGCGGCGGAGGCGCCCCGCAAGGGGACCCCGGTGATGATCCCGCCGCCGGACTTCGACCCCTTCTCCCCCGAAGCCGTCGCCTCCCTGCTGAACGACACCCCGGCAGCCGACCCCTCGGCGAGCACCCCGGAGACCAGCCCCTTCGGCTGAGCCCGAGCATCCGGGGAGCGGCGAACAGATGACAGCGAACAGATAACAGATTTCGAAATCTGTTATCTGTTCGCTGTCATCTGTCGGCTGTCATCTGTTCGCAGCCGGCTGTCAACGGCCACCTGCCGCCCCTCAGCCGTTCGCCGCCCCGGCCCGGCGCTCGATCACCACGCCGATCCCGTCGAGCATCCGCGCCATCCCGAACTCGAAGAGCGCATCCAGCCCCAGGTCGACCTCCGGCCCCCGGGTGAGCTCGTCGAACATCGGGAAGCGCTCCGGGTCCGCCAACAGCTGATCGTGCTCCTCCGCCTCCAGCCGGTCCATCCACTCGTCCGCCGACATCCCGCTGTCCTGCTCGGCCTGCGCCTCCCGCTCGAAGTGGACGGCGAGCCCACAGACGAAGGCCGCCAGCGCGACGGAAGCCTGGGCCGCCTCCTCGACACTCAGTCCGAGCCCCGCCAGGGCGGCCAGCGACCGCTCGGTGTGCACGGCCGCGTCGGGCGCCAACACCGGCCGGGTGAACGACATCGTCGAGGCCAGCCAGGGGTGGCGCCGGTAGATGCTCCACTGCAGCCGCGCGACCTCCTCCAGCCCCTCCCGCCAGCCTCCGGGCAGCCGGTCCGGCAGCGGCTGCTCGCGGAAGGCCTGGTCCATCATCAGCCGCAACAGGTCATCCTTGCCGGGCACATGACGGTAGAGCGACATCGTCGCGGCGCCGAGTTCGGTCGCGACCCGGCGCATCGACAGCGCCGCGAGGCCCTCCGCGTCGGCCACCCGGACGGCCGCCGCGACGATCCGCGCCCGGGTGAGGTCACGCTCGCCACCACCCCTGACCCGCCGCACCCCGACGCCTGCACCGCCGCCCGCGGCGACCCGCCCGGCTTCCCCCTCGGCCCCCTCGAAGGACTGCCGCCCTGCCGCCCGCGACGTCGACGAAGCACCACCCGGCCCGACCACCACCGTCCCCACCCCGGGGACGGCCCGGACCAGGCCCTCCTCCCGCAACCGGGTGAGCACCCTGGTCGCGGTGGCCATCGCCACGCCCCACTCCCGGGTGATCCGCCGGGTCGAGGGCACCCGCGCCCCCGGCGCCAGCTCCCCGCAGGTGATCCGCCGCCGCAGTTCCGCCGCGATCCGCTCCGACGGCGTCCCGCCCTCCACCACGCCCACCACTCCTCCGCCCTACCCGCCCGGCCCGGCTCCATGCCGCACCGCACACCCGACACCCGACACCAGACGCCGCACACCGCACACCGCACTAGTGCACCGTCCCGTCCGAGGCTAGCACCCACCCACCCCACCCAACTGGTACAGACCTATTGCGAGTTGGCGACCGGCTCCCTACCCTCGGGTGCACAGGACCCTCCGCGCACCCCGACGGCCCGAGGCTCCGTCCCGGCCGCCCCCAGGCCGGGCTCCCGCACGCACCTGCCACCTCCCCACAGGTATCGGGGCATCCGGGCACCTCCGGCCGCCCCGGGACAGGAGCCACTCCATGCGCAGACGTCGGATCAGACTGCCGCTGCTCGCGGCCGGAACCCTGCTCGTCCCGATGCTCGCCGTCGCCCTCCCCCAGGCGTCCGCGAGCGCCGCCGGCTCGGCCACCGCCACCCTCACCAAGGGCAGCGACTGGGGCAGCGGCTACGAGGGCTCGTACACGATCACCAACGGCACCAGCGCCCCGCTGAACGGCTGGACGCTGGAGTTCGACCTGCCCGCGAACAACACCGTGGCCTCGCTCTGGAACGCGACGTACACCACCGCGGCCTCGCACGTGACGGTGAAGAACCCCGGCTGGGCGAGCCCGATCCAGCCCGGCGGCACCTACGGCCTGGGCTTCAACATCGCCTACTCGGGCAGCTACCAGCCCCTGCTGAACTGCAAGTTGAACGGCAAGCCGTGCGACGGCGGCGGAAACGACCAGACCCCGCCGAGCACTCCGGGCGGCCTCCGCTCGACCTCCGTGACGCAGACCTCGGTCGGGCTGGCCTGGGCGGCCAGCACCGACGACGTCGGCGTCACCGGCTACGACGTCTTCCAGAACGGCGCCAGGGTGGCCACCACCGACGGGTCCACCACCGCCGTCACCGTCAACGGCCTGACCGCCAACACCGCCTACCAGTTCACCGTGCAGGCCTTCGACGCCGCCGGCAACCGTTCGGCAGCCGCCGGCCCGGTCAGCGTCACGACCCAGCCGACCACACCGGACAACCAGCCGCCGACCACCCCCGGCACCCCGACCGTCACCGGCTCCGACTCCAGCAGCATCTCGCTGAGCTGGGCGGCGAGCACCGACAACGTGGGCGTGGTGGCGTACGACGTCTACGCCGGCACCGCCCTCGCCGTGACCGTCACCGGCACCAGCGCGACGGTGGGCAACCTGGCGCCGAACACCTCGTACACCTTCACGGTGAAGGCCCGCGACGCGGCCGGCAACGCCTCACCCGCCTCCGGCCCGGTCACCGCCGCGACCAAGCCGGGCGGCGGCACCCCGGGCGGCGCGCTGAAGATCGGCTACTTCAGCCAGTGGAGCATCTACGCCCGCGGCTACAGCGTGAAGCAGCTGGACACCTCCGGCTCGGCGGGCCGGCTCACCACGCTGAACTACGCCTTCGCCAACATCCACCCGACCACCAAGCAGTGCTTCATCACCAACAAGGCGGCCGGGAACGACTCCGACCCGAACGCGGGCGACGGCGCCGGTGACGCCTGGGCCGACTTCGGCAAGGGCTGGGACGCGGGCAACTCGGTGGCGGGGACGACCGACACCTGGGACCAGAAGCTGGCCGGCAACTTCAACCAGCTCAAGCAGCTCAAGGCGAAGTACCCGAACCTGAAGATCCAGATCTCGCTGGGCGGCTGGTCCTACAGCAAGTGGTTCTCGGACGCGGCGAGTTCCGACGCCTCCCGCAAGGCGCTGGTCAGCTCCTGCATCGACATGTACCTCAAGGGCAACCTGCCGGTGATCGACGGCCGCGGCGGTCCGGGCAGCGCGGCCGGCATCTTCGACGGCATCGACCTCGACTGGGAGTGGCCGAACTCCGACGGGCACACCGGCAACATCTTCCGGCCCGAGGACAAGGCCGACTACACGCTGCTGGCCCAGGAGTTCCGCCGCCAGCTGGACGCGCTGGGCGCCACCACCGGCAAGCACTACACGCTGAGCGCCTTCCTCCCCGCCGACCCGGCGAAGATCGCCGCCGGCATCGACGTCCCGGGCCTGTTCGGCGCGTTCGACTTCGCCACCATCCAGGGCTACGACTACCACGGAGCCTGGGAGATGACGACCAATCAGCAGTCTGCGCTGAAGGTCGCGGCCGGCGACCCGAGCACCCCGGACCGCCGCTTCAGCTCCGAGATCGCCATCAACGCCTACGTCAACGGGGGCGCTCCGAAGAGCAAGCTGACACTGGGCATCCCGTTCTACGGCCGCGGCTGGACGGGCGTGCCGCGCGGCAGCACCAACGGCCTGTTCCAGAGCGCGACCGGCCCCGCGCCGGGCAGCTACGAGAACGGCTTCGAGGACTACCACAAGCTCAAGGACATGGCCACGAGCGGCGGTTACACCCTCTACCGGGATCCGGTGGCCGGCTTCGCCTACATCTACAACGGCACCGTGCTCTACACCTACGACGACCCGACCGAGATCGCCCGCAAGACCGCCTGGATCAAGGCGCAGGGGCTGGCCGGCGCCATGGTGTGGTCCTTCGACGGCGACACCGCCGGCGGGGAGCTGATGGCCGCCGTGGACAACGGCCTCAAGTAGCGCCCGCCGCGGCGCGGCGCGCGGTCAGCCCGCGCGCCGCGCCAGGTGGACGACGTCCGGCACACCCCGGCTGACCGGGATCTCCAGGGTTGCGACGCCGGAGAAGCCGGCTGCGCGCAGCGCCTCCTCGAACGCCGCGGAGGGCTGCGCGCTCCACACCGCCAGGACCCCGCCCGGCTGCAGCCGGTGCCAGAGCACCGCGAGGCCGTCCGCGCCGTACAGTCCGGCGTTGGAGTCGGTGACGGTCCAGTCCGGGCCGTTGTCGATGTCCAGGCAGAGCGCGTCGTAGCGCTCGCCGTCGGCCGCGGCCAGGTACTCCAGCAGGTCGGCGTGGAGCACCCGGACCCGCTCGTCCTGCAGCGCGCCGGCGGAGAAGGCGCCGAGGGGCCCGTTCCGGTGCCAGTCGATGACGGCGTTCTCGCGCTCGACGACGGCGATCCGCCCCCAGCGCGGCTCGGCCGCCGCGTGGGCCAGCGAGAAGCCGACCCCGAGGCCGCCGATCAGGACGGACGGCCGCCCGGCGGTGGCACCGCCGCCGGTGCGGTCCAGTTCGTCCAGCGCCGCCTGGATCAGCAGCCGCTCGGAGCGGCCGTCGGCGGTGTCCATCAGGAAGCACCCGTTGGCGATGATCTCGAAGTGCCGTCCGCGGCGGCGCAGCACCACCTCTCCGAACGGGCCCTCCCGCCGGTCGACGGTGCTGACGGCCTCGCGAGCGTCCCGTTCGGGCAGTGCGGTGGACATGCGTCTTCCTCAGCGGACTCGGGTGCAGGAGCGTCCCGGCGGACGAGTACCCGCCCGACAATAGCCGAGTCCGCCGCCCCACCCGTCAGGTCGTGATCAGCACCCCCGCGTACGAGACGCCGGCGACGACCACCCAGGAGCCGAGCCCGAGCAGGGCGATCCGGCCGCCGGTGCGGGCCATCGTCGGCAGGTGCACGGCGCTGCCGAGACCGAACAACGCGGCGGCCAGCAGCAGCTCCTGGGCGTCCCCGGCCAGGGTGAGGGCGTGCTCCGGCAGCACCCCGGTGGTCCGCAGGACGATCATCGCGAGGAAGCCGGCCACGAACAGCGGGACGATCGGCGGGCGCTTCGCACCTTTTGCCGTTTTGTTACCGGCATGTTCACCAATGCCCGCCTCGTCCCGCCCGGACGGTTCGTCCTGCCCGTCCCGCCCGGCCGCCGGCGAGCCCCAGCGGGACCGGCGCCGCACCGCGACGGCCACCCCGGCCACGAGCGGCGCCAGCAGCACCACGCGCATCAGCTTGACCAGGACGGCCTCCCGCAGGGCGCCCGCCCCGCCGGTCTGGGCGGTCGCGACGACCTGCCCGACGTCGTGGACGCTCGCGCCGACCCACCGCCCGAACTCCAGCTCCCCGAGCCCGAGCGGCTGCTGGAGCAGCGGCAGCACGGCGATCGCCAGCGTCCCGCACAGGGTGACCAGGGCCACCGAGGCGGCGACGTCCTCCTCCTCGCTGCCGGCCGCCTGGCTGACCGCGCCGATCGCCGAGGCCCCGCAGATCGAGTACCCGGTGGCGACGAGCAGCGGCTGGTCGCCGGGCAGTCCGAGGCGGCGGCCCAGCCACATCGTGCCGGCGAAGGTGGCCGCGACCACCGCGAGCACCATCGCGACGGTGGCCCAGCCGAGGCCGAGCACGTCGTCGAGGCTGAGCTTGAGTCCGAGCAGCACGATGCCGAGCCGCATCAGTCGCTTCCCGGCCGTGGACAGTCCGGGCCGGGCCACCCCGCGCACCACCGGGCGCAGCCCGGGCAGGTGTGCGGCGGCCATGCCGAGCACGACGGCGGCGGTGAGCTTGGGCACCGCGGGCACGGCCGCGTGGACGGCCAGCGCGGCGGCCACTCCGGCGACGGCGAGCAGCAGGCCGGGGGCGTCGCCGCCGAGCGGGGGGAGCGAGCGGGTGCGGGTGGCCCGCTCCCTGATGGTCAGCGCCACGCCGGCCTCACTGCTGCTCGTCGGCGGGCAGCCGGTAGACGCGCCGGATGCTGGTGCCGAGCCGCGAGACGTCCGCGCCGTACACGTGGATGGAGATGGCGGTGGTGCTACAGGCGTTGCGGACCAGGTGGATGTCGCCGGGCGGGGCGAAGGCGGCGACGGTGCCGGCCGGGCCTGCGACGTGCTCGGTCTCGACGAGCCGGGCGGTGCGGCCGTCGGAGACCAGCCGGTAGCGGGTCTCGCTCTCCTGGCCGCGGTGGACGCCGGCCACGCACCAGGAGACGTGGTCGTGGATCGGGGTCTGCTGGCCGGGCAGCCAGACCAGGGCGACGACGGAGAAGCTGCCGTCCTCCTCGGCGTGCAGGACGTGCTGGCGGTAGCGCTCGGGGTCGCCCTCGGTCTGCTCTGGGGTCAGCAGCGCGTCGGGCCCGTGGGGGTCGGCGTGCAGGTGCGGGGCGAGGCGTTCACCGACCAGGTAGGCGGTGAGCTCCGGGGGCAGGCCGCGGTCGACGACGGCACGGATCTCGCCGATCAGGGCGGTCATCCGCTCGGTGAGGTGGTCGCTGCCGACCGTGGCTGAGGGTGTCATGGCAGCAGGTTCGACCGAACCCACCTATCACGTCTAACGAGGGTTCTTAAGCTCTCCCCAAACTCCAGCTTATGGAATCGGTCGCCCTCAGCACCCCACCCGGCTCGCCGCCGCCTGCCGCAGGTGGTCGAGCACCAGCCCGGTGGCCGGGATCCGCCGGTGCTCGCGCAGCACGTACGCGCTCACCTGCCGCCGCAGGTGCGGCTCGACGGCCCGCCCGGTGACCTTGCGGTGGCACATGAAGGAGAGCACCAGCGCCGGCATCAGCGCGATGCCGACGCCCGCGGCGACCAGGCTCTGCACCGCCAGGTTGTCGTCCGTCGAGAAGACGATGTCCGGTGCGAAGCCCTCCTCCGCGCAGACGTGCAGCAGGTTGGCCCGGCAGCGCGGGCACCCGGCGATCCAGCGCTCGCCGTCGAGGTCGGAGAGCCGGACGGCGTGCCGGCGGCCGAGCGGGTGCCCGACCGGCAGCAGCACGGTGAGCAGGTCCTCCATCAGCGGGATCTCGTCGACCCCGTCCGGCACCTCGGTCGCGGCGCCCGGGTAGCGGAAGGCCAGGGCGATGTCGCACTCCCCGCGCAGCAGGCGCTGGACGGACTCCGGCGGCTCGGCCTCCAGCAGTTCGACCCGGACCCCGGGGTGCTCGGCGAGCAGCCGGGCCATCGCCTCCGGTATCAGGGTGGCGTTCGCGCTGGGGAAGGCGCAGACCCGCACCCGGCCGGCGCGCAGCCGGGCGAGGGCGGCGAGCTGCTGCTGGGCGGCGGAGAGGCTGCCGAGGATCAGTTCGGAGTGCCGGGACAACGCCTCGCCGGCCTCGGTGAGCCGCAGGCCGCGCCCGGCCCGGGTGAACAGCGGGACGCCGACGGTGCGTTCGAGCGCCTTCATCTGCTGGGTGATGGCGGGCTGGGTGTAGCCGAGCTCGCGCGCGGCGGCCGAATAGGAGCCCGCTCTGACGACCTCGTGGAACGTCCTGATGTGCCGCGAGTCGAACACCGGCTCCATGGGCCCTCCGTCGGGTCGTCGTCCAGCCTCCGCAATCATAAGAGGAAATTGGAGACGCCCGGCCGATCCCCACCCGCACCTATGGTTCCGCGGGGAACCAGGGCCCTCACTGCTGCGCGGAGGGCGGCAGACCCATCGCCACCTCGGCCTTGGCCACCGGTGCGCCGCCCCGGGCGCTCGGGCTGCGCCGGCTGCGGCGCTCGACCCAGCGGGCGAACCAGGAGAGCAGCAGGCACATGCCGATGTAGACCGGTGCGATCACCATCACCACCGGGATGAACGGCAGGTCGTAGTCGAGGTTGGTGGCGATCAGCTTGCCGGCGTGCAGGAACTCCTCGTAGGTGATCAGGAAGCCCAGCGAGGTGTCCTTGAGTGCGACCACCAGCTGGCTGATGATGGCCGGCAGCATCGCCCGGTTGGCCTGGGGCACCAGCACGTAGGCCATCACCTGAGTCTTGCGCATGCCGAGCGCGAAGGCCGCCTCCCGCTGCCCCCTGGGCACGGCGAGCACCCCGGCCCGGAGCACCTCGGCCAGCACCGAGCCGTTGTACAGCACCAGCCCGGTCACCAGCGCCCACAGCGGCGGGGCCTTGAGCGCCACGAAGACGAAGAAGATCATCACCAGCAGCGGCATGGCCCGGAAGAACTCCACCACCAGCGTGCAGACCCAGCGCACCGCCCGGTGGTCGGACAGCCGGCCGGCGGCGAACAGCGCGCCGAAGGGCAGCGCCAGGAGCACCGTCCAGCCGAAGGCCTTGAGGGTGTTGCCGAGGCCGCGCAGCAGCAGCTCCTGGACGCCCCGGTACTGGAAGGCCGTCCACTTCTCGTACGTGAACTGCTGCGTGTGGAAGAGCATGTAGACGATCCAGCCGATCAGCGCCGCGATCAGCAGCAGCGCGATCCCCCCGTAGAGCCGGTGCCGGGCGAGCGCCCTGGGGCCGGGGACGTCGTACAGCGCGGAGGATTCGACCGTCATCGCGACACCGCCACCCGTCGTTCCAGCAGGTTGAAGACGAGGCTGACGGCCAGCGTGATGATCAGGTAGCCGACGGCGATCCAGACGAAGGTCCAGACGATGCCGTAGCCGAGCTCGTTGATGGTCCGGTAGGTGCCGAGCAGCTCGGTGACGCTGAACGAACCGGCGATCGCCGTGTTCTTCGCGAGCGCGATCATCACACTGCCGATCGGGGCGACCACCGACCGGTACGCCTGCGGGAGCACCACCAGGCCCATGGTCTGCCCGAAGCCCATCCCCAGGCTGCGCGCCGCCTCCCCCTGCCCGGTCGGCACCGTGTTGATGCCCGCGCGCATCGCCTCGCAGACGAAGGCCGAGGTGTAGCAGCCGAGCGCGGCCACCGCGAAGGTGAAGAACGGCAGCGTGATGTCGAAGCGCGGCAGGCCCAGCACCACGATGAAGAAGAGCAGGGTGAGCGGCGTGTTGCGCAGCAGCGTCACCCACACCGCCCCGAACACCCGCAGCGGCCTGACCGGCGAGACCCGGAAGCCCGCGATCAGCACGCCCAGCACCAGCGACACCGCGGCGCTCACGAGGAAGAGCTGCAGCGTGCCGAGGAAGCCCTCCCAGTAGGTCGACCAGTTGTCGATCAGCGTTTTCACGGCGCGGCCCTCTCAGTACCGGTCGATCGGCGGCGGGGTCGGCGCCGGCACCCCGGACAGGCCCAGGGTGGCGTCGTAGGCCTTCCGCCAGTCGCCGTTCTGCTCGTGACGGGCCAGCGCGTCGTCGAGCGCGTACCGCAGCGCGGTGTCGCCCTTCGGCGTGCCGATCCCGTACGGCTCCCGGGAGAACGGCCGGCCGACGACCTTGAGCTCGTCCGGCACCTTGGCGGCGTAGCCCATCAGGATCGTGTCGTCGGTGGTGACGGCGTCGACCTGGCCGGTGATCAGGTTGTCCACGCAGGCCGAGTAGGTGTCGTAGCCGATCAGCCGCGCCTGCGGGTACTGCGACTGGATCCGCTGGTACGGCGTCGAGCCGGCCGCCGAGCAGACCTTCCGGCCGTTCAGGTCCTCCGGGCCGTGGATCCTGTCGTCGTTCCGGCGCACCAGCAGCGACTGCCCGGCCAGGTAGTAGGGCCCGGCGAAGCCGACCAGCTTCTTCCGGTTGTCGTTGATGGTGTAGGTGCCGACGTAGTAGTCGACCTGCCCGTTCTGCAGCGCGGTCTCGCGGTTGGCGGAGGCGATGGTCCGGAACTGGATCCGGTCCGGCGCGAAGCCGAGGTCGGCGCCGACCATCTTGGCGATCTCGATGTCGAAGCCGGAGTACTCGCCGGTGGCCGGGTTCTTCGAGCCCAGGTACGGCTGGTCCTCCTTGGCGCCGACCACCAGGTGGCCGCGGGCGCGGGCGGCGTCCAGCGTCGGCGAGCCGGTGACGGCGGCGGCGTCCTGCACGGGGTAGCCGGGCAGCGCACTGGCCTGCGGGCCCTTGGGCGGCGGGGTCCCCGGCTTGCCGCAGCCGGCCGCGGCGGCGGTCAGGAGGGCCGTCAGGAGGGCGGCGGCGAGCCTGGTCTTCCTCGTCACGGCGCCGCCTCAGTGCTTGAGGATCTTGGACAGGAAGTCCCGGGCGCGCTCGCTCTCCGGAGCGCCGAAGAAGTCCTCCGGGGTGCGGTCCTCGACGATCCGCCCGTCGGCCATGAAGACCACCCGGTTGGCGGAGGCCCGGGCGAAGCCCATCTCGTGGGTGACCACGACCATCGTCATGCCCTCGTGTGCGAGCTGGCGCATGACGTCCAGCACCTCGTTGATCATCTCGGGGTCGAGCGCGGAGGTCGGCTCGTCGAAGAGCAGCGCCTTCGGGTCCATCGCCAGGGCCCGGGCGATCGCCACCCGCTGCTGCTGGCCGCCGGACAGCTGGGCCGGGTACTTGGCGGCCTGCGCCTCCAGTCCGACCCGCTCCAACAGCGCGCGGGACCTCGTGTCCGCCTCCGCCCTGGACCGCCCGCGCACCTTGACCTGGGCGAGCGAGACGTTCTGCAGCACCGTCTTGTGCGCGAACAGGTTGAAGGACTGGAACACCATGCCGACCTCGGCCCGCAGCCGGGCGAGGCCCTTGCCCTCCTCGGGCAGCGGCTCGCCGTCGATCAGGATGGTGCCCGCCTCGATCGGCTCCAGGCGGTTGATCGCCCGGCAGAGCGTGGACTTGCCGGAGCCGGACGGCCCGATGACCACCACGACCTCGCCGCGGCCGACGGTCAGCTCGATGTCCTGCAGCACGTGCAGGTCCCCGAAGTGCTTGTTGACGCCGCGCACCTCGATCAGGGGTGCGAAGCCCACGGGTCCCGCCGGGTCCGGACCGGGTCCGGTGATCACCGGTCGCGACGCCCCTTCAGCAGCCAGCCCAGCGCCGCACCGGCGACCAGGGTGGCCAGGAGCGCGATCCACAGCGGTGCGGTGACGGTGAAGACCCAGAACTGGATCTGCACCCGGTCGAGGTTGGCGAACAGGAACCACACCGCGAGGACGACGATGACGCCGATCCCGATGTAGCGGGTGGGGACCCCGCCGATCTCGCTGCGCTTGGAGGACGATCCGTCCGAAATCTTGGTCACCGGAGCAGTCTGCGGGCGCCGGTGCCGATTTGCCCGGTTACGCGCCCTTGCGGGTCGGCGAGTAACCCGTACGGGGCAATCCCGCCCCGTACGGGTTTACCGCGCCGCCGCTACCGTTCGTCCCGCCAGGAGCGCCACAGCGCCGCGTACGGGCCGCCGGCCGCCACCAGCTCCGGATGGCTGCCGTACTCGCTGATCCGGCCGCCCTCGACCACCGCGATCACGTCCGCGTCGTGCGCGGTGTGCAGCCGGTGCGCGATGGCGATCACCGTGCGGCCCTCCAGCACCCGGGCGAGCGAGCGCTCCAGGTGCCGGGCGGCCCGCGGGTCCAGCAGCGAGGTGGCCTCGTCCAGCACCAGGGTGTGCGGATCGGCCAGCACCAGCCGGGCCAGGGCCAGCTGCTGCGCCTGCGGCGGGGTCAGCGCGGTGCCTCCGGAGCCGACCTCGGTGTCCAGGCCCTCGGGCAGCGCGTCCACCCAGGCGCCGGCGTCCACCGCGTCCAGCGCGGCCCGCAGCTCGGTGTCCCTCGCCTGCGGCGCGGCCAGCTGCAGGTTGTCCCGCAGGGTGCCGACGAAGACGTGGTGCTCCTGGTTCACCAGGGCGACCTCCGCCCGGACCCGCTCGGCGGGCATCCGCGACAGCGCGGCCCCGCCCAGCGTCACACTGCCGCGCCCGGGGGCGTAGATCCCGGCCAGCAGCCGCCCGAGGGTGGACTTGCCCGCGCCGGACGGCCCGACCAGCGCGACCCGGCTGCCGGGGGCCACGTCCAGGCTGATGCCGTGCAGGACGTCGGCGCCCTCTCGGTAACCGAAGCGGACGTCCCGGGCCTCCACCCGGCGCCCGTCAGGACGGGCCGACTCGTCGCCCTCGTGCGGCTGCACCTCCCGGACGCCGACCAGCCGGGCCAGCGAGGCCTGCCCGATCTGCAGCTCGTCGTACCAGCGCAGGATCAGGTCGACCGGGCCGGTCAGCATCTGCGCGTAGAGCACCCCGGTGGTCAACTGGCCGACGGTGATCCAGCCCTGGAGGGTGAACAGGCCGCCGAGCACCAGGGTCGCCAGCACCGCCGAGGCGTACACAGCGTCGATGGTCGGGAACCAGAGCGTCCGCAGCCACAGCGTGTAGCGTTCCCAGGCCAGCCACTCGCGCAGCTTGCGGTCCGTCAGGGCGATCCGCTGCTCCCCCAGGCGCAGCGCCTCCACCGTCCGCCCGGCGTCCACCGTCTCGGCCAGCACGGTGTTCACCGCGGCGTACCCGGCCGACTCGTTGCGGTAGGACTGCGGCGCGCGCCGGAAGTACCAGCGGGAGCTGGCCAGCAGCAGCGGCAGCCCGACCAGGGAGGTGAGGGCCAGCAGCGGGGAGGTGACCAGCAGGGCCCCGAGCACCAGGAGCAGCGAGACGACGGCGACGGCGAGCTCGGGCACGGCCTCGCGCACCGACTTGTCCAGCCGGTCGACGTCGGTGGTGCCGCGGGAGACCAGGTCACCCGTGCCGGCCCGCTCCAGCACGCCGGTGGGCAGCGCGACGGAACGGACCAGGAAGTCCTCGCGCAGGTCGGCCAGCACCCGCTCGCCGAGGACCGCGCCGCGCAGCCTGGACCAGCCGGTGAAGGCGGACTGCACCACCAGCGCCAGCAGGTACCAGGCGACCGCGGTGGCGACGGCGGCCCCGGCGGTGTCGGTGGCCAGCGACTCGACCAGGGCGCCGAGCACCCACGGCCCGACCAGCCCGGCCAGGGTGGCCACCGAGTGCAGGCCGACCACCGCGGAGAAGCCGCGGCGGTGGCGCCGGGCGAGCAGCCGCAGGTACTCGCGGACGGCGGCCGGGGAGCCGACCGGCAGCGTGGTGGCCGGCCCCTGCTCCTGCTGGACGGGGGGCTTCATGACGTGCTCCTCAACGGTTGGTCCGATCGAACGGACGGCTCGACACGGTCGGCCCGGTGACCACGGTCGCCACGGTCCCCGCCGGCGGAACGGGCGGAACGGGCGGAACGGGCAGGGCAGGCAGGACGGCGGGCACGGGCGGGCCGCCCCGAAGAGCCGGACGGCCCGGCGCCCGGGCGGCTCATACCGGCTCCTCCAGCTCCGCCGTCGCGACCCGGCCGCCCGTCGCGGCCCGGCCGCCCTCCCCGACCCGGGTGCCCTCCGCGGCGCGCCCCGCCCCGGCGGCCCCGCGCCCACCGGCCCTGGCCGGGGCCCGCACCGGTTCCTCGTCGCGGGTGACCACGGCGCGGTAGGCCGGCTCGGTGTGCATGAGTTCGCGGTGCCGCCCGGCCGCGACGGCCCGGCCGTCCCGGACCAGCACCACCCGGTCCGCCTGGTCGAGCAGCAGCGGGCTGGTCGCGAACACCACGGTGGTGCGCCCCGCCCGGGTCTCCCGCAGTCCGCTGGCGATCCTGGACTCGGTGTGGGCGTCCACCGCGCTGGTGGGCTCGTCCAGGACGAGGACCGGCGGGTCGGCCAGCAGGGCGCGGGCCAGCGCCAGCCGCTGGCGCTGGCCTCCCGACAGCGAGCGCCCGCGCTCGGTGATCCGGGCCTGCAGCGGGTCCCCCGCGCAGTCCGGCGAGCCGTCCACCAGGGCGTCCAGTACGTCGTCCGAGCGGGTGGCCGCGAGCGCCTCGGCCACCGGGACCCGGCCGGACGACGGGATGTCGAACAGCCCGGCCAGTGTGCCGGAGAGCAGCACCGGCTCCTTGTCGTGGACCAGCACCGCGGCCCTGGCCTCGGCCAGCGGCACCGCGTCCAGGTCCGTCCCGCCGAGCCGGACGGAGGGCGGCTGCGGCTCGCCCTCGGCCACCGGGACGTGCCCGCCGAGCCGTTCTGCGAGCGCCCCGGCGAAGTCCGGGTCCCCGCAGACGACGGCGGTCAGCTCACCGGCCCGCGCGCTCAGACCGGTCTCCGGATCGAACAGGTCGCAGTCCCCGGGCCGGTCCAACGCCGCCTCGGCCGTGCCGGTGGTGCGGCTGAGCGAGAGCACCCGGACGGCCCTCCCGGCGGAGACCCGGGCGACGCTCCAGGCGTGCGCGGCCTCGCCCAGGATGCGCAGCGGCGCGGCCAGGAAGGCGGTGGCCCCGTACACCGCGATCAGGGTGCCGACGGCGAGTTCGCCGGCGGCCGCCTGCCTCGCGCCGTACCAGGTGACCCCGACCACGAACAGGCCGGGGAGCAGCACCTGCTGCGCCTGCATCAACGACCACAGCCGGGCCGAGCGGACGGCCGCGGCCCGGACCTTCTGGGAGGCCGCCCGGTACCGTTCGAGGAACAGTTCCTCGCCGCCGATGCCGCGCAGCACCCGCAGCCCCGCCACCGTGTCGGCGGCCAGCTCGGTGGCCTTGCCGCCCAGCGTGCGCTGTTGCTCGTACCGCCGCTCGAAGGGGCCGATCAGCGGCCAGACGGCGGCCGCGAGCACCGGGACCCCGAGCAGCACCCCGAGGCCGAGCACCGGTTCGGCCACCAGCACGGCCGTGCTGACGGCCAGCCAGACGATCACCGCGGCCCGCACCCGGGCGACGAGCTCGACGTACCAGCCGATCCGCTCGACGTCCCCGCTGCCGACCGCGACGACCTCGCCGGTGGCGATCCGGCGGGACAGCCCGGCCCCGAGGTGCGAGGCCTGCCGGGCCACCAGCTGCCGCACCTGGCAGGCGGCGTGGATCCAGTTCCAGACCGCCTGGCGGTGCAGCAGCACGGTGCCGAGCACGGAGACGACGGAAAGCAGCACGGCAAGCGCGCCGGCTCGCCAGATCCCGGCGGCGTCGGCGTCGACGGCGGCCTGCACGCCCCACCCGAGCGGCACCGGCAGCGCGGCCTGGCCGCCCATCTCCAGTAGCGCCCAGCAGGTGGAGAGCACCTGCCCGCGCCGCTGGCCGCGCTGGAGCCAGCGCAGGAAGGCCAGGGGTGAGGAGAGGTCGGGACTGCCGGGGTCGGCCAGCGGCAGGGGGGTGAGCAGCATGACGCTCCGATGCGGGAGGGTGCGAGCGAGGTGCGGGAGGGCGCGCGGGCAGGGCGATGCGCCCTGCGAGGGCGGGTGCGGACGGATAGGGGCGGACGGGTGCGGCCGACGGACCGGGCGCGGGACGCACAGCACCGGGAGCCGGACCGGCCCGCCGGGAGGCGCCGGGGACGGCGACGTCGCCGCGCCCGGAGCGGGCGCCGCGGGCGGGGAGCACGGGTCACGCGTACCGACCGGTCGAACCGGCCGGGCGGACGGACGGGGGTGGGGGCACGAAGGGCCCGGATCTCAGGAGGCCATGTCAGCGAGCGTGCCAACCGCGATGTGATCCGCGCAACAGGTTTTCCGCCCGTCGGCCCGCGGTTCCGGGCCCCGGCGGCCGCGGGCCGGCGCAGGATTCGCCCGATTGGCGGGAACAATCCCGTCCGAACGCCAGTTGCCCCCTTCTGGAAACACACGGACGACCAGGAGGGCACCCCTTCCCGTGAGCAACATCCCCAGCGTCACCCTGAACGACGGCGCCCAGATCCCGCAGCTCGGCTTCGGCGTGTGGCAGGTCCCGGACGGCGAGGCCACCGCCGCCGTCCGCAGTGCGATCGAGGCGGGCTACCGCTCCATCGACACCGCCGCCATCTACGAGAACGAGGACGGCACCGGCAAGGCGATCGCCGAGGCGCTGGCCGGCGGCGTCGCCCGCGAGGACCTCTACATCACCACCAAGCTCTGGAACTCGGGCACCCGGGACTGGTCCGGCGAGCAGGGCCGCGACGCCGTCCTGCGCGAGTTCGACGCCTCGCTGGCCAAGCTCGGCCTCGACTACCTCGACCTTTACCTGATCCACTGGCCGCGGCCGATGCACGGCAGCTACGCCAACGTCTGGAAGGCCCTCGAGCAGCTGAAGGCGGACGGCCGGGTCCGGTCGGTCGGCGTCTCCAACTTCGGCACCGAGCAGCTCACCCGCCTGCTGGACGAGAGCCCCGTCGTGCCGGTGCTCAACCAGGTCGAGCTGCACCCGTACTTCCCGCAGACCGAGCTGCGGGAGTTCCACGCGAAGCACGGCATCGCCACCGAGGCCTGGAGCCCGCTGGGCCAGGGCAAGGAGCTGCTCGCCGAGCCGGCGCTGGTGGAGATCGCCGCGAAGCACGGCCGCACGGTCGCCCAGGTGGTGCTCCGCTGGCACCTGCAGAGCGGCGTGATCGCGATCCCGAAGTCGGTCACCCCCTCCCGGATCCGGGAGAACCTGGACGTGGCCGGCTTCGAGCTGGACGCCGCCGACCTCGCCGCGATCGCCGCCGTCGCCACCGGCAAGCGGATCGGTCCGGACCCGCAGGAGTTCGACTGGAACTGACGGCACCCGCCGTCCGACCACTACGACGGGCCCGCCACGTCGAAAGACCGCCCTCCCCGGCAGGGGCGGGCGGTCCTCGTCGTGTCACGGTCCGCCGGATCCGGCCGCCTGGGTCCCCTCGGCAGGCCGGTCGTGCGGTCCGTCGTGCGATCGGTCGTGCAGGTGGTCCTGCGATCGGCCGTGCGGTCGCGGGTCACTCGGCACCCGGCGATCCGGGTCCCTCGTTTCCCCGTGCTCCGCGGTCACCGCGTTCCCCGGTCACCGTCCTGCCCCGTCACCGTTCTCCGGCGACCGCGCTCTTCGGCGACCGCGTTCCGCGGTACGTGAGCCGCTCAGTACGTTGGCGAATCGTTTTGGCTGGAGCTCGAAGAAGGACGGCTAGAGCCTGGCCGCCTTGGCGATGAGCGCCAGGGCCGGCGCGTGCTCGCCCTCGTCCAGCGGGGCCAGTAGCAGTCGCTGCACCTCGCCGACGCCGGCCGCCGAACGGTGCAGCAGGTCCTGACCGGCCGGCGAGAGCGACAGCAGGTTGCGGCGGCCGTCCGAGGGGTCGCGCCGACGCTGCACCAGGCCGCGGCGCACCAGTCGGCTCACCATCTCGGCCATCGTGGCCTTGTCGAGCGAGGCCAGCTCGCCGACCGTGCGCTGGTCGGCGCCCGGCTCCAGCTCCAGCGCGTCCAGCACCGCGTACTGCGGCGCCGTCAGCTCCGCTCCGACGTGCTCCGACCAGAGCTTGGTGTGCACCTGCTGGCTCACCCTGATCAGGTAACCGATCGCCCGCTGGGCGTCCAGTATCGGCCGCGCGTCCGAGAAGACGGCGACCGCGGCGGGCTCCAGCCTGGCTATCTTGGCCATCACCCGCACGATCTCGACCTGCTCCTCCGCCGTCAGCGGCTCGAACAGGGTGCGCTGCACGCGGACCACACCACCGGTGGCCTCGCGCACCGCCTGGGCGCCGCCCTGCGAGAGGGCCAGCAGCTTGCGCCGGCCGTCGGCCGGGTCTCGCCTCCTCAGCACCAGGCCGCGGCGGACCAGCCGCGCGACCATCTCGGCCATCGTGGCCTTGTCCAACGAGGCCCGCTCGCCGACCGTGCGCTGGTCGGCGCCCGGCTCGAGGGCCAGGACCAGCAGGACCGCGAACTGCGGAGCCGTGAGATCGGCTCCGACATGCTCCGACCACAGCCGGGTGTGAACCTGCTGTGCAACGCGAATCAGGTGCCCGGGCGACTGCTGCAGTCGCGCGGACACGCGGGTCGTCGGGATCTCCCCCAGCACCATGTATCCGTCCCGATGTCACACCCGGTGTGTGTGGGACACCCGGGTGGGGCAGTAACGGCGAGTGGGCGTCCAGCTATGAGGGAGGGCGCTCCAGCCGTGCAGCCGGTGGCTGCTGGCGGACACTATACAAACGGCGGGCCCTTGCTGGCAGGCAGGGGCGGATAGTAGACGCAGGTTCGGCAACATTGGCATATTTACGCGCCCGCCACGCCCTCTCGGTAACCCGTTCTCAGTAGAAAGCCGACCGGTCGGTCCTTACCGACCGTCACCTGCGGCTCTCCGGCCCTGGCCGCCCTCCCTACTCACCGGTAGGGTGTGGCCACCCTCCCGGGGCGCTCCCCGCGGAGGCCTTCCCGAGAGAGACGAGAGCGAGCATGACCGAGCAGAGCACCGCCACCCGGGTCGCCGTCGTCACCGGCGCCGCGCGCGGCCTGGGCGCCGCCACCGCCGAGCGCCTGGCCGCCGACGGCTACGCCGTGGCCGTCCTCGACCTGGACGAGGCCGCCGGCAAGGACACCGTCGACCGGATCACCGCCGCCGGCGGCCGGGCCCTGGCCGTCGGCGCCGACGTCTCGGACGCCGCGCAGGTGCAGGCCGCCGTCGACCGCGTGGTCGCCGAGCTCGGCGCCCCGGTCGTCCTGGTCAACAACGCGGGCGTACTCCGCGACAACCTGCTCTTCAAGATGTCCGAGTCCGACTGGGACACGGTCATGAACGTCCACCTCCGCGGCGCCTTCCTGATGACCCGCGCGGTGCAGAAGCACATGGTGGACGCCGGTTTCGGCCGGATCGTCAACCTGTCCTCCTCTTCCGCACAGGGCAACCGCGGCCAGGCGAACTACTCGGCCGCCAAGGCGGGGCTGCAGGGCTTCACCAAGACTTTGGCCATCGAGCTCGGGAAGTTCGGCATCACCGCCAACGCCGTCGCCCCCGGCTTCATCGCCACTGACATGACCGCGGCCACCGCGGCCCGGGTCGGCATGGACTTCGAGGACTTCAAGCGGGCCGCGGCCTCGCAGATCCCGGTCCAGCGGGTCGGTCTGCCTGAGGACGTGGCCCACACCATCTCGTTCCTGGCGAGCGAGGGCGCCGGCTTCGTCTCCGGCCAGGTCGTCTACGTCGCCGGCGGCCCCCTCGACTGAGCACTGAACCTACACAGGGTTACCACGGAGTGGGAAGCCGGACCGGCCGGCCTCCCGCTCCGCTTTTCTTTACCGGGGCTTTTGCTGAATCATTCGAACACCACACGGACATTCGATATGAGAATCATTGAAATCACTCCCCGGGTGCGATCGCGGACCTCCGATTGTCGATTTCTCGGGTAAATGACAATAACCCCCGGAATGGGCTCGGCCGGCTGGGTAAGGTCACCCCCGTGCAAGCCCCGAGTACCCCCGCGCCCCGTCCGGACCAGGGGCCGGAGCAGCTCACCACCCACCCGGACCTGCGCCGCCGGACGGACCGCGACGAGCCCGGCTGGCCGCCGATGGGCCGCCGGCAGGCCGCCCTCCTGGCCGCCACCTGCGGCGCCTACCTGCTGGTCCTGGCCGGTGTCCTGCTCAACACCGCCCTGGTCGACCTCGACTGGGACGTGCGCCTGTTCCGCCCCTACGCGCACTGGCCCAGCCTGGAACCGCTGCTCGACACCTGGGTGGTCGCCGGCCAGCGCGGCCCCTCCGCCGTCGCCGCCTTCGCCTGGCTCGCCTGGCGCGCCCACCGGCTGGGACGGCTGCGCCCGCTGCTGGTGATGGCCGTCGCCCTGCTCCTGCTGAACGTCACGGTCGGCGCGGTCAAGATCGTCACCGGCCGGCTGGGCCCGCACTACGCCCAGTACGTCGGCTCGCCCGAGCTGTTCTCCGGCGGCACCATCTTCCCGTCCGGTCACACCGCGAACGCCGTCGTCACCTGGGGCGTGCTCGCCTACCTCGCGGTCCGCTGGCGGCGCACCGGCGCCGTGCTCGCCGCGGCCACCGCCTGCTCGATCGGCCTGACCACGGTCTACCTCGGCACCCACTGGGTCACCGACGTCCTGGCCGGCTGGGCCGCCGGACTACTGGTGCTGCTCTCGCTGCCCCTGGCGGAACCCCTGGTGACCGCCGCCGAACGACGGCTGGCCCGGCGCCGGGGCGGCCGGCCCCACCCGGCGGTCAGCCTTCCCAGCTGCGCTCGACCAGACCGTCGCGCACCGCGAGGTTGAGCCGCCCCTCGCGGTGGTCCATGGTCGTCATCGCCCCGGGTTCGAGCACCCGGACCGACGCCCAGCCGTGCCGCCGGGCCAGTTCCCTGGCCCGCTCGATCCGCAGGCCCGCGTAGCCCTCGGCGTCCGTGCCCGCCGTGTCCGACCCCGTCATCACGCCTCCCCGTTCCCCCCTCGGACGTACGCTGGAATCGTAGCCCGCACCCACGCGGTCCGGAGGTGAAAGGGCATGCGCACCACCATCACCACGCCCCGGCGGCGCTGGCGCAGCGGCACCGAACCGTCCACCGCCCGCAGCGACCTCAAGCTCCGCTACCTGCTCTCGCTCACCTTCACTCCGCTGTTCGCGCTGGCCACGGTGGGCTTCGCGGTCTGGGCGGCGGCCTCCCCCGCCTACGGGGCCCCCAGCCGGGGGACGCTCACCGGCTTCGCCATCGCCTGCGGGCTGCTCACCCTGTTCGCCGCCGTCGATCTCGTGGTGGTCATCCGGCGACGCCGGACCGAGCTCTGACGCGGTGTCTCCCACGGAGTGGGAAGTCGGCCCGCCCGACTTCCCACTCCGCGTACTTCGCCCGCCGATCCCGGTGTCCCGTTCCGCGCACCTCGCTCGCCGGTCCAGGCGTCGTGCTCAGCGGTTGCCGACCGCCTGCTTGACCAGGGTCCGCCCGAAGTCCCACATCAGGCCGGTCCCCCGGTGCGCGTCGTCCATGACGTCGGTGAACGCGGCCACGAACCGGTCCACGTCCCGGTCGGTGATGATCAGCGGCGGGATCAGCTTGATCACCTCCAGGTGGTCGCCGGACACCTGGGTGAGGATCCGGTGGCGCTGGAGCAGCGGGACGACCACCATCTGGGCGAACAACCCCTTGCGCGCGGCCTGCAGGGCGGTCCACCCGGTGCGCAGCTTGAGCGACCTGGGCCGGCCGAACTCGATGCCGATCATCAGCCCGCGGCCGCGGACCTCGGCGAGCAGCTCGTACCGGTCGACCAGCTCGGCCAGCCGCTCCCGGAAGCGGTCGCCGACCTGGCGGGCGTTCTCCACCACCTTCTCCTCGCGCATCACCTCCAGGGTCGCCAGTCCGGCCGCCATCGCCTGGGCGTTGGCGCCGAAGCTGGCCGAGTGCACCAGCACCCGGTCCATCGAGGAGTACACCTTCTCGAAGATCCAGCCCTTGCCGAGCGTCGCGCCCACCGGCACGTACCCGCCGGACAGCGCCTTGGCCGCGCAGACCAGGTCGGGCAGCACGCCCTCCTCGTGCTGGTAGGCGAAGAACGCGCCGGTGCGGCCGATGCCGGTCTGCACCTCGTCGCAGATCAGCAGCGCCTTGTGCTCGTGCAGCAGGGCCTGCGCGGCGCCCAGCCAGCCGGGCGGCGGAGCCTGGACGCCCTTGCCCTGGATCGGTTCGACGATCAGCGCCGCGACGTCCCCGCGCTTCAGCTCCTTGGCCAGCGCGCCGAGGTCGCCGAGCGGGATGGCGGTGTCCGGCAGCAGCGGGTCGAAGCCCTTGCGGAACCCGCTCTCGCCGTTGACCGAGAGCGAACCGGCGGTCAGACCGTGGAAGGCGTGGTCAGCGTAGAGGATCCGGCGCCGGCCGGTGGCGTACCGGGCGAACTTGAGCGCGGTCTCCACCGCCTCGGTGCCGCTGTTCCCGAAGAACACCCGGTCCAGTCCGGGCGCGTGCGAGAGGAGCCGCTCGGCGAGCAGCCCGGGCAGCGGCGAGCAGTCGAACCGGACCAGGTCGGGCAGGTCGAGGTCCATCACCTGCTGCACCGCCGAGCGCACCACCGGGTGGTGGCGGCCGAGCGCGAAGATGCCGAAGCCGGCCAGCATGTCGAGGTACTCGTTGCCCTCGGCGTCGTAGAAGTACGGGCCCTCGGCGCGCTCGTAGTACTTGTCGAAGCCGATGGTGTGCAGCATCCGCGGCAGCTGCGGGTTGAGGTAGCGGCCGTGCAGCTCGTAGCGCTCGGCGCCGCGTTCGGCGATCAGGGCGGCGAGGTCGAAGGCGGGGCGGTCGAAGGCGGGGCGGTCGGGTTCAGCCGGCATGGCGCTGGTTCGCTCCTCGGTTCGGCAGCAGGGTCTTCGCGAAGACGGCGGTCTGGGCGGCGACCCCGGTGCCGGTCAGGCCGGCCTCCTCCAGGATCTCCCCGCGGGCGGCGTGGCCGAGGAACTCCTGCGGCAGGCCGAGCACCCGCACCGGCACGTCCACGTCGGCGTCGCGCAGCGCCTGGGCGGTGGCGGCCCCGACGCCGCCGGTGCGTCCGTTGTCCTCGACGGTGACGACCAGCCGGTGGGCGGCGGCGAGCCGCGCCAGTGCCGGGTCGACCGGCTTGACCCAGCGCGGGTCGACCACCGTCGCGGTGAACCCCTCGGCGAGCAGCAGCCGGGCGGCGTCCAGGCAGGCGGCGGCCGTGGTGCCGACGGCGACGAGCAGGATCTCCGGTGCCGGCCCGGTGCGCAGCAGGACGTCGACGCCGCCGATCCGCTCGACCGCGGGGACGCCGGGGCCGATGTTCCCCTTGGGGAAGCGGATGACCGTGGGGGCGTCGGCCACGTCGACGGCCTCGCGCAGCTGGGCGCGCAGCTGGTCGGCGTCGCGCGGGGCGGCCAGCCGCAGTCCGGGGACGACCTGCAGGACGGACATGTCCCACATGCCGTTGTGGGAGGCGCCGTCGCTGCCGGTGACCCCGGCCCGGTCCAGGACGAAGGTCACGCCGAGCCGGTGCAGGGCGACGTCCATCAGGACCTGGTCGAAGGCCCGGTTGAGGAAGGTCGCGTAGACCGCGACCACCGGGTGCAGGCCGCCGGTGGCCAGGCCGGCGGCGCTGGTGACGGCGTGCTGCTCGGCGATGCCGACGTCGAAGGTGCGCTCGGGGTGGGCCTTGGCGAAGCGCGCGAGGCCGACCGGCTGGAGCATCGCGGCGGTGATCGCGACGAGGTCCGGCCGCTCGGCGCCGAGCGCGACCAGCTCGTCGCCGAAGACCGAGGTCCAGGAGACGCCGCTGCTGGGGTTGATCGGCAGGCAGGTGTAGGGGTCGATCGGGTTGACGGCGTGGAAGCGGTCGGCCTCGTCCTGTTCGGCGGGCTGGTAGCCGCGCCCCTTGACGGTCAGGCAGTGCACGATGACGGGCCCGCCGAAGCCGCGCGCCTGGCGCAGCGCCTGTTCGACGGCGCCGACGTCGTGGCCGTCGATCGGGCCGAGGTACTTCAGCCCGAGGTCCTCGAACATGCCCTGCGGGGCGAAGGCGTCCTTGAAGCCCTTCTTGGCGCCGTGCAGGGCGTCGAAGATCGGCTGGCCGACCAGCGGGGTGCGCTGCAGCGCCCCCTTGCCGAGGGCGAGGAAGCGCTCGTAGCCCTGGGTGGTGCGCAGGGTGGCCAGGTGGTTGGCGAGGCCGCCGATGGTGCGGGCGTAGGAGCGTTCGTTGTCGTTGACGACGATGACCAGCGGCCGGTCCCTGGCCTCGGCGATGTTGTTGAGCGCCTCCCAGGCGAGCCCGCCGGTGAGCGCGCCGTCGCCGATCACCGCGACGGTGTGCCGGTCGTGCTGGCCGAGCAGTCGGGCGGCCTTGGCGAGGCCGTCGGCGTAGGACAGCGCGGTGGAGGCGTGCGAGTTCTCGACCAGGTCGTGTTCGGACTCGCGGCGCGAGGGGTAACCGGACAGGCCGCCCTTCATCCGCAGCCGGGAGAAGTCCTGGCGGCCGGTGAGCAGCTTGTGGACGTAGCTCTGGTGGCCGGTGTCGAAGACGATCCGGTCGTAGGGGGAGTCGAAGACCCGGTGCAGGGCGATGGTCAGCTCCACCACGCCGAGGTTGGGTCCGAGGTGTCCGCCGGTGCGGGTGACGGCGTCGATCAGGAAGGCGCGGATCTCGTCGGCGAGCAGCGGGAGTTCGGCCGCCGGAAGCTTCCGCAGCTCGGCCGGGGACGTGACGCTGGAGAGCAGTGACATGGGTACACCTCACGACTCGGAGTGGTGCGGTGGTGCCGCCGCCCGGCGGGGGCGGGGCCGGCCCGGGCGGCGGGCCCGGGCCGGGTGGCGGTCCGCGGGGTGCGCGGACCGCCCGTTCAGCGGCCTCGGTCGGCGCCGACGGTCTCGGTGATGGCGCGCAGCGACTCCTTGAGCGAGCCCATGGTGGCGAGGACGGCGGTCGGCTCGTAGCCGCAGTGCGCCATGCAGTTGGCGCAGCGCGGGTCCTTGCCGCGGCCGTACTTGGTCCAGTCGGTCTTCTCGACGAGTTCGCGGTAGGTGGGCACGTAGCCGTCGGCCATCAGGTAGCAGGGCCGCTGCCAGCCGAACAACGAGTAGTTGGGGATGCCCCAGGGAGTGCACTCGAAGTCGGCCTTGCCCTCCAGGAAGTCGAGGAAGAGCGGGCTGTGGTTGAGCCGCCAGCGGCGCCGGTTGCCGCCGGCGAAGGCCTTGCGGAAGAGGTCCCTGGTCTGGTCGACGCCGAGGAAGTGCTCCTGGTCGGGGGCCTTCTCGTAGGCGTAGGCCGGGGAGATCATCATCTCGTCGACCTTGAGCTCGTCGTTGAGGAAGTCCAGCACCTCGATGATGGTCTGCGGGGTGTCGGTGTTGAAGAAGGTGCTGTTGGTGGTGACCCGGAAGCCGCGCCGCTTGGCCTCCTTGATGGCCGCCACCGCCTCGTCGAAGGTGCCCTCCTTGGCGACCGACTCGTCGTGCCGCTCGCGCAGGCCGTCGATGTGCACGGCCCAGGTGAAATACGGCGAGGGCCGGAACTTGTCGATCTTCTTGCGCAGCAGCAGCGCATTGGTGCAGAGGAAGACGTACTTGCGGCGCTCCACCAGCTGTCGGACGATCTCGTCGATCTGCGGGTGCATCAGCGGCTCGCCGCCGGCGATCGAGACCATCGGCGCGCCCGACTCGAGGACCGCGCCGACGGCCTGGGCGACCGGCATCCGCTGCTTCAGGACGCCCGCCGGGTGCTGGATCTTGCCGCAGCCCTCGCAGGCGAGGTTGCAGGCGAACAGCGGCTCCAGCTCGACGATCAGCGGGAACTTCTCCCGCCGTTTGAGCAGCCTCTGCTGCATGAGGTAGGTGCCGACCCGCACGGTCTGGCGCAACGGCATGGCCATGGCTAGCTCGCCTCCTGGGGGAGCGTCGAGGATGTGGGGTGGTTCGGTTCGGCGGGGGCCGGCCGGGCCTCCTGCCGGTACCAGTCGACGAGGGCGGGGACGGTCGCCCGCAGGGTCCGCCAGGCGCGCGCCCCGGCCGGGAGGGTGCCGGGCCGCAGCAGCTCGCGCTCGGGGGTGTCCACCACGACCCGCAGGACGGCTGCGGGCAGGGCCGGCCGCCGCTCGCGCAGCGCGGCGAGCACCGCGGCCGCCTCCATGTCGACGGCGAGCGCGCCCTGCAGGTGCAGGGCCCGGCGTTCCAGGCCGCGGACCACGTGGTCGGCGGTGTGGTGCACCCCGGTGTGCACGGCCAGGCCCTGCTCCTTGAGGGCCCGGGCGAGCTCCGGACCGGAGTCGACCGGGTACAGGTGCCCCTCCGCGTCGCGCACGCCGTCGGCGACCACGACGTCCCCCGGCAGCACGCCGGGGCCGACCGCGGCGCCGAAGCCGGCCACCACGAGCGCGCCGTACCCGCCCGGGGCGGAGTCGAGCAGCCCGCGCACGGCGAGCGCGGCGCGGCGCCGGCCCATGCCGGTGCGCACCAGCACCGGCGGCCCGCCCGCCGCTCCGCGCCAGTCCCCGCCGCGCAGGGCCCAGACCTCGGGGCCCAGCGCGCAGAGGACCAGCAGGGGTGCGGTGGTCACCGCGTCGCCCCGATCGCCGGGGCCCCGCCGTCGCCCCGGCCGATCACCGGGTTGCCGTGCAGGTAGCGGCCGAGTGCGGTGACCGGGAAGACCAGTCGGTAGAGGTGGTAGTTGATGGAGAAGTCCCAGGGGAAGCCGGTGCCGGTGAACTGCGGTTCGTCCCAGGTGCCCTCGGGCAGCTGGGTGCGAACGAGCCAGTCCACGCCGCGCTCCACCGCCGGGTTGGCCCGGCCGTCCGGCCCCTCGCCGGCCGCGAGCAGCGCCATCAGCGCCCACGCGGTCTGCGAGGCGGTGGAGTCGCCGCGCCCGGCCCAGCGGGCCGGGTCCTCGTAGGAGCGCATGTCCTCGCCCCAGCCGCCGTCGGTGTTCTGCCGGTCCTCCAGCCAGCGGACGGCCCGGCGGACGGCGGGGTGCTCGTCCGGGACGCCGGCCGAGGCCAGCGCGGGCAGCACCGAGCCGGTGCCGTAGATGTAGTTGGTGCCCCAGCGGCCGAACCAGGAGCCGTCCGCCTCCTGGTTGCGCAGCAGCCACTCGACGCCGCGCCGGGTGCGGGGGTCGCGGGCCCGGCCCGTCTCGGCGAGCATCTCCACCACGTGGGCGGTGACGTCGGCCGAGGGCGGGTCGACCACCTCGCCGAAGTCGCAGAACGGCAGCTTGTTGGGCAGCGTGCTGGTGTTGTCGACGTCGAAGGCACCCCAGGCGCCGTTCTTGGACTGCATCCCGAGGTTCCACAGCACGCCGCGCTCCGCGGCGGCCTCGACCTTGGCCGGGTCGGGGTGGGCGACCCGGCGCAGCGCGAGGACCACCTCGGCGGTGTCGTCGATGTCGGGGTAGGTGTCGTTCTCGAACTCGAAGGCCCAGCCGCCGGGGGCCAGCGAGGGCCGCTGGACGGACCAGTCGCCGTTCTTGCGGATCTCCTCCTGGAGCATCCAGTCGACGGCCGAGACCAGCGCCGGGTGGTCGGCCGGCAGTCCGGCGTCGACCAGGGCGATGGTGGCCAGGCAGGTGTCCCAGACCGGGGACTGGCAGGCCTCCAGCCAGCGCCGGCCGTCCTCGGTGTGCACGGTGAAGCGGTCGAAGGAGGAGAGTCCGGCCTGCATCACCGGGTGTTCCAGCTCGTAGCCCTCGAGGTGCAGGGCGATCAGCGAGTAGACGGCGGGCGGCTGGATCCCGCCCCAGCAGCCGTCGGCCTCCTGCCGTTCGATGATCCAGCGGCAGGCCTGCGAGACGGCGAGCCGGCGCAGCGGGCGCACGGCCCGCCGGTGGTAGGCGTGCAGGACCTTGTCGAGGCGTTCGAAGAGGCCGTCCCAGCTGGTGGCGGGGGCGAGCGGCCGGTGGGGGTAAGGGTCGTCCGGGTCGGTGTGCAGCTCGGTCAGCGGGAAGGGCGCCGGTCGGACGGGGCGGTGGGCCGAGACGATGGTGAGCGGGACGATGGTCTGGCGGGCCCAGCAGCCGAAGGCGTAGATGTTCAGCGGCAGCCACCTGGGCAGGAAGATGATCTCGGGCGGCATCTCGGGCAGCCGTTCCCACGGCCACCAGCCGAAGAGCGCGAGCCAGATCCGGGTGAAGACCCGGGCGGCCGCGATGCCGCCGGCGGAGCGCACGTACCGCGCGGCGGCCTGCATGTGCGGGGCGCCCGGGTCGTCGCCGGCCAGTTTGAGGGCGACGTACGCCTCGACGGTGGTGGACAGTTCGGGCGGCCCGCCGTGGAAGGTGGCCCAGGTGCCGTCCTCCCGCTGCTGGGAACGGATCCACTCGGCGGTGGCCTTGGTCTGGTCCTCGGTCCGGATCCCGAGGAACTGCCGGAGCAGTAAGTCCTCGGCGTCCATGGTGACGTTGGTCTCCAGGTCCCCCTTCCACCAGCCCTCGGAGCTCTGCAGCGAGAGCAGGTGGGTGGTGGCGCGGGCCAGGGCCTCCCGCGCGTCGGCCGGTACGGGGCCGGCCCCGTCGGCCGGCCCGGATTGCTCGCCGTCCTCGGGCCGCCACCGCCCGGCGCCCGACAGCGCCGGGGGGCGGTCGCCCACCGCGACCGGCTCGGGATCGTACTCAGGGTCGAGCCGGCCGTCCGCGGTTGCTGTCAACGTAACGTCACCTCTCTCGTACCACCACGAATTCGGCGAGTGCGACGAAGTGCTCGCGCACCTCGTCGGACATGGGCACCTCGTCCAGGGCGGCGAGGGCAGTCGTGTGCTGGCGGCGGGCCTCCTCCTGGGTCCAGGCCCGGCCGCCGGCCTCCTCGATCAGGGCCGCCCGGGCGGCGAGCTCGGGCTCGCTCTCCTCACCGCGGCCCTTCGGATCGGCCAGCTGCCCGGCGAGCCGGCGCGAGGCGGCCCCGCCCTCGGCCAGCGCGGCGGCGACCGGCAGGGACTTCTTGCGCTGGCGCAGGTCCCCCCAGTGCGGCTTGCCGGTGACCTCGGTGGCGCCCCAGATGCCGAGCAGGTCGTCCACCGCCTGGAAGGCCAGGCCCAGGTGGTGGCCGTAGCGCTGGAGGGCGTCGGCGACCTTGTCGTCGGCGCCGGCGAGGACGGCGCCGATCGCCGAGGCGGCGGCCAGCAGGGCCGCGGTCTTGCCGCCCTCCATCTCCAGGCACTCGGCGACGGTCACGCTGTCGCGCTGTTCGAAGGCGACGTCCATGGCCTGGCCGTCGATCAGCCGGCGGGTCGCCGTGGTGAGCAGCCGGACGGCGCGCGCGGCGTCGGCGGGGCTCGCGCCACCGGTCACCGCGGCGTCGAGCAGCACCTCCGTGCCGAGCGTCGCCAGGGCGTCGCCGACCAGGATCGCCTGGGACGGGCCGAAGACCGTCCACGCGGTGGCCCGGTGCCGCCGGGTCTCGTCACCGTCCATCAGATCATCATGGAGCAGCGAGAAGTTGTGCACCAGTTCAACGGCTACGCCCCCCGGCACGCCGGCCTCGGCCGGGGCTCCGGTGGCCTGGGCGGACAGCAGGGCCAGGGCCGGGCGCACGGCCTTGCCGCCGTCCCCCTTGACGGCGGTGCCGTCGCGGTCGATCCAGCCGAAGTGGTAGGCCGCGACGGTGTCCATCGGTGCGGCCAAACGGGCGACGGCGGCCCGCAGCGGCGGGGTGCAGAGCGTACGGCTGCGGGCGAGCAGCTCCGGCACCGAGACCGGTTCGGCGTGCGCCGTGCCTCCGACGGCGATGCCGGTGCGTGACTCCACGTGCGTTCCCTCTCCCTCGTGGTGCCGGACCGCACGGGGCGGCCGGGTCTGTGCGCTGTCGGTGCGGGTGGTGTCGGTGGGGCCGGTGTCGGTGGGGCTGGTCCCAGTGTCGCCGTTGTCGCCACGGCCGGGGCGGCCGGTACCGCCGACGGTGGAGCGAACGGCTCTGGCGGGCTCTCCGGCGGCGGGGCCCGCCGTCACCGGGGCCACCTCCCGTCGCCCCGGTCGGCCGGGATCCGGCCGCCGGCCTCGGCGAGGGCGGCGTCGGCGGCGGCGTGGCCGCTGCGCACGGCGCCCTCCATGGTCGCGGGCCACCCGGTGGCGGTCCACGCACCGGCCAGCAGCACGCCGGGGACACCCGTCGCCGCCGACGGGCGCAGCGCCGCGCTCCCGGGTGCCGGGTCGAAGGTGGCGGTGCGCTCGCGGGTGACGAAGAAGTCCAGCACCCCGGCGCCCGCGGCGGCCGGGAGCAGCCGGCCCAGTTCCGGCAGGTAGCGGCGGCGCAGTTCGGCCACCGGCAGGTCGATCTCGTCCTGGACGGCGGACTGCGAGAGCGCCAGGTACTGGGCTCCGGGGTGGCTGCGCCCCAGCTCCGTGCCGGCCAGGCCGGAGTGGGTGGTGCGGTCGAAGACCCACTGCACCGGGGAGCCGAGCGCGGCGAAGAACGGCCGGCGCAGCACCTTGCGGTCGTAGACCACGTGCACGTTGAGGATCGGCGCGGTGCCGAACCCGTCCAGCCGGTCCTGGCCGGGGATCGCGTTCGGCGGCAGCAGGGCCGCCGCGGTGTCCTGGGCGCCGGCCAGCACCACCGTCTCGGCGGCCAGCGGCTCGCCGTCCTCCAGGAGGACGGCGTGCTGGGGCGCGGCCGGCTTGAGCCCGGCGACACGGGTGCGCAGCAGCACCTTCACGCCGGCGCGTTCCAGTTCGGCGAGCGCCCGGTCGTGGTGGATCACGCCGAGCGGAACGGCGGCCATGCCGATGTCGGAGGCGCCGGGGTCGGAGAGCAGGCCGGTCTTGAACACCATCGCCGCCAGCGCCAGCGAAACCTGGTCGGCGCGGGCGTTCAGGGTGGCCACCCCGACGAGGTCCCAGAGCGCGGCGAGGGTGGCGGTGTTCTGCCCGTTCCCGCGCAGCCACTCGCCGAAGGAGATCCGGTCCAGCGCGGGGTCGGCGAGGTCCAGGCCCTGCAGGGCGAGCGCGCCGCGGACGACCCGGGCGCGGTCGGCCGGCCCGAGGTGCGGGTATCGGGCGAGGCTGCCGGCCAGGTGCAGCGGCACGGGCAGGCCGGAGCGGCGCAGCCGGCCGAGGGTGCGCACCGGGGCCGACTCGGACCCGGAGACGGAGAGCACCGGGACGTCCAGCCTTTCCTGCAGGTGGACCAACCGGGTCGCCCCGAGCCGGTCCAGCAGGCCGCGGTAGGCGGTGCAGCAGCGCAGGTACACGTGCTGGCCGTTGTCGACGGTCAGCTCCCCGCGCTGGAAGGAGAAGGCGAGGCCGCCGAGCCGGGGGCGGCCCTCCGCGAGGGTGACCCGGTGACCGGCCTCGGCCAGCCGCAGCGCGGCGGTGATCCCGGCCAGGCCGCCGCCGACCACGACGGCGGCCGGGCGCGCGGCATCGGCTCGCCCGGTCATCGGCCCTCCCCCTCGACGTCGCTGGACCGCACCGCGGCGGTCACCGCGGCCGGCCAGGTCGCGGTCGACACGGCTCGGCCCGCATGTGATTCCCCGCTGACACAGCGTGACAGAACTGGGACGAGAATCAAGAACGCCCCCCGGCGAGCCCGGAAAGCGCCACGTACGCCTTCTCCCAGCCCGGCAGCGAGACCCGGCCGCGCAGCACCGACTCGGGGTCGGTGGCGATCCGGCCGAGCAGCCGGTGGTAGATCCCGGCCATCGCGGCGGTGCAGGCCCGGCTGCGGCGGTCGAGCAGGGGCAGCAGCCGCAGGCCCTCCTCGAAGGCGGCCTGGGCGCGGGCGGCCTCGAAGGCCACCAGACCGGCGAAGTCGGCGCCCGCGGCCGGCCGGGGCAGCGCGAAGCCGTCCTCGCAGCCGTACCGGGCGAGGTCCTCACTCGGCAGGTAGGTGCGGCCGTTCAGGGCGTCCTCGCGCAGGTCGCGCAGGATGTTGGTGAGCTGCAGGGCCAGGCCCAGGGTGTCCGCGTACTGCGCCCCGCGCTCGGGGTCCTCGCAGCCGTAGACGCCGAGGGAGAGCCGGCCGATCGCGCCGGCCACGCAGCGGCAGTAGACCTTCAGCTCCTCGTACGTCTGGTACTCGGCGCCCTTGAGGTCCATCTCGACGCCGTCGATCAGCTCGTCGAAGCCGCCCAGCGGGATCGGGAAGCGCCGGGCCGCGTCGGCCAGGGCGACCTTGATCGGGTCGGTGTCGTCGTCGGCCACCACCCCGGCGCGGACCTCGTCCACCAGCTCCCGGGTGCGCAGCAGCGCCTCCGCCTTGCGGTCGGCCGGCAGCTCCCCGTCGCCGATGTCGTCCACCCGGCGGGCCAGGGCGTACAGGGCCGACATGGCCAGCCGCTTGGACTCCGGCAGCAGCCGGATGCCGTAGCTGAAGTTGCGCGCCTGCAGTCCGGTGACTGCCTCGCAGTACCGGTACGCCGCCATGACCTGGGCCGACGCCAGTGGTGATGCCGCCACGCGGGCGTTCACCTTCCCTTCGCGAAGATGGCCGCCGCCTTCGCTGCGAGGCGGCGCTTGTCCGGCTTCGCCTGTCGCGCGAGCACGTCGTACCCGGCGTCCTCGACGGCCGCCAGGGCCGCGTAACCGCCGGCGGTGAATCCCGCCAGGAGCAGTCGAAGCCTCCCCCGAACCGTACCCACCAACGGCGCGCCGCGGTCGAGCAGGGTGCGGGCCCGGTGCACCTCGAAGGCGATCAGCTCGCGCACCGGGCCGGAGGCGGTGGGGGCGGCGAGGTCGGCCTCGGTGACGCCGAAGCGGTCGAGGTCCTCGGTCGGGAGGTAGATCCGGCCGCGGGCGAGGTCCTCGGCGACGTCCTGCAGGTGCTCGACCACCTGGAGGGCACTGCAGACCGCGTCGGAGAGCTCGATCCGCTCGGGGGTGGAGACGCCGGCGATGGCCAGCACCAGGCGGCCGACCGGGTCGGCGGACAGCGTGCAGTAGCCGATCAGGTCGTCGTAGCTCGCGTAGCGGGCGGTGGTCTGGTCCACCCGGTTGGCCTCGATCAGACGGCGGAACGGCTCCGGGGTGAGCCCGTGCCGGTCGACCAGCGGGACGAGGCCGCGCATCAGCGGGTGGCGGGGCCCGTCGGCCGTCCCCGGGTGGAGGGCCGTCTCGAACACCCGGTCGAGGTCGCGCTCCAGCCCGTCCAGCAGGGCGAGGCGGAAGGCGGTCTCCTGCGCGGTCGGCGGGCCGGACTGGTCCGAAGGGGTGGTGCCGGGCCCGCCGTCGACCCCGAGCAGGGCCGCGGTGGCCGTCGGATCGGCCAGGTCGCCGTCGCCGGCGTCGTCGACCAGCCGGGCGAAGCCGTAGACGGCCATCAGGTCGCCCCGCCACGCCGCGGGCAGGAAGAACGGCGCGACCGGGAAGTTCTCCGCGGCCGCCTTGTCCAGGGTCCGGCCCGCGGACCGGTTCACCGACGTATCTCTGGGCTGGGCCGAAGCCGACACTGCTGTCACTCCCCCGTTCTACACCGCTCGGCACCACCGGCCCGACTCGGACACGCGTCCGAGCAGGGGCGTCACGTCCGGCACACCGCCCCCGCGCCTACAGCCTGACACCACGGGCCGCGCCGGAGAAGGGCGCCCCGCCCGGCGCACGGGGCGCTCACCCCGCCGGCGGCGGGCCACCCGGGTTACCGGCGGCGGGCACGACGCGGGGGCCGGCCCCGGGAACCCCCGGAACCGGCCCCCCGGACCGTTCGGTGCTACGGGCGCTCGCCGCGCTCGTAGCGGCCCACGACCTCCTCGGTCGGGCCGTCCATCACCAGCTCGCCGTGCTCGATCCAGATCGTCCGCTCGCAGACCTCGCGGATCGAGCTGTTGTCGTGGCTGACCAGGAAGACCGTACCGGCCGACTGGCGCAGCTCCTCGATCCGCTTCTTGCTGCGCTGCTGGAACGCCTGGTCGCCGGTGGCCAGCGCCTCGTCGATCAGCAGCACGTCATGGGTCTTCGCGGCGGCGATGGAGAACCGCAGCCGGGCGCCCATGCCGGAGGAGTACGTGCGCATCGGCAGCGAGATGAAGTCGCCCTTCTCGTTGATGCCCGAGAAGTCGACGATGTCCTGGTAGCGGCGCCGGACCTCGGCCGGCGGCATGCCCATCGCCAGGCAGCCGAGGATGACGTTGCGCTCACCCGTGAGCTCGTTCATCAGCGCCGCGTTCACGCCCAGCAGCGAGGGCTGGCCGTTGGTGTAGATGCCGCCCTTCTCGGTCGGCAGCAGGCCGGCGATGGCCGCCAGCATCGTCGACTTGCCGGACCCGTTGGACCCGATCAGGCCGACCGCCTCGCCCTTGTAGGCGGTGAAGCTGATGCCGCGCACCGCGTGCACCTCGCGCACGCCCGAGCCGCGCTTGCGGCTGACGATGCGGCTGAGCGCCGAGGTGGCGCTGCCCTTGCCGGAACCGGCGCCGTGCACCCGGTAGACGATGTGCACGTCGTCGACGACGACGGTGGGCTCACGGGCGACGTCGGTGTCGCGGACGGTCGCCGTCTTGCTCAGGTCGATGTCAGCCACGGCCGTACTCCTCCTCGGCCTTCCAGAAGAAGACGTATCCGATCACGAACATCACGACCGCCCAGCCGATGCCGTAGGCCCACTGGTGCGGCGGGAGGTCCTGGTGCTGGGGCTGGTGCTTGTTGTAGATGATCGGCGCGAAGGCGTGCCGGAGCAGGTCCATGTAGACCGACGCCGGGTTCACCTGCATCAGCACCTGGATGGAGTGCGGCCAGGTGCTGATCTTGTCCTGGATGCTGAACATCACGCCGGACAGGAACATCCAGGCCCGCATCACGAACGGGATGAGCTGGGAGATGTCGCTGGTCTTGGCGCCGATCCGGGCCATCACCAGGGCGATGCCGGTGTTGAACATCATCTGCAGCAGCAGCGCCGGGACGATCAGCAGCCAGGTCCGGCCCGGCTCGATGCCGCTGATCAGCACGGTGGCGACCAGCACCACCATCGAGATCAGCAGCTGCTGGAGCTGGATCACCGTGAAGGCGATCGGCAGCGAGGCGCGCGGGAAGTGCAGCGCCCGGATCAGCCCGAGGTTGTCCGAGATCGCCCGGGTGCCGGACTGCACGGCGTTCTGGGTGAACTGGAAGACGAAGACGCCGATGCAGAGCCAGGCGATGTAGGTGTCCGGCGGGAAGTTGTCCTTGCTCGCCAGGATGACACCGAACACCAGGTAGAACACCGCGCAGTTCAGCAGCGGGGTCACGACCTGCCACAGCTGGCCCAGCTTGGCGTCGGTGTACTGCGCCACCAGGCGGGCGGTGGCGAAGGCCCAGATGAAGTGGCGCCGGGCCCAGAGCTGCTTGGTGTAGGCGATCAGGCCGGGCCGTCTGCCGCTGACCGACAGGCCGTACTTGTCCGCAAGCTGCTTGGGGGTCAGGCCCGCGTCCGCCCCCCTGGGGGCTGAGAGGCTGACGGGTTCACTCACTGTCGACACATTCGTCCTTCACGCGGGATCGGTCGGGGCGGCCGGTCGACGGGGGTCCGCCGGCCTTGCGCCGATGGGGATCCACTGGGATCACGGGGGAAGTCCGGCCGGTGTGTGACCACCGACCGCAGCGATCGATCATTCGATCAGATGACCGGTGGCCGGCCCAGCCTGGTCAGTCGCCAAACGGTACGCCATCGCATCGGCCGCCGCGGACCGCAGGGTTCGCGCCAGCCTGCCCGGAACCCGCCCCACCAGGCCTTCAGCGCCTCCGAGGAGGGGCGGCGGGCCAGGGTCAGCAGGAACCAGGTTCCCAGATAGAGAGGCACCAACAGGCCCGGAAGGTTCCGCCTCGCGAGCCAGACCCTGTTCCGGGCGATGTTGTGGAAGTAGGCGGCGTGCCGGGCGGGCGACGTCGCGGGGTGGTGCAGCACCACGTCGGCCCGGTAGTCGATGCCCCAGCCCGCGTCCGCCGCACGCCACGCGAGGTCGGTCTCCTCGTGCGCGTAGAAGAACTCCGCGGGCAGCTGCCCGGCCTGCTCGAACACCGTGCAGCGCACGGCGCTCGCGCCGCCCAGGAAGGTCGTCACCGGGGAGGAGCGCAGCGGGTCGCGCGCGCGCAGCCGGGGGACGTGACGGCGCTGGGTGACGCCGGTGTCGGGGTCGGCGATCCGGAAGGACACGATGCCCAGCCCCGGATCGGCCGTGAAGGCCTCCCGCAGCAGCCGGGCTGAGTCGGTGCGCGGCAGGTGCCCGTCGTCGTCCAAGAAGAGGACGGCGTCGACGTCCTTCCCGTCCCGGCCGAACAGCTCGATGCCGACGTTGCGCCCGCCCGGGATGCCCAGGTTCTCCGGCAGCTCCACGCTGCGCACGCCCTCGGGCAGCGGCGGCAGCTTGGCGCCCTGGCCCACCACCGCCAGCTCGACGGCCGGGCCCTCCTGGGCGCGGACCGACTCGATCAGGGCGGCCAGCTCCTCGGGGCGGTTGCCCATGGTGATGATCACGGCGCCGAGGCGGAACCCCTGGGCACCCGTCCCGGCGTTCACCCGGTCACCTCGTTCTGCACGCTCATGCGCCCCCTCCAGGACGGACTCGCCGGGCCCGCTCATCGCAGCCTGCTGGACAGGACGATGCTCAGCAGGTGCAGCACGGTCTGCAGCATGGCGATCGCGGCCAGCACCACGACCGCGACCCGGGTGAAGAACAGCCCCCCGTGGACGGCGTCGGCGACCCCGGCCGCGAGGATGAACAGCGAGGCCTCGACCGCGCCGACCAGGCGGTGGAACTTCAGGAAGGAGGCCGCCCGGCGGGCCCTGGCCACCGAGGACGAGCGCGGCACCGAGGCGCTGTCCTCGACCGCCGTCAGACCGCTGCGGGCCCGGGCCACGTCCACCAGGTCCGTCTCGGACTTGATCAGGATCGCGCCGAGCGCGGCCAGCGTGCCGAGGAACGCCCACTCCCAGTGCGAGCCGCCGCCCTCGCGGTGCAGCAGGTCGGTGGCGCGCAGGCCCAGACCGGTCAGCAGGGCCGCCTCGGACATGTAGTGGCCGACCCGGTCCAGGTAGACGCCGGTGAGCGAGGTCTGCCTGCGCCAGCGGGCCACCTCGCCGTCCACGCAGTCCAGCAGCAGGTAGACCTGGATCAGCAGGGCGCCCAGGACGGCGCCCACGATGCCCGGGACCACCAGCGCGGCACCGGCCAGGATGCCGGTGAACATCATCAGGTAGGTCAGGCCGTTGGGCGTGATCGCCGTCACCGTGGACAGCACGCGGGTGATCCGCAGCGAGATCTTCCGCATGTACAGGCGCCCGGCCCAGTGCTCGGCGCTGCGGCGCTGGAGCATGCCCTCCGGGTGGATCACCGCGCGCAGCTCCTCGATCGAGGGCCGGCGGCTCAGGTCCACCGGGGGCCGCTCGGCGCCCGCGGTGGAGGGGTCAGCTGTTGAGGGCTTGGACATAGTCGGCGTACGCGTCCCTGATTGCGGAAGGGGAGAGGTCGAGGTGCTCAAGGATGGTGAAGCGCCCCGGGCGGGTGTTCGGAGCGTAGTGCACCGCATCGGTGAACTCCGCCTCGGTGAAGCCGATCTGAGCCGCGGTCACCGGCAGTCCGTGCCGCGCCAGGCGCTCCACGATCAGACCGGTCAGCTCGCGCTCGCCCCGCAGGAAGCTGGCGAACGCGGCGCCGAGGCCGACCTGTTCGCCGTGCTGGGCGGAACGCTTGGGGTACAGCACGTCCAGGGCATGCGAGATCTCGTGGCAGGCGCCCGAGGAGGGCCGGGTGCTGCCAGCGATGTTCATCGCGATGCCGGACAGTACCAGGGCTTCCGCGAGGGCTGTCAGCAGGTCCTGATCCTGAATGTTTCCTGGGTGCCGCAGCAGGTTCTCGCCCGCCGAACGGGCCATCGCCACCGCCAGTCCGTCCACCGGCTCGCCGGTGACCGCGTGGGACAGCTCCCAGTCCGCGCAGGCCGAGATGTTGGAGACCACGTCGCCGATCCCGGCCGCCACGAAGCGCGGCGGCGCCTGCCGGATCACGTCCAGGTCGACGACGATGCCGATCGGGCTGGGCACCCCGTAGGAGCCGCGCCCGGCGTCGTTGTCGAGCGTGGACACAGGCGAGCAGATGCCGTCGTGCGCCAGGTTGGTGGCGACCGCGACCAGCGGCAGCCCGACCCGGGCGGCCGCGTACTTGGCAGCGTCGATGATCTTGCCGCCACCGAGCCCGACCATCGCGTCGTAGTGCCCGCCGCGCATCGCCTCGGCCAGCCGCACCGCGCTGTCAAGGCTGCCGTCGTCCACGTTGTACCAGTCGGCGCCGGGCAGGGCCGGCTCCAGGCGGCGGCGCATCGCGGCGCCCGAGCCGTTGCTGATCGCCACGGCGATCCGGCCCGAGGCCGACAGCCGCTGGTCGGCGAGGATGCCGCCGAGCGCGTCCAGCGCGCCCGGGCGGACCTCGACGAACAGCGGCGACGGGACCAGCCGGGTCAGTACTGGCACGCGATCTCCCGCGCCTTCGCCAGGTCCTCGTGGTTGTCGACCTCGACCCAGGACACCTCGCCGATCGGCTGCACGTCGATCCGCAGGCCCCGGTCGACCATCTCCTGGTAGCCGTCCTCGTAGTACAGCTGCGGGTCGCGCTCGTAGGTGGCGCGCAGCGCGTCGGTGAGGTCGGCGGCGGCGGCCGGGTTGATCACGGTCACGCCGATGTACTCGCCGGTGGCCTCGGCCGGGTCCATCAGCTTGGTGATGCGGCGCATCCCGGCGGCCGGGTCGACGACCACCTTCATCTCCTCGTCGGCGAGCTTCTTCACCGTGTCGAGGGCGAGCAGGATGCCGGGCTCCCGGCCGGCCTCGACGAGGCGGGCGTTGCCCTCCAGCATCGTGCGCTGGACCGAGGCCGGGTGCACGGTGTCGCCGTTGGCCAGCAGCAGGCCCTCGGTGAAGAGCTCGCGGGCGCACCAGAGCGAGTAGGCGTTGTTCCACTCCTCGGCCTTGTCGTTCTCGACCAGGTGGAGCTTGACGCCGTAACGGGACTCCAGGGCGTCCTTGCGGTCGTACACCGCCTCCTTGCGGTAGCCGACGACGATCGCCGCGTCACGCAGCCCGACCTCGGCGAAGTTCGCGAGGGTGAGGTCCAGCACGGTCCGCTCCCCGTCGACCGGCACCAGCGCCTTGGGGAGGGTGTCGGTGTACGGGCGCAGCCGCCGGCCGGCGCCGGCTGCCAGAACGAGGCCGATCATGCGGGGTCTCCTGATCCGTCGTGCGGTGCGCGGGCGTGCCGGGGCACCGGCTTGCGTCCGGGGCCCTCCGACCGGGACCGGCGCGCCGGTCCCGTCCGGCTCCCGGGCCCGTCCCCGTCCGGGTCTCCCCGTCCGGCCGGGCCGCGAGTCGGCGCGCCGGTGCCGTCGCAGATGCGGGCACCGTGTCGTTAGTGATGGTAGGCGACCGGGGCGACCAGCCCGAACGCGGCCGGGGGGCCGGCAGGTGACGGGAGGATGGCGGAGCGTCGATCGAACGCAATTCGAACGCTTACCGAACAGTCCTGCTATTCCAAGGCCCCCTCCGGGGCCGTCCCGTGCCCGTCTCCGCCCGGATTCGGCCTCCCTGCGGTCATGATCCGCCCGGTTGTGCGTGGGACCCCTACCGACCGCCACCCATACGGCAGACTGGAGCCCGACGCCGGCGCCGGTGCCCCCGCTGCGTCCGATGCAACCGGTGTACCGGACGCACCCGATGCCCCCGTTGCTCCCGCTCCCGAAAGAGGCCTCATGCCCCAGAGTCTGCCGACCGACCCGACCAACCCGACCCACTTCGACTCCGAGATCGACACCGGTCTGGACGTCGAGACCGACGTGGCGGTCGCCCGGGGGATCTCGGCCGGGACCGGCGAGGCCACCGGCACCGAGATCCTGCTGGAGCTCGTGGACGACGAGGGCAACACCATCGGCACCGCCGAGAAGCACTGGGCGCACCAGCAGCCGGGCCGGCTGCACCGCGCCTTCTCCGTCTTCCTCTTCGACCGCCAGGGGCGGCTGCTGCTCCAGCGGCGGGCACTCGGCAAGTACCACTCCCCCGGCGTCTGGTCGAACACCTGCTGCGGCCACCCCTACCCCGACGAACCGCCGTTCGTCGCCGCGGCCCGCCGCACCGCGGAGGAGCTCGGCGTCGCACCGGCGCTGCTCTGCGAGGCCGGGACCGTCCGCTACGACCTCCCGGACGAGGCCTCCGGGCTGATCGAGCGGGAGTGGAACCACCTGTTCGTGGGGCTGGTCACCGCTCCGGTCACGCCCAACCCGGACGAGGTCGAGGACTTCGCCTTCGTGACCGCGCAGGAGCTGCGGGAGCTGCGGGCCGAGCGGCCCTTCTCGGTCTGGTTCGACACCGTCCTCGAGGGGGCGCTGCCGGGGATCCGGGAGATCGCCGGTCGGGACTGGTAGCCGGTCGGGGCTGGTGGCCGGCCGGGACCCGCTCGTCGGGGCTCCGGTCCGTTGTGGGGGCGGGCCCCTGGTCCGTTGTGGGGCGGGTCCGGTGCGTCGTTGCGGGGCGGGTCCGGTCGGTTGCGGGGCGGGGCCCGGGGCCGGGCCGTCGCCTCGGTTCAGTCCTCGTCGAGCTCCGGGGGGATGGGCAGCGAGGCCCAGATGACCTTGCCGCCCTCCCCGGTCCGTTCCACGTCGCACACCCCGCCGGCCTGCAGCGTCACGCTCTTCACCAGCAGCAGGCCCCGGCCCCCGGTACGGCCGGTGTCGCTCTCCAGGGCCTTCGGCCGGTACGGGTCGCCGTCCTCGACCGACACCCGCACCCAGCCCCGGCGGACCGAGAGCTCCGTGGTCACCTCCGGGGACAGCTCGGCGGCGTGCGTCACCGCGTTGCCCACCAGCTCCGAGACGATCAGCAGCAGGTCGTCCACCAGCTCCTGGTAGCGCACCCCGGCCATCCCCTGCGCCAGCAGGCGGTCGCGCACCGCGTGCCGGGTGAGCGGCACCGAGGACTCGGCCGCCGGCACCGGGAAGCGCCACACGCCCTCCACGGGGGCCACCGGAGCGCGGCCCGGGGCGCCGCGTCTCGGACCTGCCTTCGCCGCCCCGCTCATCTGCTCCACGTCCAGCCGCCCTTCGTCCGCTACCCGGGGATGTCCGCGACCCGGGAATCAGGCGTTCCGCTCATGGCGCCCTCGGTCCACAGAGGCTAGGAGAGGCGTCGGCGGCACCACGGCACCGTCGACAACTTGCCCGTGTCGGACCGCTTCCGGCCGGATCCGACCGCGCCAGCCGCCGGGGTCGACCGTTTCCTTCGCGCTCGGCACCGAGTCGGCCGGGGTTCGCGCGCCCTGGCGACCCGTCCCAGCCAGTCGGACCTCCCGACCGGCCCGGGCGCCCCGGGCGCGCGACCGGCACCGGGGAAACGCAGGTGAGAAGCACTCCAGAACCCTGGTAATGTTCTCTCTGTCGCCGAGGGGGCGAGAAAAACCCCGAAGCACACACCCTGTCCGGGTGGCGGAATGGCAGACGCGCTAGCTTGAGGTGCTAGTGCCCTTTATCGGGCGTGGGGGTTCAAGTCCCCCCTCGGACACAGCCGAATTCCCTGTGGGATCCGAAAGGAACCCACAGGGAATTTTTGTTTTCCCCGGGGATCTTCGGGGCTGTTCGGGCTGCGTGGGCCGATGAGGCCTGGGCGGGCCGCTCGGGCCGCGTCGGCCGGTGGGGGCTGGGCGGGCCGGTTCGCAGAGCCTCCGAGGTGTCCGGCACAACCGAAAACCGGACACGAGATGGCAACGATCGGACGGTTTGAGCTTCCCCTGAGGTATTCGCCCGATTTCGGCCCATAGGCTGCTTTCCGTTTGTCCGGAATACCGAGGCAAAGCCGCACATACGCCGACACCACCCGATGAACCCCGAGCGAGAGGACCGATACGTTGAGTGAGCCAGAGTCGCCGACGGCATCACACCACAACTACCGCCGATCGCTCGGCACCATCAGCCTGACCGCCGTCGGGCTCGGGTCGATCATCGGATCCGGCTGGCTGTTCGGCGCCGAGCGCGCCGCCCGGCTGGCGGGCCCGGCGTCGATCCTGGCCTGGGTGATCGGGGCCGCGGTCGCGCTGACCATCGCCCTGACCTACAGCGAGCTGGGCTCGATGTTCCCCAAGGCCGGCGGCATGGTCCGGTACGGCCAGTACTCGCACGGCTCGCTCGCCGGGTACCTCGCCGCCTGGGCCAACTGGATCGCCATCGTCTCGGTCATCCCCGGCGAGGCCACCGCCTCCGTCCAGTACATGAGCTCCTGGCACTTCGGCTGGGCGAAGGGGCTGTACGACGGCAAGGAGCTCACCCTCAGCGGGGTGGCGCTGGCCAGCGTGCTGCTGGTGGGCTACTTCGTCCTGAACTGGTTCGCGATCACGCTGTTCGCCAAGACCAACACCGCGATCACCGTCTTCAAGGTCGTCGTGCCGACGCTGACCGCCGGCGCCCTGCTGTTCGCCCACTTCGACACCGCCCACTTCACCGACCACGGCGGGTTCGCGCCGAACGGCTGGAGTGCGGTGTTCACCGCCGTCGCGGTGTCCGGCATCGTCTGGGCCTTCAACGGCTTCCAGTCGCCGCTCAACCTCGCCGGCGAGGCCCGCGACCCCGGCAAGTCGCTGCCGAAGGCCGTCATCGGCTCGATCCTGATCGCGCTGGTGATCTACGTCGCGCTGCAGGTCGCCTTCCTCGGCGCCATCCCGGCCGCCGACCTCTCGAACGGCTGGAGCGGCCTCGGCTACACCTCGCCGCTGGCCGACCTCTCGATCGCCTGGGGCCTCAACTGGCTCGCCCTGCTGCTGTACGCGGACGCGTTCATCTCCCCCAGCGGCACCGGCATGATCTACGCCGCCACCACCTCGCGCATGATCCACGGCGTGCAGGAGAACGGCCACCTGCCGAAGGTCTTCGGCAAGGTCGACGCGCGCACCGGCATCCCGCGCCCCGCGCTGGTCCTCAACCTGGTGGTCGCGTTCCTCTTCCTCGCCGTCTTCCGCGGCTGGGGCTCGCTGGCCGAGATCGTCTCGGTGGCCACCGTGATCTCCTACATCACCGGCCCGGTCGCCGTGATGGCGCTGCGCCGCCTCGCCCCCGACCTGCCCCGGCCGGTCCGGCTGCGGGCCATGCCCGTCATCGCCCCGGTCGCGATGGTCTTCGGCTCGCTGGTCCTCTACTGGGCCCGCTGGCCGCTCACCGGCAAGGTCATCCTGCTGATGGCTGCCGGCCTGCCGATCTGGGCCTGGTACGAGCTGCGCAAGCCGTGGGCCGAGCTGCGGCCGAACCTGAAGGCGGGCGCCTGGATGGTCGCCTACCTGTTCGTGATGGCGGGCATCTCCTGGGCCGGCAGCACCGACTTCGGCGGCCAGGGCTACCTGCCCGAGGGCTGGGACCTCCTGGTCGTCGCCGCCATCGGCCTCGCCTTCTACTACTGGGGCGTCGCCAGCGCCTGGGCCAACCCGTCGCTGGACGCCGTCCTGCAGGAGCTGGACGCGGAGGCCGCGACCGCGGCCACCGCGGAGGGCACGGCCGGCACCGGCGCCGTGGAGCGCGCCGGAAGCGGCCGGGAGCCGTCGAAGGTCTGATCCCTGATCCCTGCAGGAGTCGAGGGGCCGGTCGGATTGTCCGACCGGCCCCTCGGCGTTGGCGGGGCCCGGGCTCGGGGGCGGCCTGGGAGGGTGGGGGCAGGGAGGTGGGGAGTAACAGATGACAGGTTTCAGCGAACAGATTTCAGATGACAGATTTCATATTCTGTTCGCTGACATCTGTCAGTTGAATTCTGTCAGCTGCCGGCTGTCGGCCGTCCACCATCGGCCGCCGTCGGCGCTCCGGGCGTTCCGGCTGCTCCGCTCGCCCTGACCGACGCGGTCAGCCCCGGCGGGCGCGGCGGATGGCCGAGGTGAGGACCGGGGGCAGCAGGTCCCGGGCGGCGCGCTTGGCGACGTTGGCGGGGCGGCGCTGGTCGGCGGCACGGGCGCGGCGGGCGGCGAGGTCGCGGGCCGCCTCCTCCTGCGCCTCCTGGACAGCGCGGCGGGACTCCTCGGCCTCGCGGCGGGCGGCCTCCGCGGCCAGCCGGTGCTGGTGCCGCGACGGACGGAAGGACTCGATGCCCTCCGAGCTGCCGGTCATCCGGAGCACCTGCTGCCCGTTCAGGGTCTCGGTGCTCAGGTAGCAGCCCGCGGCCAGGTCCACCCGGTCGAGCAGGTCCCGCTGGAACGGCTCCGGGTCCCCCCAGGTGCCGTAGAACTTGCACTCGGTGAGCATGATCGGCTTCAGCCCGTGGTTGAAGACCGCTCCCCAGGTGGCCGCGGCCACGCCCGGGGTGTGCTGCGAGCGGTAGTCGTCCAGCACCACGACGCCCTGGTCCTGCAGCGCGACGCGCGCGACCTGGAGGTCGCCGACGACGTGCTCGTACAGGTGCGAGGCGTCGATGTGGATGAACCGGAACGCGCCCGCGGGGATCCGTCCGCCGGCCAGGACCGAGGTCGGGGCCTGGATGATCTCCGGGAGCCGCTCGTGGAAGGAGAGGTAGTTGGACTCGAAGGCGGAGCGGGTCAGCGACTTGCGGTAGGAGATGTCCATCTCGGCGGCGTTCTCGTCGTCCGGCGCGTCCGAGTCGAAGAGGTCACAGACGGTGAACGTCTCACCGGGCTGGAGGTGCTCGCCGATCACGATCGCACTGCGGCCCAGGTACGCACCCATCTCCAGCAGGTCGCCGGTGACCCCGGCCTTCTCCTGCCGCGCCATGAACCAGTCGAACGAGTGCCGGTCGTGGTCCCAGAACCAGCCCGGGACGTCGTCCAGAACAGCCGGCTCGACAGGCCGCTGAGACTCGTCCTTCAACGCGGCATCGGTCACGGGATGCTCCTTATGCGGTACGGATGACCTGCGGATTTGAGCCAGACCTCAGCCCGGTGGCAGCATCCCGGCGGCTCCCCCGGACACGCGTGTCCCGGCCATGCACACCACTGCGAACCACTGGCAACAGTAGTGCCCCGTGGCTGAGTTCGCTGCAATCTACAGTGACGCCCGCCACCGTGAGGAGCTTTTCGCGCGATGAGTTTCGTGATCGGTCGCTTCGCTTCCGGAGGGTGAGCACGGAGCCTTCGGGAGGCTTCGGCCACCGCGCCACGCGACCCCTCCGGCCCCGTCCGCGCGGCGCGGTCCCGGCCGGTCGGCGCGGGCGCCGGGCCCCGGTCCGATCAGCCGGCGGTGCAGCAGCCCGCCCGTCAACTCCGTTCCGGGCCAGGGGCGGTGGGCCCGACGGCGGAGGGTCTGACCGCAGGCGACCGGGGCGGTCCCGCGATGGCGCGCCCCGGGCGCGGGGCGAGCCGTCCGGGGAGTGCAGCACGGGGTTCGCACCGAGGTAACCGGCTGGTCCACCGGACCGGATTGACTCTTGCGCGCGGCCGCTCCGGCCGCCTTGACTGGCCTACCTACTAGCACTGTTAGTTAATCGGCTGATCGGATGAGAGGACACTCGGTGCAGCAGTACGCGGAGTACCGCGACCAGTACATCGACGGCGCCTGGCGGCCCTGCGGGGACGGCGCCGGGACGATCACGGTGCTGAACCCGGCGACCGAGCAGGTGCTCGCCACCGTCCCGGCCGGCGGCACCGCCGACGTCGACGCCGCGGTCACCGCGGCCCGCCGGGCCGTCCCCGCCTGGGCGGCGACCACCCGCGAGGACCGGCTCGTCCTGCTCACCGCACTGCGGGACGGGATCGCCGCCGCCCAGGAGGAGATCACCGCGACGGTGGTCGCCGAGCTCGGTGCCCCGGTCGGCTTCGCCGCCGCCGTGCACGCCGGGCTGCCCCTGACCGTCGCGACCTCCTACCTGGCACTGCTCGCCGAGCACCCCTTCGAGGAGCGGATCGGCAACTCGCTGGTGCTCGCCGAACCCGCCGGGGTGGTCGCCGCGATCACGCCGTGGAACTACCCGCTGCACCAGATCGTCGCCAAGGTCGTCCCGGCGCTCGCGGCCGGCTGTCCGGTCGTCCTCAAGCCGGCCGAGGACACCCCGCTGGTGGCCCGGCTGTTCGCCCGCCTGGTGCACGAAGCGGGCCTGCCTGCAGGCGTGTTCAACCTGGTGACCGGTACCGGAGCGGTGGCCGGCGCGGCGCTCGCCGCCCACCCCGGAGTGGACGTGGTCTCGTTCACCGGTTCCACCGCCGTCGGCCGGCAGGTCGCCGAGACGGCCGGCCGGGGGCTCAAGAGGGTCGCCTTGGAGCTCGGCGGCAAGTCCGCCAACGTGGTGCTGCCCGGGGCGGACCTCGCCCGGGCGGTCAACGTGAACATCGCCAACGTCTTCGCCAACTCCGGCCAGACGTGCAGCGCGTGGACCCGTCTGCTGGTGCACCGGGACCACTACGAGGAGGCGGTCGCGACGGCCGCCAAGGCCGCCGCCAAGTACCTCCCGGGCGATCCGGCCGACCCGCGGACCCGGATCGGCCCGCTCGTCAGCGCCGCCCAGCTCGCCCGGGTGCGCCGCCACGTCGAGGGGGCGCTCTCCGAGGGCGCCCGGCTGGTCGCCGGCGGCGCGGAGCCCGTCCCCGGACTTCCCACCGGCTTCTACGTCCTGCCGACCGTACTCGCTGACGTCACACCGGACATGACGATCGCTCAGGAGGAGGTCTTCGGGCCCGTTCTGGTGATCCTGCCCTACCGGGACGAGGACCACGCGGTCGAACTCGCCAACGGTACCGAGTACGGCCTGGCCGGGGGTGTCTGGGCAGCGGACACCGCCACCGCCGCCGCGTTCGCCCGCCGCCTCGACACCGGCCAGGTCGACCTCAACGGCGGCCGGTTCAACCCGCTCGCCCCGTTCGGCGGCTACAAGAGCTCGGGGCTCGGCCGCGAGCTCGGCCGCCACGGCCTGGAGGAGTTCCTGCAGTACAAGTCGCTTCAGTTCTAGGCCGGACGGGCCCCCGGCGGGGATCCTCCCGGGCCCGCCCGCGGTTGCGCGGGCGGGCCCGGGAGCGGCTGCAGCTGCAGCTGCAGCTGCAGCTGCACGGACGGACTGGCGGGCCCGGGATCAGGCCTGGGTCCGGGCCTGGTCCCGGGCCCGCGGCGGTCCGGTCAGACCAGGTCGACGCCCGGGTAGAGGGGGAAGGGGGCGAGGAGGTCCGCGGCGCGCTTGGCGATCCCGTCGCGCACCGCGTCGTCGAGCCGGTACTGGGCCTTGGAGGCGGCGCCGCCGGCGCCGGTGGCCGGGGTGGTGGCACGCAGGACGGTGTCGATCAGCGCGGCGATCTCGTCCATCTCGGCGGTGCCGAGGCCGCGGGTGGTCAGTGCCGGGGTGCCCAGGCGCACGCCGGAGGTGTACCAGGCACCGTTCGGGTCCTGCGGGACGGAGTTGCGGTTGGTGACGACGCCCGAGTCCAGCAGCGCCGCCTCGGCCTGGCGGCCGGTCAGGCCGTAGCCCGTCACGTCGGCGAGCACGAGGTGGTTGTCGGTGCCGCCGGTGACCAGCTTGCCGCCGCGGCGCAGCAGGCCCTCGGCGAGCGCCCTGGCGTTGTCGACGACGGCCCGGGCGTAGGCCTGGAACTCCGGGCGGCGGGCCTCGGCGAAGGCGACGGCCTTGGCGGCCATGACGTGCGAGAGCGGGCCGCCGAGCACCAGCGGGCAGCCGCGGTCGACGTGCTCGGCCAGCTCGGCGGTGGAGAGCACCATGCCACCGCGCGGGCCGCGCAGCGACTTGTGGGTGGTGGTGGTGACGATGTGGGCGTGCCGGACGGGGTCGTGGTCGCCGGTCAGCACCTTGCCCGCGACCAGGCCGGCGAAGTGCGCCATGTCGACCATGAGGGTCGCGCCGACCTCGTCCGCGATCTCGCGCATCCGGCGGAAGTCGACCAGCCGCGGGTACGCGGAGTAGCCGGCCACCAGGATCAGCGGGCGGAACTCGCGGGCGGTCTCGCGCAGCGCGTCGTAGTCGATCAGGCCGGTCACCGGGTCGGTGCCGTAGCTGCGCTGGTCGAACATCTTGCCCGAGATGTTGGGGCGGAAGCCGTGGGTGAGGTGGCCGCCGGTGTCCAGGGACATGCCGAGCATCCGCTGGTTGCCGAGCGCCTGGCGCAGTTCGGCCCAGTCCTGCTCGGTGAGGTCGTTGACGTTGCGGACCTTCGCCCGCTCCAGCGCCGGGCTCTCGACGCGCTGGGAGAGGACCGCCCAGAAGGCGGTGAGGTTGGCGTCGATGCCGGAGTGCGGCTGGACGTAGGCGTGGTCGGCGCCGAACAGGGCGCGCGCGTGCTCGGCGGCGATGGTCTCGACGGTGTCGACGTTGCGGCAGCCCGCGTAGAAGCGGCGGCCGGCGGTGCCCTCGGCGTACTTGTCACTGAGCCAGTTGCCCATGGCGAGCAGGACGGCCGGGGAGGCGTAGTTCTCGCTGGCGATCAGCTTGAGCGAGGCGCGCTGGTCCTCGAGCTCCTGCCCGATCGCGGCGGCGATCCGGGGCTCGACGCCGGCGACGACGTCGAGGGCGCTGCGGAAGGCGGTGTCGGCCGCGGCGTCGGCGGTGGTGTGGGGGCGGGCTGCGTGCGGAGTGGCCAAGGCTGTCTCCTCAAGGGGATGCGGACGGCCCAGGCGCTCGGCAACTTGACGTGACACTCCACGGAGCCGCTTCCCGATGGTTGATTCCATCCCTACGCGCCAGTCGCAGCCCACCGGGATCGTATCAACATCGGACGGACTGTGGCGGAGGTCTCAGAATGCGGAACGGGCCGCCCGCTTTGGCAGGCTATGTCCTTTCTCGTGCAACGCCCGTGTTGCGGCGAAATGAAGCCGCCATATTTCCCGTAACAGTGCCCGGGAATTTCCGTCCGGGTGATTTGCGGAGCGCCCGCGGCATCCGATCTGATGTCTTTTCGAAGGCCGACGGGAAACCCCCGGAGGCCCCTTCGGAAATGCACACCAGCGCACCCTCACCCACAGGGCGGCGGAGAATTCGGGGAGTACGCCTCTCATGGCCGTGGTCGAAACACCCGCGGGGCCCCGCCCCGCACCCGCCGCGCCGGGGCTGCTCGGCCGCCTCCGCCGGGACCGGGTCGGCGCCGCCGCGCTCGCCGTCGTCCTGCTGTTCCTGCTGCTCGCGCTCGCCGCCCCGCTGATCGCCGCCCTCTACGGGAGGAACCCGGTCGAGCACTACGGCCAGAACACTCCTGGCCTGCTCAGCGACGGCGGCCTGCCGGTACTGCCGAACGGCGGCATCTCCGGCGACTTCTGGTTCGGCCTGGAGCCCGGCCTGGGCCGGGACGTGCTGACCCAGCTGCTCTACGGCATCCGCACCTCGCTCCTGATCGCCTTCGCCTCCGCCGCCGTGACCACCGCGCTCGGCGTCCTGGCCGGGGTCGCGGTCGGCTACCTGGGCGGGGCTGCCGACCGGATGTTCGGTTTCCTGGCCAATGTGCTGCTCGCTTTCCCGACCCTGCTCCTGCTACTCGCGCTCAGCCCGGTCATTCAGTCCCGACTGGTCGACCCGGGCTCCGCGGAACCGGAGTGGATGCAGTTCCTGGTCCTGATCCTGGTCTTCTCCGCGTTCGGCTGGATTCCGCTGGCACTTTCCCTCCGGGCCACCGTCCGTTCGCTCCGGGAAAGGGATTTCGTGCAGTCCGCACGGGCCCAGGGCGCGAGCCGCTTCCACGTCGTCGTCCACGAACTTCTGCCGAACGTCCGCTCGCAACTCCTGGTGCACGCCACCATGGCGGTGCCGGCCTTCGTCGCCTCCGAGGCGGTGCTGTCCTTCCTCGGCGTCGGCATCACCGAACCCGTTCCCGACTGGGGGCGGATGATCTCGCGCGGCTCCGAGGTCTTCCAGGCCGACCCGACCTACATGGTCTTCCCCGGTGTGGCGCTGCTGGTCTTCGTGCTCGCCTTCAACCTGCTCGGCGACGCCGTCCGCGACGCGCTGGACCCGCGCTCCGGGCGCTGAGTCCGGACGACCCACGGCGGGGCCGCGAGGCCACGAGGCCGCCCGGTCCGCCGGGTCCGCCGGGTCCGCCTGACCGGGCAGGTCCGCCAGGCCGGGCAGGTCGACACATCAGGCCACCGTCCTGCCGTCATTCCCTCAGCCCCTCGGCCCGCCTTCCCCTCAGCCCGCCTTCCCACCATCCCCCGTCGGACACCCGTGTCCGACGTCCACCCCGCGTCCACCCCCGGTCAGGGGGCAAGGAGAGATTCGCCATGCGCTGGACCAAACCGTCCCTCGCCGTCGTCGCCACCGCCCTGCTGGCGAGCGCCTGCTCGGCCGGTGCGGGCACCGGCCCGGCCCCCGCCGGCGCGGCCGCCAAGGAGACCGCCCCGCTGACCGCCGCCCTCGGCAGCGAGAAGGACAGCGCGGGCCCGGCCCCCGCCGTCTCCGGCGCCCGGGCCGGCGGCACCGTCAACGTCTACAACGCCACCGACTTCCGCCACCTCGACCCGCAGAAGGTCTACGCGGGCGCCGCCTACAACGCCTCGCTGCTCTGGGGCCGGCAGCTGACGCAGTACCAGGTCGTCGACGGAAAGGCCAAGCTGGTCGGCGACCTGGCCACCGACACCGGCACCTCTACCGACGGAGGCCGCACCTGGACGTACCGGCTCAAGCCGGGCGTGGCCTGGGAGGACGGTCAGCCGATCACCTCCCAGCAGGTCAAGTACGGCATCGAGCGCAGCTTCGGCAAGGGCTACGAGGTCGGCCCGCCCTACTGGCCGCAGTGGCTCACCGGCGAGGCCAGCTACGAGGACGCCCGCAAGAAGTACGCCGGGCCGCAGGACGGCGACCTCGCCGCCGTCGAGACCCCCGACGACCGCACCCTCGTCCTCCACTTCCCGCAGCCGCAGGCCGACGTGCCCTACATGGCCGCGCAGTCCTCCTCCTCCCCGGTCCGCAAGGACAAGGACACCGGGACGGACTACGACCGCCAGCCCTTCGCCAGCGGCCCGTACCGGATCGTCGAGCACGTCCAGAACACCCGGCTGGTGCTGGAGCGCAACCCGTACTGGAAGGCCGAGACCGACCCGATCCGCAGCCAGTACCCGGAGAAGTTCGTCTTCACCTTCGGCAAGGAGGCGCTCAACATCAACCAGGAGATCCTCTCCGGCCGGGACGGCGGCGCCGACGCCACCACCGTCTCCACCACCCTCTCCCCCGAGCTGTACCAGACCGCTGATACCGACCCGAAGGCCAGGGAGCTGGTCGTCTCCGGCCGCCAGGGCGCCTTCGTCACCCAGCTGGTGATCAACAACGAGCGGGTACCGGACGTCGCCGTCCGCAGGGCCCTGCACCTCGCCTACCCGCGCCAGCAGGCGCGGCAGGTCCAGGGCGGCTCCCGGGTCGGCGAGCTCGCCACCACCCTGAGCTCGCCCGCCCTCCTCGACTGGGAGAAGTACGACCTCGACCCCGTGAAGCCCGAGGGCGACCCGGAGGCCGCCAAGTCCGCCCTCGCCGCGGCCAAGCAGCCGCCCGCGCCGCTCACCTACGGCTACGCCAACACGCCCGTCGGGCAGCGCGTCGCCCAGGTGCTGGTGGACGGCTTCGCCAAGGCCGGCATCACCGTCGTGCCCAAGCCGATCGACCCCAAGGCGCTACTGGACGAGGTGCACCGCGCCGACTCCCCCTACGACCTGTTCGAGGAGACCAGCTCCGTCGACTGGCCGACCCCGTCCACGCTGATCCCGTTCTCCTTCGACGGGCGCGCCGGCAGCGACCTCAACTCCGCGCGCTACCGCAACCCGGCCGTCGACCAGGAGATCGACCGGATCAACCAGATCGGCGAGCCGCGCGCCAAGGCCAAGGAGCTGTACGCGCTGGAGCGGACCGTCATGAAGAACGTGCCGGTGCTGCCGTTCGCCTACCCGACGGTCAACCAGCTGCACGGCTCCAACGTCGGCGGGGCGTTCATCCACCCGATCTACGGCACGGTCAGCCTGGCCTGGCTGTACCTGAAGTCCTGATCCGACCGCCGGCCCGTCCCCGCTGCCGTCGCGAGAGGTGGCTGGGACGGGACGGCGGGCCGCACCTCCTCCCGGCGGTCCCCCGCCGTTCCCTCCTGCCCGGCCTCCTGCCCGGCCGCCGTTCCCGACGGCCCCGTTTCCGACCGCCGCTCTCTCCGACGGCCGCTGTTCCCGACGGCCGCTGTTCCCGACGCCCGCTGTTCCCGACGCCCGCTGTTCCCGACGACCCCGGACCGGTCATGCTCTCCTTCGCCCTGCGACGGGCCCTCCAGGCGCTCGCCGTCCTGGTCGCGGTCTCCGCCGCCGCCTTCGCCCTCTTCTACGCCGCCCCCGCCGACCCGGCCCGCGCCGCCTGCGGGCCGCGCTGCGACAGCGGCCAGGTCACGGCGGTCCGCCAGAGCATGGGCCTCGACCAGCCCCTGCTCACCCAGTACGGCGACTACCTGTCCGGGATCGTCGCCGGGCGGGACATCAGCGACGTGGACGGCTCGGTCATCCACTGCACCGCGCCCTGCCTCGGCTACTCCTACCGGCTGCACCAGCCCGTCACCGAGGCGCTGCTCGACCACCTGCCGGTCACCTTCTCGCTCACCGCGGGCGCGCTCGCCGTCCTGCTGGTGCTCGGCCTGGGCACCGGGTTCGTCTCCGCGCTGCGCCACGGCGGCCGCACGGACCGGCTGCTCTCCGGGTTCACCCTCGTCGGCGCCAGCGTGCAGATCTACTTCCTCGGGTACGTCGCACAGTGGGCGCTGGTCTACTCCACCGGGCTGCTGCCGTTGCCCTCCTACACCCCGCCGGCCGCGGACCCGGCCGCCTGGGCGGGCGGCATGCTGCTGCCCTGGCTCGTCCTCGGCTTCGTCAACTCCGCGGTGTTCGCCCGGCTCTCGCGCTCCCAGCTGCTGGAGACGATGAACGAGGAGTACGTCCGCACGGCCCGCGGCAAGGGCCTCGGCCGGCTGCGCGCCCACCTCAAGTACACCGCGCGCGGCGCCGCCGGACCGCTGGTGCAGCTGATCGGCCTGGAGGCCGGAGTGCTGCTCGGCGGGGCGGTGATCACCGAGACGGTCTTCGGACTGAACGGCGTCGGGCGGTTCGCCGCCGAGGCGGTCTCGGGCCAGGACCTGCCCGCCGTGGTCGGGGCGGTGCTGCTGGCCGCCTGCTTCGTGGTGCTGTTCGTCGCCCTGGCCGACCTGGTGGTCGCCTGGCTCGACCCGCGTATCCGCCTGAGCTGACTGGAGCCGATTCCGATGACGTCCGCCCTTGAACCCCTTGAACCCCTGGGGCCTGTTGAACCCCTTGGGCCTGTTCAGCCCCTTGAGGCCGTCCGCTCCCTTGAGGCCGAACGGCCCCGCGAGGCTGGCCGGCCGCCCGGGGCCGTCCCGTCCCGTGGGTCCGCCGGGCCCGGCACGCCGCCCGCGGCGGAGCCGGTGCTGAGCGTCCGCGACCTGACCGTCACCTTCGCCGATCCGCGCGGCGGTGCCCCGGTGGCCGCCGTTCGGGGGCTGTCCTTCGACCTCGCCCCCGGTGAAGTCCTCGGCCTGGTCGGGGAGTCGGGCTCCGGCAAGTCCGCCACCGGACTGGCCGTGCTCGGCCTGCACGACCCGCGCACCACCACCGTCACCGGCTCGATCCGGCTGGGCGGAGCGGAACTGGTGGGCGCGCCGGAGTCCGTGCTGCGCGGCGTCCGGGGCGGCCGGGCCGCGCTGGTCTTCCAGGACGCGCTCACCTCGCTCAGCCCCTTCCACGGCGTGGGCGCCCAACTCGCCGAGATGTACCGGCTGCACCACCCGGGCGCGGGCCGTGCCGGGGCCCGCCGCCGGGCCGCCGAGATGCTCGACCGGGTCGGCATCCCGGCCGCCCGGGTGCGCGACTACCCGCACCAGTTCTCCGGCGGGATGCGCCAGCGCGTGATGATCGCCATGGCCCTGATGAACGATCCTCAGGTGCTGATCGCCGACGAGCCGACCACCGCCCTCGACGCCCGCGTCCAGCGGCAGGTCCTCGACCTGCTCGGCGAGTTGCAGCGCGAGCACGGGACGGCGGTGCTGCTGGTCAGCCACGACCTCGGTGTCGTCGCGGGCACCACGGACCGCACCCTGGTGATGCGCGGCGGCGCCGAGGTCGAGTCCGCGCCGACCGCCGCACTGCTGGCCGCGCCGCGCGAACCGTACACCCGCGCCCTGGTGGGCGCCGCACTGACCCTGGACTCCGTACCGGGTTCACCGCTTCCGACAGTTGACGATCCGTCAGCGGTCGGGCGGCGCTTCGCCCCCCGCACGGCCGAGCACCCCGCACAAACCGCGCACCCGCTGATCGAGGTGACGGACCTCGCCGTCCGCTTCCCCGGCCGGCGCCGCCTCGGCTCGCTGCGCGCCGAGCCCGTCCGGGCGGTCGAGGGCGTCGGTCTGCGCATCGCCCCCGGTGAGACGCTCGGACTGGTGGGCGAGTCCGGATCCGGCAAGTCCACGACCGCACGGGTCCTGGCCGGCCTCCAGCGGCCCACCGGGGGCCGGGTCCGCTACGACGGCCAGGACGCCACCCGCCCGGACCGGGAGCTGCGGCGCAGGCTCAGCCGGGAGGTCCAGCTCGTCTTCCAGGACCCGTACGCCTCGCTCAACCCGCGGCGCACCGTCGCCCGGACCCTGGACACCCCGCTGCGCCTGCACACCGAGCTCGACGCGGCGCAGCGGCGGGAGCGCTCGGCCGAACTGCTGGAGCAGGTCGGACTGTCCGCCGCGCACCTGGACCGCTACCCGCACGAGTTCTCCGGCGGCCAGCGCCAGCGGATCGGCATCGCCCGGGCCCTCGCCCCGCGGCCGCGCCTGATCATCGCCGACGAGCCGGTGTCGGCGCTCGACGTCTCGGTGCAGGCCCAGGTGCTCAACCTGCTCATGGAGCTGCGCGAACGCCTGGGCGTGGCCTTCCTGTTCGTCTCCCACGACCTCGCGGTCGTGCGGCACTTCTGCGACCGCGTGGCCGTGATGCACCGCGGCCGGCTGGTCGAGTCCACCGACCGCGACCGGCTGTTCGACTCCCCGTACACGGACTACACCAGGGAGCTGCTGGCCGCGGTGCACCAGGGGCCGCCCGGGTACCGGTGCTAGCGGGTGCGACCAGGGAGGACGGGGCGTGCGGTCGGCCTGCGGCCGGCGTCCGGCCGTTCGCCGGTCGTTCGGCTGCGCGAGCGCGGCTCAAGGGGTTAGCGTGCTGGCGTCGCGTGGTGGGGATCGCCGGCCACCGACCTCGCCAATCAAGGGGGCACATTGTCGGACGACCTGCTCATCGCAAAGATCAACCACGGATTCGACCACCTCGACGCCGACGGCGACGGCCTCCTCACCGAGCGGGACCACGTCCTCATGGGCCACTCGGTGGCGCGGTCGCTCGGACACCAGGAGGGCTCGGAAGCGGAGGCCGTCATCGTCCGCGCCTATCTGACGATCTGGCACGACCTGCACCTCGCCGGGCTGCCCACCGGCACCGAGGCGATCACCCGGGCCCAGTTCGTCGCCTCCACCGGCTCGCTCGCCGACGACCCGGAGGCCGCGCGGGCCAGCATCGGCGCGCTCGCCGAGGCCTTCCTCGCCGTCGCCGACGCCGACCGCAGCGGGACCGTCGACGCCGGCGAGTTCTTCGTCTTCCAACGCGGCCACTTCGTCGGCCTCTCCCGCGACGACTCCGACGAGGCCTTCCGCCACCTCGACCGGGACCGCGACGGCACGCTGTCCGCGGCCGAGTTCACCAGCGCGATCATCGAGTTCTGGACCAGCCGCGACCCGGGCGCCCCGGGCAACTGGTGGACGGGCAAGCCGCCGCACGCCTTCTGAGGCACCGGCCCGGACCGGGCGGCCACACCCCTCACGCGCCGGAACCGCTAGGGCGGCGGCCGCCCGGACCGGCCCGTCCCGCCAGGGGTCGGTCGTGCGGCGGCGGCCCGGCCAGCCCCGGTCACCCCGGTCACCCCGGTCACCCCGGCCGGCCCGGTCACCCCGCCGGGACGATGCGCTCGACGATGGTGTCGATCAGCGCGGCGAGCGCGTCGGCGCCCGCCGTTCCCAAGTCCAACGTCTCCGAGTCCGCCGTCTCCGAGTCCGCCGCCTTGGCGCCCAACACCCCCGGAAGGGTGAGGTGTTCGACGATCAGCCCGGTCATCGCCAGGTAGAGGACCAGCACCGTCTGGCGGTCCCCGGGGAACCCGCCGTCGAGGTGGTAGGCGATGTTGGCCTCCAGCTCCTCCCGGACGGTGCCGGTGAGCTGGGCGCGCAACTCGGGCCGACGGGTGGCCTCCAGGCGCAGTTCGAGCATGGCGAGGTAGCCCGCGCGGTCGGCGGAGATGCGGCGGATCAGGTCGCGCATCAGGGCCGTCACCAGAGCGCGGTCACGCGGGGCGCGCAGCAGGTCGGCGACGGCCTCCGGGTCGGGGGTGAGCCGGTGGTGGATGTGCCGGGCGGTCTGGTGGAGCAGGTGGTCGCGGTTGGCGAAGTAGTTGGAGGCCGTGCCGTTCGGGACGCCGGCCTGCACGTCGACCGCACGGAAGGTGAGGCCGCGGGCGCCCTCCCGGGCGAGGACCTCGATGGCGGCGTCGGCGAGGGCGGTACGGCGGGCGGGATTCTGGACCATGCGGCGATTGTGCCCCTCGGGCGCTGCGCGGCGCCGGGCGGGTGCGGGCGGACAGGTCGGCAGGTCGGCGGGCGGGCGACCAGGCCGGCAAACAGGCAGGCAGGCCCGGGCGCCGGGAGGGAGGTGCAATACCCCTTGCCAACCACTACGGCCGGAGTACTATATCCGCAGTGGTTAACCCGGACGGGCCACCCGACCCGCCGATCCCCTATCCCGAGGACCTGAATGCGCAAGCTCAGCTACTTCGTCGGCGCCAGCATCGACGGCTTCATCGCCGACCCGGACGGCGGCTTCGACTTCCTCATGGCGCACGTCACCGAGGACTTCGCACCGACGCTCTTCTCCGAGTACCCGGAGACCATCCCCACCCCCGGCCGCGCCGGGAACGGCATCGCCGACGCGCCCAACAAGCGCTTCGACACCGTGCTCATGGGCCGCAGCACCTACGGCCTGGGGGCGGACATCGGCCTCACCGACCCCTACGCCCACCTGCGGCAGATCGTCTTCTCCCGCACCCTCGGCACCAGCCCCGACCCGGCCGTCGAGGTCACCGCGGAGGACCCGCTGGCCCTCGTCCGCCGCCTCAAGCAGGAGGACGGTCTCGGCATCTGGCTCTGCGGCGGCGGCGAACTGGCCGGCCGGCTGCTGCCCGAGATCGACGAGCTGATCGTCAAGCAGTACCCGGTGGTGGCCGGATCCGGCGTTCCGCTGTTCGGCGCGGACTTCGCCCCGCACGCCTTCGCGCTCACCGACTGCCGCGTCTTCGAACGCGGCAACCTCATCCTCACCTACGCCCGGACCGCCCCGGGCTCCGACTGACGCTCACCACCAGGCAGACCCCCGCCACCACGATCGCCCCGCCCGCGAGCGTCGACCAGGTCAGCGGCTCGGCCAGGATCATCCAGCCCAGCAGCACCGCCACCACCGGGTTCACGTACGCGTAGGTGGCGACCAGGGTCAGCGGCGCAGAGCGCAACAGCCACGCGTACGCGGTGAAGGCGAGCAGCGAACCGAACAGCACCAGGTAGGCGAGGGACAGCCAGGACCGGCCCGAGACGGCCCCGAGGTCCAGCCCCTGGTGCTCCCCGCGCACCAGTCCGATCAGCAGGTCGGCGAGCCCGCCCGCGAGCATCTGGTAGGCGCTCGCGGCGAGCACGTTGCGCGGCATGGTGATCCGTTTGCTGGCGAACGAGCCGGACGCCCAGCACAGCGTGGCGCAGACGATCAGGACCACGCCGGCGGGCGCGACGTCCCCGCCGATCGCGGGGGCGGAGAGAACCCCCAGGCCGACCAGGCCGAGCAGCACCCCGGCGAGCTCGGCGCGCCGGGGGCGCTCGCCGCCGGCCGCCGTCAGGAGGACCATCCACAGCGGGACCGCCGCCACCAGCAGGGCGGCCAGGCCGGACGGGACGGAGGTCTCCCCCAGCACCACCAGCCCGTTGCCCCCGGTCAGCAGCAGCACGCCCACCAGGGCGGCGGAGCCGAACTCGCGCGGGCTCACCCGCAGCGCGGACGGGCCCTGGCGCACCAGCAGGTAGCCCGCCAGCAGGAGACCCGCGGTGAGGAAGCGTGCGGACGCGGAGAGGAAGGAGGGCATCGTCTCGACGGTGATCCTGATCGCCAGGTAGGTCGAACCCCACACGACGTACACCACGGCGAGCGCCAGCCAGACCGCACCGCTGCTCGGCCGGGAGGCCGGACGGGCGTCCTCGACGGGGGCGACCGCGCCGCCCGCCGGGCTCTTGGTGAGCGAGGTCCCGGACCCGGAGGCCTCGACCCCGGAAGCCTCGATCCCGGAGGCCTCGGCCGGCCTGGGCTCGGTGGGTGCTGTCATGTGTCTCCCCCTAGAACGGTACTGGCCGAACCTTGCCATGAGAGCGCATCAGCGGCCAGTCCGCCAGTGGGTATCACGAGGTGGGCGCAAGGACGTACGGTGGGCGCTCCCCGCAGCCAGGAGGTCGAACCCGTGTCCGCGTCCGACGAGGCCCTGCCGTTCTTCGTCTACGGCACCCTGCGCAGCGGCGGCTGCAACCACGCCGCCCACCTCGCGGGCCGCTGCGCCGACATCCGGCCGGCGGTCCTGGACGGAGCCGCGCTGCACGACGGACCCGGCTACCCGTACGCGGTGCCGGACGCGACACCCGGACGCCGCGTCGTGGGTGAGCTGGTCACGATCCGCCCGGGCGCGTACGCCGGTGCGCTCATCGCCCTCGACCTGCTGGAGGGGTGCCGGGCGGACGGGACGGGCCTCTACGTGCGGCGACGGCTCACGGTGCGGACGGAGGCCGGGGCCGGGGCGGCGACGGCCGGCGCGGTGGGAGAAGTCGGCGGGGCGGGCGCAGTCGGCCGGGTGGGGACGGGCTCGGGTGAGCTGCGGGAGGCCTGGGTGTACCTCGCCGGGCCGGCCGTCGCGGCCAGGCTGCGGACACGGCCGGCGGTGATCGACTCGGGCGACTGGACGGAGCGGGGGGACGGGGCGGGCGGCTGACGGGTGACAGCTGACAACTTTCAGATTTCAGAGTCTGTCATCTGTCTTCTGTCATCTGTTCTCTGTCGGCGGTCGACTGTCACCTGCCGGCGGGCCACGGCCGCCGGCCGCCAGCCGTGGCCCGCCAGCGGTCCTCCGGCCGTCGGACGGCCGGATACCGCCAGGTAGGCTGCCCCGGCCGCGTGCTTTCCGGCCCGTCGGCGCGCACACGACCAGACGTCCGCCCCCGCCGAACGACGAGGAGCCCCCGGTGCCCGAGCTGCCACCCCCGATCACCGTCGTCGGGATCGGGGCCGACGGCTGGCCCGGCCTCGCCACCGCCTCCCGGGCCGCACTCGCGGCGGCCGAGGTGATCGTCGGCGGCCCCCGTCAGCTCGACCTCCTCCCCCCGGACGAGGTCACCGCCCGGCGCGTCCCCTGGCCGTCCCCGCTGCGCCCCGCCGTACCCGGCCTGCTCGCGGACCACGCCGACCGCCGGGTGGCCGTCCTGGCCAGCGGCGACCCGATGTTCTACGGCATCGGCCGCACCCTCGCCGAGACGGTCGGCGCCGACCGGCTGCGCATCCTGCCGCACCCCTCCTCCGTCTCCTACGCCTGCGCCCGGCTCGGCTGGCCGCTGGAGTCCACCGAGGTGGTCAGCCTGGTCGGGCGCCCCCTGGAAACCCTCTCCCTCGCCCTGCACCCGGGACGCCGCCTGCTGGTGCTCAGCGCCGACGCCGCGACCCCGGCCGCCGTCGCCGCCCTGCTCACCGCCCGCGGCCACGGCAGCGCCCGGCTCCACGTCCTCGAACAGCTGGGCGGCGCAGCCGAGCGCCGCCTCGACGGCCCCGCGGACGGCTGGCCGCACCCGCCCGGCGATCCGCTGAACGTCATCGCGGTCGAGCTCGGCGACGGACCCCGCGGCTCGCTCGTCCCCGGACTGCCCGACGCGGCGTACGAGAGCGACGGCCAGCTCACCAAGCGGCACGTCCGAGCGGCCACCCTCGCCACGCTCGCCCCCACCCCCGGTGAACTGCTGTGGGACGTCGGCGGCGGCTCCGGCTCGATCGCCGTCGAATGGCTGCGCGCCCACCGCGACTGCCAGGCGATCAGCATCGAGCGCGACCCGGTGCGGGCCGAGCGGATCAGCCGCAACGCCGGCACGCTGGGCGTCCCCCGACTGCGCGTGGTGACCGGCCCGGCCCCGGCCGCCCTCGCCGGACTCCCCACCCCCGACGCCGTGTTCATCGGCGGCGGGCTCACCGCCCCCGGCCTGCTGGACAGTTGCTGGGCGGCGCTGCGCCCGGGCGGCCGACTGGTCGCCAACACCGTGACCCTGGAGTCCGAGGCGCTGCTCACCGACCGGTACCGGCGCCACGGCGGCGAACTGCTGCGGCTCGCCGTCGCGCACGCCGTCCCGGTGGGTGGCTTCACCGGGTGGCGGCAGGCCATGCCGGTCACCCAGTGGTCCGCTGTCAAGCCCAACACCCCTCAGGAGGAAGCCTCGTGACCGTCTACTTCATCGGAGCCGGCCCGGGCGCCGCCGACCTGATCACCCTGCGCGGGCAGCGCCTGCTGGCCCGCGCCGAGGTCTGCCTCTACGCCGGCAGCCTGGTCCCGCGCGAGCTGCTCGACGAGTGCCCGCCGGGCGCCCGCCTGATCGACACCGCGCAGCTCAACCTGGACCAGATCGTCGCCGAGCTGGTCCGCGCGCACCGGGCCGGACAGGACGTGGCCCGCCTCCACTCCGGCGACCCGTCCGTGTTCTCCGCCGTCGCCGAACAGATGCGGCGCCTCGACGCGGAGGGCGTGCCGTACGAGGTGGTCCCCGGGGTGCCGGCGTTCGCCGCCGCGGCCGCCGCGCTGAAGCGGGAACTCACCGTGCCCACCGTCGGCCAGACCGTCATCCTCACCCGGATCTCCAAGCGGGCCACCCCGATGCCCGAGGGCGAGGACCTGGCCACCCTCGGCCGCAGCGGCGCCCTGCTGGTGCTGCACCTGGCCGCCGGCTACGTGGACGACGTCGTCGAGCAGCTGCTCCCGCACTACGGCGCCGACTGCCCGGCCGCCGTCGTCGCGATGGCCAGCCGGCCGGACGAGCTGGTGCTGCGCGGCACCCTCGCCGACATCGCGGAGCAGGTCAAGGCCGCGGGTGTGGTCCGCACCGCGGTGATCATCGTCGGACGGACCCTGGCCGCCGAGCAGTTCCGCGACAGCCACCTCTACTCGGCGGACCGCGAGCGCCCGCACGAGCCCTGCGGGGCCTGATGCGACACGTCCTGGTCCTCGGCGGCACCACGGAGGGCCGGGCCCTGGCGGCCGCGCTGGCCGAGCTGCCGTCCCTGCGGGTGACCAGTTCGCTGGCCGGCCGCGTCGCCGAACCCCGGCTGCCCGCCGGGGAGGTGAGGATCGGCGGCTTCGGCGGTCCGGACGGCCTGGCCGCCTGGCTGCGCACCGAGCGGGTCGCCGCGGTCGTCGACGCCACCCACCCCTTCGCCGCCGGGATGTCCCGCAACGCGGCCCTCGCGGCCGCCGCCACCGGCGTACCGCTGCTGGTCCTGCGGCGGCCCGGCTGGGCCGCCGTCGACGGGGACCGCTGGCACCCCGTCCCGTCGCTGGCCGCGGCGGCCGAGCTGCTGCCGGCGCTCGGGCGGCGGGTCTTCCTCACCACCGGACGGCAGGGCATCGGCACCTTCGCCCACCTCAACGGCCTGCACTTCCTGGCCCGCTCGGTCGACCCGCCCGAGCCGCCGCTGCCGACCGCGCTCGAAGTCCTCCTGGACCGGGGCCCGTTCACCCTCGACGGCGAACGGGCGCTGCTGCGCGGGCACCGGATCGACGTCCTGGTCACCAAGGACAGCGGTGGCGCCGCCACCGCCCCCAAGCTCACCGCGGCCCGCGAACTCGGCCTGCCGGTGGTCGTGGTGGAACGCCCACCGCTGCCCGCCGACGTCCCCGTCGCCCCGGACGTCCCGACCGCGACTCACTGGCTGCAGCAGCTCCCCTAGGCTGGCCCCACCGCGCCCGGCACCCACCGCGGACGCCGGGCGCCGTGGGGCGGTTCGGGTGGTGCGGGGGCGGCGGTCGGCGTGGGCGCTGAACAACGCGGTGTTCGTCGAGTACCTGGGCACCGGGCTGGACGTGGCGATGCTGCTGGCCGGCCTCGAGGGGTGAGGCCGGCCGACAGCGGTGATGCGACGATCCGTCAGATGTCGCGGAAGGTCTCGATCTGGGCGCCGATGGAGTTGAGGCGCTCGGCGAGGTCCTCGTAGCCGCGGTTGATGACGTACACGTTGCGCAGGACGGAGGTGCCCTGGGCGGCGAGCATGGCGAGGAGGATGACCACGGCCGGGCGCAGGGCCGGCGGGCACATCATCTCGGCGGCGCGCCAGCGGGTGGGGCCCTGGACCAGGACCCGGTGCGGGTCGAGGAGCTTGACGTCCGCGCCGAGGCGGGTCAGCTCGGTCAGGTAGATCGCGCGGTTGTCGTACACCCAGTCGTGGATCATCGTGGTGCCGTGGGCGGCCGCGGCGATGGCGGCGAAGAACGGCACGTTGTCGATGTTGATGCCGGGGAACGGCATCGGGTGGATGGTGTCGATCGGCGCGGTCAGCTTGGACGGGCGCACGGTGAGGTCGACCAGACGGGTGTGACCGTTGTGGGCCCGGTACTCGGCGGTGCGGTCGTAGTCGAGGCCCATGCCCTCCAGCACCGCGAGTTCGATCTCCAGGAACTCGATCGGCACCCGGCGGATCGTCAGCTCGGAGGAGGTGACGACGGCGGCGGCGAGCAGGCTCATCGCCTCCACCGGGTCCTCGGCCGGGGTGTAGTCGACGTCGCAGGTGATCTCCGGGACGCCGTGGACGGTGAGCGTGGTGGTGCCGACGCCCTCGATCCGCACGCCCAGCTTCTCCAGGAAGAAGCAGAGGTCCTGGACCATGTAGTTGGGCGAGGCGTTGCGGATGACGCTGACGCCGTCGTGCCGGGCGGCGGCCAGCAGGGCGTTCTCGGTGACGGTGTCCCCGCGCTCGGTCAGCACGATCGGGCGGTCCAGCGGGACGCCGGGCTCGACCGAAGCGTGGTAGGCGCCGCCGGTGGTGGCGACCTCCAGGCCGAAGCGGCGCAGCGCGGTCAGGTGCGGCTCGACGGTGCGGGTGCCCAGGTCGCAGCCGCCCGCGTAGGGGATGGCGAAGCGGCTCGCGCGGTGCATCAGCGGGCCGAGGAACATCAGCACGCTGCGGGTGCGGCGGGCCGCCTCGACGTCCATCGCGGCGAGGTCGAGCTCGGCGGGCGGGGTGAGCTCGAGGTCGCGGCCCTCGTTGATCCAGCGGCTCTTGACGCCGATGCTCGTGAGCACCTCGAGGATGCGGTAGACCTCTTCGATCCGGGCGACGCTGCGCAGGGTGGTGCGGCCGGTCGTCAGCAGCGAGGCGCACAGGATCGCGACGCAGGCGTTCTTGCTGCTGCGGACGTCGATGGCGCCGGAGAGGCGGGTGCCGCCGGCGACCCGCAGGTGCATCGGGCCGGAGTAGCCGAGGGAGACGATCTCGCTGTCGAGGGCTTCGCCGATGCGGGCGATCATCTCAAGGCTGACGTTCTGCTTGCCCTGCTCGATGCGGTTGACGGCGCTCTGGCTGGTGCCGAGGGCTTCGCCGAGCTGCGCCTGAGACCAGCCGCGGTGCTGACGCGCGGTGCGGATGAGGGTGCCGATGCGGGTGAGGTAGTCGCCTGTCACTCGCCAGACCATATCTCATGGTTGAGATGGCACCAGCGCCAGGGCGGGGCGTGACGCTCCTTTTGTCCATTTCTTTCCTCGTATGGACGTCAGATCTTCACATCACCAGGTGATGTTGTCGCATCTCTGTGACAGTGTCACGGGCCGAGCGGCTCCGCCCGGCCGACGATGGTGCCGGCCCGGTCGATGCAGATGACGTCCACCGCCACCGGCGAGCCGACCAGCACGCCGAGCGCCGTCGCCCGCGCCGCCTCGGCGACCAGGTCGCCGAGCGGCACGCCTGCCGCCCGGCACAACTGCACCGCCTCCAGGCCCGTGTTGGCCGCCGCCACCGCCCCGGCCAGCTCCTCGTCCGCCCCACCGCGCCGGGCCAGGTCGGCCAGGTAGCCCTTGTCGACCTGGGAGCGCGCCGAGTGCAGGTCGAGGTGGCCCGCCGCCAGCTTGGACAGCTTGGCGAAGCCCCCCGCGATGGTCAGCCTGGGCACCGGGTGGCGCTTGAGGTACTTGAGGACGGCGCCGGCGAAGTCGCCCATGTCGAGCAGGGCGTCCTCCGACAGCCCGTGCACGGCGACCGCGACCTTCTCGGAGGTCGAGCCGGTGCACCCGGCCACGTGGGTGCGCCCCGCCGCCCGGGCGACGTCCACGCCGCGGCGGATCGAGTCGATCCACGCGGAGCAGGAGTAGGGGACGACGATGCCGGTGGTGCCGAGGATGGACAGGCCGCCGAGGATGCCGAGCCGGGGGTTCCAGGTGGAGCGGGCGATCTCCTCGCCGTGGTCCACCGAGATCTCCACCACGACGTCCCCGCTGCCGCCGTGCTCGGCGGCCACCTCCGCCACGGCGTCGCGGATCATCTGCCGGGGCACCGGGTTGATCGCGGGCTCGCCGACGGGCAGCGGCAGACCGGCCTTGGTGACGGTGCCGACGCCGGGGCCAGCCCGGAACACCACTCCGGCACCGGGCTCGCCGGGGCGGACCGTCGCACGGATCAGCGCCCCGTGGGTGACGTCGGGGTCGTCCCCCGCGTCCTTGACCACCCCGGCCATGGCGCCGACGGTCGAGCGAGCCGCCGCCGGGGGCCGGGGCGGCGTGCCGACCGCCCGGGAGCCCGTCGCCGGCTCGGTCAGCAGCGACTCGGCCGCCAGGGCGAAGGCGGGCTGCTGGCCCTTGGGGAGGGTGATGACGACCGGGTCGGGGAACTCGCCGGTGAGCAGCGCGGTGTAGGCGGCCTTGGTCGCGGCGGTGGCGCAGGCCCCCGTCGTCCAGCCGTGGCGCAGACCGCTGCTCTTCAGCTGGCCGGCCCGCCCGCCCGCCCCGGCGCCGGATCCGGCCCCCGATCCGGCTCCGTTTCCCGGTCCGGACCCGCTACCGGCTCCCGTTGTGGCCACCTGCGTCTCGCTTCCGGCTGGGTCGACGTGCGGCCGCACCGGCCGTCGGTGCCGATTTTCCCCCATTCGCCTGGTCACGCCCCGACCGGGGCCGGGGGGCGGTGTCCGCGGCGCCTCCGCCCGGTCGGCGGGGCGGGCGGGCGCCGGGAGGCGGCAGGCGGGTCGCGGGGCGCCGGACGGTGGGTCGCGGGCGCCCGGCGACGGGAGGGCCGGGGCGGGTCCGGGCGGGTTGCGGGGGGCGCCGGGGAGGAACACCGCCGCGCGTTCCCGAAGAGTTCGCCGCACGGCCCTCGCCCCCCGCCCCTACCAGTGAGTAATCTGGCGGTCCGCCAGAGGCGGGTTCATGACACGGGGGCCGACGGCCGGAAGTCCGGCCGGGCCATCAGAATGTGGGGGTTTTTGTGGCAGGGATGAATCGGCGTACGTTCCTCACCGGTACGTCGGTGGCCGCCGCCTGGACGGCCTTGTCGCTGGGCGGCGCGCAGTTCGCCTCGGCGGCGGAGCGGGAGCGCGCACTGGCGACCACCGCCGCGCGGGCCGTCAAGGTCACCGGGACCACGCTCGACCAGGTGGCCACGCCGAGCGGCACCGGCGCGTACAGAAGACTGACGGCGGGCCCGGGCTGGCCCCTGATGGTGCGCGGCGACCTGGCGGCGCCGGGCGGCGGCCGCGACGACCGCCGGACCGGCCTGGCCAGCTTCGTCCAGTTCAGCGACCTGCACCTGGTGGACACCGAGTCCCCGTTCCGCTTCGAGTACCTGGCCCGCTGGAACGGCAGCGCGTACCGGCCCCAGGAGACCCTCAACGCCCGCGGCGTCTCCGCGCTCGTCGAGCGGGTCAACGCGCTCGACGGCGGCCCCTACACCGGGATGCCGTTCAGCATGGTGATGGCCACCGGCGACAACACCGACAACCACGAGCACGCCGAACTCGACTGGTACCTCACCGTCATGGGCGGCGGACGGATGGCCCAGAGCACCGGTGACCCCAACCGCTACGAGGGCGTGCAGAACTCCGGCAACGCGGCCTACTGGAACCCCGAACTGGCCTACAGCGACGGCTACAAGGCGAAGGGGTTCCCGCAGATTCCCGGCTTCCTCGACGCCGCCGGGCGCCCCTTCGACGCGCCGGGCCTGCGGACGCCCTGGTACACGACGGTGGGCAACCACGACGACAGCCTCGAGGGCACGCTGCCCGACCTCGGACTGCTGAACGACGTCTACACCGGCCAGTACAAGCTGGAGGGCTGCAACGACGCCGACGCCGCCCAGCTGATGGACTCGCTGCGGCGCGACCCGGCGGGTGCCGCGCTGCTGCTCGCCAAGCTGATCGCGAGCGGCGACGCCGTGCGCCGGATCACCCCGGACGAGCGCCGACGGCCGTTCACGCTCAAGGAGTTCGCCAAGGCCCACCTGGACCCGGCGCGCACCGGCGCCGGCCCGTACGGCCACGGCTTCACCTCGGACATGGTGGGCAGCGGCAAGCTCTACTACACCTTCCGGATCTCCGAGAAGGTGGTCGGCATCAGCCTGGACACCACCAACCAGGCCGGGTTCGCCGACGGCTCCCTCGGCACTGCGCAACTGCGCTGGCTGGAGCAGCAGTTGAAGGCGCACAGCGGTCACTGGTACGACGCCGACGGCCGCCGGGTGGCGGGCGGCAGCACGGACGACGTGATCCTGCTCTTCAGCCACCACACCAGCACCACCATGGGGAACCTGCTGCCCGACCCGCGCAACATCTTCGAGCGGCGGCACGACGGCAACGAGCTGGTGGCGCTGATCCAGCGGTACCCGAACGTGGTCGCGTGGGTGAACGGGCACACCCACATGAACAAGATCACTCCGCACGGCCACGCCGTGCCGGAGCGGGCGTTCTGGGAGATCAACACCGCCTCGCACATCGACTACCCGCAGCACGGCCGCATCATCGAGATCGCGGACAACGGGGACGGCACGCTCTCGCTGTTCACGACGCTGATCGAGTCGTCCGCACCGTACGGGACGGACTTCGGCAGCACCTCGGACGGCAACCTCGCCGCCCTGTATCGCGAGCTGTCCTACAACGACCCGAACGGGCGGGTCACCTCGCTGCTGGGCTCGGGCGAGGACCACAACACCGAGCTGCTGATCACCAAGCCGACCCGGTGACGACCGTCGGCGGGCGGCCGGCCGAACGGCCGAGGCCGCCCGCCGACTGCCGACTGCCGACTGCCGACTGCCGACTGCCGACTGCCGACGTGTGATCGGCGACCGGTGACCGGTGACGGAAGACGGCGAACAGATGACAGCTGACAGATTTCATCATCTGTCAGCTGTCACCTGTCATTCGTTCGCCGTCACCCCTCCGCGGCGTCCGCGCCCTCCGCGGCGTCCGCGCCCTCCGAGGCCTCCGCGCTCTCCGGATAGCGCCGGGGCGTCCAGACGACCTCCACACCGCCGCCCCGCTCGACCGCCCGGGTCTGCGAGGAGCCGATCAGCAGGATGGTCCGCATGTCGACCAGGGCCGGGTCCAGCTCGCCGAGCCGGACGATCCGGACCCGCTCGGTCGGGCCGCCGACGTCGCGCGCCATCACCACCGGCGTCCCCGGCTCGCGGTACTCCAGCAGCAGGTCCCGGGCGAGGCCGACCTGCGTGGTCCGCGACTTCGAGCCCGGGTTGTAGAGCGCGAGCACCAGGTCCGCCGCCGCGGCGGCGCGCAGCCGGTCGGCCACCACCCCCCAGGGCTTGAGCCGGTCCGACAGCGAGACGACCGCGTAGTCGTGCCCGAGCGGGGCGCCCGCCCGGGAGGCCGCCGCGTGGGCCGCGGTCATGCCGGGGACGATGCGCACCGGGACGTCCCGGTAGGCCTCCTCGCAGGCGACCTCGAGCACGGCGGTGGCCATCGCGAACACCCCCGGGTCACCCGAGGAGACCACCGCGACCCGGTGCCCGCGCCGGGCCAGTTCGAGGGCGTACTCGGCGCGCTCGGACTCCACCTTGTTGTCCGAGCCGTGCCGCCGCTGCCCCGGGCGCTCGGGCACCCGGTCCAGGTAGGTGGTGTAGCCGACCAGGTCGGTGGCCTCGGCGAGGGCGCCGCGCGCCTCGGGGGTGAGCCAGAGCGGTCCGGCCGGCCCGGTGCCGATGACGGTCACCGCGCCCGGGCCGTCCGCCCGCCGGGCCTCCGGCTCGAGCGGCTCGGGCGCCGCGGACGTCCCGAGCGGCGCGACCTTGCTGGGCAGCACGGCCACCGAGAAGTACGGGACGGTCTCGCCCTCGACCTCGGCCAGCGGCGCGATGCGCTCCCCCTCCATGAAGGCGCGCTCGACGTACTGGGCGTCCGCCAGTCGCCCGGCCCGCTCCAGCGCACGGCGGACGGCGGGGAAGGTGCGGCCCAGCTTCATGATCACTGCGGAGTCGGCGGCGGCGATCCGGGCCGTCAGCTCCTCCTCGGGCAGGGTCCCGGGGATGACGGTGAGCGTCTCCTCGGCCTCGGTGAGGGGCTGCCCGAGGCGGGCGGCCGCGGCACTGACGGAGGTGACGCCGGGCACCACCTCGGTCGGGTAGCGGTGCGCGAGGCGCTTGTGCATGTGCTGGTAGGAGCCGTAGAACAGCGGGTCGCCCTCGGCGAGGACGACGACGTCGCGTCCGGCGTCGAGGTGGGCGGCCAGCCGCGCGGCGGCCTCCTCGTAGAAGTCGTCCAGCGCGCCCCGGTAGCCGCCGGGGTGGTCGGTGGTCTCGACCGTGATCGGGTAGACCAGCTTCTCCTCGATCTGACCACCCGTCAGGTACCGCTCGGCGATGGAGCGGGCGATGGAGCGGCCGTGCCGAGCGCTGTGGTAGGCCACCACGTCGGCCTTGCCGATGAGTTCGGCGGCGCGGACGGTGACCAGCGACGGGTCCCCCGGGCCGAGCCCGACGCCGTAGAGCCGCCCGCTGCCGGTGGTCTGACGATCCGTCACTCTTCTTCGCTCGCAATCGCGTTGATGGCGGCGGCGGCCATCGCGCTGCCGCCGCGCCGGCCGCGCACCACCAGGTGCTCCAGCCCGGACGGGTGCTCGGCCAGGGCCTGCTTGGACTCGGCGGCGCCGATGAAGCCGACCGGGACGCCGATCACCGCGGCCGGGCGGGGGGCGCCCGCCTCGATCAGCTCCAGCAGCCGGAAGAGCGAGGTCGGCGCGTTGCCGACGGCCACCACCGCGCCCTCCAGCCGGGGCAGCCACAGCTCCATGGCGGCGGCGCTGCGGGTGTTGCCCGTCTTCCGGGCGAGTTCGGGCACCGAGGGGTCGGTGAGGGTGCAGACCACCTCGTTGTCGGCGGGCAGGCGCTTGCGCGTGACGCCGCTGGCGACCATGTTGACGTCGCACAGGATCGGCGCCCCGGCGTTCAGCGCGGCGCGCGCGGAGGCGACCACGCCGGGCGAGTACACCAGGTCCTCGACCAGGTCGACCATGCCGCAGGCGTGGATCATCCGCACCGCGACCCGGGAGACGTCCGCCGGGAGGGCGGCCAGATCGGCCTCCGCGCGGATGGTGGCAAAGGACTGGCGGTAGATGGACGCGCCGTCCTTCTCGTACTCGATCACTTCGTGGTCCTCCTGGCCTCGGCGACCGCCTCGGCCATCTCCTCGTTCGTCACGTCCACGGCCGCCCCGGTGGCTGCCGGACCGTTCACCGTCACCCGGTAGCCCTGCCCGGTGGCGAGCACGTCCACCCACCGCCCGGCCGGATGGCCGCAGCGCCGTGCACACCCCGACCAGTGCACCGGAAGCACCGGAAGTCCTGCGTCGGCACCTTCGGCACCGTCGGCACCGTCGGCCGCGTCCAGCGCCCGGGCCGCCTCGGCCCGGACGTCGGCGAGCGACCTGGCGCAGCCCGGCAGCCCGGTGCAGGCGGTGGCCCGCTCCCAGGCCGAGCCGGGCGCGGTCCTGAACCCGGCCGAGGCCAGGGCGGACAGCCGGTCGGCGGACGCACCCGGCAGCACCGCGCCGCGCCAGGGGGTCAGCCGGACCTCCCCCGCGCAGGCGGCGGCGAGCGCGCGCCACTGGGCGGCGCCCGCCCGGCCGAAGCGCATCCCCACGGACAGCCCGCCGGGCAGCGCGCCCACGGCGGGCGGAGTCCCGGGGAGGGCGGGCAGCGGCACCGTGCCGGCCGGGAGCAGGTCGGGTGTCTCCCGCAGGTGCCAGGCCCGGCGCCCGTTCGCCCGCAGCGCGTCCAGGAAGGCGCGGGCCGCGTCCAGCACGGCCGTCACCTCCTGCCCCCGCGGTACCGGGTGTCCGTGGTCGGCCCGTCCGAGGCGCAGCAGTGCCGGCGCAGCCGAGGCCGGGCCCGCGCCGCCGGCGGCGCCGGGCCCGCCTGCGATCAATGTCACATCGGCGTCGAGCGCGGCGACGTCGCCCCGCCCGTCGTCCAGCGCGAAGAGGAACTTGCCGGAGAGCCCGGCCGCCCAGTCGCTCGCGCACAGCCGCGCGTCCAGCTCCCGCACCCAGGCCTGCACGTCGGTGCCGGGGGCGGCGCCCGAGGCGGCACCGACGCCGGTGCCGGTGCCGTCCGCGGCGGGGCCGGTGAGCCCGGCCAGCGGCGAGGCGACGATGTTGCGCACCCGCTCGTGGGTGTCCGAGGGCAGCAGTCCGACCGCGCGCAGCCGGTCGGCGAGCTCCGCCCCGCAGTGCGAAGCGAGGCCGCGGAGTTGGACGTTGCCGCGGGAGGTGGTCTCCAGTTCGCCGTCGCCGAGCGCCTCGGCCGCCTCGGCCAGCGCCAGCACCTGACGATCCGTCAGCAGGCCCCCGGGCAGACGGACCCGGGCCAGGGCGCCGTCGTCGGCCTGGTGCAGACGAAGGGCCCCTGGGCAGGCGTCCGCGCGCCCCCGGTCGGGCACCGCGGCGCCCGGCGCGATGGCGTCGGGTGTCGGTGGCATGGCCGCGAGCATACAGATGATCCGATCGCTTGCCTCCGTCCGCTGCATCACACCCCGGCCGCTCCGGACGGCCGCCGCCGATCGCCCCTCCCCCAGGTCAGCCGCACCCCGTACGATGCTCGCGGGCGGTCCCAGCGGGCCGTCCGAACGCCAGCGACGGCGCAGGGGAGGAAACCGGTGCAAGCCCGGTGCGGTCCCGCCACTGTGACCGCGGTTCACCGGGACACCGGGCGGCCGCGGGAGCCAGGAACTCCTGCCGTCCTCCACCGGCCCGGGGCGCGGACCCCGAGGAAGGCAGAAATGCACCAGCGCTGTCGCATGCCCGCGCACGCGTCGGCAGGCGGACCACGCCCGCACGCGTCCCCGGGCGGCCTCCGTCGCCCCGGCCCGCGGCCGGCCCCCGGGCACCCGCACCCGCACCCGCACCCGCGGTCGACGCCCGCCGCCGGCCCGCCCGCCGGGCGGTGCCCCCGCACTCCGGTACCCGCCACGGCACCCGCCGCCCGTCACCCCGGGCGCGCCCACCGGGCCGGCCCGGCCCACCGCACCCTCCGTGACGGCCGAGCCCGTCACGTCAGCCACGCCTGTCACTCGTCACTTTCAACGCCGGCGCGCCCTTCGGCTCGGGGCGGCTCCGAGGCCGGGAGGGCCTTCGCATGATCCTGCTGCTGTCGACCTCCGACACCGACCTGCTCAGCGCCCGCGCCAGCGAGGGCCCCGTTCCGTTCCGGCTCGGCAACCCGGCCCGGCTCACCCCCGAGGAGCTGCCCGCCCTGCTGGAGGGCACCGACCTCGTGGTGGTCCGCCTGCTCGGCGGCCGCCGCGCCTGGCAGGAGGGCCTGGACTCGCTGCTCGCCGGCCCCCGCCCGGTCATCGTGCTGACCGGCGAACAGGCGCCCGACGCCCAGCTGATGGAGCTGTCCACCGTCCCGGCCGGCATCGCCGCCGAGGCGCACGCCTACCTCGCCCACGGCGGCGCCGGCAACCTGGCCGAGCTCGGCGCCTTCCTCTCCGACACCGTGCTGCTCACCGGCCACGGCTTCGCCCCGCCCGCCTCCGCGCCCGCCTGGGGCCCGCTGGAGCGCGAGGCCCGCGACGGCGACGGCCCGACCGTCGCCGTGCTCTACTACCGGGCCCACCACATGAGCGGCAACACCGCCTTCGTCGAGACGCTCTGCCGGGCGATCGAGGACCGCGGCGCCCGGGCGCGCGCCTACTACTGCGCCTCGCTGCGCGGCGCCGAGCCCGAGTTGCTGGCCGCGCTCGGCGAGGCCGACGCGATCGTCACCACCGTGCTCGCCGCCGGCGGCACCCGCCCGGCCGACGCCCAGGCCGGCGGCGACGAGGAGGCCTGGGACGCCGGAGCGCTCGCCGCGCTGGACCGCCCGATCCTGCAGGCGCTCTGCCTGACCTGGTCGCGCGCCCAGTGGGAGGCCAGCGACGACGGCCTCTCCCCGCTGGACACCGCCACCCAGATCGCGGTGCCGGAGTTCGACGGCCGCCTGATCAGCGTCCCCTTCTCCTTCAAGGAGCTGGACGAGGACGGCCTGACCGTCTACGCCGCCGACCCGGAGCGCGCCGCCCGGGTGGCCGGCACCGCCGTCCGGCACGCCGCGCTGCGGCACGTCCCGGCGGCCGAGCGCCGCCTGGCGCTGGTGCTGTCCGCGTACCCGACCAAGCACGCCCGGGTCGGCAACGCCGTCGGCCTGGACACCCCGGCCAGCGCCGTGCGACTGCTGCACCGGCTGCGCGAGGAGGGCATGGACCTCGGGAACGAGCTGCCCGGCCTGGACGACGGCGCCGAGGAGGGGCACGAGGGCGACGCGATCATCCACGCCCTGATCGCGGCCGGCGGCTACGACCAGGACTGGCTCACCGAGGACCAGCTGGCCCGCAACCCGGTGCGCATCCCGGCCGCCGACTACCGCCGCTGGTACGCCACGCTGCCGCAGGCGCTGCGCGAGCAGGTCGAGGAGCACTGGGGCCCCGCCCCCGGCGAGCTGTACGTCGACCGCTCGCAGAACCCGGACGGCGACATCGTGCTGGCCGCGATCCGCTCCGGGAACCTGCTGGTGCTCATCCAGCCGCCGCGCGGCTTCGGCGAGAACCCGGTCGCCATCTACCACGACCCGGACCTGCCGCCGAGCCACCACTACCTGGCCGCCTACCGCTGGATCGAGGCCGCCCAGGCCGACGGCGGCTTCGGCGCGCACGCCGTCATCCACCTCGGCAAGCACGGCAACCTGGAATGGCTGCCCGGCAAGACCGCCGCGCTGTCCGCCGAGTGCGGCCCGGACGCCGTCCTCGGCGACCTGCCGCTGATCTACCCGTTCCTGGTCAACGACCCGGGCGAGGGCACCCAGGCCAAGCGCCGGGCCCACGCCACCCTGGTCGACCACCTGGTGCCGCCGATGGCCCGCGCCGACTCCTACGGCGACATCGCCCGGCTGGAGCAGCTGCTCGACGAGCACTCCAACATCGCCGCCATGGACCCGGCCAAGCTGCCCGCGATCCGCGCCCAGATCTGGACGCTCATCCAGGCCGCCAAGCTGGACCACGACCTCGGCCTGGACGAGCGCCCCGAGGACGACGGCTTCGACGACTTCCTCCTGCACGTCGACGGCTGGCTCTGCGAGATCAAGGACGCCCAGATCCGGGACGGCCTGCACGTCCTCGGCCAGGCGCCGGCCGGCACCGACCGGGTCAACATCGTGCTCGCCATCCTCCGCGCCCGCCAGATCTGGGGCGGTGTCAGCGCGCTGCCCGGTCTGCGCGAGGCGCTGGGCCTGGACGAGGCCGCGCTGACCCTCGGCGCCACCGACGCGGCCGAGGCCAAGGCCCGCGCGCTGGTCGAGGCGATGGAGGAGCAGGACTGGGCGGTCGAGGCGGTGGAGAAGGTCGCCGCCGGGCTGCCGGAGGCCGTCGGCGAGGTGCTGACCTTCGCCGCCACCCAGGTGGTGCCGCGCCTGGCCGCCACCACCGACGAACTGGACGCCGTGCTGCACGCGCTGCAGGGCGGCTTCGTCCCCGCCGGTCCATCCGGCTCCCCGCTGCGCGGCCTGGTCAACGTGCTGCCGACCGGCCGCAACTTCTACTCCGTCGACCCCAAGGCCGTCCCCAGCAAGCTCGCCTGGGAGACCGGGCAGGCGCTCGCCGCCTCGCTGGTCGAGCGGTACACCGCCGACAACGACGGCGCCTACCCGCCCTCCGTCGGCCTCTCGCTCTGGGGCACCAGCGCGATGCGCACCGCCGGCGACGACATCGCCGAGGCCTTCGCCCTGCTCGGCGTCCGGCCGGTCTGGGACGACGCCTCGCGCCGGGTCACCGGTCTGGAGCCGATCTCCCTGGAGGAGCTGGGCCGCCCGCGCATCGACGTGACGCTGCGCATCTCCGGCTTCTTCCGCGACGCCTTCCCGCACGTCGTCGCCCTGCTGGACGACGCCGTGCGCCTGGCCGCCGCCCAGGAGGAGCCCGCGGAGCAGAACTTCGTACGCGCCCACGTCCAGGCGGACGTGGCCGTGCACGGCGACGAGCGCAAGGCCACCGTCCGCGTGTTCGGCTCCCGCCCCGGCACCTACGGCGCCGGCCTGCTCCAGCTGATCGACAGCCGGGACTGGCGCACCGACGCCGACCTCGCCGAGGTGTACACGGTCTGGGGCGGCTACGCGTACGGGCGCGGGCTGGACGGCCGGCCCGCGCGCGAGGAGATGGAGACCGCCTACAAGCGGATCACCGTCGCCGCCAAGAACACCGACACCCGCGAGCACGACATCGCCGACTCGGACGACTACTTCCAGTACCACGGCGGCATGGTGGCCACCGTCCGGGCGCTCACCGGCAAGGCGCCGACCGCCTACATCGGCGACTCGACCCGCCCGGAGACGGTCCGCACCCGGACGCTGACCGAGGAGGCCGCCCGCGTCTTCCGCGCCCGCGTGGTCAACCCGCGCTGGATCGAGGCGATGCGCCGCCACGGGTACAAGGGCGCGTTCGAGATGGCCGCGACCGTGGACTACCTGTTCGGCTACGACGCCACCACCGGCGTGGTCGCGGACTGGATGTACGAGAAGCTCACCCAGGAGTACGTGCTCGACCCGGTCAACCGGGAGTTCCTGGCCGGCGCCAACCCGTGGGCGCTGCACGGGATCAGCGAGCGGCTGCTGGAGGCGGCGAGCCGCGGGCTGTGGGAGCAGCCGGACCCGGAGCTGATCGAGCAGCTGCAGGCCGCGTTCCTGGAGACGGAGGGGGACCTGGAGGGCGACGAGGGCTGAGTCGGCCGGGGCGGGGCGGGCGGCCGCCGGACGGCGGACCTCCGGCGTCCTTCGGCGACCGTCCGCAGGCCTGCCGGCCTGCGGACGGTTGGCGGACAGCCGGCGGACTTCCGACCGGCGTCGCGCCACCGGGCTTCCCCGCCACCGGACTTCGCACGGCAGGAGTCCGCGCCACCGGTGTCCCATTAGCCCGTTCGGGTGACAGGAATACTGGTGGCGCGCTCCGTCCGAGCGGACAATACGGGGCATGTCCCGCCGCCCCGCGCCCCCCAGCCCCGCCCCGCGCACGCCGCACCCCGGGCACAGCGCCCACCGGCACGCCCCGGAGCGGCCTCGCAGACCACACCGCTACCGCGCCCGGTTCGGCGCACTGGCCGCCGGGGCGGTGCCGGTCCTGGCGTTCCCCGCGCCCGGGCAGGCGTGGCTGGCGTGGATCGCGCTCGTCCCCGGGCTGCTGCTGATGCAACGGGCCCCCGACGGACGGGAGGCGGCGGTGCGCGGCTGGTGGTTCGGGGCCGGGTTCATCCTGACGGCCATGTACTGGCTGATCCCCTCCATCGGGCCGGGACTGCCGGTGCTGGCCGTGCTGGTCGGGGCGCTGCAGGGCGCCGTCGGCTACGCCGTGCACCGGCTGCTGCACCCGCCGTTGACCGCCCGTCGGGCGCTGCTCGCCCTCGTCGTCGTCCCTGCGGTGTGGGTGGCCACCGAGTACGCGCGGTCCTGGCACGCCCTCGGCGGGCCGTGGGCGCTGCTCGGCGCGACCCAGTGGCAGCACCCGGCGATCCTCGGACTGGCCTCGGCCGGCGGGATCTGGCTGGTCAGCGCCGCGGTGGCGGCCGTCAACACCGGGGTGCTGATCGTGCTGACCGCCGCGCAGTGGCGCCCGCGCGCGCTGGCGGCGCTGGCCACCGTCCTGGTGCTGGCCGCCGGACCGCTGCTGTTCGCGCTGCGCGACGCCCCCGCCCGGACCGGGGCCGTCACCGTGGCACTGATCCAGCCCGGCGTCGTGGAGGATCCGCAGGCCCGCTTCGAGGCCGGCGCCCGGGACACCGCGGCCCTCGGCGGCCACCCGGTGGACCTCGTCGTCTGGGGCGAGAGCAGCACCACCGCCGACCTCGACCGCGACCCGGCCGCCCTCGACCGGCTGCGCGGCCTCGCCGCCGCCACCGGCGCCCCGGTCATCGCCGGGGAGGACGCCCGCAAGGCGGACGGGCGGATCTCCAAGGACGCGGTGCTGGTCTCCCCGGCGGGTGTGGTGGACCGCTACCGCAAGATCCGGCTGGTGCCGTTCGGCGAGTACATCCCGCTGCGGCCGCTGCTCGGCTGGATCGCCGGGGTCAGTCGCGCGGCCGGCGAGAACCGGGCCCCGGGCACCGCCTTCCACCTGCTGCCCGCCACCGACCGGACGGGCGCCCCACTGCCGGTCGGCGCGCTGATCTGCTTCGAGTCCGCCTTCCCCGACATGGCCCGCACGGCCGCGCGGGACGGCGCCCGGATGCTCGTCTACCAGTCCTCGACCTCGACCTTCCAGGACACCTGGGCACCCGAGCAGCACGTCTCGCTCGCGGCGATCCGGGCCGCCGAGACCGGCCGGCCGGCCGTGCAGGCCTCGCTGACCGGCGTGTCGGCGGCCTTCGACGCCCAGGGGCGGGAACTCGCCCGGCTCGGCACGGACGGCACCGGTGCGCTGACCGTCCGGGTGCCGCTCACCGAGCCCGGGACGCTGACCTGGTACGACCGGGTCGGCGACGTGGTGCCGGCGGCAGCGCTGCTGGTCACGGCGGCCGCCGCGGTGGGCGTGTGGCGCTCCTCTCCCCGGCGGCGGCGCCGGTAGGCCCTGAGCCGCCGGTGAACGGGGCCGCCCCGGTGGGCGCCGGGCCTCCGGCGAGCCCGGCTCCGCCTGGGCGCCCGGCTCGCGGGGCGGTGCGCGGTACGCCGCCCCGCGCGCCGGTCCGGGCCTATGAGCCGAATCGGCCCTCGGGGCCGGATCAGCTCTCGGTGCCGGATCAGCCCTCGGTGCCGGCCAGGTAGACCCCGAACGCCGCGCCCTGCGGATCGCGCAGCACCGCGATCCGCGGCCCCTCCGGTACGTCCGTGGCGGGCATCAGCACGTCCGCGCCGAGGCCGCTCGCCCGGGTGACGGTGTTGTCGACGTCCGCGACCGAGAAGTACGGCAGCCAGTGCGGCGGCACCTCCGGCGGGAAGCGGTCGTCCATCACCAGCATGCCGCCGAAGTCCCCACCGTGCACGCCCCATTGGGTGTACTGGTCGGAGCGGCTCACGGACCAGCCGAACACCTCCGGGTAGAACGCCGCGGAGGTCACCGGGTCGCGGGTGAGCAGCTCCACCCAGCCGAGCGCACCGGGCTCGTTGAGCACCCCGGCGCCCTGGAAGGCGCGGGCCTGCCAGAGCGAGAAGACCGCCCCGGACGGGTCCGCTGCCACCGCGAACCGGCCCAGGTCGAACACCTCGGCCGGCTCCATCAGGACCCGGCCGCCCGCGTCCTTGACCAGGGCGACGACGACGTCGGTGTCGGGCACGGCGAAGGACACCGTCCAGGCGGTGGGCTGGTCCGGCGTGAACAGCGGGGTGAGTCCGGCGGCCGGGGCGTCGCCGAGGAGCATCTGGGTGTAGCCGCCGGCCTCGGGGCGCGGGTCGGTCTCGGCACGCCAGCCGAACAGCTCGCGGTAGAAGGCCTTGGCCGCGGCCGGGTCCGAGGTGCCCAGCTCGACCCAGCAGGGGCCGTCCATGGTCACTGAATTCTGCTTCATGGCCTCTACTCTCGACTTTCTCTGAACGTTCTTCGACGAGATATGATGAATCGTCACGAATCTTGTTTTTCAAGCGATTTCGAGAACGACCTTGCCCCGGGCGTGCCCGGATTCGACGGCGGAGACCGCCTCGACCGCCCGGTCCAGCGGATAGCGGCCGGTGACGTGCGGGTCCAGCTCGCCGGCGGCGACCAGGGCGGCCAGATCGGCGAGGGTCTCCGGGGTGGCCGAGCGGGTGACGTAACGGCCGCCGAGCTCCGCGACGGTGACCGGGTCGGCCGTACTGACCAGCTCCACCCGGCCCTTGAGCGGGCCGGCGGCCTCCCTGAGGGCGACACCGCCGACCAGGTCCAGGACGCCGTCGACGCCGTCGGGCGCGGCGGCGGCGATCCGCTCGGCGACACCCTCGCCGTAGCGCACCTGGACCGCGCCGAGGGACTCCACGTGCTGCCGGTTGGCATCGCTCGCCGTGCCGATGACGGTCAGGCCGCGGCTGCGGGCGATCTGGGCGGCCGCGCTGCCGACGCCACCGGCGATGCCGAGGATGAGCACCGTCCGGCCGGCCCCGAGGCCGAGGTCGCGCACGGCGTCGTCCGCCGTGGCCACCGAGACGGACAGTGCGGCGGCCCGGTCGAAGCCGACGCCGCCGGGTTTGAGCGCGCTCGCGTCGGCGCGCAGAAGCGTCTGCTCGGCGAACGCGCCGGCGGCCGCGAGGCCGAACACCTCGTCGCCGGGGGTGAACCCGGTGACGCCCGGACCGACCTGTTGCACCACCCCGGAGGCCTCCTGCCCCATGACGGCCGGAAGGGTCCGCTCCCGGCCGAGCAGGCCGCGGCGGATCTTCCAGTCCACCGGGTTCACGCCCGCGGCGCGGACCGCGATCGCCAGCTGTCCGGGGCCGGCCTCAAGGACCGGGCGGTCCATGAACTCCTGTGTCTCCGGCCCGCCGTAGTCGACGAAGCCGAACGCCTTGGCCATCGCTGATCCCACTCCTCGGTCGCGGCTCCTGCTCCCCCGGGGCCCCAGGCCAGCATGCGGGGACGGGCGGGGCGGGGGCGGGCGCTGGTGGGCCGAACGGGGGCCGCGGGTGCGAGCCGGGGGCTGGGGCCGAGACGGCGAACAGATGACAGCGGACAGATGACAGATTTCGAAATCTGTTATCTGTCCGCTGTCATCTGTCATCTGTTACCTGTTATCCGTCGGTTGTCGACCGACCCGCACCCGCCGGCCGTCAGCTCCGTACGGCCCGGGCCACGGGGATCCACAGCTCCGCCTCGGCGTCGGCCGTCCCCGGGACGAAACGGGTCTGCAGGATCTCCGGGCCCGGCCGGGCCTCGTACGGGTTGGACGGGAACCACTGCGCGGCCACGTCCCCCCACATCTCCTGCAGGGCCTGCGGGAACGGCCCGCTGTTGCTGAACACGGCCCACATCCCGGCCGGGACGTGCAGGACGTCCAGGTCGTCCGGGACCACGGCGTCCTCGCGCGCCACCACCGCGTGCCAGTAGTCGAGTTCGGAGCCCTCCTCCCGGTTGGCGGAGAAGTCGTCGCTCACCGACACGATGCCGACCGGATCCCGGCCGGTGAGCTCCGCGATCCGCTCGACGGTGTCCTTGCCGAGCCCCCTGATGAACTCGGCGATCCCCGGGTTGACGCCCTGGTAGATCAGGGTGACCCGGGCCTTCCTGCCGACGATCCGGAAGTCCGGCTTCTGGACGATCCGGTATTCCATGCTGCTGCTTCCCTCCACGACGAGTCGGAAGGACATCCGGGGCTGGGAGGTGAGCACCGCACGGCTGCGCCGGGCCTCGCCGGGGCCGACCCCGTGCATCGCCCGGAAGGCCCGGGCGAACGCCTCGCCCGAGGTGTAGCCGTATCTGACCGCGATGTCGAGCAACGTCCTTTCGCCGTCGAGGACTTCCGCCCCGGCGACGGTCAGTCGCCGACGGCGGACGTACTCAGACAGCGGCATCCCGGCGAGCATCGAGAACAGCCGCCGGAAGTGGTACTCCGACGTCATCGCGATCCGCGCCAGGGCGGCCACGTCGATCTCGCGGTCCAGGTTCCGGTCGATCTCGTCCATCGCCCGGTTGAGGTGTTCGAGCACTCCTGCCCCCGTCCTTCCCTTGCTGATCTCCACCGTAGGAAGGACCCACCCTGCCGGACCCGACGATCGGTGCCCGCTCCGGTCGGGTACGGCAGGACCCGACCGGAGCGGCAGGAACGCGGAGCGGCAGCACCCCGGAGCGGCGCAGCAGTGCGGCGGGGTGGCTCAGACCAGGCCCTGGGCCAGCATCGCGTCCGCGACCAGCTCGAAGCCGGCGATGTTGGCGCCCACCACGTAGTCGCCCGGGTGGCCGTAGCGCTCGGCGGTGGTGAAGCAGGAGTCGTGGATGTGCTTCATGATCCCGGCGAGCCGCTCCTCCGTGGCGGCGAAGGTCCAGGAGTCGCGCGACGCGTTCTGCTGCATCTCCAGCGCGCTGGTCGCCACCCCGCCCGCGTTGGCCGCCTTGCCGGGGCCGAAGGCCACTCCGGCCGCCTGGAACACCCGCACCGCCTCCGGCGTGGTGGGCATGTTGGCGCCCTCGGCGACCGCCTGCACGCCGTTGCGGACCAGGGCGAGCGCGTCCGCCTCGGTCAGCTCGTTCTGGGTGGCGCAGGGCAGCGCGACGTCGCAGGGCACGCTCCACACGCCCGAGCCCTCGACGAACCGGACGTGCCCGCCGCGCAGCCGGGCGTAGTCGGCGACACGGCCGCGCCGGACCTCCTTGACCTCCTTGAGCAGGTCGAGGTCGATGCCCTTCTCGTCCACCACGTAGCCGGAGGAGTCGGAGCAGGTGAGCACCGTCGCGCCGAGCTGCTGCGCCTTCTCGATGGCGTAGACGGCCACGTTGCCGGAGCCGGAGACGGCGACCCGCCGCCCGTCCAGGCCCTCGCCGCGGCTGCGCAGCATCTCGGCGGTGAACATCACGCAGCCGTAGCCGGTCGCCTCGGTCCGGACCTGCGCGCCGCCCCAGCCGAGGCCCTTGCCGGTGAGGACGCCGCTCTCGTAGCGGTTGGTGATCCGCTTGTACTGGCCGAAGAGGTAGCCGATCTCCCGGCCGCCGACGCCGATGTCCCCCGCCGGGACGTCGGTGTGCTCGCCGAGGTGGCGGTGCAGCTCGGTCATGAAGGACTGGCAGAACCGCATGATCTCGGCGTCCGAGCGGCCCTTGGGGTCGAAGTCGGAGCCGCCCTTGCCGCCGCCGATGGCGAGCCCGGTGAGCGCGTTCTTGAAGATCTGCTCGAAGCCGAGGAACTTGACGATGCCGAGGTTCACCGAGGCGTGGAAGCGCAGCCCGCCCTTGTAGGGGCCGAGGGCGCTGCTGAACTCGACCCGGAAGCCGCGGTTGACGTGGACGGCGCCGGAGTCGTCCGTCCACGGCACCCGGAACATGAGCTGCCGCTCGGGTTCGCAGATCCGCTCGATGATCCGGGCGTCGACGAGCTCGGGGCGCTGGGCGAGGACCGGGCCGAGGGTCTCCAGGACCTCGTGGACGGCCTGGTGGAACTCCGCTTCGCCCCTGTTCCGGCGGACGACCTCCGCGTAGAGCGCCTCGATGACGCGCTGTTCGGCGTCGAAGGGGTGCGGGGAGGCTGCGGCGTGAGGGTTGGTGGGCATCAGATCAGGACCTTCCGTGGTCGTCGGTGGTCGTGCGCGAGGCGTTCCCGTGCCCAGGAAACGGGGGAAGTCTCGCCGTGTCCAGGACCCGGCTCCCGGGACATCCACATGCTGAAACCCCCTCACCTCGCGGACCGTACGATCCGGCAGCGCCCTCGGGTCCGCATGGAGCCCGGCTGAACCCCCGCGTCCGGGAAGGGCTCACGCCGACGGGAACGGGTCGCGAACAGGTCGGGAACAGGTGGGGCGCGGGCGCTGTTGTGCGCCTGCGTGCACCCGGTGGGCACGGACGGTACCCAGTTGTTCAAATTGGAACGACCGAGTACGGTCGACACCCGGCTCACCCGGAGCCGCCCGGTCCACCCCTCATCGACGGAGGCCCACCCATGCCGCAGCCCGGCCCCGCCACGGTGCGCTCGCGCGTGCGCATCCCGCTGACCTTCCCCGACGGCTACCGCGCCGAGGCGGAGGCCTTCACCTTCCACGGCCTCGCCGACGGCGCCGAGCACTTGGCGCTCGCGTTCGGCGAGGTGCCGGAGGGCGGCACCCCGCTGGTGCGCCTGCACTCGGAGTGCCTGACCGGGGACGTCTTCGGCTCCGACCGCTGCGACTGCGGCCCGCAGCTGCGCGAGTCCGTCGAGCGGATCGCCGAGGCGGGCGGGTTCCTGCTGTACCTGCGGCAGGAGGGCCGGGGCATCGGCCTCTACAACAAGCTCGACGCCTACGCCCTGCAGGACTCCGGCCTGGACACCTACGACGCCAACACCGCGCTCGGCCTGCCCGAGGACGGCCGTGACTACACCGCGGCGGCCCAGATGCTCGCCGCGCTCGGCGCCGCCACCGTCGATCTGCTGAGCAACAACCCGGACAAGGCCGCCCAGCTGGCCGACCTCGGCGTCACCGTCCGGCACCGGGTGCCGACCGGCGTGCACCAGAACGCCAGCAACGTCCGCTACCTGCGGGCCAAGGCGGAGCGGACCGGGCACTCGATCGAGCTCTCCCTGCTGGTCGGCTGAGCCCGCGGCCCCGCCCGGACCCGACCCGCCCGGACCCCGCCCGACCCGCCCGGACCCCGCCCGACCCGTCCGGACCCCCGTCCGGACCCCCGCCCGACCCGTCCGGACCCCCACCCGGGAAGCGTCCCCGGGAAGCACCCCCGCAGCGGCGCCGGCCCGAGGACCGCAGCCGCCGTCAGCGCCCCGTGCGCAGCACCGCCCGCTGGATGCCGAGGCAGGCGAGCGGGAGCGCGACCAGGACGGCCGCCCAGAACGCGCCGTGCCCCCAGAGCTCCGCGACGGACCGGTACAGCGGCCCGGCCACCGGGATGCGCAGGGCCTCCATCGGTCCGAGCGGCGGGGGCAGCGCCCCGAGCAGCAGCGTGCCGAGCACCCAGAGGGCGAAGAGCCAACGGGCCGTCCGGGCGCGGGCGAGGGTGGACGCGATCGACACCGCGGCCAGCAGCAGGGTGAAGCCGGCCTGGTAGGCGGCGCCGACCTGGCCGGTTCCCCAGGACGCCGGGGTGGTGTGGTGCCCGACGGCGGCCAGCCGCACCTCGACGGCCGACCCGAGCAGGAGCACCAGGACGACCGTGCCGCCGAGCGCGAACCGGACGCGGTCGCGCACCCCGGCGGGGCCGGGCCGCCAGTCCCGGGAGGCCGCCGGCCGGCCGGCGGCGCCACCCCTCGCGCCGCCCGGCGCACCACTCGCCGCCCCGCCCGTCGCCCGTCCCGTCGCCCCGCCCGTCGCGCCGCCCGTCGCGCCGGACGGACGGGGGGCCCGCCGCGGCGCCCGCCCGGCGCCGTCGTCCCGGGCGGTCCGGGCCGCCCGCATCAGGCGGGTGGCACGTTCGGCCAGCACCAGCGCCAGCACGACGCCGACGGTGGCCGCCACCCCGGCCCAGCTCCCCATCCCGCCCTCGAAGGTCACCACCCGGTCGACCACCGCCGGCGGCGGCTTGAGCACCGTCATCGGCGGCCCCAGCCGCAGGTAGCCGATCGCCGCGGCCCCGGCGGCGACCAGCGCGACCGTGCCCCGGCCGACCCGGGCGGGGAAGGCGACCAGGATGAGGGCCGCGGCGAGCGCCGCGCCCAGCTGCGGGGCCACCGACCGGGCCGCGTGGTCGCCGGCGGTGCGCAGGTGGCCGCCGAAGAGGCTGTTCGGGAAGACCTTCAGCTGGTTCCCGGCGTCCACGCTGAGCCGTGCCAGCGCGCCCGCCCAGAGCAGCAGGGCGAGGGCGACGAGCAGCAGCAGGGCCGCGGCGGCCCGGCGGGGCAGGCCGGAGCGGGCGTCCGCCCACCAGGCGCGGATCCGCGGGGCCGCCCCGGCCCGGAGCCGGCGGGCGGCGGCGGCCGCCCGGTCGGTCCGGGTCGCTCCGCCCGTGCGGGTCGCCGCTGCGCCGCGTTCGGTCGCGCCGCCCGCCCCGACCGCGCCGCGCCGGGCCCGCAGCGCCTCGGCGGCGACCAGGGCCGCGCAGCCGGACACCTCCCCCGGGTCCGCCGCCACGGCGCGCCGGCGCAGCAGCGACCAGCGGCGCCGCACGTCGTCCGCCCGCCCGCCGCGCACCGCCGTCCAGGCGGCCAGCACGGCGTCCGCCACGGCGGCCGCGACCACGGCCAGCAGCACGGAGAGCCGGCCCGGCAGGGGCAGCCGGTGCAGCGCGCCGGGCAGCGGGGAGAGCCGGGCCAGCAGCCGGGCGTGCTCCTGGGGCTGGACGGTCAGCCAGACGGCGAGCCGGTACGCCTCGGCCCGCTCGTCCGCGCCGAGGCCGTCGCCGGTGCGCCGGCCGCCGCCGAGCTCGTGGGCGGCGCGGTCCGCCTCGGCCACCACCTGCGGGACCCGGCCGAGCCCGAGCAGCCGCCCGCAGTGCTCGCCGGAGCACTCGGCGTGGTCGCAGTCGTAGCGGGCGGCGACGGCCGGCACCGAGGCGGCGAGCAGCTCGTCGACGAAGGCGACGCCGTCTGGCCCGGCGGCGATCCGGGTGAGGCCGTCCGCGTCGACCGGGCGCTCGCGGTAGACCGGGACGGCGGACGGCGCGAAGGCGGCGCCGAAGGCGAGGACCGCGAGCGCGGCCGCCGCCGCCCGGCGCGCACCGCGGGCGGTGTCGACCGCCCGCAGGTAGTGCAGGTCGAAGAGGGTGTCCCGGACCTCGTCGCGCAGCCAGGCCAGCAGCTGCTGCGCGCCACCGTCGACGAGCCACTCCGCCGCCTCCCCGGAGCGGTTCAGCATGCTCCGGGCCAGGACGGACGGGGCGTGGTACGGGTCGCCGAGGAAGGTCACCGGGCGGTGCGCGGGGCCGCCGCCGGGGCCCGGGGCGGGCCGCTGGGGCCGCACCACCACCGGGCTCTCGCCCGCCAGCCAGCGGGTGACCTGCGGGGCCCGCCAGCGGTGCGCCGGGTTCCTGGTCAGCAGGCCCTGGAGCAGCAGCAGCCGGCGCGGATCGGCGACGGCGGACAGGTCCGTCCCCTCGCCGAAGACCAGGTCGTACTGGAGCACCTCGTCGCTCACCAGCAGGCCGTCCGCGTCGAGGTAGTGGGGCCGGCCGGAGTACAGCTCGTACAGCACGTTGCCCAGGCCCCACCAGGGCCCGGCGGGGTGGTTGGCGCCGGCGAGCTGTTCGGGCGCCATGTAGGCGACGGTCACCTGCATCTCGGGGGTGAAGCTGCGGCTGGCGGTGAGCCGGGCGATGCCGCCGAAGTCCGCGATCACGAACTCCCCGGGGCCCTCCCCGGGGCCTGCGCCGCCGGGCCGGACCAGGATGTTGGAGGGCTTGAAGTCCACCGGGTTGCGCTCGATCCGGCGCTGCCAGAAGTCCAGCATGTCCACGAGCTCGCGGACGATGCGGTCGGTCTCCCGCCCGTCGGTGTGCCGGCCCTGCCGGTGCAGCTCGGCGACGTGGTCGGCCAGGGTGACCGGCAGGTACTCCATGGCCACCCAGGCGCAGCCCACCCCGGCGTGCTCGACCTGGCCGTAGTCGACGATCTCGGGCACGTGCCGCCGGTGGGCCGGGTCGCGCAGGTGCTCCAGCAGCTCGGCGTCCATGCCCTGCCCGGCCCGGGTGACCTTCACCGCGGCGTCGCCGCCGCCGTCGGTGCGCCGTACGTGCCAGACCGTCCCCTCGGTGCCCGATCCGGCGACCTCGTAGGGCTCGTAGCGGTTGAGCAGGGCCGCGGGGAAGGCCCCGCCGAAGTGGCCGCCGCGGGCGGGGGCCGGGCGCCGGGTGACGGTCGGCGGGGTGGCGCCGCGCGGCGGGGTGACCCTGGTCGGCGCGTCGGGCGGGGTGCGGAAGCGTCCGAGCCTGGTCGGCGGGTCCGGTGCGCCGTCCTCCCGGCCGCCCCAGGGCCGCCGGTCCACCCTCGTCCGCGGGCCCGTCCCCGTCCCCGTCGGCACGCCATCGGCCATCCGCCACTCTCCCGCCCGCCGCCGCAACCTTGACGCATCATCATGTCGCGGCTTCGGGACAGCGGTTACCGCTTTTCACCGGGCCTGTGGCCAAGCCGTTACGCGCCGCCGTGGCGCCAGACGTCGCCGATGGGGGCGGTGGCCGCGGCGGCGCCGGTCGGCGGCAGGCCGTAGGCGTCCTCCAGCGTGCGCAGCAGCCGGTAGTGGTCGATCCGCTCGCCGTAGTGCCCGGGGGCGACCGGCCCGCCCACCACGACGGTGGGGATGTGGTTGGCCGGGCTCCCGTCGTCCTCGTCCCAGGTGACCACCAGCAGACTGTTGTGGGTGGCGGCCCAGTCGGCGTAGCCGGCCAGGTTGTCCCGGAGCCAGTCGTCGCCCTGCCGGACGGTGCCGTCGTGCATGTCGTGGGTGAGGTCCGGGACGACGAAGGACACCGTCGGCAGCGCCGCGTAGTCGTGCGGGAACGCGGAGAACGGCTGGTTGACCTCGGACGGCAGGTCGGCGAAGTCCACCCACGGGTTGTGCCTGCGGGCGTAGCCGCCGTTGTCGCAGACGGTGGAGCCGGCGGCCGGCAGGCCCTCGGAGTAGCCGGCGAAGGACAGTCCGGCGGTGCGCAGCGCGGAACCGAGGTTCGCGCCGCCGAAGGTCTGCGGGCAGGAGTCGTCGGTGACGCCCTGCACCGAACCGGAGAAGAGCGCCAGGTAGTTGGGCTGGCTGGGGTGCGCCACGGCGAAGGAGCCGGTGAACAGGGCGCCGCGGTCGGCGAGCGCGTTGATGAAGGGCGCCTGGTCGGTCCGGCCGATGACGTCGGGGTAGGACCGGTTCTCCTCCATCACGACCACGACGTGGTCGGGGCGGGGCACCGCGCCCCCGGCACCCGACGGGGCCGCCGCGCCCGGGGCGGCGCCCGAGCCCGGGACGGCGCCCGGGCCCGACGGGGAGACGGTGGCCGACGGGGAGGCGGTGGCCGCGCAGCCCGCCAGCAGCAGGGCGGCAGCGGCCGCACCGACGGCCCCGCCCGTTCGGCGGCGCCGGCCGGCGGCCCGCGGCACCGCCCGGATCACCTCTCCAGCCTGGTCGCCCCCGGCGGGCGCGGCAAGCGCTGCCGCCCGGCGGAGCTGCTCCGGCACCGCCGAACCGCCCGGGCCTCAGGCGTCCCTGAAGCCGATGACGCGCTTGACCGCGCCGCGCATCCGCCGGTCGGCCGCCGTCAGCGGCAGGCGCTCGCGGTAGTACGCCGGGTTGCGCACCGCGCGGGCGCCGAAGCTCTCCTTGAACTCGGCCAGCGAGGAGTCCGGCCGGGCGTCGCCCATGTCGTAGCAGCGGCTCCCGGCCGCGCAGGCGTCCTCGACGGCGAGGCGGTGCAGCAGGTGGTTGGCGCGGACCGGGTTGGCCAGGGCCCGGTCCATCGCGCCCCGCCAGTACTTGGTGTGGTCCCCGTGCCGCAGGACGACGATCGCGGCGGCCGGCTCCCCGCCGCAGCGCGCCAGCCAGATCGCGCAGGAGGGGCCGAAGCGTTCGGCGACCGCCTCCAGCAGGCGCGGCGGCTCCTCCCGGCGGTGGCGCCACCGGGCCAGGGCGGGCGGCTCGTGCTGCTGCGCCGCCCACCGCTCGACCGACTCCCGGTAGAGGCGCTGGAAGAGCGGAACCAGCCGGCCGGTCCGGTCGACCTCCACCTCCACCCCCGCGCGCTCGGCCTGCCGCACGCCCCGGCGGACCCGGGCGTGGAAGCGGCGGGCCCAGACCTCCTCGAACCCGCCGTCGAGGTCGAGCAGGAAGGTGGTGCGGTCGTAGGCCGCGAAGGCGCCGGGGGCGGCCTCGCCCCAGACCGGGGAGGCCCGGGGGCTGAACCGCACGGCGACCCGGACGGCCGGCCGGTGCGCGAGGTCCTCCAGGACGGCCCTGGCCTGCCGCAGGTCCGGTGCCCCGTCCGGCACGAGGGCCCCGCCGACGCCCCAGCCGGGCCAGGACTCCTCCGCCAGCAGCCGGGTGGCCCGGCGCCGGTGACGCACCAGCGGGACGAGGATCCGGCGGCCGCCGTCGAAGCGGTACAGCCGACTCGCGTCCTCCAGCGGCCAGGCCTCGCAGAGGCAGTCGAGCCACGTCGGGGTCTGCGTCACCAGTGCGCCGCCGTCCCGCCCGAGCAGCTCCCACCACAGGGCGCGCGGCACCGGGCTGGTCACCCGCACACCGGCGGGCGGATTCCTGGGCATGGCACGGGGGCTCCTCTCCGGTCGTCGGGCCGGGGTCCCGCCTCCCAGGCTAGGGACGTCCGGGCGTTCCCGCCGGTCCGCCCGCTCCTCGCCCCCGAACCCCGCCCCCCGAGCCCCGCCCCGGGGTAGCACGGCGGCCGGGCGGCGGCCGGGCGGCGGCCGGGCCCCCGGTCATAGGATGGGCAGGCCGGCCGTACCGGCAGAGCGCCGCGACCGGGCCGGGGAGGCCGAGGACGGGAGCTGCTGGTGGTGAGCAACGGATCCGGCGGCCCGCCCACCGCCACCCGGTCCCTGCGGTCGCGGGGCAGGGCCGTCCTCACCGCCGCCAGGAACTACGACCCGCTGCTGCGCAACGCCCATCTGCTGACCGTCAGTTCACTCCTGACCTCGGCCTTCGGCGCCCTGTACTGGGCGCTGGCCGCCCACTGGTACGACGCGGCCACCGTCGGCCGCAACGTCGCCGCCGTCTCGGCCATGATGTTCCTCGGCGGAATCGGCCAACTGAACCTCGCCAACGCGATGGTGCGCTTCGTGCCCTCCGCCGGCCGGCGCGCCGGGCGCCTCGTGGGGCTGGCCTACGCCGTGGCCTCGTCGGTCACCCTGGTGCTCGCCGCCGGGTTCGTGCTGCTGATCCCCTGGCTCTCGCCCGGGCTGGACTTCCTGCACAGCTGGGGCCTGGGGCTGTTCTTCGCCGTGGCGACCGCCGGCTACGCCGTGTTCAACCTGCAGGACGGCGTCCTGACCGGCCTGCGGCGGGCGGACTGGGTGGCCCTGGAGAACGGGCTGTTCGCGGTCGAGAAGATCGGACTGCTGGCCGTCCTCGTCGCCTTCGGCGCGGAGAACGGGATCCTGGTGTCCTGGATGGCCGGCCTCGCGCTCGCCCTCGTGGTGACGAACGCCTTCGTCTTCCGCCGCGCCCTGCCCCGGCACCAGCGCGCCGCACCGCAGGCCGCCGCGGACACCTCGAGACCGACCTTCGGCTACCTGGCCGCGGACTACGCCGGTGCGATGTGCTGGCTGGCGGCGGTCAACCTGCCGCCCGTGATGGTGCTCAACCGCCTCGGCGCCGCCGACAGCGCGTACTTCTCGCTGGCCTGGACGGCGCCCTTCGCGCTGTACTGCTTCAGCTCCAACATGGGCTACTCGCTGGTCGTGGAGTCCGCGCGGGACATCACCCGGCTCGACGACTACCGGCGGGTGCTGCGCCACTCCGGTCGGGTGCTGGTGGCGGCGGTGGTGCTGCTGATCGCCGTCGGGCCGTGGGCGCTGCGGGTGTTCGGCGCGGACTACGCCCGCCACGGCACGGTCGTGCTCTGGCTGCTCGCGCTCTCCGCGCTGCCGAACCTGCTCACCACCACCGTCGTCGCCCTGTCCCGGGCCCGGCGCCGGATGGGCGTGGTGGTGGGCGTGCTGGCGTCGCTCTCGGTCACGGTGCTGGCGCTGACCGCGCTGCTGCTGCCGGTGCTCGGCATCGACGGCGCGGGCGCGGCCTGGCTGATCGGGCAGACCCTGGTGGCGGCCGTGCTGCTGTGGCGGCGCTCCTGGTGGCTCCCCGCTCCGCCGCCCGGGGGCGGGAGCGCCCCGACCGGTCCGGCGGCGGCCGCGCGCGGCCGCGAGGGGTGACTGAGGGGGCAGCCTGGACGCCTGGTGCCTAGAGTGGATAGGCACAGCGCCTGCACGGTCCCGAGGGCGCTTCCCCGCTTTCGGGAGCTTACGGGAGTCCACGAATGAACGATGTGCGGACCGCGGCGGCCGACGGTGCACCGGCACCGGTGGACCTGCACCTGACGGTGCCGGAGCTGACCGGCCGTCTCCTCGGATGCGCCTCCGACGGGCAGTGGCTCGACGCCTTCCTGCTGAGCGCCGGTGTGGTCCAGGTGGTCGAGGACGTGCTGGAGGGCACCGCGTGGCGGCCCCGCCGGCTGCTGGACCACCTGGCGAAGGGCGCCCGGCCGGGCGCGGTCGGGGCGGCCCGGGCCGGACTGCGCGGGGCCACCGGGCTCTGGCTGGCCGTACCGCCCGCCCGTGGACTGCGCGCCTGGTGCGGGCGGTTCGCGACGCTGCGCGACCGGCTCGCCGAACTGGCGCTCCAGGACGGGGCGGCCACCGGCCGGCCGCACGGGGAGGGCCAGGACGGCGCCGACCCCGGCCCCACCCGCCCGGACACCGCCGACCTGGACGCCGTCGGCCCGGACACCGCCGGCCTGGCGGCGGAACTGCGCGCCGCGGTGGCCGCGTTGGGCCGGCTGCCCGGCGCCCGGCGGCTGCTCGCCGGGGCGGTGCAGCGCCCGCCCGCCTGCTTCCGCAGCTTCGACCAGCACCCGCAGGACTGCGTCGCCCTGGCCCGGCTGGTCACCGCACGTCACCCGGACCGTCACCGCCCCCTGCTCGTCCTGGGCGTACGCACCTCCGGCAGCCACCTGGCTCCGCTGCTCGCGGCGGCGCTGCGCGGCCTCGGCCACCGGGAGGTGGTGGTCGGCACCACCCGTCCGGGCGCGGCCCTGCTGCCGGGCCGGGCGGCGCTGGTGCGCGAGCTGCGCCGCAGGTCGGGGCTGGTGCTTCTGGTCGACGACCCGCCGGTGACCGGCGGCTCCCTGGCGGGCCTCGCCGGTCTGGCCGTCCGCGGCGGTTTCGCACCGGACTCGGTCGTCCCCGTCCTGGCGTCCTTCGACGGCGCGGGCGCCCTGCCGCCCGCCCTGCGCGGCCTACCTTGCGTGACCCTCCCGGGCCGCGACTGGCACGTCCGGACGCTGCTCGGGCCCGCCGCGCTGGCCGCGGCGGTCGCCCGGCTGCTGCCGCCCGGCCGGCGCCTGCTGGACCTGACGGCCGACGCCCCGGGGCCGCTCTCCCGCCGCGCGCACCTGGCGGTGCCCTGCTCGGCCCGCGTGGTCGACCCGGACGGCGGTGTGCGCACCCTGCCGCTGCTCGCCGAGTGGGCCGGGGTCGGCTACTTCGGGGCGTACGCGGCAACGGTGGCCGGTGCGCTCGCCGGACTGGTCCCGGAGCCGCTCGGGATCGCCGACGGCGTGCTGGTCCGCCCCCGGCCGGAGCACCGGCCGGCCGACCGGCACGGCGTGCCACCCGCCGAGGTCGCCCGCTACGTCGCCGCCCGGCAGCGGCTGCTGGCCGTACCCGCCGACCGGAGCCTGCTGCTGGCCGGTCGCGACCCGGTCTGGGAGGCCTCCGCCCGCCAGCTGGCGCCGGTGGTCGGCCGGCTGCACACGCTGCTCCGTCCGCTGCTGCTGGACCGGCTGACCCGCACCCTGCTGACCCCGGCCCGCCCCTGCGTGACCGACGGCCTGACCGCGCGCCACCGCTGGACGGCGGGCGGCGCGGACGGCGCGGGCAGCGGAGGTGGCAGCAGCGGGCACGGGAGCGGCGCCGGCTGGCGCAAGACCGCCTACGCCGACGGCGCCTTCGGCCACCTCAACCTGGCGAGCTACGACGCCGTCTACGACCTCGCCGGCGCCGCGCACCGCCCCGCGTCCGGCACCACGGACCCCGCCCCGGCCCCGGACCCCGCCCGGGACGCCGCCCCGGACACCCCCGCGGACGCCACGAGGGACACCACGACGGACACCCCCGCGGACCAGGCCCCCGACCGCCCCGCGGACGACGACGCCGAGCTGCTCGCCGAGTACCGCCGCCTCACCGGAGAGGACGTGTCGGACGCCCGCTGGTGCCTGCTGCGGCTGGTCCAGGCCCGGCACGCCGCCGTGCAGGACGGCCTGCCGCCCTCCGAACGGACCCGGGCCGACGCCCGGCGGGCCCAGGCGCGCGCCGTGCAGCGCTTCCTCTCCGCCGTCTACCTGGCGGACCTGGACACCGAGCCGCGGGGGCCGTGCTGCGTCCTCGACGTGGACGGGGTGCTGGAGTCCGACGTGCTCGGCTTCCCCGCCTCCTCCCCCGCCGGCGCGCTGGCGCTGCGCGCGCTGCGGGCGCACGGCTACCGCACGGTGCTCGCCACCGGGCGCTCCGGCCCCGAAGTCGCCGACCGCTGCGCCGCCTACCGGCTGGACGGCGGGGTGGCCGAGTACGGGGCGGTCCTGGTGGACGCGGTGTCCGGCAGTACCGAGGTCCTGCTCGACCACGAGCGCCGCCGGGCCGGCGACGGCGGGCTGCGCGCCCGGCTGGCCGCCCTCGACCAGCCCGCCGCCGCCGACCCGCTCTCCCGCTGGTGCATCCGGGCCTCCGTCCGCTCGCCGCGGGACGGCCGGCGGCACGCGCCGGCGCCGCAGGCCGTCGCGGCCCTGCTCGCCGAGGAGCCGTTCGGCCGGCTGTTCACGACGGTGCCCGGCCAGGCCCAGACCGACTTCGTCCCGCGCGGCTGCGGGAAGGCCCCCGGGGCGCGGGCCCTGCTGGCCCGGCTCGGGGCGGACGGGCCGCCCGCGCTGGCGGTCGGCGACGGCGTCGCCGACGTGGAGCTGCTGGGCTGGGCGGGGCGCGGCGCGGCCCCGGCGAACGCGGAGCGGGCCGTCCGGGCGGCCGGCGTCCCGGTGACGCGGCGCGCCTACCAGGCCGGCCTCGCCGAGGCGGTGGGCCGGCTGATCGGGCACCGGCCCGGCGGCTGCCCGCTGTGCCGGGCACCGCGCCCGCCCGCCGACGCCCGCGCCCTGCTGGCGGTGCTCGCCGTGCCGGAGGCGGGCCGCTCCGGCGCGCCGCTGCGGCTGGCCCGGCTGGCCGTGGCGGCCGCGCGCACGACGCCGGCCACCCCGACCCCCCGGGCCGCCGGGACCTCCCGGACCACCCGCACCGCGCCGCCCGCCCGGGCCGGCCGGACCGCACCCCCTGCCGCGGCCGCACCGGCCGCGCCGAACCGCCCGGGCCGGGCCGGATGAGCCCGGCGGTCCAGCGCCTGCGCCGCGCCCCGCAGCCGTACCGGGCACGGGCCCGGTCCGTGCTGGCCGCGCAGTGCGCACTCGCCGCGGAACTGGTGCTGCGCCGGACCCGCCGACTGCCGCCCGGGCACCCGGGCGCGGGCGGGCACGCCCCCCGGCTGCGGTCCTCCCCCCGGGCGCTGCTGCCGCTGCGCCGGGCCCGGCTGGTCTACCGCATCACCGACCACTGGAAGTCCCGCAGGATCGCCCGCCGGCTGGGCCTGGACGGCACCTGCACCCTGCGGCCAGGGCCCCCGGGGCTGGCCGACGTCCTGGTGCTCTCCCTCGACGCCCCCGGCCGGGAGCGGCTGGCCGTCAAGCACGCCCGCACCGGCCACGCGGTGGCCTCCCTCGACCACGAGTGGCGGGTGCTGGAGACCCTGGCCGCCGACGCCCGGCTCGGCGGCTGGCGCGCCCTCGTCCCCGTGCCCGTCCACCAGGAGCTGACCGGGCCGCTGCCGCTGATCACCGAGAGCTGGCTGCCCGGGACCACCGCCGACGAGCTGCTGGCCGCCCCCGGCGCGGACGACGGGGTCGCCGAGCGCGCGCTCACCGCCGTGGCCGAGCTGCACCGGGCCACCGGGCGCACCGAGACCGCCACCGGCCGGCTGGTGGCCTGGGTCGACGAGCCCCTGGGCGTGCTCGGCACCGACATCCCCTGGTGCCGCACCGGGAAGGGGGCCGCCGGGCTGGCGGCCCTGCGCCACCGGCTGCGGGCCGGCCTCGCGGGCGCCGAGACCACCGTCGCCTGGACCCACGGCGACTTCCACGCCGGCAACGTCCTGTTCGACGGCCGGGGCAGCCGGGTCACCGGGATCCTCGACTGGGGCGGCGCCCGCCCGGACGGCCCCTGCGCCATCGACGCCTACACCTTCGTGATCGCCCTGGCCTGCCGCCGGGAGGGCCGCCAGCTCGGCAGCGCCGTCCGGGAGATGGTGCGCCACGGCGCACTGCCCGGGCCGGGCCTCGCCCTGATCGACGGCACCCGCGACGACCTGGTGGACCTGCGCCGCAGCGGCCCGGCCGGACCGCCGGACGACGCGGTGCTGCCCCTGCTGACCTGGCTGTGGCACGTCGTCTCGAACGTGACCAAGTCCCCCCGCTACGCGCGCAGCCACTGGTGGGTCTCGCGCAACGTGACCCCGCTCCTGGAGGAGGCCGCCACATGGCGGGCGACCCGGCCGTGACGCCGGTGTCGGCGCCCGGGCGGCCGCCCGCCGCCGGGGCGACGCAGCGCCGCCCCCGCCGGTTCGGCCGGCTGCCCTCGCTGACGGGCCGCGCGCTGCTGCCGGTCTCGCTGCTGCTGTGGCTGCTCTCGCTGCGCCACGTCCACCTGGAGCGGATGGGCGATCTCGGTCTGCTGCAGGTGCTGCCGGTCCTGTACTGGACGGCGGCCGGCCTGCTGACCGCGGGCTTCCTGCTCGTGCTGCGCGACCGCCGGCTCCGCCAGTGGTGGCTCGCCGGGTACGTCCTGGCCCTGATCGCCGTCGTCCACGCGACGCCCACGCTGCTCTACGCCAACCTGCGGTACTCCTGGGCGTGGAAGCACGTCGCCGTGATCGACGCGATGCTGCGCCACGGCGGCCCCGTCCCGCAGGCCGGGACGCTGGACCCGTACAACCAGTGGCCGGGCTTCTTCGTGCTGAACGGGCTGCTGCTGCGGCTCACCGGCCTCCACTCGGCGCTCGGGTACGCGAGTTGGGGCCCGCCGCTGTTCAACGCGCTGCTGCTCGCCCCGCTGCTGCTGCTCTACCGGGCGATCAGCACCGACCGGACGCTGGTGTGGGGCGCGGCCTGGGTCTACTACTCCTGCTCCTGGGTGGGGCAGGACTACTTCTCGCCGCAGGCCTTCGCCCTGGTGCTCTTCCTCGCGGTGATCGCCGTGGTGGTCCGCCAGTTGCCCGACCGGACGGACCGGACGGACCGGACGGGCCGGACGGGCCGGGCGCCCGGCCCCGCTCCACCGGGCGGCTCGCACCGCTCGGCCGCCCCCGCACCGGCGACGGGGCCTGCGGCCGGCGCGGCCGCGGGCGACGGGTGGATGCCGATCCGGTTCCTGATGGTCCTGGTGCTGGAGGCCGCGATCGTCTGCTCGCACCAGCTGACCCCGCTGATGCTGATCAGCTCGCTCGCCGCGCTCGCGATCCCCCGCCGCAACCGCCGGGTGGTGCTGCCCGCCCTGGCGGCCGCCGTGGCGATGACCGTGGTGTGGGACGCCACCGTGGCGCGCCCGTACCTGTCCGCGAACCTGGGCCAGTTCACCAAGGCGCTCACCACACCGGACTCCAACATCAGCGCCGGTCTGGCCAACCTCGGGATCGCCGCGCCGCAGCAGGTCACGGTCGACTGGATCGACCGCGGGCTGTCCGCGACGGTCGTCCTGCTGGCCGTGATCGCCTTCGTCCGCCGGCCGTGGCTGCGGCGCACCCCGCTGCCCTACCTGGCGCTGGCCCCGGTGCCGCTGCTGGCCGCGAACAGCTACGGCGGGGAGATGATCTTCCGCACCTACCTGTTCGCGCTGCCCGCCTGCGCGTTCATGCTGGCGGCGCTCGTGCTGCGGCCCTCCCCGCGGCCCCGGTTGCGCGCGGCCTGCTCGCTGGTCCTGTTCCTGGCACTGCTCGGCGGGCTCTTCTTCGGCTACGACAGCAAGGAGCGGATGAACTGGTACGACGACCGCGAGGTCGCCGCGACCGAACAGCTCCTCAAGGCCGCGCCACCGTACTCGGTGGTGGTGTCGATGACCGGCAGCGTGCCGGGCATCTACGAGGGCTACGACCAGCACCCCGGGGTGCGGCTGGCCGAGACGACCCCGCAGACCCGGGAGCTGCTGAACCAGGACCCGCTGGGCGGGTTGGAGGCCGCGGTGGGCTTCACCCACCCCGGTGTGCCCGCGTACCTGATCCTCAGCCGGGCGCAGGCCGCCGAGTGCCGGCTGACCGGCATCTGCCCGGCGGACCTGGAGGACCGGCTCGCGGAGGTGGTGTCCCGGACCCCCGGGTTCGACCTGGTGTACCAGAACCAGGACGCCGTGGTGTACCGCTTCGTCCCCAACCCGCTGCCCGGCCAGGAGCCGGCCGCGGGCCCGTCGCCGGCCCCGCAGCTCCCGGGCGGTGCCGTCCCCCAGCCAGGAGGCGGGCCGTGAACGGCACCTCGTCCGCAACCGCCGCCCGGGCCGGGTGGGCCCTGGCGCTGTCCGGGTGGGCGGCCCTGGCCGTCTACGCGCTCGCCGACGCCGACCCCGTCCGGGTGGCCGTGGCCGGCGCGTTCCTGCTGCTGTGCCCAGGCCTGGCCGCGGTGCGGTCGGCCCGGCCTGCGCTGGCCGCGCGCGGTGCGCCGATGGACCCGCTGGAGTACTGGGTGCTGGCGGTGGCGCTGAGCCTGGCCGTCGACACGGTGATCATCGTGGGCTTCTACCTGGCCGGCGGGCTCATCAGCGGCTGGGCGCTGGGGGCGGTGGCCGCCGCCACCACGCTGCTGGCGCTGCCGCAGTGCCGCCCGCGCGGCCGCAGACCTCCCCCGGACGGCCCGGACGGCGACGGCGGTCCGGGCGACCGCGACCGGGGCGGACGCGGCACACGCGCACGCGACCAGGGCGACGGCGGCACGGACGGCGGTGGCACGAACGGCAACCGCACGGACGGCGACCGCACGGACGGAAGGCGGCGCCGACGACGGCGGTGGCGCAAGCGCGTCGGCGGGGCCGGCGCGGGCGCGGCTGCGCTGCTGCTGGTCGCCGCGTGCGCCGGGGGCGGCCCGGCCGCCACGGTGACGGCGTCCACCCCGCCGAGCGGCGCCGGGGCGAGCAGCCCCACCGCCGGTCCGACCGCCCCGGCGGCCCCCGGCGCCTGGCACCTGGCCTTCCAGGACGACTTCGACGGCACGACGCTCGACCACGCGAAGTGGGCCACCTGCTACGACTGGAACCAGGACGGCTGCACCAACGCCGGCAACCACGAGCTGCAGTGGTACCTCCCGCAGCAGGTCGGCGTGGGCGACGGCCGGCTGACCCTGAGCGCCGACCGCTCGGACACCCGCGGGAGCGACGGCAAGGACTACCCGTGGACCTCGGGCATGGTCTCGACCGGCCGGGACTCCTGGAACGCGCAACCGCGGCACACCTTCACCCGCGGCTACTTCGCCGCGGCGGTGCGCATCCCCCCGGAGGCCGGCATGTTCCCCGCCTTCTGGCTCCTGCCGGCCTCCCGCACCACCCCGCCCGAGCTCGACGTCGCCGAGTTCATCTCCACCACCCAGTACGTGCAGATGACCGTGCACTTCACCGGGCCGGACGGCAACCCCAGGGACCAGTGGCAGCGCTGGGGCCCGCAGGACTTCCCCGCGGGCGACCACGTGTTCGCGCTCGACTGGGAGAGCGACTCGCTCACCTGGTACGTCGACGGCGTCCAGCGCTACCAGGTCACCGACCCGTCGAAGATCCCGGACGAGCCGATGGAGCTGCTGCTCAACCTGGCCGTCGGGTACCCGAGCTCGCCGCCGCAGAACGTCTCCTCGGCGCGGATGACGGTGGACTGGGTGCGGGTCTGGCAGCACTGAGCCCCCGGGGCCGCCCCGGGAGGCCGCACCCGTCAGGCCCGGGGCGGCCCGCCCGCCGGGCGGCCGAGCAGCGCCCGGCCCCGGCGGTACGCCCGCCAGCCCCTGGTCCGCATCCGCTCCGGGTACGGCGCCACCGGGGCGCCGACGCCCTGCACCCAGCGCCGGAACTCCGCCGCCGGGGTGTCCGCCCGGAGCATCAGCCGGGAGATCCGCAGCGGCTCGTCCCCGTCCGAGCTGAACGCGTTGCCGACCGCGCACGCCGACGTCCAGCCGGACGCCTGGACCTTCTGCCGGACGGCGGCGCTCGAGTAGCCGTGCGGGTAGGCGAACGAGGCGGCCTGGTGGCCCACCGCGTCCTCCAGTTCGTGCTTGCAGCCCCGGATCTCGTCCCACGCCTGCCGGCCGCGCACGGTGTCCAGCTGGGGGTGGGTGCGGGTGTGGCCGCCGATCTCGACGCCGAGCGCGTCCAGCGTGGCGACCTGGCGCCAGGTGAGCATCTCGGCGGGCGGCAGCAGGGTGCCCTCGCCCGCGTGCCCGGGGATGTGCACGGCGCCGGTGGTGACGAACAGGGTCGCCGGCAGGTCCCGGTCGCTGAGCATCGGGGCGACCGTCCAGTAGAAGTCGGCGAACCCGTCGTCGAAGGTGAGCACCGCGCAGTGCTCGGGCAGCGGGGGGCCGCCGCGCAGGGCCGACACCAGCCGGCGCAGCGGGACGATCCGGCGCCCGCCCTCCACCAGCGCGTCGAGCTGCCGGGCGAACACCCGCGGCGACACGGTGTACGGGGCGATCCAGCCGGGAGGGTCGTCGGAGACCGAGTGGTAGAGCAGCACGGGCACGGCGGTCATGACGCGCGCTCCGCGGGGACTGCGCGCACCGGCGCGTCCGGGGCGGCCGCGGGGCGGCCGGGCAGGGCGGCGGCGATCCGGCCGGCGGCGTAGCCGAGCACGGTGACGGACACGCCGGCGAGAAGCGCGGCGGCCCGGCGCGGATCGGCGCCGGCGGCCCGCAGGGAGCGGGCGAGCGCGGCCGGGATGGTCGTGGTGAGGTAGCGGCGCTCGCTCGCGAGAGCGGCGCGGCTGCCGCGCTTGCGGGCCACGGCGGCCTTGGAGCGGCCCTCCGCGAAGCAGCGGGCGCGGAAGTAGGCCCAGGTGGACCGGCCGGCCGGCACGTGGTGGCGGACCACCGCGGCGGGTTCGTGGAGCAGCAGGCCCCGGGGGTCGCGTTCGGCCAGCCGCAGGCACAGCTCGGTCTCCTCGCAGCCGAGCGGGCGGGTGCCGACCCGGCCGAGGTCGGTGCGGAAGCCGCCGGCGGCGAGCACCTCGGCGCGGCGGAAGGACATGTTGGCACCGATGAAGTTGCGCACGGCGCTGCGGCGGGTGGGCAGGCCGCGGTAGGAGCAGCCGACCACCCAGTCGAACTCGGCGGGGAACCAGGACGGGCGCCCGCCGTCCCACCGCGGCAGGACGAGGCCGCCGACGCCCTGGACCCGCGGGTCCCGGTAGGGGGCGAGGAGGTGGCCGGTCCAGCCGGGCTCCGCGGCGGCGTCGTCGTCGAGGAAGGCGACCACCTCCTGGGAGGCGGCGGCCACGCCGGAGTTGCGGGCGCCGGACAGGCCCTGCCGCTCGTGGTTGGGCAGCACCAGGACGCCGGGGAACTCCGCCCCGGCCCGGCGCACCAGCTCCGGGCAGTGGTCGACGACCAGCAGGACCTCGTCGGGCGGCCGGTGCTGGCCGTGCAGCGAGCCGATCGCGGCGCGCAGGTCGTCCCAGCGGTCGAGGGTGTAGGCGCAGACGATGACGGACAGGCCCGGGGGGTTCACGGCCGTCTCCGTTCGTGTGTCGGGAGCCACCGCGGCAGGGTGCACAGCAGTGGCACGGCGAGGGCGGTGGCAGCGGTCGCCCAGGCGAGGGCGGCGCCGGCGAGGCCGATCGCCGACAGCAGCCAGGCGGTCAGACCGGCGGCGGTCAGACCGGCGACGGTGAGGCCGAGGGCGGAGCGGCGACCGACGGTGCGACCGGGGGCGGTGCGACCGGGGGCGGCCGGCACGCGCCCGTTGCGCAGCAGCCGTCCACCGGCCACCACGGCGGCCTGCAGCCGGGCCCGCACCAGGGCGGGGTACGAGCACTCGCAGGGCAGCGGCAGCGGGCAGGAGCAGGTCCCGCGCCCCCGGGCGAGGGCGGCGGCCGCGGTCCGCGCGAACACGGCCCGTCACCCCGTCGCCCGGGCGGTGGCCCGGTCCCGGTGGACGCTGCGCACGTACCCGAGCGGCCCGTACAGCATGCCCTGCAGCTCCAGCCGGGCGAGGTGCCAGCTGGGGCGGCGGCCCGCCGCGCCCGGGTCCGGCCGGGTGCGTGCGCGGCGGGCCGCGTAACGGAGGCCGCCGGGGAGGCGGCGCAACAGGGCGGGCAGCATGGCGGGTTCGTGGTGCAGCGCGGCGGCGAGGTAGGCCCCGAAGCCTGCGCCGTAGCCGAAGGCCTGGGCGGGCAGGGCGTCCATGGTGCGCCGGTGGCGGTGCCAGATGATGGCGTCGGGCGCGTAGGCGAGGGCGTGGCCGGCGACCAGGATGCGGAAGAAGGCGAGCAGGTCGTCGCCGCCGCGGGCGGGGGTGCCGGTGCCGGTGGCGGGGTCGAAGCCGCCGAGGGCGCGCAGCGGGGCGGTGCGGAAGGCCATGTTGGCGCCGGAGCCGAAGCGGCCGGCGGCGAAGGGGAAGAGCGGGTCGCCGAGGCGGTCGGCGAGGCTCCAGGTACGGGCGGCGAAGCCCTTCGCGAAGCCGCCGTGGTTCTCCAGCGCGACCTGGGCGGGGGTGTCGAGTTCGGCGGGCAGGATCAGGCCGGTGACGCAGCCGATCCGCCCGTCCTCGGCGAAGGTCCGGGCGAGGGCGCCGATCCAGTCCGGGTCGGCGAGGGTGTCGTCGTCGGTGAAGGCGGTGATCTCCCCGGTCGCGGCGGCGAGCCCGGCGTTGTGGGCCCGGGCCAGGCCCGCCACCGGCTCGCGCAGGTAGCGGACCCGGCCCCGGTACCGGTCCCTGATCAGCCGTTCGGCGGCGTCGTCGGCGGGGGCGTTGTCCACGACGATGACCTCGGTGCGCGGATAGCCGTTCCGCAGCAGGGAGTCGAGGCAGGGTCGCAGCAGGCCCGCCCGGTTGTGGGTGGCGACGACCACGCTGACCGTGACCGGGCCCGCGGGCACCCGGGCGCGGCCGACCCGACCGGGACGCGCCGCGGGTGTCGCGGTGGACAGTGCGGGAACGCGCAGTTCCCGGTGGGCGGCGTCGACCAGCGCCCGGCGCAGTTCGGCGCTCCCGCCGGCTGCTCCGGTGGCCGTGACCAAGCCGAGCGGGTGTCCGTGCAGCCGCACCAACGCCAACACGCGTCCGGCCGGGTCGACGGCACCGAGACCGCCGGGCGAGCGCAGCCCGCTCGGTTCGTCCAGGTCCAGCTCGACGACGCGGACGGGGGTGTGGAGCGAGTCACGGGCGGCGGGGCGCGGGCAGGCTGCTGCGGTGCGCCGGTCGGTGCCATTCATCAGTGCTCCCCCACGGAGGCGGTCGCCGGGGACCGGGCGCCGGGACGCTCGGCGATCAGGGTCCTCAGCACCCGGCGGCCGTCGGAGACGGCGTGCAGGTGGGAGCGACCGCTGCGGCGGGGGAGTTCCAGGCTCGGCACCTCGGCGATCCGCAGTCCGGAGCGAAGCGCGTGCGCGATCATCTCGGCCTCGATCTCGAACCCGGTGGAGCGGAGGTCGAGGGCGCTCAGGAAGGAGCGGCGGAAGGCGCAGTAGCCGTAGCACAGGTCGGTGAGGCTCGCGTCGTAGAGGCGGTTGACGACGGCGAGCAGGGCCCGGTTGCCGAGCGAACGGATCCGGGTGAGGTCGAGCGAGCCGCCGCCGGCGATGCAGCGCGAGCCCTTGACGAAGTCGAACCCGTTGTCCAGGAAGTGCAGGTAGTGCGGGATCTCGCCGGGCCACATGGAGCCGTCGGCGTCCATCATCACGACGTACTCGCCGGTGGCGGCCGCGAAGCCGGTGCGCAGGGCGTTGCCCTTGCCGGGGCCGCTCTGCTGGACGCTGCGGACGGTGGGCAGGCAGTGCCGGGCCATCGGGACGGTGGCGTCGCTGGACGCTCCGTCGACCAGGATGACCTCGTCGACGCAGGACGGGATCTGCTCGAAGACCCAGGCGATGTTGCGGGCCTCGTTGTGGGCCGGGACGACCAGGCTGACCGAGTGCCGGGCGGCCACCTGGGCCTGGGCGGCCGGTCGGGCGGAGCGGGCGGTGGCGGGCGGGTCGCCCGCACGGCGCATCGGGTGGTGCGCGGTGGCGCGGTCGGTGGCCCGGCGCTGCGGGTGGGCCTCGCCGTCGACGGGCCGGTCGACGGGCGGTTGGTAGGGCCGCTCGGACGGCCAGTCCTCGGACCGCCTGGTCTCGGACCGCCGGTCTTTCGACCGTCCGTTCTCGGACGGGCTGTTCTCGGAGGGCCTGGTCTCGGACGGCCTGGTCTCGGACGGCGGCCCGGCGGACGGCGGTGCCACGGCGGGGTCCTGGGCCACGGAGGCGTGGTTGGTGGAGGGCAGGGTGGTGCTCATCGGGGGCGGCCTCTCGGGAGGGAGGCGACGGGCGGACGCCGGGGACGGCGCGGGCCCCTAACGGTGGCGAACGGGCCTTGGGCGCGGACGGATACGCGCGGGCGGGGCCCGGTGGGGAAGCCCGGAGCGAGGACCTCGGGGAGGCCTCGGGGCTGCCGAAACGAGGGAGGAGCTCCGTGGCGGCCGGATGGGGGTGCGCACCGCCCGGGCCCTCCCCGGCGCCTGCGGCGCCGGTCGTACGAACTGGCCTATGAACCACCGCACCTTCGGGTGCGGAGTGTGCCAGGGCCTCATCGTCCGTCGGCACGGACAGTCACGTCAAGAGGGCTTTGTCCGCTTTTTACCGTAACTTCCCATGACCCGTGGTGACACCGAGTCACCAGACCCGATCCTGCGCCGTCACACGGCGCGACCGGGCCGCCCGGCGCTCCCGGCGGCGCGAGCCCGCCCTGCGCCCGTCAGCCCCGCGCCCGTCAGCCCCGCGCCCGCCAGCTGCGCGCCCGTCAGCCCTGCGCCGGACGGCCGCGCAGCGGACGGCCCTGCACCGGGCGGCCCTGCGGCTCCTCCGCGATCCGGCGGGCGATCTCGCCCGGCCGCACCGGCCGGCCGAAGTGCCAGCCCTGCGCCCAGTCGCAGCCGATGGTGCGCAGGCGCTCGGCGTCCTTCAGGGTTTCCACGCCCTCGGCGGTGACGGTCAGTCCGAGCGCGTGCGACATCGACACCAGACCGCTGACGATCCGCCACCCGGTGGACTCGTCCTTCGCCGGATCGTGCAGATCGCCCACGAAGGACCCGGCGATCTTCAGCCCGGAGACCGGGAGGTCCCGCAGGTACGCCAGGTTGGACCACCCGGTGCCGAAGTCGTCCACGGCCAGCGACACGCCGAGGTCGACCAGCCCGTGCAGGGTGCGCAGCGCCTCGTCCTCCGGCCCGACGACCGTCGACTCGGTGATCTCCAGCTGCAGCCTGGCCGGGTCCAGCCCGGTGCCGTCCAGGATCCGGGCGAGGTCGGTGACCAGCGCCGCGCTGCGCGCCTGACGGACCGCCAGGTTGACGTTCAGCTGCGGGGCGGCGTCGCCGAACCGCTTGATCCAGTCCGCGGCCTGACCACAGGCCTGCTCCAGCACCCAGCGGCCGAGCGGCATGATCAGCCCCGTCTCCTCGGCGGTGGTCACGAACTCGTCCGGGCCGAGCACGCCCAGCTGCGGGTGGCGCCAGCGCACCAGCGCCTCCACCGCGGCCAGCCGGCCGTCCGCGAGCGCGTACAGCGGCTGGTAGTCGATGAAGAACTCGCCGCGGTCCAGCGCCGCCGGCATCCGCACCGACACCGCGTAGCGGCTGACCGCGCGGGCGTTCTCCTTGGGGTCGAACAGCGTCCAGCGGCCGCGGCCGGCCTCCTTGGCCCGGTACAGCGTCAGGTCCGCGGCCCGGACGGCGGCGCCCGGGGTGGTGGTGGAGACCCGCCGCTCCAGCACGCCGACGCTGGCGCCCACCGCCAGCTTGTGATCGCCGATCAGCACCGGCCCGGCCAGCGCCTTGAGCACCGTCTTCGCGGCCGCGACGGCCTCCTGCTCGCCCCGGCAGTTCTCCAGCAGCACCACGAACTCGTCGCCGCCGAGCCGGGCCACCAGGTGGCCGAGCGGGGTGAGCGCGGCCTTCAGCCGGGCGGCCACCGCGGCCAGCAACTGGTCGCCGGTGTCGTGGCCGAGGCTGTCGTTGACCACCTTGAAGCCGTCCAGGTCGACGTAGCAGAGGCCGAACCTGGCACCCGGCTCCGGCTCCTCGAACAGCTTCTCCAGCCGCTCGAAGAACGCCGCCCGGTTGGGCAGGCCGGTCAGCGGGTCGTGGGTGGCCTGGTGGCGCAGCCGCTCCTGCAGCCGGTAGCGGTCGGTGATGTCCTCCAGCATCGCCACCTGGTACTGCGGGACGCCGTCGTCGTCCCGGATCAGCGAGACGGTCAGGTGCGTCCAGACCACCTCGCCGTCCTGGCGGTAGTACGGCTTGTCGATCTGGAAGTACTCCCGCCGGCCGCTGATCAGGTCCTCGTACGCCTCCCAGACGCCCGGGGTGTCCTCGGGGTGCACGAGGTCGCCGACCCGGCGGCCGGTCATGTCCTCCGGCCCCGCGCCGAACAGCTCCTGCAGCGCCTTGTTGACGGCCAGGATGTTGCCGTCGGTGTCCCCGATGCCGATCCCGATCGCCGCGCTCTCGAACAGCGCGCGGAACCGCGCCTCGGAGGCGCGCAGCGCCCGCTCGGCCTCCTTGCGGGCCGCGTCGGCGGCGGTGCGGATCGCCTCCTGCTCACGCAGCGTGCGCTCGCGCAGGGCCGCGGCCCAGCCGGCCGCGAAGGCGCCGGTCAGCGCCGGGCCGCGCTCGTCCCCGGACGGCTGCGCCTGCAGCAGCTCCACCGCCCTGGCCAGCAGCACCGGGTCGGTGAAGTGCGCGTCGACCAGCTCCGCGCCGGCCTGCGCGGCCAGCCGGGGCTCGAACGGCTCCTCCTGCTGGGCGCGGTGCAGCAGCCCCGCCGTCCGGGCCACCAGCCGGCCGAGCAGCCCGGGGTGGATGGCGATGCCGTGGTCGGCGGAGAGCAGCCGCGCCCAGGCCTCGTGGAAGCGCTCGGCGCTGTCGGACACCGGGGCGGCGCTCATCGGTCCACCCGGGTGGGCGGGGCGGGGGGTGCCGGAGCGATGACGGACGCGACGGCGGGAGCGGTGGCGGGAGCGGCGGGGGGTGCGGCGGGGGGTGCGGCGGTGGCCGGCGGGGCGGGACGCGCGGGGCCCGCGGCCGGCGGGGCCGCGTGCGGACCGGTCCGACCGGCGAGCGGACCGGTGCGGCCGGCGCGACCGGCGCGACCGGCGCGACCGGCGAGCGAACCGGCGCGACCGCCGGCCGCTGTGCCCGCTCCGCGACCGTCGGCTCCTCGTCCGGTCCGTCCGCTCAAGGGCGGAACCCCATGCCTGCCACCCCGGTCATCCGCTCGGGGTGCTCGCCGACCGCCTCCGGCTGGTCCGGGCGCCACTGCGGGAGGTAGACCACGCCCGGTTCGACCAGCTCGAAGCCGTCGAACATCGCGGTGATCTGCTCATGCGTGCGCATGGTCAGCGGGGTCGGCGTCATCCGGTACAGCTTCTGGTGGTCCTCCGCCTGGTCCGGGCGCCCCTCCAGGGAGGCGTGCGAGAGGACCAGCGCGCTGCCGGACGGCAGCACGTCGCGGATGGTGCGGATCAGCTTCCACGGGTCCTCGTCGTCGGTGACGAAGTGCGCGACGGCCACCAGCAGCACGGCCACCGGCTCGCCCGCCGACAGCAGTCCGGCCACCTCGGGGCGGCCCAGCAAGTCGTCGACGTCGCGCAGGTCGGCCTGGACGACGGAGCACTCCGGGTCGTCCGCCAGCAGCAGGCGGCTGTGCGCCACGGCCACCGGGTCGCGGTCCACGTAGACGACCTCCGCCCCGGGCCGGATCGCCCGGGCGACCTCGTGCACCGCGCCGAAGGTCGGGATGCCGGAGCCGATGTCCAGGAAACGGGTCACGCCGCGCTCGGCGAGGAAGGAGACCGCGCGGCGCAGGAAGGCGCGGTTGGAGCGCATGATCTGCGGCAGTTCGGGCCACAGCTCCATGGCCCGGCGGGCCATCTCGCGGTCGACCTCGAAGTTGTGCGAACCCCCCAGGTAGTAGTCGTAGACCCGCGCGGCGTTCGGTTTGTCCAGGTCCGTACCCTCCGGTACCCAGCTCGGTCGCCGCATGCCTGTGACTCCTTCACTCCGGTTGTGGGGCCGCAGCGCCTCACGACGACTGCTGTGACAGCTGAGACTACAAGCACAGAAGATCCTCCTCTGCACCCCGAACGGGTGCAAGCGGAGTGCCCCCTTCCCGGAACGCGGCGTTCGCACCGCGTTCGCCCCCCGTCCTGCCGAACCACCGGTTCCCGGCCCAGAATGGACGTGATGGCCGGAGGCATCGAGGACTACGCCCTCATCGGTGACTTGCAGACCGCCGCCCTGGTGGGCCGGGACGGATCGGTCGACTGGCTCTGCCTGCCCAGGTTCGACTCCCCCAGCTGCTTCGCCGGACTCCTCGGCGACCAGCGCCACGGCGCCTGGCGGATCGCCCCCGCGGGCGCCGCCGAGTGCCACGCCCGCCGCTACCGGGGCGACAGCCTCGTCCTGGAGAGCGAATGGCAGACCGCCGGCGGGAAGGTCCGGATCACCGACTTCATGCCGCAGCGCAGCCCCGGCGGACGCCCCGGCCCGGTGCACCACGGCGAGCAGGACGGCCGCCCCGGCCCGGGAGGGCACCGCGACCCGCAGCTGATCCGGATCGTCGAGGGCCTGGAGGGCACCGTCCGGATGCGCGGCACGCTGCGGCTGCGCTTCAACTACGGCCGCATCGACCCGTGGGTCCGCCGCACCGGACACCACCGGGTCGCCGTCGCCGGGCCCGACTCGGCCTGGTTACGGGTACCCGCCGGGGTCCATACCTACGGCCTGGACGGCGTCACCGTCTCGGACTTCACCGTGACCGCCGGGCTGCGCGTCCCCTTCGTCCTCACCTGGCAGCCCTCCCACCTCACCACCACCCCGCGCACCGACCCCGAACAGGCCCTGCTCGCCACCGTCGCCCGGTGGCAGACCTGGGCCTCCGACTGCCGCTACCGCGGCGAGTGGCGGGCCGCCGTCCTGCGCTCGCTGATCACCCTCAAGGCCCTCGCCTACGCGCCCACCGGCGGCATCGTCGCCGCACCCACCGCCTCCCTGCCCGAGCGGATCGGCGGGGCCCGTAACTGGGACTACCGCTTCTGCTGGCTGCGCGACTCCTCCATGACGCTCTCCGCCCTGCTGCGCGGCGGCTTCCGCGAGGAGGCCGCCGCCTGGCGCCGCTGGCTGCTGCGCGCCATCGCCGGCGGGCGCGGCGACCTCCAGGCGGTGTACGGGGTCGCCGGGGAGCGGGTGCTCGGCGAGGCCACCGCCGACTGGCTCCCCGGGTACGAGGGCTCGCGGCCCGTCCGGTTCGGCAACGCCGCCGTCGACCAGCTCCAACTCGACGTCTACGGCGAGGTGGTGGACACGCTGCACCTCGCCGTCGAGGCCGGACTGCCGATGGAACGGCACGTCTGGACCCTGCTGCGCGCGCTGATGGACCACCTCGAACAGCACTGGCGCGAACCGGACGAGGGGCTGTGGGAGGTACGCGGCGGGCGGCAGCACTTCGTGCACTCCAAGGTGATGAGCTGGGTCGCCGCCGACCGTGCCGTCCGGCTGGCCGAGAGCACCGGGCTGCCCGCCCCGGTCGACCGCTGGCGGGCCCTGCGGGACGCCGTGCACGCGGACGTCTGCGCCAACGGCTACGACCGGCGCCGCGGCGTCTTCGTCCAGCACTACGGCGGGCGCGGCCTCGACGCGGCCACGCTGTTCGTGGTGAAGAGCGGCTTCCTGCCCCCGGACGACCCCCGGGTGGTGCGCACCGTGGACGCCGTCCGGGACGGACTCGACCACGGCGGACTCGTGCTCCGCTACCGGGCCGGGCCGCACGGCGACGGCCTGCCGGGCGGCGAAGGGGCCTTCCTGGCCTGCTCGTTCTGGCTCGCCGACGCGCTCGCCGCCACCGGGCGGGTCGACGAGGCCCGCGCCCTGTTCGCCCGGGTGGTCGCGCTCGCCAACGACCTGGGGCTGCTCGCCGAACAGTGGGACCCGCACGCCGGACGCCAACTCGGCAACACCCCACAGGCGTTCAGTCACGTGGCCCTGGTCAACACCGCCTTCACCCTGGCCGAGTCGACCCGGGGACGGTAGCGGCGGGGCACCGCTAAGGTTTGCGCGTGGACCCCAACCACTACCGGTTCCGCGGCGTGTGGCGGCTCGCGGCGCCGGCGCCGGCCGTGTACGCGGCGCTGGAGGACGTGCGGAGCTACCCGCGGTGGTGGCCGGAGGTGCTCGACGTGCGGCCCGTCGACGAGCGGTCCGGGGAGGTCGTGGTGCGCGCGCTGCTGCCGTACCGGCTGGTGATCCACCTGGAGGCGCGGCGGCGGGACCCGGCCGCTGGGGTGCTGGAGGCCACCATGCGGGGCGACCTCGACGGGTGGTCGCGGTTCACCGTCACCGCCGACGGCGACGGCACCCGGGTGCTCTTCGAGGAGGACGCCCGGCCCGGCAGGCCCCTGTTGCGCCGCCTCGCCCTCCCGCTGCACCCGCTCTTCCGCGCCAACCATGCGGTGATGATGCGCCGGGGTCGGCGCGGACTGGCGGCGTACCTGGCGGCGGCCGGGGGCGAACGGCGAACAGATGACAGCTGACAGATTTCGAAATCTGTTATCTGTCATCTGTTCGCCGTCATCTGTTCGCCGTCGGTCGTCAGCCGTCAGCCGTCAGCCGTCAGCCGTCGGCCGCTACCTGCCGTCCCCCTGCGGGAACAGCCACCGCCGCAGCAGCCGCGTCACCAGCGGCAGCGCCGCGTACGTCATCAGCCCGCTGATCAGCGGTGCGGTGACCAGCGGCCGGACGGCCACCGGAAGCGCCGCCAGGTGCGGGCCGAGCCACACCGCGGAGGCCACCGTCAGCGGGGCGATGGCGACGGTGGAGGCGACCGCCATCCGCCAGCGGACCGGCGGCCGGCGCTGCGCCGCTCCCGGGGTGGTGGCGAACCAGCCCTCCATGCCGAGGATCTCGTGCCGGTGCACCTCGTGGTGGTGGCCGTCCGCCTTCTCGAAGCAGGCCGCCCGGGCCGGGGAGGACTGCCAGGACCGGAAGGCCGCCGCGTCCCGGAAGTGCAGCAGCAGGTGCCAGGGCTCGTCCGGCCCGGCCGGGCGCAGCAGCCCCGTCCCCAGGTTGCCGTCGTGCGCGGAGGCGGCGGCGAGGATGTTCTTCGCCCAGACCTCGAACGTCTCCTCGTAGCCCGGCTCCACGCGGCGCGCCACGAACAGCGTCACCTCGTCGTGCTCCTCGGCCTGCCCGATGGCCGTCCCCCGTGCCGTCGTCGCCATGCCTGCACCCTTCTCCCCGTGCGGCTCCGCCGTGCGCGGGCCGGTCCGGCTTCCCCGGTCGCGAGCCGCCGGGCAGCCTACGGGCGGCCCGCCGTTGCCGTCCGCCGCGCCCGAACCGTGGGACGCGGCGCCGCCGCCGGGCGGGAATCGCCCCGGATCTCCGCCGGGCCCGACAGAATCCAGGAGTCAGGCCCCGACGCCGGCCGCGCTTCACCCCACCGGAGGTCCGCCATGAGCACCGCCCCGCCCGAGGACTTCGGCTTCGACTCCCCCTTCGACCGGGCCGGGACGGGCAGCAGCAAATGGGCCCGCGCCGGGGCACCGGGGGTGATCGCGATGGGTCTGGCGGACATGGACCTGCCCGGCCCGCCGGCCGTGGCCGCGGCCCTGCGGAGCCGGGCCGCTCACCGGGCGTACGGGTACACGGTGTGCGACCCGGCCGGTCGGGCCCTGGTGGCCCGCTGGTACCGGGAGCGGCACGACGTCGAGGTGGATCCGGACTGGGTCCTGCTGCTGCCCTGCGGCCCGCGCACCGCGCTGCGCCTGCTGCTGGAGACCGTCCGGCCGCAGGCGCCGGTGCTGTTCCCGACGCCGGAGTGGGGCGGTTTCGCGCAGATCTGCCGGGCCGCCGGGGTGGCGCACCGGGAGCTCGCCCTGACCGTCACCGGCGACGGCTACCGGTTGCCCGAGGCCGGCCAGCTCCCGCGCCCCGCCTCGGCCCTGCTGCTGAGCAGCCCGCACAATCCGTCCGCCCGGGTGTGGCCGGGCGCCGCGGTGCGCGGCCTGGCCGCCTGGGCGGCGCGGTGCGGGGCCCTGCTGGTCTCGGACGAGGTGCACGGCGACCTCACCCATCCGGGCCGGCACCACCCGGTGGCCGTCACCACCGCCCACCCCTGGGACCGGCGGCACGTCGTCTCGCTCAACTCGATCGGCAAGACCTTCAACTGCTCCGGGATCCCGTCCGCCTTCGCGCTCGTCCCGGACCCGGCACTGCGCGCCCGCTTCACCGACACCCTGGCCGGGTTCGGGCTCTGGGAGGGCGGTCTGCTGGAGCAGACGGTGCAGGAGGCGGCGCTGCGCGCGGGCGGCCCGTGGCTGGACGCGCTGCTCGCCCACCTGGCGGCCGCCCGCGCCCGGCTGACCGAGCGGCTCGGCCCGGCCGTCCGGTCGGCGCCGCAGGCCTCCTACCTGCTCTGGCTGGACGCCGCCGCCCTCGGCCTGCCGCCCGAGGGGGCCCGGCGGGCGCTGCTGGAGCGCTGCGGCCTGGAGGCCTCGGACGGCGCCGAGTTCGGCACGGGCGGGCGGGGCTCGCTGCGGCTGAACTACGCGTTGCCGGGGCCGGTGCTGGACGAGGTGCTGGAGCGGCTGGACCGCCTGTGAGCGGCCGGGAGCCCCGGCTCGGACCCGGCGCGAAACCCAGCGCGGACCTGCCGTGAACCCCGGCGCGAAACCCAGCGCGGACCCGGCGCGCAGCCCGTCACGGGCCTGCCGCGGGCCTGCCCCGAACCGCCCGGAATCCCGGATTCACCCGATCGCCACACCCCTGACCTGCGGAAACGAACGTTCACCCGATATTTGCGGAGCGTCCCCGCATGCTCCGTAGCAGACTGGGCAGGGTAGACCGGGCCGCAATCGTGATCCCGAGGATGGTGAGTCCGGTGATACCGATATCCCACTCCACTCAGCCCGAGCGGCAGAGCCCGCAGCCGCCCCCGACGGGGGTGACCCCGCTGACCGAGTCGGGGGCGCGAAGCCACGTGGCGGGCGTCTGCTTCAAGATCGGGCCGCCCCGCCTGGTCGGGGTCGAGGTCGAGTGGTTCGTCCACGACGACCGATGTCCCACCCGGCCCGTACGGCCGGAACTCCTGCGTGACGCACTGGCGTCGATGCCGCTCGGCGGCCCCGACGGCACCTCGCTCCCCTCCGGTTCGCGCCTGACGCTCGAACCCGGCGGGCAGGTCGAGCTCAGCTCCCCGCCCGCCACCGGCCTGGTGGCCTGCGTCGAGGACACCCGACGCGACATGACCGCCCTGCGGGCCGCCTTCGCGGCGCAGGGCCTGCGCCTCACCGGCACCGGGACGGACCCCCTCGCCCGGCCGCGCCGGATGGTGCTGGACCACCCCCGCTACCTCGCGATGGAGCGCTTCTTCGACTCGGCCGGGCCCTGGGGCCGGATCATGATGACCGGCACGGCGTCGGTGCAGGTGTGCGTGGACGCCGGTGACACGGACGGCCCGCACGCGGTGCGGCGCCGCTGGCTGCTGACCCACCGACTGGGCCCGGTGCTGGTCGCCGCCTTCGCCAACTCCCCGCTGCTGGACGGGAAGCCGACCGGCCACCGGTCGACCCGGCAGACCGTCTGGTCCCGGATGGACCCGAGCCGCACGCTCGCCCCGCAACCCGACCACGGCGACCCCGGCGAGGCCTGGGCGCAGTACGTGCTCGACGCCGAGGTGCTGTGCATGCGCCGGCCCGAGGGGCTGCCCTGGACGGCCCCGCCCGGGCTGACCTTCCGCGACTGGGTCCGCGGCGGCGGCGAACGCCCGCCCACACTGGCCGACTTGGACTACCACCGCACCACCCTGTTCCCGCCGGTGCGCCCGCGCGGCCATCTGGAGCTGCGGATGATCGACGCCCAGCCCGGCGACGGCTGGGTGGTGCCCGCCGCCCTCGTCACGGCGCTGCTGGACGACCCGGTGGCCGCGGACGCCGCGCTGGCCGCCCTGGAGCCGCTGCAGCGCGCCGACGGTCCGCGTCCGCCGCGCAGCGACGCCTGGCGCCGGGCCGCCACGCTGGCCACCGCCGACCCCGAGCTGCGCCGCGCCACCCTGGCCTGCTTCGCCGCCGCCGACGCCGCGCTGGGCCGGCTGCCCGGCGCCGGACGGCTGCGCACCGCCGTCGCCGAGTTCGCCGAGCGCTACCCCGCGCGCGGCCGCTGCCCCGCCGACGACCAGCTGGACGCCCTGCGCTCCGGCACCCGACGCACCCTCCCGGAGGAGGCCGCACCATGACCGACGTCCGACCCCCCGCCGCGCCCGCCGACCCGGTGGCGGGCACCGAGGCGCTGCGCGAGGCGATCGCCGCCGAACTGCTGGCCGCCCGGGCCCGGACCGCCGCGCTGACCGACTGCGTCGAGGACGCCGACCTCACGGCCCAGCACTCGCCGCTGATGTCCCCGCTGGTGTGGGACCTCGCGCACATCGGCAACCAGGAGGAGCTCTGGCTGCTGCGCAACGTCGGCGGCCGCGACCCGATGCACCCGGAGATCGACCCGCTGTACGACGCCTTCCAGCACCCCCGGGCCGAGCGGCCGAGCCTGCCGCTGCTGCCGCCCGCCGAGGCGCGGGCGTACGCGCACGACGTGCGCGGCCGGGTGCTCGACCTGCTGGCCGCCAGTCCGCTGGAGGGCGCGCCGCTGCTGGACGCCGGGTTCGCCTTCGGGATGATCGCCCAGCACGAGCAGCAGCACGACGAGACGATGCTGATCACCCATCAGCTGCGCCTGGGCGAGCCCGCACTGGCCGCCCCCGCACCGCCGCCCGCCCCGGCGGACGCGGCCGCGCTGCCCGCCGAGGTGCTGGTCCCCGCGGGCCCGTTCACGATGGGCACGGACACCGAGCCGTGGGCGCTGGACAACGAGCGCCCGGCGCACGTGGTCGACCTGCCGGCCTTCCTGCTGGACACCACGCCGGTCACCAACGGCGCGTACCAGCGGTTCATCGCGGACGGCGGCTACGACGAGCCGCGCTGGTGGACCCCCGAGGGCTGGGAGCACCGCCGGCGCGCCGACCTGAGCGCCCCGCTGTTCTGGCGGTTCGAGGACGGCCAGTGGCTGCGCCGCCGTTTCGGCACGGTGGAGCCGGTCCCCGCGGACGAGCCGGTGCTGCACGTCAGCTGGTACGAGGCGGACGCGTACGCCCGGTGGGCCGGGCGGCGGCTGCCGACCGAGGCGGAGTGGGAGAAGGCCGCCCGGCACGACCCGGTCGGCGGTCGCTCACGCCGCTACCCGTGGGGTGACGGAGCGCCCGGCCCGGAGCACGCCAACCTCGGCCAGCGGCATCTGCGCCCGGCCCCGGCGGGCGCTTACCCGGCGGGCGAGTCCCCGTACGGCGCACGGCAGATGATCGGTGACGTGTGGGAGTGGACGGCCAGCGACTTCCGCCCCTACCCGGGGTTCCGGGCCTGGCCGTACGCGGAGTACTCGGAGGTCTTCTTCGGCCCGGAGTACAAGGTGCTGCGCGGCGGCTGCTTCGCGGTCGCGCCGGTCGCCTGCCGGGGCACCTTCCGGAACTGGGACTACCCCGTCCGCCGGCAGATCTTCGCCGGGTTCCGCACCGCCCGCGACCTGGAGTCGGCCTGATGTGCCGCCACATCGCCTACCTGGGCGAGCCGGTGGCGCCGCGGGAGCTGCTGGTGCACCCGCCGCACGGGCTGCACCGGCAGTCCTGGGCGCCGCGCACCCAGCAGCACGGCACGGTCAACGTCGACGGCTTCGGCCTCGGCTGGTACGCGGACGGCGACGAGGTGCCCGCACGCTACCGCCGGGCCGGGCCGATCTGGGCGGACTCCGCCTTCGCCGACCTGGCCCGGGTGATCCGCACCCGGGCCCTGCTGGCGGCGGTCCGCTCGGCGACCGAGGGCTGCGCGGCGGGCGAGAGCGCGGCCGCGCCGTTCGCCGCCGAGCGCTGGCTGTTCAGCCACAACGGCGCGGTGGCGGGCTGGCCGGGCAAGCTCGACGCGCTGGCCGCCCTGCTCCCGCCCGCCGAGCTGCTGGAGCTGGAGGCGCGTTCGGACTCGGCGCTGCTGTGGGCCCTGGTCCTGCACCGGCTGCGGGCGGGGTCCGGTCTCGGCGAGGCGCTGGCGGACACCGTCGCGGACGTCACCGCGCACACCACCGGCCGGCTCAACCTGCTGCTGACCGACGGGCGGGTCGTCGCCGCGACCACCTGGGGCGACACCCTGCACCACCGCACCCTGCCCGGGCTTGGCACCGTGGTGGCCTCCGAGCCCTACGACGACGACCCGGACTGGACGGCCGTCCCGGACGGCTCGCTGCTCCTCGCGGACGGACGCGACGTCACCGTGCACCCACTCCCCCGCCGCCGCTGATCCCCCACTCCCCCTTCATCTTCTGAACAGAGGATCAACCTGTCATGGACACTTTTGATCTCACCCGACTGCTGCCCGCGGACCATTTCAGCACCGCGTTGCGCCACGACGTGCAGCACGGTCTGACCTCCGAACCGAAGTGGCTGCCGCCGAAGTGGTTCTACGACGCGCGCGGCAGCGAGCTGTTCGAGGAGATCACCCGGCTGCCGGAGTACTACCCGACCCGCGCCGAGCGGGCCATCCTGACCGCCCGGGCCGGTGAGATCGCCGCCGCCACCCGGGCGCACACCCTGGTGGAGCTCGGCTCCGGCTCCTCCGAGAAGACCCGGCTGCTGCTGGACGCGCTGCGCACCCTCGGCAGCCTGGAGGCCTACGTCCCGGTCGACGTCAGCGAGAGCGCGCTGACCGGGGCCGGCACCGCGCTCGCCGCGGAGTACCCGGGGCTCGCCGTGCACGGCGTGCTGGCCGACTTCACCGCCCGGCTCGGCCTGCCCCCGGAGGGCGGCCCCCGGCTGGTCGCCTTCCTCGGCGGCACCCTCGGCAACCTGCTGCCCCCGGAGCGGGCCGCCTTCCTCCGCGGCCTGCGCGCCGCCCTCGACCCGGGCGACTTCCTGCTGCTGGGCACCGACCTGGTCAAGGACCCCGCCGTACTGGTCTCCGCCTACGACGACTCGGCCGGGGTGACCGCCGAGTTCAACCTCAACGTGCTCAACGTGCTCAACCGCGAGCTCGGCGCCGACTTCGACCCGTCCGCCTTCGCCCACGTCGCCCGGTGGGACCCGGAGCAGGAGTGGATCGAGATGCGGCTGCGCTCGCTGCGCTCGCAGACCGTGAAGATCCCGGCGCTGGACCTCCCGGTGCACTTCGACCGGGGCGAGGAGCTGCGCACCGAGGTCTCGGCCAAGTTCCGCCGCGAGAGGGTGGCCGACGAGCTGGCGGCGGCCGGGCTGCGGCTGAGCCACTGGTGGACGGACGAGGAGGGCCGGTTCGGGCTGTCGCTGGCCGCGCCGCAGTGACGCCGGCGGCGGCATCCGGAGGCGGCCCGGCCGGCCGGTGGACACTTCAATTTGGTTGTTCACCTTACGAATTCTCGAACCCGGCCAATCAGGCCCCGGTGTACAAGACTTAAACGAAAAGGGGTTACGATCTCGGCTACCGAGCTCAGTGTTGAGTACCAGGAGTCAAGATCGTGAGCGTCACCCAGAAGCCCTCCGGGGCGGTCGAGGCCTCCGCGCCCGGCCGCCTCGGCTTCGTCGTCTTCATCACCGCCGCAGCCGCCCTCGGCGGCTTCCTGTTCGGCTACGACAGCTCCGTGATCAACGGCGCCGTCTCCGGGATCCAGCAGAAGTTCGGCGTCGGCGACGGCGTGACCGGCCTGATCGTCTCCTCCGCCCTGCTGGGCTCCGCGGTCGGCGCCGCACTGGCCGGCCGGTTCGCCGACCGCTACGGCCGCATCAAGGTGATGAAGGCGGGCGCGCTGCTGTTCGCGGTCAGCGCCGTCGGCTCGATGCTCCCGTTCTCCGCCTGGGACCTCGCCCTCTGGCGCGTCCTCGGCGGCGCCGCCATCGGCATCGCCTCGGTGATCGCCCCGACGTACATCGCCGAGGTCGCGCCGACCAGGTACCGGGGCCGGCTGGCCTCGTTCCAGCAGGCCGCGATCGTGCTCGGCATCGCGATCTCCCAGCTGGTCAACTGGGTGCTGGCCGACGCGGCCGGCGGCGACACCCGCGGCCGCCTGCTCGGCCTGGAGGCCTGGCAGTGGATGCTCGGGGTCTGCGTCGTCCCGGCCGCCGTGTACTTCGTGCTCGCCTCGGTGATCCCGGAGTCCCCGCGCTACCTGATCCAGGCCGGCCGCCTGGACGACGCCCGCGCCGTGCTCGCCGACGTCGAGGGCCGGGACGTCGACGCCGACGCCCGGATCGCCGAGATCCAGGGGCTGATCGCGTCCGACCACCGGCCGCGCTTCCGCGACCTGCTCGGCGGGCGCTTCGGCCTGCTGCCGATCGTCTGGGTCGGCATCGGCCTGTCGGTCTTCCAGCAGCTCGTCGGCATCAACGTGATCTTCTACTACTCGTCGATCCTGTGGCAGTCGGTCGGCATCGACCAGAGCAACTCGCTGCTGATCAGCTTCGTCGGCTCGGTCATCAACATCCTCGGCACGGTGGTCGCGATCCTGCTGGTGGACCGGATCGGGCGCAAGCCGCTCGCACTGATCGGCTCGGCGGGCATGGCCGTCGCCCTGGGCGCGGCCGGCTGGGCGTTCTCCTCGGCCACCGGCAGCGGGGACAACGTCTCGCTGCCCGACCTGCAAGGCACCGTCGCGCTGGTCGCGGCCAACGCCTTCGTGCTGTTCTTCGCGATGTCCTGGGGCGTCGTGGTCTGGGTGATGCTCGGCGAGATGTTCCCGAACCGGGTCCGGGCCGCCGCGCTGTCCGTCGCCGCCTCCGCGCAGTGGCTCGCCAACTGGGCGATCACCGTGTCGTTCCCGTCACTGTCGCGCTGGAACCTGTCCGCGACCTACCTGGTGTACGCGGCCTTCGCCGCCCTGTCGATCGTCTTCGTCGCGAAGTTCATGAAGGAGACCAAGGGCGTCCGGCTGGAGGACATGGGCTGATCCGACAGTCGGACCTTCGGCCCCCGCACCCTAGCGCCATGAGCGCGGGTGCGGGGGCCGAATCGTTCACTCCCTGCGGTGGCGCGAGCACCTCCGGTACTCCTGATCGGCAGGAGGGATGTGTCCTTGATCTTCAACCGGCTCCGCACCCGCAGACCAGCCGCCGCACCCGCCGGCGCCTGTCCGTACGCCCACGCCCCGGCCGGGCACCCGCAGACCGCCCCGGGGCCGTCGCCGGTGATCGACCGCCGCACCGGTCCGTCGCCGTCCACCGCACCGTCGTCCACCGCACCGTCGTCCACCGGAGTGCCGTCCACCGCACCTCCGTCCGTCGGACCTCCGTCCACCGAACCGGCGCACGCCGGCCCGCCGCGCGCCGACTCGTCGCCGTCCCTCGACCTGCCGCCCGCCGGTCCGCCACCCTTCACCGACCAGGAGCAGGCGGCCGAGTTCATCCGGCAGTTCCACCGGGAGCAGCCCGCCGCCGGCGCCCCGGACGACCGGCTCCGGGCCGTCCGCGACGAGATCGAACGCACCGGCACCTACGAGCACACCCCGGCCGAACTGGCCTACGGTGCCAAACTCGCCTGGCGCAACGCCGCCCGCTGCATCGGACGGCTGTACTGGCGCAGCCTGGTGGTGCGCGACCTGCGCCACCTCGGTTCGGCCGACGACATCGCCGCCGAGTGCTTCGAGCACCTGCGGCTGGCGGGCAACGGCGGGCGGATCCGCCCGGTGGTGTCGGTGTTCGCCCCCGACCGCCCGGGCCGCCCGGCCGCCCGCATCCTCAACCAGCAGCTGGTCCGCTACGCCGGCCACCGCGACGGCGGCGCCGTGGTCGGCGACCCGGCCGGCGTCGCCCTGACCGCCCGCGCCCGCGACCTCGGCTGGAAGTGCGCCGAGGACCGCTTCGAGGTCCTGCCGCTGCTGGTCCAGGAGCGGCCCGGCGAGCGGCCCGACTGGTACGGGCTGCCCGACGACACCGCGCTGGAGGTGCCGCTGAGCCACCCCGCGTACGACTGGTTCGCCGACCTCGGGCTGCGCTGGTACGCGGTGCCCGCGATCAGCGACATGACGCTGGAGATCGGCGGCGTCCGCTACCCGACCGCGCCGTTCAACGGCTGGTACATGGGCACCGAGATCGGCGCCCGCAACCTCGCCGACGCCGACCGCTACGCCATGCTCGGCACCGTCGCCGAACGGCTGGGCCTGGACACCTCCAGCGACCGCACGCTCTGGCGCGACCGCGCGCTGATCGAGCTCAACATCGCGGTGCTGCACTCCTTCCAGGAGGCCGGGGTGACGATCGCGGACCACCACACCGAGTCGGAGCGTTTCCTCAAGCACGTCGCCCAGGAGAAGCGGCTCGGGCGACCGACCCCGGCGGACTGGAGCTGGATCGTGCCACCGGTCTCCGGCGGCCTCACCCCCGTCTACCACCGCTACTACGACCCGGTGGACCCGTCGCTGCGCCCGGCCTTCGTCCCGCGCGAGCCCTGGTGAGGGCGGTCCCGGCCTGAGGGCGGTCCGGGCGTGAGGACGGTCCCGGGGTGGGCGGCGGTCCGGGCGTGAGGACGGTCCCGGGGTGGGCGGCGGTCCGGGCGTGAGGACGGTCCCGGGGTGGGCGGCGGTCCCGGGGTGGGCGGCGGTCCGGGCGTGAGGACGGTCCCGGGGTGGGCGGCGGTCCCGGGGTGGGCGGCGGTCCCGGCGTGAGGGTGCCGGGCCGGGGGCGTCAGCGCCCGCTGGACCGCGCTGCGCGCTCGTGCTGCCCGTGCTGCTCGGGCTGCTCCGGGCGCTCCACGCGCTGCAGGCGTTCGAAGCGCAGGACCAGTCCGTCGAGCAGTGCCTCCAGCCCGGTCTCGAAGGCCCCTTCGTCCACCGCCCCCCGGTGCCCGGCCAGCCGGTGCGCCTCGCCGAGGTGCGGGTAGTCCGCCGCGTCGTAGACCTCGGCGTCCGCCGGGAAGCCGGCCGCGAAGGAGGCCAGCGCCGAGCCGGTGACGAAGTAGCGCATCAGCGCGCCGATCCGGGTGGCCTGGCCGCGCGGCCAGCCGGCCTCGACCAGGTGGCCGAACACGGCGTCGGCCAGGCGCAGCGCGTTCGGCCGCCGGCCGGGGCCCTGGGCCAGCACCGGCACGATGTTGGGGTGGGCGGCGAGCGCGGCGCGGTAGGAGCGGGCCCAGTCGCGCAGTGCGTCCGGCCAGGGGGTCGGCGGGGTGCCGGGCCGGACCGGACCGGCCCCGTCGGCGGTGCTGCCCGTGGCGCCGGTGTCGCCGACGGCCGCTGTGTCGGCGGCACCGGCAGCGCCAGCTGCGCCCGGGCCGCCGAACATCGACAGGTCGACCTCGCCGATCACGCTGTCCACCACGGCGTCCAGCAGTTCGTCCTTGGTCGCGACGTGGTTGTAGAGCGAGGGCCCGCTGACCGAGAGCTCGGTGGCCAGTCGGCGGGTCGAGAGGGCGGCCAGGCCCTCGGCGTCGATCAGCCGCAGCGCGGCGGCGACGATCAGCTCGCGGCTGAGCAGCGGGGTGCGCGGGCGGGCCATCGGGATGCCTCCTCCGGTTCGTCCGGTCGGGTGGGTGGGGACCGATTCTGGCAGGGTGCCCCTTCCCAGCGCGGCCCGGCCGGGGCTACAGTCCACCCGTAAAACTTGCAGCGCTAGTTTACGGGCCGGGAGGCGCCGTGAACCCGGGAACCGCCGTGGAGGAGTCACCGTGAACCTGGAGCTGTCCGAGGAGCAGAGCGCCGTCCGCGACCTCGCCGCCGAATTCGCCGACCGCGAGATCGCCCCGTACGCCGCCGACTGGGACCGCGCCGAGTCCGTCGACCGCGCGATCATCGGGAAGCTGGCCAGGCTCGGCTTCCTCGGCCTGACCATCCCCGAGGAGTACGGCGGCAGCGGCGGCGACCACCTCGCGTACTGCCTCGTCCTGGAGGAGCTCGGCCGCGGCGACTCCGCGGTGCGCGGCATCGTCTCGGTCTCGCTCGGCCTGGTCGCCAAGTCGGTCAACGCCCACGGCACCGAGGAACAGAAGCGGCACTGGCTCCCCCGGCTCACCTCCGGGGAGTCGCTCGCCTGCTTCGCGCTCACCGAACCCGGCACCGGCTCCGACGCGGCCAACCTCACCACCCGGGCCGTCCGGGACGGCTCGGACTGGCTGATCAGCGGCGCCAAGACCTTCATCACCAACGGCACCTGGGCCGACGTCGCCCTGGTCTTCGCCCGCACCGGCGGCGACGACCCCGACCGGCAGGGGCACCGCGGGATCACCGCCTTTCTCGTGCCCACCGACCTGCCCGGCTTCACCCGCACCGAGATCCACGGCAAGCTCGGCCTGCGCGGCCAGGCCACCGCCGAACTCGCCTTCGACGAGGTCCGGGTGCCGGACACCGCCCGGCTCGGCGAGGTCGGCCGGGGCTTCCGGGTGGCGATGTCCGCGCTGGCCAAGGGCCGCATGTCGGTCGCGGCCGGCTGCGTCGGCATCGCCCGCGCCTGCCTGGACGCCGCCGTCCGGTACGCGGGCGAGCGCGAGCAGTTCGGCAAGCCGATCGCCTCCCACCAGCTCGTCCAGGAACTGCTGGCCGGCATCGCGGTCGACGTCGAGGCCGCCCGGCTGCTCACCTGGAAGGTCGCCGACCACATCGACCGCGGCCTGCCCTTCGCCACCGAGTCCTCCGTCGCCAAGCTCCACGCCAGCGAGGCCGCCGTGCGCGCCGCCAACAACGCCCTCCAGGTGTTCGGCGGCTACGGCTTCATCGACGAGTACCCCGTCGGCAAGTACCTGCGCGACGCCCGCGTGATGACGCTCTACGAGGGCACCAGCCAGATCCACCAGCTGCTCATCGGCCGCGCCCTCACCGGCGTCAACGCCTTCTGACCCGCGTGGCGCCGTGGGGACCCTCCCGGGCGCGCCGCCCCGACCCGCCCGGACCCCGTGTCCCGGGCCCAGCCCCGGGCCCCACCGCCCGGACCCCGTGTCCCGGGCCTCGTGTCCAGGGCCCCACCGCCCGGACACCTCGCCCACCCGAGAGCCCCACACCCCCGCACCGAACATCCCCCGACCCCGCACCTCCCCACCGGAGCGATCGGCCCCACCGGACCGTTCCTCCCACCGGACCCATCGGATAGGAGCCCGACGACGTGCGTCCCGTCTACTTCGCCGCAGCCCGCCGCACACCCATCGGCCGACTGCGCGGAGCGCTCGCCACCGTCCGGCCGGACGACCTCTCGGCCACCGTGCTGCGCGCCCTGCTCGCCGACGTACCCGCCCTCGACCCCGCCCGCATCGACGACGTCTACTGGGGCGCCGCCAACCAGGCCGGCGAGGACAACCGCAACGCCGCCCGGATGGCCGTCCTGCTGGCCGGCCTCCCGGACGCCGTCCCCGGAGCGACCGTCAACCGGCTCTGCGCCTCCGGCATGGAGGCCGTCACCCTCGCCGCCCGGGCCATCGGCTCCGGCGAGGCCGACGTCGTCCTGGCCGGCGGCTGCGAGTCGATGACCCGCGCCCCCTTCGTCCTCCCCCGCCCCGACGAGGCCCTGCCGCACCGGATCGAGACCCACGACACCCGGCTCGGCTGGCGGCTGACCAACCCGCGGATGGCCGAACTCCACGGCGTCCTCAGCATGGGAGAGACCGCCGAGGAGGTGGCCGGCCGCTACGGCATCGGCCGGGAGCGCCAGGACGCCTTCGCCCTGCGCAGCCACCAGCGGGCCGCCGCCGCCCGCAAGGACGGGCACTTCGACGCCGAGCTGATCCCGGTCGAGCGCCCGGACGGCGTGACGGTCGACCAGGACGAGTGCATCCGCGAGGACACCAGCCTGGAGAAGCTCGCCCGGCTCAAGCCCGCCTTCCGCCCCGGCGGCACCGTGACCGCCGGCAACGCCTCACCGATGAACGACGGCGCGGCCGGGCTCGTCCTGGTCAGCGAGGAGGCGCTGCACGACCTCGGACTGCGCCCGCTCGGCCGGTACGTGGCCGGCGCCTCCGCCGGGGTGCACCCGGACGTCATGGGCATCGGCCCGGTGCCGGCCACCCGGAAGGTGCTCGGCCGCGCCGGCTGGTCGCTCGCCGACCTGGACACCGCCGAACTCAACGAGGCCTTCGCCGCCCAGGCCCTGGCCTCCGCCGACGGCATCGGGTTCACCCCCGAGCAGGCCGACGAGCTGGTCAACCCGACCGGCGGGGCCATCGCGCTCGGCCACCCGCTGGGCGGATCCGGCGCGCGCATCCTCACCACCCTGCTGCACCGGATGCGCCGCACCGGCGCGCGGCGCGGACTGGCCACCATGTGTGTGGGCGTCGGTCAGGGCACCGCCGTCCTCGTCGAGAACGTCCTCTGAGGGAGTGACCGAAGTGACTGAAGTCAACGGGTTCGAAGGCCGCTTCGCCGGCAGGGTCGCCGTCGTCACCGGAGCCGCGCAGGGCATCGGCGCGGCCACCGCCCGCCGGCTCGCCGAGGAGGGCGCGGTCGTCGCCGTCGTCGACCTCACCGCCGAGCGGGCGTCCGGGACGGTCTCCGAGATCACCGCCAAGGGCGGCACCGCGCGGGCCTACGGCTGCGACGTGGCCGACTACGACGCGGTGGAGGCGGTATTCGCCCAGGTCGCGGCGGACCTCGGCGGGGTGCACATCCTGGTCAACAACGCCGGGATCACCCGCGACAACCTCTTCTTCAAGATGCCGAAGGCCGACTGGGACACCGTCCTGACGGTCAACCTGACCAGCGCGTACAACTGCAGCCACGTCGCGCAGAAGTACATGGTGGCGCAGAAGTACGGCAAGATCGTCTCGCTCAGCTCGCGCTCCGCCCTGGGCAACCGGGGGCAGGCCAACTACGCGGCCGCCAAGGCCGGCATCCAGGGCCTCACCGCGACCCTGGCGATCGAACTCGGGCCGTTCAACATCAACGTCAACGCCGTCGCCCCCGGGTACATCGCCACCCCGATGACCGCCGCCACCGCGGAGCGGGTCGGCAGCACGGCCCAGGAGCACCAGGAGGAGGTCTCCGCCCGGACCCCGCTGCGCCGCGTCGGGCAGCCGGAGGAGATCGCGTCGGTGGTCGCCTTCCTGGCCAGCGAGGACGCCTCCTACGTCAGCGGGCAGACGCTGTACGTCAACGGCGGGGCGCGGTAGGCCCGGCGGCGGGGCCCGCCCCGTCCGGTGATACCGGCGGGCCCGTCCGGTGATACCGGCGGGCCCGTCGGGTGATACCGGCGGGCCCGCCCGCGGCGGCGGGCTTCAGCTGACGTGTCATCACATGACCGTCCCGGGAGTGCGGTTACCTTCCCCTGGGACGGCCTTTACCTTTTCGCGTGGCCGAGCATGACCATGGTCCGGTGGGACGACCCCACCAAATGACTATGGCATGATCATGCGACAGTCGATGGGATGGCCGCACCGACCCGACCGGACCAGGTCGGGCCCAGCGTCCCAAGGAGTCCCATGGGCAGCCCCGCCACCCTCCGCCGCGCCCTGGCTCTGCTCGCCGTCGGGGCCACCGCCCTCACGGCCGGCACCATCGCCGTACCGGCCGTCGGCACCGCGACCGCCGCCCCCTCGCACGACCTCACGGGCGTCCACGTCCGCCCCGCCTCCTTCGGGCACCACAACGCCCAGGCGCGCCCCGTGCCCCTGAGCACCACCCAGTGCGTCAGCCAGATCGGCATCCACTGCTACTCGCCGCTGCAGTACCGGACCGCCTACAACCTGGACCCGCTGTACCAGCAGGGCGTCACCGGCAAGGGCCGCACGATCGTCATCGTCGACTCCTTCGGCTCCCCGACCATCCAGCACGACCTGGAGGTCTTCGACAAGCAGTGGGGCATCCCCGACACCAACGTCGAGGTGGTCAAGTGGGGCAACGTCCCCGTCTTCGACCCGAAGAACCCCGACCACACCGGTTGGGCCGGCGAGACCACCCTGGACGTCGAGTACGCCCACGCCGTCGCCCCCGACGCGCACATCGTCCTGGTCGAGACCGGCGTCGCCGAGACCGAGGGCACCACCGGTCTGCCCGAGATGATGGACGCCGAGAAGGCCCTCATCAAGGAAGGCCGCGGCGACGTCATCTCGCAGAGCTTCGGCGCCACCGAGAACACCTTCCCGGGCTACGACAAGGGCGACTTCAAGTCCCTCACCGACCTGCGCTACGCCTTCCAGGCCGCCGCGGACCACAACGTCACCGTGCTCGCCGCCTCCGGCGACAACGGCGCCACCGACGCGCAGGCCAACGGCACCGACCTGTACCCGTACAAGGTCAACTCGTGGCCGTCCTCCGACCCGCTGGTCACCTCCATCGGCGGCACCCAGCTGACCCTGGACGACAGCGGCAAGCGCACCGCGGCCGACAAGGTCTGGCACGACCAGTACGGCGCCGGCGGCGGTGGCGTCTCCGGCATCTTCGAGCGCCCGTGGTACCAGGCCGGCGTCGCCAACGTCACCGGCAACCACCGCGGCACGCCCGACATCAGCATGAGCGCCGCGGTCGACGGCGCCGCCTGGACCTACGAGTCCTACGACCCGACCGCGGTCGGCTGGCACCTCACCGGCGGCACCAGCGAGGCCACCCCGCTGTTCTCCGGCGTCGTCGCCCTCGCCGACCAGCTCGCCGGCCACCGTCTCGGCCAGCTCAACTGGCGCCTCTACGGCCTCAACCTGCTCCCGAGCGACTGGAGCGGCATCGTGGACGTCAAGGACGGGGACAACGGCTGGAACGGCGTCACCGGCTACAACGCCGCCAAGGGCTACGACCTCGCCAGCGGCCTCGGCACCATCGACGGCAACAAGTTCGTCCACGCCATCGCCGGTCGGTGACGGCGCACCGCGGGTGACGATCGACAGGTGACGAGCAACGGGTAACAAGTAACAGCGGACAGATGACAGATTTCAACATCTGTTATCTGTCCGCTGTCATCTGTCTGCCGTCATCCGTTCGCCGTTCCCTGCTCGTCCGGCCGCCCGGACCGTCCGTACGCCCGGCGGAGCCGGTGAGGCGCCGCACGTGCGGCGCCTCACCGGCTTCAGGCGTGCTCGGCCGCTGCGGCTCCGGCGGCCGCCGGGGCCGCAGCGGCCAGCTGGGCGAGGTAGCGCTCGGCCGCGCGGAGCTTGCGACCGTCCGGCCCCGGCAGGTACGCCCGGAGCTCGATGATCTCCGGCGCGATCCGCAGCGCCACCGCCCGGTCCTGGACGGACCGCCAGCACGCCTCGGCGTTGGTCGCCGCCTGCTGCGTCTCCGGGTGGTCCGGCCCCTGCGAGCGGAGCAGCGTCAGCGCCACCTCCCGGTAGATGTCCGCGGCCTCGGCGGGCCGGCCCGCGAGGCGGCACACGTGCGCCCGGACCTGACGGACCTGCAGGACCGGCTCGGAGACGGCACCGTGCTCGGCGATCGCCTCCAGTTCGAGCGCGAAGGCGAGGTCGGTGGCGGCCGCGTGCTCCCCGGCGTCGGCACTGCGGACGATCCGGCCGATCACCTCGCGGTAGTCGGCGCGCGGAGGGCCCGCCGCCGGAGCCTCGGTGAGCGGGGCCTCTGCGGCCGCCGGAGCCTCGGCGGGTGCCTCGTCCGTCGGCGCGTCGGCCGGGAGCACCTCGGCGGCGGGCACCTGGTCCGCCGATGTCCCGTCCGCCGGCTCCGAGTCCGCCGGAAGCGCATCCGCCGGAGCCGGACCGCTGTCGGTCGGAGCCGGCTCCTCCGGCGCACGGTCCTCCACCGGTACCTCGTCCGTTGACGCCTCGTCCGCCGGAGCGCGGTCCGTGAGAGCCTCGTCCGCCGGAGCGCGGTCCGCCGGCACCTCGTCCGTCGGGGTGGCTTCCACCGGTGCCGCGACGGTGGGCGGGGTGTCGACCGGGGTGTCGACCGGAGCGTCGGCCGGGACGGCGTCCCGAGGCTGCGCGACGGCGTCGACGGGCGGGTGCTCGGCCGCCACCGCCGGCTCCGCCTGCGGCCGGGGCTTGGCCAGCGACACGCCCGCAGCCGCCGCCGCGTCCTCGGGCACCGCGCCCTCGGGCACGGCGTCCACCGGGGCGGGCTTGCGCAGGACCACGCCCGAGGATCCGGCGGGCTCGCCCTTGCGCAGGCTGACCGGGCGGGCCGGCCGGGGCGGGGTCGGCGGCACACCGGGCTTGACCAGGTCCACCATGCCGCCCGGAACCACCGGGGCCGTCACCGGCGCGTCGGACGGTGCCTGGGCGGACGCCTCGGCGGGCACCCGGGCCGGGACGGAACCCGGGGCCGGGACCGACCCCGGCAGCCCGGCGACGGCGTCCAGCGGCCCGTCCTGACGCGCCGGCCGCGGCACCGGTGCGACGGCCAGAGCGGCGGCCGGCAGGGCGTCGGTGAGCGCGGCTCCGGCCGGCACCGGATCCACCGGTACCGCGGCCACCGGCGCGAGGACGTCGCCCGCCGGGCCGTCGCCCCGCCGGGCGGTGTTGCGGAAGACGGGACGGTCCGGGGCGTGGGTGGCCAGGATGACCACATCCGGGCGCAGCACCGAGTACACCTGCTGCCGCAGTTGCTCGGGCGCGAGGACGTCGCCCGCGCCGGGGCGGCCGCCGTGCAGGGCTTCGATGAGGGCGCGGGTGAAGGTGCCGATCTGCTCCGGGTCCGGGCTGACGACGGCCCAGAGCGGGATGCCCTCGCTGAGCGGCGAGACGGTGCCCTGGAGGTAGGGCCAGGCGTTCTGGTCGGCGCTCAGGTCGGCGATGACCAGTGTCTGCCACTCGGCCGGACGGTGGCTCAGCTCGGCCGCGACGGCCTGCCAGGGCAGCCCGTCCTGCTTGGCGTCGCGCAGGGTGAGCTGGAGCTGGCCGCCGCGCTTGTCGGCGACGATGTGCCCGCCCAGGTGGACGAGCAGCGGCCCCGGGTGGCGGGAGGCGGCGCGCAGGTGGGCCAGGACGGTGTGCGGGTCGCCGGCGCCGGGCAGGTGGACGGCGTCCACCGCGTCCGCGGCGAGCAGCACCTGCGGGGACACGCCGGCGAGCATCGCGGACAGCACCGGCGCCTGTGCGGGCCCGCCGCGGCCCCAGGTGCGGCGGCCGGAGTTGCCGTAGCCGCCCTCGATGACCAGGATCCGCCCGCGGGGTGCCGCCCCGAACGCGCCCACCGCCCCGGCCCCCGGGACGGGGAAGGGCAGCGGCGTGGCCGTGGACGGCGGCGCGCCCACCGCGGGCATGCCGGTGACGGTCCATCCGGTCGGCGCGGTCGGCGGCAGGGCGGGCGCCGGTGCGGGCGCCGGCGCCGGCGCCGAAGGCGCTCCGGGCTGCGGAACACCGGGCAGCGACGGCCCGGGCTGGGGCAGGCCGGGCTGCGGCGCGACGGCCGGCAGGGCCGGCGGGGCCGACGGCACCGGAGGCGGCTCGTAGAGGGCGGCGGGCCCCGGCGGGTGCTCCTCGGCGGGGACGCGGGCGGACGGCGGTACGGCGTCCCAGGGGCCCGGGTCCGCCGTCGGGTCGGGACCTCCTGGGACAGCTGTCGTCTCCGCCGCCATCTTCTGGTCACCGCCCCGCCCCGCCGCCCAGCGGCGTCTGATGCCCTTGCTGCGTGGTGACTGCCACCACTCCCGTGCGCGCCACCCTACGAGATCCCGGCGTACCCGATCCAGGCCGGGTCTCCGATCCCGCCCCGCCCGGCCCGTTATGGTGCCCTCGTGGTCGACTCCGGCGTTCCCCCGCTCCTCCCGCTGCTCTTCCTCGACGTCGACGGACCCCTCGTTCCGTTCGGGCCGCCCCCGCCGGGCGGCCACCGCACCTACCGCAGCCCGAACGCCGCCGCCACTCCCGCCCCGGACGCCAACCCGCTGCTGGCCCGGGCGGATCCGGCGCTGGGGCCGCTCCTGCTCGACCTTCCCTGCGAGCTGGTCTGGGCCACGACCTGGAGGTCCGACGCCAACGACTGCCTCTCGCCCTGGCTCGGCCTCCCCCGACTCCCCTGGGTGGACTGGCCGGACACGGACGACGACGAGCCGGCCGGGCCGCCCGGCCTGCACTGGAAGACCCGGACGCTGCTCGCCCGGGCCGCCGGCCGCCCCTTCGTCTGGGTCGACGACGAGATCACCGCGACGGACCGTCACTGGGTCGCCGCCCACTCCCCCGCCCGCACCCTGCTCCACCGCGTCGACCCCCAACGGGGGCTCACCGCAGCCGACTTCACCGTCCTGAGTGTCTGGCTGCGGGCCGGTTGACGGTCCCTCGTGCGCCTCCCGGGCCTCCCGGGCCTCCCGGGCCTGCTGGGGCCCCGCGGACCTTGCCGGCTCCTGGTGCCCCTTCAGCAGTCGGGGCCGGTGAGGTCCACCCAGATCCAGGGGGCGTGGTGCCAGGAGCGGACCTCACCGACGACCAGGTCGACGCAGCTCCCGACCTCCGGGAGGTCCCGCACGAGACGGCGCACCCCGGGTTCGCCGCCGCGGCGGATGAGGTCCAGGGACGCTCCGACCGGCTCGTAACCGTGGATCCGCGCCGAGAAGCCCCACGGGTGGTGGCGGACGACCGTCACCCGGACCCGTTCACCGGGGCGGAGTTCACCGAGCGGCCGATCCGCTTCCTCCGTCATGGCTGCCCTCCTCTTCGTCGGGGCACCGTGCTGCCCCCACCGATCATGCCCGGGCACGGCGCTGCCCGGCGCCCTGGGGGGCGACCGGGCAGCGGGAGCGGGCGGGACGGGTCGTGGGGTCAGGAGCCGGCCAGGAGGTCGCGCAGCAGGGCGACGGTGTCGGCGTCGAGGTCGCGGCCGGTGCGGCGGCTCAGGGCGTCGAGGCGGTTGACGGCGCGCAGGAGCTGGTCGCGGGCGCCGGCCGAGGCGTAGGCGTAGAAGAGGTCCCGGTGCAGGAGTTCGACGTCCGGGGCGACGGCGAGGCCGCGGAAGACGGCGGCCTCGGCGCTGCGGTGGTCGCCGTACTGCAGGCGGCGGGCGGCCAGTTCGTGGGCGGTGTCGACGATGGCGGCGATCATGTCCTGGCGTTCGGCCTCGGCCCATCCGTAGGAGGCGGGGGGCGCCTCGGCGAACGGGGCGCCGCGGACCAGGGCCAGGGCGTGGGCGAGGGCGGCGTCGGCGGTGGCGCTGGTGCTGCGCATGCCGCGCCGGTAGAGGCTGCGGAACTCGTCCCAGTCGCAGGTGACGGCCGGGGCGAAGGTGTAGCCCTCGGTGGTGTCGGTGGCCAGGAAGGTGCGCCCCTCGGGCGAGCTGCCGAACCAGGCGGCCAGGTCCGCGAGTTTGCCGGGCAGCGGGCTCCCGGTGTCGGCCGCCGTGGGGTGCGGGTCGAGGTGGGCGGCGCCCGGGTGGAGGTCGTGGTCCAGCGCGTGGTGGTCGGCACCGGGACGCAGCGCGAGGTAGACGGCGAGTTCGGTGAGCCGCGGCAGGGCGCCGGGTTCGGCGGTGCCGAGGACACCGGCGACGTCGACCGGTCCGAGCAGCCGGATCCGGGGGGCGTTGCGGGTGGCGTGCGCCTCCGGGGAGCGGAGGATGGCGAGCAGGTCGTCGCTGTCGCTGCGCCCGGGGGTGGTCTGCGCGACCGGGGCGACGGCGGCGGGGCCGGGCTCGTGAGCCGCCCCGTCCGCGGTGGGCTCGGACCCGGTGGGCTCGGGCCCGACGGCGCCGGGCCCGACGGCCTCGGGCGTGCCGGTCCCGGTCCCGGGCCCGGAACCGGGCTCGGGCCGGGCCGGGGTCCGCGGGTCGGTGCCGGTGGGCGCGGGCACGGGCTGGTGGTTCGGGGTGGGCTCGGCGCCCGGCTGCGATCCGCCGGGCCCACCGGGCTCACCGGGCGCCGCGGGACCGAACGGCTGGGCAGGACCGGAGGGCTGCGCGGGACCGGACGGCTGCGCGGGCACCACCGGCCGGACCGGCTGGACCGGCAGGACGGCCGTCGGGGTGCCCTCCACGGCCTCCGGTCGGCGCAGGTCCCGGGTGGTCTCGTCGGTGGCCGGCTCGGCCGCCGACCCGGGCGCGGGATCGCCGTCCGCGCCGCTGCCGGCGGCGGGTCCGGCGGCCGCGACGGAGTCCGGCGCGCTCCCGCCCTCCACCGCCGCGGCCTGCCGCCCCTGCCCGTTGACCACGTGCCTCCCCGCTCCGGGCGGGGGAACCGCTCCGGGCGGGGGCACCGGGCCCACCGGGGAAACCGTTCCGGACGGGAGCACCGGGACGGCCGGGGGAAGCGGCCCCGCCGGGGCCGGCGGGACGGGCGTGGCCGGGTCGGTACCCGCGAAGGGGCTGGCGCCGGTGCCGATGACCCGGGCCAGCAGCCGCGGGCCGGCGGCCGTGTCCGTGCCGCCCCCGGTGCCGGCCGCCGGAGCGCCGACGGCGGCCAGGACGGGGACGGCGGCGGGCAGTTCGGCCGTGTCCGCGTCGTCGGCGTCGGGGTCGAAGCCCGGACCGTCCAGGGTCCAGGCCGGGGCGGGGTGCTGGGTGGTGTCGTCGGCGGCCCTCAGCAGTTCGGCGACCTGGTCGTACTGCCGGTCGTCGAGCCGCTGGAGCTCGACCGTCAGGTGCAGCCCGGGGATGGCGGCCTGGCCGGTGGTCGGCAGGGTCCAGCGGGCGACGGGGCCGGTGCCGCGCTCGGGGGCGCGGGTGATGACGGCGACGCAGGTGCGCGGGCGGGCGTCGAGCAGCCGGCCCAGTTCGGCGGGGACACCGCCGCCGGGCTGCTGGGCGCAGAGCACGATCTCCGGGATCCAGGACTCGTCGGCCTGGCCCCGGCTGCGGGCGTCGCGCGGGCTGGCGGCCTCGGCGGCGACCAGGGTGGCGCGGGCCTTGGCGGTGCGCGGGCCGAGGGCGGCCAGCGCGGCCTCCAGGGTGGGGTGGCGGTGGATGCGTTCGGCGGCCGGGCCGCTGATCGGGATCTCCTCGGCGAGGTCGACGAGGTGCAGGTGGAGCCGGTCGGCGAGCGGGCTGTGAGCGAGCTCGACGGCGAGGGTGCGCAGCACGTCGCGGGCGTCGTCGGGGTGTCCGGAGAGGTGGAGCAGCCGGACGGCCTCGAGGTCGGCGAGCACGACGGAACCGTCCGGCGAGGTGCCGAGGGTGACCAGGGCGGGGTACGGCGCGGCGGTCTTGCGGGCCTGGGCGGCGCTGAGCAGGTCCCCGGAGTCGGGGCCGCACCACCAGACGTTGGCCGCGTGCGCGGCGCGGAACGGCGTGATCGGGGTGGCCGGGCCGGACAGGTGCAGTTCGATGGTGTGGCCGGGGGTGATGCGGGCGGCGACGATGGCGGGCAGCCGCTTGCCGCCGCGCACGGTGTGCCGGGCCATGGTGCGCAGGGCGCGGTCGAGGAGGTCGAGGCCGGCGTCGTCCTGCCGGGCCCTCAGCTCGTTCTCGAAGGCGGCGGCCTCGGCGTCCGGCATGGTGATGCGGTGCCGGGGCCGGCGGGCTCGCTGCTGGGTGCCGCGCTTGTGGGCGACGGTGCCGATCATGATGGCGGCGAGCAGCACGCCGACGGTGGAGGCGGTGAGGGCCACCCGGTAGTCGTCGCTGGGGGCCGGTTCGGCATGGGCGGCGGGGGCCGGCGCGTGGGTGGGCGCGGGCGCCGGGGTGGCCGGCGCGGACCGGGCGGGCGCGCCCTGCGTCGGGGCCGGGGTCGGGGCCGGGGTCGCGGGCGCGTGGTCGGCGGGCGGTGCGGGCTGCGGTGCGGGAGCCGGCTCCGGCGAAGGGGCGGGTGCGGGTGCGGCGGCCCCCGGCACGGTGAGGACCATCCCCGGCACCACCACGTCGGGGTCGGTGAGCCGCTCCCCGTCAGGGGCCTGCGCCCCCTTGTTCGCCTCGAACAGCTTCGGCCACGCCTCGGCGTCCCCCAACTCCCGCTGGGCGATGGCGGAGAGGCTGTCGCCGGACCGTACGGTCACCGTGCCGTGCCCGGCCGGAGCCGGCTCCGTCCCGGACTGCGGGGCCCGCGCGGAGCCGTCGGCCCCGCCCGGCGCGGGCGTGTCGGCGGGTGCGGGTGCCGGGGTCGCCGCGTCGTCGGCCTTGGCGTCCGCCGGCATCAGCAGCTGCCAGCCGGGCTGGATCGGCCGGTCGGCGTCGAAGCGGGTGCCCGAATCGTCCATCACCCTGCCGTCGTTGAGCTTGGCGATCTCCGTCCACCGTTCGCCGGAGCCCAGCTGACGTTCGGCGATGGACCACAGGCTGTCCGCGGGCCGGCTGTCGCGCACGGTGTAGCCGGCGTGCTGCTCGGCGGCGGGGGCCAGGGCGGGTGCGGCCTGGGCGGCGGTGAGGGCGGCGCGCTGCACGCCGGCCGTCACCTGGGCCGGGGCACTGGCGGTGTGGGCGGGCGCGGCCGCGAAGGCGGAGCCGGCGACCGGCACCAGGGCGAGCACCGAGCCGACCAGGCCGGCGGCCAGCCGCTGGCTCCAGCCGAAGGCGGGGATGCGGCGGGCGATCCGGCCGCGCAGCTGGGCCGGGATCTCCAGCAGGACGGAGAGCGCGAAGCAGCCCCAGGCCAGCCAGCCGACCACCACCAGCAGCCACAGGAACAGCCGCCCGTCGTCCGGCCCGGTGAGCGCCTCGCCGACGCCGTCCGGCGCCACCTCGCCCATCGCGGCGACCGCGCGGGTGCCGTACAGCAGCAGCGCGGGCACGCCGACCAGCAGGGAGAGCAGGGTGACCAGCGCGGCGAGCGCGGTGATCAGGGCTGCGGCGCGGCCCCGGCCGCGCGGCGGGCGGGGCGCTGGCGCGGCGGGCCCGCGGGCGGCCCGGTGTCCGCTCGGGGCCCGGCCTGGGGCGGTTCGGGCCTGGTCCTTGGCACGTGGCGCGGCCATCAGTCGGTCTCCGCTTTCTCGACTCCGTGGACGAGGGTCGCACTGCCCTTGCCCGTTACCTTCCGCTCCCCCAACGCGCCCAGCAGGACGGGCCGGTAGTCGGCCTGCACGGTGACGGTGACGACCTTGCCGTCGCCGGAGAACTCGACCTCGCCGACCCGCAGGCCGTAGAGGACGAGGTAGGCGTCGGCGGCCTGCCGCACGTAGTCCTGCCGGACCTTGAATCCCTTGCCCTGCAGGACGGCGGCCTGGTCGAGCTGCTGTCCGCCGACCCGTGCGGCCTCCTGGGCGTAGGCGTCGGTGCGTTCGGCGACCCGCAGTCGGCCGCCGGCGTCGATCACCAGGGCGATGACGAGCACGACGTAGGCCGCGCAGATCGCCACGAAGAGGGCGACCGCCCCCCGGTCCGACCGGCGGCGGCGCCGCACCCTGACGGGCATCCTCATCCCCGCTGCCCCTTCCGCACCCTGTTCTCCCCACCGGCCCCCACCGGGCGCCGCCCGGTGCCGTTGCGTCATCCCCCGAGCGCTCTCCGCTTGCGTTTCCCCCGCGCGGGCCGTCCCAATCCCCGGGCCGTACCGCGTCCCCGTCACCACCCGCACCTCGTCCGGCGGCGCGGGCCGCACCGGGCCCCCGGCCGCGGGCCGAACCGCTTCGGACACCGCGGGCCTGACCGCGTCCGACACCGCGGGCCGCACCGCGTCCCCCGTGACCCGCCGCACCACGCCCCCCGTGGCGGCCCCTGCCGCGTCCCGTGCCGCCATCCGCCGGTCAGGTGCCCCGGTAGCGGTCCACCACCGAGGTGAACTCGCCGACGAGGTGCTTGGTCACGGGCACCCCGGACGGTCCGCCGATCAGGTCGGCGAGCTCGACGTCGCACACCACCGTCACCCTGACGGTGGTCACGGTGCCGCCGGGAAGGTCCAGTTGGCCCGGGACGACGCGGACGTCGGAGCCGCGGCAGGACACGCCCTGCTGGCGCAGCGTGTCGAGCGCCGACTCCCGGGCCGGCTGGGTCATGCCGTCCACGCTGCGCTGCAGCGAGGCGGTGCGGGCGCCGGCGCGGGCCGCCGCCTCGACCGTGCCGGCGGTGGTCTGCACCCGCCCGGCCGCGATGGCGACCAGGACCAGCCCGACCACCGCCGGCACGACGATCGCCGCCTCGATCGCGATCCCGCCGCCGTCCCGGCGGCGCGGTGCGAACCGCCCCCGCCGGCCCGGCCGCACCGCGCCCCCGCCCGCCACGCCGGGCCGCCGCCTCACGGCTTCACCCCCGGCGGCGGCACGAAGCGCTCGCGCGGCGCCTCGGCGAACTGGCTGACGGCCGGCGCGGACAGGCCCGGGATCAGCAGTGGCGGCCGCACCGAGACGGTGACCCGGACCAGTCCGGCCGTGCTGCCGTCGGTCGTCACCGTGTACTCGTGCACGCCCTGCCGGTCCAGGAAGTCCCGGGCCTGCCGGCGGGCCGAGTCGTCCTTCACCTCGTCCGCCCCGGTGCCCTGGATCCGCCCGGCGTCCACGCCCTCGCGGGCGGCGGTGAGCGCGAGCTGCCGGTCGTACCAGATCAGCGCGGCCTGGACGACGAGCATCAGGAGCACCAGGACGACCGGGAAGACGATGGCGAGGCTCACGCTCATCGACCCCCGGTCGCCCCGGCGGCGAGGTCGGTACGTCACTTGGTGGCGCCGCCCGCGCCGCCCGGAAGGTTCGGGTCCTGCTCGACCTTGGTCACGACCTTGTCCTTCAGCAGGTACAGCGCGGTCGCGACGGCACCGGCGACGAACACCAGCGCGATGATGGCGAGCGCGAGTTCGATGCTGATGGCGCCGCGGTCGCCGCGCGCGCGGGCGGCGCGCAGCCGGCCGAGCCGGAGGGTGAACAGCAGCAGGGCGAACTGCACGGGCAGCAGGACGGGCCGCAGCAGTCGGCCTGCCAGATGGGCGAGTCGGACGGTCATTTCGGGTCTCCCGGGGGTGTGGTGTGAGGCAGACGCACTGTTCCGCAGGTCAGTTGAGCATCTGGTGGAGCGCGGGGAAGACGATCAGGACGGTCATCAGCAGGGTGAGGGCGGCCCCCGGCGCGACCATCCGCTCGCTGTCGGCGTTGGCCCGGGCGAGGTCCTCGGCGAGCAGTTCGCCGCGCAGGCCCTTGGCGCGGGCCCGCAGGGTGTCGTACACGGCGGCGCCGTCGGTGCCGGACAGCCGCATGATGTCGGCCACGTCCTGCAGCGGGCTGAGGCCCAACTCCTCGGCGAGCGCGTCCAGTCCGGCCCAGGGCGGGAGCCGGTCGGTGGTGGCCCGGTCGAGGGCGTCGCGGATCCGGCGGAACACCGCGCCGCGCCCGACCGAGGCCGCGCGGTGCAGGGCCTCGGCGGGGCCGCAGTCGGCGGCCCGCTCCAGTGCGACGAGCTCCAGGTAGGCGGCGATGCCGTGCAGGTACTCGGTGCGCGCCTCCTTGGCCTCGCCGCGCACGATGGCGTCGGGGACGAACCAGAGCAGGCCGGCCAGCAGCGGCCCGGCCAGCAGCGGCAGGGCGAACGGCAGGCCGACGTCCATCACCACGGCCATCGCACCGAGGTAGGCCGGCAGCACCAGGCCGATCGCGGCGAACAGCAGCTTGTGCACCATGAAGCGGGCCGGGGTGCGGCCGATCAGGGCGAGTTCGCGGTGCGGGACGGACACCCCGCGCAGGTGGACCGAGCGCTCGCCGATCCGGTCGTACCAGCGGGGCCGCTCGTCGTCCGGGTCGACGGCCCGGTCCGCGGGGGCGCGGTGCAGCCGGTCCAGCGCCTGGCGCAGGTCCGGCGGGGCCGGCCGCAGTTCGGCGATCAGCACGGCGAGGCCGCCGGCCGCCGCGGCGCCGGCCAGCACGGACCAGGGGGAGATCACCGGACCTCCCCGAGCTGCTCGGCGGGCTCGTCCGCGCGCGCCGGGGTGCGGCGCCCGCTCCTGCTCCGCCGGTCCGGCGCCAGCAGCCGGGGCACCGGCGGGTGCGAGGCGAGGGCGCGCATCCAGGCGATGATCGCGACGAACAGGGCGGCGACCACCGCGAGCACGACCTGGCCGAGCACCGTCCCGTACGGCCGGGTGTACTCGCTGTTGAAGGAGCCGACCGTGACGACCAGCACGATGATGCCGACCAGCCAGCGGATGGTGGTGCGGTGCTTGGCCCGGTCGGCCTCGATGGCGCGGCGCTGGCGGACCTCCTCGCGCACCGAGTCGGCCATGTCGGACAGGGCGCGGGCGAGGCCCGGGCCGCTGTCGCCGGAGCGCAGGACGAGCGCGGCCAGCACCTTGTCGGCGGTGGCGTCGGCCAGGCTGTCGGCGAAGGCCTGCAGCGCCTCCTCGGGCCGCCAGCGGGCCTGCAGCCGCGCGGCGAGCTCGCCGATCTCCTCCTCCAGGGCGGCGGGGGCGGTGCGCCGGCTGGTGACGATGGCCTGGTTGAGGCCGACGCCGAGCAGCAGCACGTCGGCGATGCGCTGGGTCCACTCGGACAGCGCCTCCAGCCGTTCGATCCGGCGGGTGTCCGGGCGGGTGGTGTCGAACAGCCAGGGCAGGCCGAAGACGGCCAGCGGCACCAGGAGCGCGCTCAGCGGGATGCCGGTGAACAGCCAGCCGAGCGGCGCGCCGGCCAGGGCGACCGGCAGCTGGATCCGCCGCAGCCGCACCATCCGGGAGGAGGCGGTGCCGGGGGCGCCGTACCAGAGGATGTGGGCGCGCCCGGCCAGCGGGTTGTCCGGCCGGAGCGCCTCGTCCTCGTCCGCCGGCTCGCTGCCGCGGGCCCAGGCCACCAGGGCGACCAGGCCGCCCGCGACCGCCAGCCCGCACAGGGCGAAGAGCAGCATCACCGCGCGCCACCGCCGATCCGCAGCTGCAGCGGGGAGGCCCAGCTCCCGTACCGGGAGCCGAGCAGGCCGGCGTCGAAGCCGGCCCGGCGCAGGTCGTCCAGGCACTGCGGCGGGGTGTGCGGGACGGCCCGCGGCTCGCCGATGTCCAGCCGGGGGCCGAACACCGTGTTCAGCGCGGGCCGGCCGCTCTCGCCGAGGCCGGCGACCTCGAGGACGTGGGAGACGAAGCGGTGCCGGCGGCCGCCGACGGCGGTCTCGTCGACCATGGTGACGTGCACGATGAGGTCCAGGGCGTTGGCGGTGAGCCGGTAGGCGAGCGAGTCGGTCATGTGCGAGCCGTACTCGAGGCAGAGTTCGGCGATGCGGTCGACGACCATCTGCGGGCCGCGCGCGTGCAGGGTGCACATCGAGCCGCCCTCGCCGTTGGTCATCACCCGCAGCATCGGGACGACCTCGCCGGAGCGGACCTCGCCGACGATGATCCGCGACAGGGTCATCCGCAGCGCGGCCGGGATGAGGTCGCCGATCGTCAACTCGCCGGCCAGCCGGCCCTCGACGCGCTCCCCGTTGCCCTCCCTGGCCTCCATCGGGACGACCTGGCGCAGGTGCCCGAGGGTGTGCAGCCACAGCTCGAACTCGGACTCCAGGGTGCCGATCCGCTCGTCCGGCGGGATCTCGGCGGCCATCGCGCGCAGCAGGCTGGTCTTGCCGACGCCCTGGGTGCCGGTGATCATCACGTTCTTGCGGGCCCGGATGGCGGCGGCCAGGAAGGCCGCCAGGGTGCTGTCCAGGGTGCCGAGTTCGACCATCTCGGGCAGCGTCGCCGAGGCCACCCGGTGGCGCCGGATCGCCACGTACGGGCGGGGCGTGACCTCGGTCAGCGCCTGCAGGCGCATGCCGCCCTCCAGGCGCAGCGCCAGGGTCGGGCTGGCGGTGGAGAGGCTGCGCTCACCGCCGCCGTGCTGGCGGGCCAGGTCCTGGAGGAGCTCGACGAGTTCGGCGTCGCTGTCGGCCACCGGCGGGACCTGGCGCAGGGGTTGGTGCACCCGGGAGATCCACACGTCGTCGCAGCCGTTGATCAGGATGTTCTCGATCTCCGGGTCGTCCAGGTAGGGCTGCAGCCGCCCGGCCCGGAAGAGCAGGTCGAAGACCGCCTCGGCGAGTGCCCGGTCCTGCTCGCGGGTGGGCGGGATGCCGTGGGTCTGCGCGTAGGCGTCGGACCAGCGGGCGACGGCCTCCTCGATCAGCGCCCGGCCGCGCTGGCGGCGGGTGGCGCGGTCCGGTTCGGACCCGGAGGCGCTGGTCAACCGGGTGATCTGCTGGTGCAGTTCGGCCGCGACCTGGCGCTTGAGCTCGCGCGCCACCTGCGGGTCGACGGCCGGCCGGGTGGCGGCGCCGCGCAGGTCCAGCGAGGGCAGCCCCGGCGGGACGGCGGTCGGCGCCGCGGCGCCGCCCTGGTGGGCGTACGGCGGGGCGGGCTGCGGAACGGGCTGCGGGGCGACGGGGCCGGGCCGGTAGGCCTGCGCCGTCGCGGACGCCTGCGCCGCGGCGGGACCGGGCGCGGGAGCCGGAGCGGGTGCCGAGGCCGGGGTCGCCCAGGGCAGGGCGGCCGGGTCGGCGGTGGGGTGCTGGTGCAGGGGGCTACCGCGCACGGAGCACCTCCCCGGGGGTCTGCGGCCGCCGGCCGTCGGCGGACTGCTGGTCGGGTGTCCCGGCCGGCTGCTGGAGCCGGTACTGCTGCTCGTCCCGGGCGGCCGCCGGGTGGCCGTGGGGGTCCTGCGGGTCGGCCTGGCCGGCCCGGCCGGACGCGTTCACCGGATCGCGCGGGTCCTGCGGGTGCTGAGGCTCCTGCAGGTCCTGCGGGTGCTGAGGCTCCTGCGGGCCGTACGGGCCGTGCCGGCCGTGCCGGCCGTACGGCTGGTGGGCCTGCTGCGCCGGGTACGGGGCCTGGACGTGCGCCGGGAACGGCGCGGGCGCGGCGGGCTGGGGCGCCAGCCCGGCCAGCGGCGCCACCGGTCCGGTGGTGATCACCGGCGGGACGGGCTGCGGGGGCTGGTACGAGGGCTGCTCCCCCGCCACGGGGCCGTACGCCACCGGCCCGGGCCCCACCGGGCCGTACGCCGTCGGGCCCTGCGTCACCGGCCCGTACGCGACCTCGCCGTACGTCGCCTCGCCGTAGGGCACCTCGCCGTAAGCCACCTGGCCGTAGGTCGGCGGCCCGGAGGACGCGTCCCCGGAGCCGGTCCCGCCGTACGCCGCGGGCGCCGGGGGCGTTCCACCGCGGGCGGCCGACTCGTACGCCTGTGCCGGGACCGCCTCCGCCGGGACCGCCGGTGACCCGACCGTCGGGCGGTAGGCCGCCGGTGCGGGGGCCGCCACCGGCCCGGGCACGGACGGCCCCGGGCCCTGCGGCTGGGCCCGGTCCGGGGCGGTGGGCAGGGCGGGCACGGGCACCGGCGCCGACGCCGGCGCCGGGTTCGGCGCGAGCCGCTGGCGCCGCCGCCGGACCAGCAGCTGCACCTCGTCCGCCGCCGAACGGGCGGTGCGCATCAGCTCGGAGCGGATGAAGCGCCGGTCGGTGGTGTCCCCTCCGTCGGAGAGCACCCGGGCGGTGCGGACGGCGTGCGGCAGCAGCCCCAGCACCGGGAGCCCGAACTCGCGCGACACCTCCGCGCCCGAGTAGGGCCCCTCGCCGACCAGCAGCAGCCCGAGCGCGTCCGAGCCGGTGCCCGCCGTGGCGAGGTCCTCGGTGAGCGCGGACAGCCGGGGGCGGGCGGAGCTCAGGCCGCGCAGCGTGGTGCGGACCGTCACCGCCACCACGTCCGCCCGGCGGGCCAGCACCGCGCTCGTACCGGTGGCGCCGGAGCGGCCGAGGTCCAGGATGACGTCGTAGCCCTGCGGTTCGAGCCCGTGCAGCAGCTCGATCAGCGGCTCCCAGGTGTAGGCGAGACCGGGCGCCTGGGTGGGGTCGGTGAGGCCGGGCAGCAGCAGCCGTTCGGCGGTGCCGTCGGGCGACAGGTCGATCAGCTGTTCCCAGATGGTCTGGGCGAGCAGGCCGCGCCGGTCGGCGACGGCCAGGTTGCGCAGCCCGTACACCGCCTCGACCCGGCCCTCCAGGGCGCCGGCGAGCACCGCGCCGCCGTCCGGGTCGGCTTCCACCAGCAGGACCCGGCGGCCGGGCTCGAGCGGCCAGGCCAGCAGCAGGGCGAGGGCCGTCGTGGTCGCGCCGGGCGCGCCCGGGCCGCCGGCCACCGCGATCACCGCCATCAGGCGCCACCCGCCCCGGCGGGGGGCACGGGCGCCGTGGCCGCGCCGGAGGGTGCCCCGGTGGCGGCCCCGCTCGGCGCGGCGGTCGGCGCGGCCGTGCCGCCGGTGCCCGCGGTACCACCGGTGCCCGCGGTCGCGCCGCCCGCCGAGGCGGCGCGCGGCGCCAGCAGCACCTGGATCCGCCCGCCCGCCACCCACTGCGCCAGCCGGGGCCCGTCCGCGGCACCGACGGCCACGTCGATGACCTGGCTCCCGTCGGTGTCCACCCGGCCGACGGTGATGACGGTGGCGGGCATCGAGTCCGCCTTGCTGTTGTCCGGGGTGAAGACGACGACGATCTGCAGCCCCGGCTGGAGCCGACTGGCCGGCAGCTGGGTGCGCTTGGCGGAGACGCCGACGACGATCTGGCCGGGCTGGACGGCCAGGTTCTGCGCCAGGTCGGTCGGGGTGAGCATGGCACCGCGCTTGAGGTCGGTCGCGGCCCGCATGCCGACCGCGGTCCGCCGGTCCACGGCGGAGACCGGCCGCAGCGCCGGATCGCCCGCGATCCGGGCCACCACCAGGTCGTCGTCGGTGATCACCTGCCCCCACGGGACGTCCCGGGCGAGCGCCAGCACCGCGACCCGCTGGCCGGTGCTGTTGTAGAGCACCGCACCGCCCAGGCCGCCGGCCGCGATCAGTGCGACCGCCATCGCCAGCACGGCCGGGCGGCGGCGCCGGGCCCGCAGGGTACGACCGGGGGTGTGCGGCGCGGCTCGCTGGTCCTCGCCGCCCGCGCCGCCGCCCGCGCCGGCGCCCTTGCCCCGGCCGCCGGCCTTGCCCGCGCCGCGGCCACGGGCCCGGCCCGCGGCCGCTCCCTGGTCCGGGACCGCCACGGACACCGCGGCGCCCGCGGGTGTGCCGGATCCCGGCGTCGCGAATGTACGGTTCTCCACCGGGTTCCGCCCTTCCTCGTGCTCGTTCCGGGTCGTTGGTGCTGGGGGTCGAAGTCGTGGGGGGTCGAAGTCGTGGGGGGTCTAAGTCGTGGGGGTCGGAGTCGTGCTCGGCCCGTGTCGGCGCCGGTCCACGCCCGCGCCGGAGGCGGACCGCTCCGGGGTGGACCGGCCCGGTGTCAGTTGAGGACCTGCACCTCGGCGACCTTGAGCCTGATGTCCGTGGACTGCGGGATCTTGACGTCGAAGGTCTTCGCGTTCGGCCCGGTGACCACGACGTGCCCCACCCAGTTCGCCGTGACGGTGCCCGCGTAGACGCCGTCCTTGCGGTTGGCCGAGCCGACGGCGAACTCGTAGCCGCAGTCGGGCGACTTGGCCGCGCCGTACTTCGGGTCGTACGGCGTGCCGGCGGTGTCGCAGTTCACCGTGACGTCCTTGCCGAAGTCCCAGGTCACGCCCTTCAGCAGGGGCGTGACCGTCACCGAGGCGCCGGGGACGGAGAGCGTCTTGGGCGCCGGTGCGACGACGTTGTCGACCCAGAGCCAGACCGGCGCCTTCACCACGGCGGTGCCCTTGGGGGCGACGCCCGCGGCCGGCTTCGGGAAGCGCATCTCGTGGGCGTAGCTGACCCCGATGTCCGCCAGGTTCAGCACCGGCGGACCGGCCGGCGTGGTGGCCTCGAACACGATCTCGGCGCCGCCCATCCCGCCGCCCGTCTGCGGGCAGACCTTGGAGTAGAGCGCGCCCTCGGACGGCTTGTGCCCCTGCCACTCCGGGGCGCCCTCGGCGGGCGGGTTGTCCAGCGGGCGGTAGTAGCAGCCGGAGCCGCTGTTGAACCAGCCGAGCTCCGGATCGTGGCAGGCCCACTGCTGGTCGTGGTAGCTGCACACCTGCGGGCCGTCCTCGGTCCCGCCGCCGGTGCCGCCGGGCTGGCTCGGGCCGGGTACGGGCTTCTTCCCGCCGGAGTTGACCCCCGAACAGATCACGTCCGGATAGCACTGTTCGGCGCCGCCGCCCGGTGGTTCGTCCGCCGCCGCCGTGATCGCCGAGGCCAGCAGCAACCCGGCGGACAACGGCGCGAGGATCGCCAACCGCCCGGCCGGTTTCCTGGGGCTCGGCTTCCTTCGGTTCGTCGTGTTCAGCGCGTTCAGCATGTCCGGTCCACCTCCCGCTTGAAGTCGTAGATCAGCCAACGTGCTTGGAACCAGCGCAGGGACGCGGTCGCGACGTAGCGGTTCAGCCGCTGGCCCGGATCCTTGGCGGCGCGGGTGACGGCGTCGACGCGGCGCCAGTCCGACACGTCGACGCAGTCCTCGATCACCGCGGTCTGCGGATCGGATGTGAGATCAATGGTCTTCACCGCGGCGGAATTCCGCGGAGTACCGGTCATCACCATTTTGGCGTCGCGGAGTTGGCGGAGACCGACCAGGGCGTCGGCCAGCGCCCGGCCGGAGGAGTACGTCTCCAGAGCGAATCCGTCCGAATCCGTTCGCCCGAATGCGTCCGCCTGGGCCTGCCACCAGTCCTGATACGTCTTCAGGGCAAGCCGCCCCATCGCCCCTTCCGGCCCGTCGGTCGGCGCGATCGAGCCGTTTACCGAACCACCCGAAGGAGTTACCGGATCCACTCCCGCAACACTGGGTGCAGCCGTCCCGAGACGATCGACGGAACCACCGGCACCACTGCTCGCACACGCCCCGAGGAGCAACGCCAGAACCACCCCGCCGATCCCAACCGCCCCAGGGCGCAACACATTTCCGCGCTGCCGCATCGCCCCACCTCATCGCGACCGACCCGGTCAGTGATCCGTGGCCGCCAGAAGAATTCCGCTGTCCCGCCGGTGTTTCCGCTGGGGATCGATTCTTCGCCAACCCACCCCATCACGGCAACACCTCAGGCCCCCTGACCTTACGCGGAAGGCGGTTCCGTCGGGGCACTTTCCCGCCACAGAACGGCCAACAGTTCTTCGGAAAGCGACAATCCGGCCAATGCGCCCCTGACCGCGGCCCGATTGCGCATCAGGAGGCGCCCGCCCTGCGGCGGAACGAGCAGGCGCGCGCCCGGCGCACCCGAACTACCGGCCGGCTCGGCACCGTCGATCAGCGCCGCCACCGAGGGCTGGAGATCCAGCGGGGCGACGGCGGCCGGAGCACCCGGGACACCCTGGCGCAGGACGGTGGTCAGGGCCCGGCTGAACGACCCCTCACCGCCCGGCAGCACGGCGTCCCGGCCGCGTCTGCCGGGGGCGTAGCGGCCGACCCGGCCCCACAGCGGGACGCGCGGGTAGCTCAGCAGCTCACCGGCCCCGTCCTCGCCGCCACCGCGCTCCAGCGCCGCCCAGGTGTCCCGGTCGGCCACCGCGTCGACCAGCAGCAACGCCTCCTCCTGGTCCCCGTGCACCATCGCGCTGACCACCCAGTCCCAGGCCAGGCCGCGCCGGTAGGCGTTGTCGGCGGTGCTGCCGCCGGTGACCAGGGCGAGCCGGCGGCCGCGCGGGTCGGCCACCAACTGGCCGACCAGGCACACCACCAGCCAGCGGCCCGGGTGCTGGGCGGCGTCCCGGACGGCGGTCAGCATCGCGTTGGCGTCCGCGTCCGGCGCCACCCCGGTGACCCGGCAGCCGGCCGCACCCGCGTCGAAGCACATCCCCGGCAGCACCTCGGCGAGCAGCCGGGCGCCGTCCGGCGCCAGTGCCGAACCGCCGAAGCCCCGGTCCGGTCCGCCGTCCGCCCCGATCACCACCAGGTCGACCCCGCCCGCCATACGCCCGCCCCTCCCTCGCCGGCCCCGGCGCACCCGGGGTCGCCCGCCGCGCCCGCCGCCGCTGCGCGCGGGGGCGGGTGCCGTTCCACCGCCGGGCAGGCTACCGCTCCCGGCGTCCGCCGACGGGGCTCCCGGCCCGCCCGCTCCGGGACCATGGGCCCTATCGGCGCGCACGCCGACCGGAGGACGATCGGTCGCATGGAGCGCGAGGACCGTGTGGAGACCCTGAGCGAGGCCGAGTGCCTGCGGCTGCTCAGCACCGTGCCCGTCGGGCGCGTGGTGTACACCGAGCACGCACTTCCGGCCGTCCTGCCGGTCTCCTTCGAGGTCCTGGACGGGCGGCTGGTGCTCGCCGTGCGCCGGGGAAGTGCGACCGCGCGCGGGCTGGACGGCACGGTGGTGGCCTTCCAGGCGGACCTGCTGGACCCGGTCACCCGGACCGGCTGGAGCGTCCTGGTGCACGGACGGGCCGACGTGGTGCGCGAGCCCGACCAGGTGCGGCGGGTGCTGCGCTCCGGCCTGCGGCCGTGGGTGGGCGATCCGGAGCCGCTGTTCGTCGCGCTGGTGCCGGAGCTGGTCAGCGGCCGTCGGCTGTTCCCGACCGGGCAGGGCGCCGCGGGGCGCGGGGCGCTGCGGTCCTGAGGCCGGCGGCGGAGCCGACCGGGCCGGTGGGGCCCGGCGGGCCGAGTGGGCCGCGGAGCCCGGCGGGCCGACGAGTGCCGAGCGGACGGGTGCCGGGCCGTCACCCCCTGACAGATACCGGTGGGTAGGCATACGCTTCCGGCGTCCTGCACCTATCCCCCGGGCACGCCCCCTCCAGGAGCACACCGTGACGAGCTTCGCCTCCCTCGCCGACCTGACCGCCGCCGTCGGCACCGAGCTGGGCACCAGCGAGTGGCACACCATCCAGCAGCGGCAGATCGACCTGTTCGCCGAGGCCACCGGTGACCACCAGTGGATCCACGTGGACCCGGAGCGGGCCAAGGAGAGCCGGTTCGGCTCCACCATCGCGCACGGCTACCTGACCCAGTCGATGATCCCGGTGCTGGCGAAGGAGTGCTACAGCGTCGAGGGCGTGCGGATGGCGCTCAACTACGGCTCGGAGAAGGTCCGCTTCCCGGCACCGGTGCCGGTGGGCACGGCGATCCGGGCCACCGCCGAGCTGGTCTCGGCCACCGAGGTGGCGGGCGGGGTCCAGGCCGTGGTGCGGTTCACCATCACCAGCGCGGAGAGCACCAAGCCGCACTGCGTCGCGGAGACGATCACGCGGTTCTACGCGTAGCGGGCGCGGGTCCGGGGCGGCGCGTTCCGGCCCGGACCGACGGCCGGGGCGCCGGGCCGGCTCCACGGGTCGCCCCCGGCCGGCGCCGCGGGGTGGTCCAGGGCGCCGCCGCGGGGTGGTCCGGGGCGGTGGAGGGCGGTCGGGTACGCCGATTGGCCCGCCTCGAGCCGTCCACCAGGTCCGGCCGACCTGCGGCGAGTAACCTCCGACGAGATGGTTGTCGTACAGCAGTGGCCTCACCAGCCACCGAGGTGCGCGCCCCGGCACGCCCGGTAGCCGTGACCGTCCTTGGAGGAGCCGTGCCCCGCCCAGCCCCCTGGTTCGCCCGCCTCGCCGGTCTTTCCTCGCAGCTCGCCCCGCCGTCCTCCGATCCGGCCGCCGGTCCCGCCGCACCTGGACTGGCCGCACTGCCCCGCGCGGCCTGGCACCGGGTCCGGGCCGAGGCCTTCGGCGCCGACCCGAAGGGCGAGCGGCTGGCTCGCATCCACCGCTCCCCGCAGTTCGCCGACGGCGCCTTCCGCAACCCGGTGCCCACCCGCCGGCTCGTCTACGAGCGCAGCCCGCTGGAGGTCACCCGGGCCCAGCTGACCGGGGACAAGACCCGCCGGGCGCCGGCCGCCGCCGTCCCGGTGCACCGGCTGCTGCCGGTCGACCTCGCCACGCCCCCGGCGTCCGGACTGCGGCTGACCTGGCTCGGCCACGCCACCGTGCTCGCCGAGATCGGCGGGCGGCGGGTGCTGCTCGACCCGGTGTGGGGCGAGCGCTGCTCCCCGTTCGCCTGGACCGGCCCCAAGCGGCTGCACCCGATGCCGCTGCCGCTGTCCGAACTCGGGCCGGTGGACGTGGTGGTGGTCTCCCACGACCACTACGACCACCTCGACATGGCCACCGTCCGCGCGCTGATCGACACCGACGCGGTGTTCGCGGTGCCGCTCGGGGTCGGGGCGCACCTGGAGCACTGGGGGGTGCCGACCCGGCGCATCGTCGAACTGGACTGGTGGGAGTCCGCCGAGGTCGCCGGGCTCACCCTGACCGCCACACCGGCGCGCCACTACTGCAGCCGCGGACCGCGCACCAGCGCGCTGTTCCTCTGGGCGTCCTGGGTGGTGGCCGGCCCGGACCACCGGATCTTCCACAGCGGGGACACCGGGTACTTCCCCGGGTTCGCCGAGATCGGCCGCCGACTCGGGCCCTTCGACGCGACGATGATGCAGGTCGGCGCGTACAGCGACTTCTGGCCCGAGGTGCACATGACGCCGGAGGAGGGCGTGCAGGCCCACCTCGACCTGGGCGGCGAGCTGATGCTGCCGATCCACTGGTGCACCTTCAGCCTGGCGCCGCACCCCTGGGAGGAGCCCGCCGAACGGGTGGTCACGGCCGCCCAGACGCTCGGCGCCCGGCTGGCGGTGCCCCGGCCCGGCAAGCCCTTCGAGCCGGCCGCCCCTCCGGCACTACGGCTCTGGTGGCGTGCGGTCGCGGTCGCCGCCGCGACGCGCACCGTCGAGCCACTGGTCCGGGACGGGCGGGCGGCGGCGGCCCCGGTGCGCGAGCGGGCGGCGGCAACGGATTTCAGCGAACAGATTTCAAAGTCTGTTCGCTGAAAGTTGTTCGCTGAAAGTTGTCATCTGTTATCTGTCAGCTGTCAGCTGACAGCTGTCAGCCGCTACCCGTCAGCCACCAGCCATCAGTGCCTCACGCCGCGAGGACGTCCCGCAGGATCCGGGCCTCCCTGACCACCCGGCTCGACCCGGCGCGCTCCGCCGTGGCCGTCACCTCGGCCACCGGGCCGCGGGCGCGGGTGCGCCGGGCGCAGTCGGCCGCGAGGGCGAGCAGGTCACCGAGGCCCCGCGCGGACTGTCCGGCGCCGCCGAGCAGCCCCGGCAGGGCCGCCCCGAGCACCGACCACACCGTCCCGTAGGCGCCGGTACCCGCCGCCAGGGCGAGCGCCGAGGCGAGCCGGGTGGCCTTGACCGTACCGGGGCCGACGAGCACGCCCAGTTCGCGGCCGAGCAGCGCGCCGTCCAGCTCACCGCGCGCGGCGAGCACCAGCAGGGCGTCGACGGCCGCCGTCCGGTCCTCCGCGTCCCGGGCGCCCAGGCCGTACGCCACGGCCAGGTGCAGGGCCAGCCCGGCCGGGCCGCCCGCCTCGGCGAGGGCCGGCAGCAGCCGCGCGGTGTCCCGGGCGTCCCGGTCGGCGCCGCCGGCGAAGTGGTCGAGCCAGCGGGCGGCCAGCTCCTCCCGGTGCCACGGGAGCATCGCGGCCCAGTGCGCGGTGGGCCACCAGGGCCATTCGGCGATCTTGCGGACCCGGGCCGCGCTGGGTTCGGTGCCCTCCAGCAGCGCCCGGAACTCGGGGGCGAGCCGCTCGCCGTCCGGCCCCTTCGGCCCGGCGCCGGCGCCCGGCTGGGCGACGGCCACCCGCTGGAGGTCTTCCCACCAGCGCTCCCCGTAGATCCGGCCGTGCCGGGAGCCCCGCCCGGGGGCGAAGTACACCCGCTCGGACGGCTGGTCGGGCAGGCCCCCGGTGCGCAGCCAGTGCGCGACCCACCGCCCGGCGGGCGAGCCGAGCTCCCCGGCGGCCCGCAGCACCTCCGCGTCCGCGGTGGGCGCGACCCGCAGCAGCGCGGCGCACAGGTCGGCCCGGCCCGGGGTGACGCCGGCCGCCTCGTACCCGGCGAGCCGTTCGACCAGCACCCCGGCGGCGACCGCTCCGGTGGTGTCGGTCGGGGTGGCCAGCAGGAACGGCGGCCGGTCCGCGGTGACCTGCCGGGCGGCCTCCTCCATCCGGGCGGCGAGGACGGTGCCGTACACGGTGGTGTTCCGGCTGCGCAGCGGCGAACGGCCCTTGCCGCCGGGGAGGTCCCGGTCCCCCCGGTGCGGCGGGGCATCGCCGGCGACCGCGGCCGCCACGTGGAGGACGTCGCGGGGCGTGCAGTCGTACCAGCGCCCCACGCCGCTCCACGGGTGGACCCGGCGGACCGGTTCCAGGGCCTCGGCGAGCGCGGCGCGGTCCAGGTGGGCCTGGCGGACCAGGCCGTCCAGCACCCGTTCGAAGACCGCTACGTCCGGGCTCTCGGCGGCCAGCAGGGCGGACAGCTCCTCCGCCACCTCGGCGGCGGAGGCGATCGGCGCGCCGAGCGGGCGCGGCTGCGGGGCGGGCGGGAGGAGTTCGTCCCACCCGGTGTCCGGGTCCTCGCCGCCGACCGGGGCGCCGAGCAGTTCGCCGGCCCGCGGGTGGTGGGCGGGGTTCAGCGCCTCGGCGGCGAGGCGGAGCTCGGGCAGCACGGCCTCGCCCGCCGCGCGCAGGTGCTTGGCGACCACCCGCAGCGCCCGCTCCTGGACGCCCTGGTCCGGGTGCCCGAACGCGGCGGACGCCGCGAGCACCACCGGCCCGGACCGCGCGGGCTCGCGCCTGGCCGCGCGTTCCAGCCAGCCGAGCTGGGCGCGCACCAGCTTCTTCTCCGTCCGGAACAGCACCACCGCCGAGGCCTCGGCCAGCACCTCGGGCTCGGTCAGCCCGGCCTCGTCCAGCCCGACCAGCACCTCCTGGGCGTGTCCGGCGATCACGGACGGCGCGTCGAGCAGCGCCAGCACGTCCCGAACGCGGGCCGTGTACTCCTCGGGGGTCGGGGCGAGGGCGCGCAGCACGTCGAGGAAGGCCCGCTGGTCGGGGGACTTCCCGCCGCGCAGCAGCCGGGCCAGGCAGGCGTCGAGCAGCTCGGCTCGGTCCAGCTCGCCGGTGGCGGCGAGCTCGGCGAACGCCTCCGGCCAGGAGTCCCCGGGGCGGGGGCTGCGCTGCCAGGACAGCAACCACCCGATGTCGTCGAGTTCGAACACCCGGGGCGCCAGCACCGGGGTGAAGGCGTCCGCCCGCAGCAGCGCCGCGACGGTCGGCTGCGGGCCGCCGCCCTGGCGCACGGAGCTCGCCCACTCGCGGACGAAGGGCTCGTCCTGCGGCACCGCACAGCCGGTGCGCCGCACCACGGCCTCCACGAGCGGGTACATCGACCGGCCCCAGCCCGAGGCCGACCGGGCGGCGAGCCTGGTCGCCACCTCGATCTGCCACTCCACCGGCTGCGCCTCGACGAGGCGGCCGAGGGCCGGGTGCCGTGCCCAGTCGCGCCCGGTGAAGTCGCGCCCGGCGAGCCAGGTGGCGGCGCCGGCCGGGCCGGTGTGGCAGCCCGCCCCGGCGAGCAGCAGGGCGCCCCGGGCGCCGATCCCGTCGTTCGACCAGTCGTCGCGCAGCTCCTTGCGCAGGGCCTTGAGCGCGGGCAGGCACTGCCGCCGCTGCGCCGCGTCCAGGTCGTCGACCAGGGCGGGTATCAGCGACATCCGACCGCCCCGGACGGCCCTGAGCAGGCGCGCCACGCCGTCCAGCCGGCCCTCCGCCTCCGCCGTCGCCACGCCCGTGGCACCCGTGGCGCCCGTCACGCCCGTTCCCCCTGCCGCCAGGCCCGCCCCCGCCACGCCCGTCTCCACGCCTGTCTCCACGTCCGCCGTCACCGTCACGCCTCCCGCCCCGCTCATGCCCGGACCCCCCGGGCCCCCTGCGCCTCGCCGTCGGCCCCGCCCTGCTGCGCGCCCCGGCCGGCCGCCTCGCGCACCATGCCGACGGCCAGCGCGTGCTTGCACGGCCCGCGCCCGCCCCGGTACTTGGCCCACCACAGGCAGGTGCAGGAGGCGCGCCCCGTGTCGTCCGTGCGCACCCGCTGGATGTGGTCGTCCACCGTGACGACGGCCGTCGCGCCGCCCGGCTCCAGCCGCACCGCGCCCGCGGCGACCAGGGCCCGCGCGGCCCGCAGCCGCGGGTTGGCCGCCTCGGCCCGCCCCGCGTCGTACGGGAGCTGCCGGTGGAAGAACGCGGCCTCGGCGGTGTCGTAGCCGATCTGCCCGGCGGTGCCGAGCCTGGTGAGGGCGGCGCGCACCCGCGCGGGGGTGAGCCCGGACTGCTCGGCGAGGTCGGCGACCTCGATCCGCGGCTCCCAGGCGAGCAGCACCGCGACCAGCTCGGCGTCCTGGTCGACGGTGCCGGTGGCGAGCGCGCCGAGCACCCCGCCCTCGCCGGAGAAGCCCCGGGAGGCGTCGGGCGAGAGGGTGAGGGTGAGCCGCATGCCGGGCAGCACCACCTCCCAGGCCGAGGCCGCCGGGGCGTCGCCGGCGGCGGGCCCGTAGACCCGCAGGGCCGTCGCGTGCCGCAGGACGCGCTGCAGCGCGGCGAGCCGCTCGGGCCCGGGCAGGCAGACCGCGCCGGGCACCGGCCGGGTGGTGGGCCGCAGCGTCCGCCCGGCGGGGACGACCCGCAGCACGCTGCTGCGGCCGCCGCGCGGGAGCGAGCGCAGGAAGCGCACCGCCTCGGCGGCGGGCAGCTCGGCGCGCAGGTCGAAGCCGGCGGCGACGACCTGCGTCTCGGCGAATCCGCGCAGCCAGCGCTCCGGCAGCGGGACCTTCTTCTCGACCAGCGGCCCGTCGAAGGTGGTGACCTCCAGGGCGTCCGGCCCGACCGCGAGGTGCAGCGGGTCGGCGGGGCCGATCCTGGTCAGGGCCTCACGCAGCGGGTTGTTGACGTCGACGTTGGTGGTGCCGTGCCCGATGTCGTCGCCGTCCAGGCCGGCGCCGAGCACGTCGAGCCGGGCGTAGACGCCGCAGCAGCCGGAGAAGGACTCGAAGCGCAGCCGGTCCCCGTTGGCCGTCACGACCGGGTCGAGCGAGGCGCGCAACTGCGGCTGGTAGTAGCGGGCGGCGGCGACGTCGGCCACGGCGAGCAGCGCGGCGGCGGCCGGTGCCGGGTCCGTCAGGAAGCCCGCGAAGAAGCGCGGGTTGGCCGCCGCGCCGAGCGGGGTGGCGCCGCCGGAGGTGGCCAGGTCGAGGTGCCGCCCGCCGGCGCCGTCGAGGACGGCGGACGGACGCAGATAGGCGTACGCGTGTGCGGATTGCGTCATGCCGAGCACGCTAGGTGAGGGCACTGACAATCCGTCGGCCCGCGACCGCACTGGAACAGGTTCTACCCAACGGAAGGACCCCTGGACGTTACCCAGGTCACACCGCGGCACGGTTGGCTTCTGCCACTATGGGCCCGTGACAGACCTGACCGAACAGGAAATCCGCGCCACCCGGCCCACCGGCTCGTTCGCCGGACTGCTGGAGATCGAGCGCCTGGACGAGAACACGTTCCGGGGCCACTGCCACGCCGGGGCCCCGATGCGCGCCTTCGGCGGACACGTCGCCGCGCAGTCCCTCGTCGCCGCCGGGCGCACCTGCGACGGCGGGCGCGCGGTGCACTCGCTGCACGGCTACTTCCTGCTGCCCGGCGACCCGACCCAGCCGATCCGCTACGAGGTCGAGCGGGTCCGCGAGGGCGTCTCCTACACCACCCGCCGGGTAACGGCGCTGCAGAACCAGAACGCGATCTTCAGCCTCTCCGCCTCCTTCAAGCGCGCCGAGCCGGCCGGCGACCGGCACCGGGCGATCCCCCCGGTGCCCGGCCCCGAGTCGCTGCCGGACGCCTTCTCGGCCTGGGACCCGGCGCTGCGCGCGGCGATCCTGCGCACCGGCGGCTTCCGCGACCTCGAACTGCGCTTCGTGCCGTCCGACGCGCCCGGGGTGCCGCCGGCCGTGCCCGGGATGCCGCAGCAGTTCGTCTGGATGCGGATCGCCTCCCCGCTGCCGGAGGGCGACCCGCTGCTGCACGTCTGCGCGCTCACCTACCTGTCCGACCTGACCCTGGCCTCCACCTCCGGGCTGCACGAGCAGCCGAACTTCTTCCAGCGCAGCGAGCCGCCCCGGCTGCTGATCGCCTCGCTCGACCACGCGATGTGGTTCCACCGCCCGTTCCGCGCCGACGAGTGGCTGCTGTTCGCCCAGCGCAGCCCGTCCTCCTCGGACGGCCGGGGGCTGTCGCTCGGCGAGTTCTACGACCGGGACGGGAACCTCGTCGCCTCCGCCGTCCAGGAGGCGCTGCTGCGCCGGCTGCGCTGACCCGCGCCGCCCGGGGCGCGGGCCCGGCGGGCCCGCGGAACCGGCCGGCCCCCGGGCACGACCGGGCCCCCCGGGCACGCCGGTGACCACCCGGCGAACGGAAGGGGGCCGGTCGGCGTCATACTCCTGAGCGGCCCCGGCCCGTATCATGGTGCGGGTGACCAAGGTTGACCTGTCACCACGGCCGGTGGAGGCGATGTCTCCGCGTCAGCTCGAACGCCGCGAAAGCCTGATCGCGGCCGCGCTCGCCCTGGTGAACGAGATCGGCGTCGAGCGGCTGCAGATGAAGCAGGTCTGTGAGCGGTCCGGAGTCGCCCTGGGGACGGCGTACCGCTACTTCTCCTCCAAGGACCACCTCCTGGCGGCCGCGATCGCCGAGTGGCACCGCAGACTGCTGGCCGACCTGGTGGCGGAGCTGCGCGGCCCGCGCGCCGGGCTCGGCGCCACCGACCGGGCGGTGCGCTTCGTCCGCGGCGGCATGCGGGCCTACCAGCGCCAGCCCGAACTGGCCCGGCTGCGGGTGGCCGTCGCCGCCTCCACCGACCCGTTCGCCAGCGAGGCGCTGCAGGGCATGGCCCGGGCCGACAGCACCGCCCTCCAGGCCGTGACGACGGAGGTACCGGCGGCGGCCAGCGAACTGGTGCGGCACATCGTCGCGCACGCCTGGCAGGGCGAGCTGACCGCCTGGGTGACCGGCCGCACGACCCTCGGCGACGCCAGGCGGCGGCTGGAGGACGTGGTGCGGCTGGTGCTGAACCCGTACGAGCCGCCGTACCCGGTGCCGTACGAGGTCCAGCCCACCGGCCACCGCACCTGACGGCTCCGCCGGGCCCAGCGGCCCCGCCCGCGCCGGGCCCGGTGACCGGCACCGGTCCGGGCCGCGGCGGGGCGGGGCGTCGGGCGGGAACCGGCACGGGCCGGCCGACACCGGCGCGGGTGGCAGGGCGCGGCACGCCACCAGCCCCGGCCCGGGCGGCCGCGGCGGCTACGCCACCGTCACCGGGTGGGCCACCACCGCGCCGAACAGGTAGCCCTCCCGGTTGAACACCGCCCGCTCCGGCTGGCCGTTGCCCCGACGGTCGGTCGCCCGGGCCCGCAGCTCGTACGCGCCGGGGCCCTCGGGGCGCCAGTCGACGCTCCAGCGCGTCCAGTCGTGGGCGCGCGGCTCGTCCCGCAGGTCGGCGCGCCGCCAGCTGCGGCCGCCGTCCGTGCTCACCTCGACCGTGCGCACCGGGGCCGCGCCGGACCACGAGCGCCCGTGCAGCCGGTGGCCGCGGCCGGCCTCCAGCACCGCGCCCCGGGCCAACTCGAAGGCGCTCTTGACCACCTGGGCGGTGATCGGCGCGGTGCCGGCGGCCGGGTAGTCGGGGCCCCAGAGCCGGTAGAAGTCGGTGTTCCAGGGCGAGTACAGGGGGTGGTCGGCCACCTCGATCGTGCCCACCCACTTGATCGAGGCGATCCCCACCCAGCCGGGCACCACCAGGCGCACCGGCGCACCGTGGTCGGGGGTCAGCGGCTCGTCGTTCATCTCGTAGGCGAGCAGCACGTCGTCCAGTGCCTTGGCGACGGGCAGCGGCCGGCGCACCGGCCCGAGGTCGGTGCCGCCGGTGACGTAGTGCGGGTCGAGGCCGGCCGGCAGCACGTCCACGGCCGCCCGGGTCAACCCGGCCGCCCGCAGCACGTCGGCCAACCGGACGCCCCGCCAGCTCGCCGAGCCGATGCCCCCGAGGGTCCACGGCGTGCCCGGGACGGCCTGCCCCTGCTGGCTCGCGTAGAAGCTGCGGCCGTTGCCGGCGCACTCGATCAGCGCGCTGATCCGGGTGGACGGCAGGTCCTGCAGGTCCTCCAGGCCGAACTCCACCGGCTGCCCGGCCGCCGGGGCACCGCGCAGGCCGGTCCCGAACAGTTTCAGCCGCCAGGTGTCCGGGTCGATCAGCGGGGTCGCGGTGTGGTTGCGGACGAAGAACCGCTCCACCGGGACGTGCCGCCCGACGGCGGCGTCGCCGTCGGCGTCGCGCAGCGCGTCCCAGCGCATCTCGGCGTTGGTGCCGCGCGGGACGAACCACTCGGCGGGCAGCGGCTTGACGATCCCCGGCACGGGCCTGGGCACCTCCTCGGCGGCCGCCCGGGCCGGGGCGAGCACCGGGGCGGCCAGGGCGGGCGCGGCGAGCGCCCCGGCGGCGGCGAGCATCCGCAGCAGCGTCCGGCGGTCCACGCCGTCGGCCCGGGCCTCACCGGCCAGCCACTGGCGCCGGCGCAGGCGGTCGTAGGCGGCCTCGTCGAGCGCGGGGGCCCGGTCGGACGGCGTGGCGGGGGTCTGGACCTCGGCTGCCATCGGCGGCACTCCTTCGTTTCTCAGGGTAGGCGGTTCGGCGGTGGACGCGCGGCGGGCCGGGGCGGGGCCGGCCGGGCCCGCCCCGGCCCGGGGTGCGGCGGGGTGCGGGAGGCCGGGGGTGCGGCCGGGCCCGGGGCGCGGCTGGGCCCGTCAGGGCCTCGGGGGGTCGTTCGGCAGGGTCATTCGGCAGGGTCATTCGGCAGCGGGCCGCTCGAGGGGGCCTCGAGGGGGCCCGGAGCGGGTCAGCGGCCGGATCGACAGGCCTGGCGGCGGGCGCGGCGGCCCGGACAACAGCCGAGCGGACGGCGCGGCGGCATCCCGCCGGGCCGGGCGGCGGTCCGCCCGGTCGGCACCACGTCGCGGCGTCCCCCGGTCACGGTCCCGGATCCTACGGCGTGGCCGACCGCCCGTCAGGCGGATCCGCGATCCGGGGCTTGACCTTCCCACCGGTGTGAACACCTACCGTTCCGTCGTCGGCGCAGGTCCGCCGCCGCCCCGAAAACAGTGCCCCCGAGGAGCCGTCATGCCGTCCGTCCCCGCCCCGCTCGCCCGGATCGTCCAGGGCTCCGGCCCCGGCCTGCTGCTCGCGCACGGCGCCGGCGGCAGCGCCCGGGACAACTGGGGCCCGCTGATCGCCGACCTCGCCGCCCACCGCACCGTCGTCGCCCCCGACTTCCCCGGCTCCGGCGACACCCCCGGCGAACCGGACGAGCCGACCCTGGACGGGCTCGCCGACCGGCTGGTCGCCACCGCCGTGGAGGAGGGCCTGGACACCTTCGACCTGGCCGGCTACTCGCTGGGCGCCGCCGTCGCCGTCCGGGCCGCGACCCGCCACCCCGGCCGGGTCCGCTCGCTGTTCCTGCTCTCGGGCGTGGCCGGCGGCTCGGCGCGGCTGCGGCTGCTCACCGACCTCGTCGCCGAACTGGCCGACCGGCCCGCCGACCTGGCCCGTCTGGTGCTGACGGTCGTCCTCGGCGAGACCTGGGTGGAGGCGCTGCCCGCCGACGGGCTCGCCGCCCTCCAGGAGGCGCTCGGCGGCCCCGTCCCGGCCGGCCTGAAGCAGCAGTTCCGGCTGGCCGGCCGGGCCGACGTGCGCGACGAGCTGGCCGACGTCACCGTCCCGGCGCTGGTGGTCGGCACCGCCGAGGACGGCCTCGTCCCGCCGTCCCAGCACCGCGCCCTGGCCGAGGGCATCCCCGGCGCGCGCTTCGTCGAACTCCCCTGCGGGCACCTGCCGATGGTCGAGCAACTGCCCCGACTGCGGGAACTGGTGCTGGAGTTCGTCGAGGACTGAGCCCGCGGCGGTGCGCGGCGGCGGCCGGGACGGGCCGCCGCCGGTGGGAATGCCCTACGTCCGGCGGGTGTTCGCCCGGTCATGCGCATCGGAGAACTCGCCCGGCTGACCGGGGTTTCCACCCGTCTGCTCCGCTACTACGAGGAGCAGGGCCTGCTGCGGCCCGCCCGCACCGCGGCCGGCTACCGCGAGTACGGCGAGGAGGACACCGTCCGGGTCTGGCAGATCCGCAGTCTGCTCGGGGCGGGCCTGACCACCCGGGTGATCGCCGAGCTCCTCCCCTGCGCCAGCGGCCCCGTCCCGGTCCTGGAGGCCTGCCCCGACCTGCTGGCCACCCTGCGCGGCGAGCTCTCCGACCTGGACACCCGGATCGAGGAGCTCAGCCGCAGCCGCCGCGCCCTCTCCCGCTACCTGGCCACCGCGCACGCCCCGGTCGCCGACCACGCGGCCGGCCGGGCGGCCTGACGGACCGCAGGGCCCACCCGGGGCCGCCGCGGCGCGTCCTCCGCGGGCGCGCCCCGGGCCCGCCCACCCGGCGCGCCCTCCCGCCCCTCGCGGCACGAACTGGACATAGTGCGACATACGGCTCGGCTCCGACCGTGCCGGCACCCCAGCTCCGCCCCCCGAGGTACGAGAGGTCCGCCCGATGAGCAGCCAGTCGCCGCCGTCCGCGCCGCGCGTGAAGGAGCCCGACGAGCCCGCCGCGACCCTGCCCGCCGACCGGGCGGTCTTCGGGATCAGCGCCGTCCTGGTGCTGGGCGTGGTCGCCTGGGGCGTGTTCGCCCAGGACTCCCTCGGCCGGACCTCCTCCAGTGCGCTCGGCTGGGTCCTGCACAACTTCGGCTGGCTGTTCGTGGTGGCCGCGGACGTCTTCCTCGCGGTCACCGTGCTGCTCGCGTTCAGCCGCTTCGGCCGCATCCGGCTCGGCCGCGACGACGACGTGCCCGAGTTCTCCACCCTCGCCTGGGTCGCCATGATGTTCAGCGCCGGGATGGGCATCGGCCTGATGTTCTACGGCGTCGGCGAGCCGCTCCAGCTGTTCGCCGCCCCGCAGCCCGGCTCCGGCGTGGAGCCGCAGAGCGCGGCCGCCGCCCAGCAGGCCCTGGAGTTCTCGCTCTTCCACTGGACCCTGCACCCCTGGGCGATCTACGCGGTCGGCGGGCTCGCCCTCGCCTACACCACCTTCCGCAAGGGCCGCGGCAACCGCGTCTCCGCCGCCTTCGTCCCGCTGATCGGGCAGCGCGGCGCCGACGGCTGGGCCGGCCGGGCGATCGACCTGCTCGCCGTCCTCGCCACCGTCTTCGGCTCCGCGACCAGCCTCGGCCTCGGCGCGCTGCAGGTCGCCGACGGCCTCGGCTACATCTCCTCGGTGCGCAACACCCAGAACGCGCAGCTGGTCATCATCGGCTCGCTCACCGCCGCCTTCGTGCTCTCGGCGTTCTCCGGCGTCCACAAGGGCGTCAAGTGGCTCTCCACCTCGAACGTCGTACTGGCCTCGCTGATCATGCTGTTCGTCTTCGTGTTCGGCCCGACGGTCTTCGTGCTCGACGCGATCCCGTCGTCCGTCGGCGGCTACCTCTCGGACCTGCTGGTCATGTCCACCCAGACCGGTGCCTTCACCGACGAGACCTGGCTGGGGTCCTGGACCGTCTTCTACTGGGCGTGGTGGCTGTCCTGGGCTCCCTTCGTCGGCACCTTCATCGCGCGCATCTCGCGCGGCCGCACCATCCGGCAGTTTCTGCTCGGCGTGCTGCTGGTGCCGAGCGGGGCCACCGTCGTCTGGTTCTGCGTGATGGGCGGCACCGCGATCCGGCAGGTCACCACCGGCGCGGCCGACCTCGTCGCGACCATCCCGCAGGGCGCCGAGGCCTCGCTCTTCGAGATGCTGCGCTCGCTGCCGCTCGGCTCGGTCACCAGCGTGGTCGCCGTGCTCCTGGTGATGACCTTCTTCATCACCAGCGCCGACTCCGCGTCCCTGGTGCTCGGCTCGCTCTCCAGCCGCGGCTCGCTGCACCCGCGCACCTGGCTGGTGGTCGTCTGGGGCGTGCTGATGGGCGGGGTCGCCGCCGCCCTGCTGCTGGCCGGCGGGCTCACCGCGCTGCAGAACGCCACCATCCTGGTCGCGCTGCCGTTCGTGGTGGTGATGCTGCTGCTCTGCGTCTGCCTGATCAAGGAGCTCCGCGAGGACCCGGCCGCCGGGCCGTCCCGGCTGCACCCCGCGCACGGCCTGCGGGACGCCGTCAAGGTCGCCGTCGGGGAGGCCCTCGCCGAACGGACGCCACCCCGCTGACCAGCACGTACGCCCCGCCCGGGCCGCGGTGGGGCGTACGCGGCCAACCGACGCCCAACCCCCGTCCGGACTTCACCCGCGCGTACCGACCGTTCACACCGCCCTGGAACCCTCCCTGTCATGAACGCCAGCCCTCAGGCGCCCGACCAGGAACCGCGCTTCCCGCTCCCCCAGCGCCACCGCCGCCTGCTCGCCTGCACCGCCGTCCTCGCCTCCATCGCCCTCGGCGCCCTCGGAGTCGGCGCCACCGTGGAGACCGTCGAGCGCGGGACCGTGGCCACCGCCACCGCGAGCAGATAGCGGCCCCGCCGCCGCCTTCCGGCCGTCCCCTCCTCCGTCCGGCCCGGACCGGGCTCCGCACCGGGCACGCGGGGATTCCGGACCTCACGCCTCCCCTGCCGCAGTCCTGCCCAGCCCCCGCACGCCGCCACCCGACCGGGAGCGGCCCGCGGGGGCTGCGGCCGTCTCAGACCGGGCCGGCCTCGCCGCAACCCGCGTCGGCTCCGGCCGGGCGGGAGTGGCGGCCGGTGCCGGGGGCGGGGCGCAGGTCAGGGGCGGGCGCGTAGCGGGCCGCGGGCGGGCGCAGCAGCCAGCCCGGGGGCCACGTGCCGCGCGGGGTGGGAGCGATCAGGCCGAGCCCGTGGAGCAGGTCGAGGGCGTCGCGGCGCAGCGCGGTGCGGTCGGCGAGGTAGTCGCGGCGCCAGCCGGCCGGGAGCGCGTACTCGTCGGCGATGTCGCCGAGGAGCCCGTCTATCAGCGCGTCGGGGATGGGGACTCCGTCGCCGCAGATGGGCTCGCCGGGCAGCGGGCGGACCTCCTCGACGAGGCGTTCGAGCAGCAGCAGGGCGGCCTGGGCGTGGGTGTCGGCGCCGGGAAGGGCGAGGTCGGTGAGTTCGCCGGCCGGGTCGAGCAGGGCGACGCCCTCGGCCCGCAGCTCGGTCTCCAGGCCGAGGAACTCGGCGAGCGCGGCCGGGCCGCTGAGCCGGTGCTCGTGCAGCCAGGCCCGCCGGTCCTCGGGCAGGTCGGCGGCGAGGACGGCGGGCGTCTCGGCGAGCAGGCGGCGCACGGCGGTGGCGGGTTCGGCCTCGGCGGCCCGGCGGACGAGGTCGCCGGCGTCGGCGGCGAGGGCGGGCGGGCCGGCCGGGACGGCGCGGGCGAGTTCGCGGTCGACGGTGAGCAGCACGGCCCCGCGCGCAGCAGTGGGAGCGGCCCCGTCCGGCGGCCCGGCCGGATCCGGCCCGTCGGCCTCGTCCCGGCCGTCTCCCCGGTCCTGCGGGTCCGCCGGCAGGCCGTCGAGGACCTGCCAGTCGGCCAGCACCGCGAGGGCCGCGGCGCGCTCGGCCGCGGTGGCGGCGAGCCCGGGCGCGGCGGTGCACAGGGCGTCCAGCAGCCGCCCGTGCGGCAGTTGCCCCGGGGCGTCGACGAGCAAGGCCAGGGCGAGGGCGAGTTGGGCGTAGCCGGCGGGCGTGAAGGGCACACCGGTGGCGGGGTGCACGAGGCGGCGGGCGGTGCCCGGGCCGAGGCCGGCCTTGTAGAGCCGGGCGTGCCGGGGGCCGACGGCGAGGCGGTAGCCGAGCAGGGTGTCGAAGCGTTCGGTGAGCCAGTCGCGGTGACGGTGGATCAGCGGGAATCCGTCGGCGTGCGGGCCGGCCGCGGTGACCAGCGGGTGGGCGAGCAACAGGCGTGCGGCGATCCGGCGTTCGGCGGCGAGCGGGTCCGCTGCGGGCGGGCCGGCCGGGCCGGGCGCGGGGGCGTCCTGGCCGGCGCGGTCCTGGCCGCCCGGCACCGGGCGGGGTCGTTCGGGCCTGCGGTGCCGGCCGGGCCCGCCCGGTTTGGCGCCTGACCGGACGACGGGCAGCGCGGAAGCGTCCCGACGGGCGCGGCGCAGCGCGCCGGCGGTGCGGGCCTCCCGGGCGCGCAGGGCCGCGGCGGCGTGCGCGGTGGGGCCGTGCCACCAGCTGACGCCGGGGTCGGCGGCCGCTTCGGCGGCGGCGCCGAGGTGGCGGGCCGGGTAGAGGCCGAAGGCGGCGGTGCAGAGGTCGTCGGCGGCGCCGGGGGCGGCGGCGGCGAACCAGTGGGCGAGCCGGAGCAGTCCGGGGTCGGGGGACAGCCGTGGGGTGCGGCCTGCGGCGGCCGGCGCCTGCGGGGCGTCAGCGCGGGGGCCGGGCACGGCATCGGACGGGCCCTCGCCGGTGCGGGCCGGCGGGCCGGCGGCGGCCGCTGCGGCCGCGGGTTCCACGGGGCTCGCGGCAGCGGGTCCGCGTACGGCGAGCAGGGCGTCGGCGCTCCCCCGCCCCGTTCCGCCCGCGCGCCCGTCCGGCCGGTCGGCGGCCACCCGGGTGGCGCCGACCGCGTAGTCCTGCTGCTCCATGTCGGAGACCAGACTAGACGGTGGCCGCGCAGCCGGTGGCGGCTACCGGTCGTGCGCCGGGGGCGGCCGCGAAAGTGGCCGCCCGCCCTCCGCCACCTCCCGTGCCCGGGCGCGCCGCGCCGCCGCGCCGTCATCCGCCCTTCTCCGGCGGGGTTACGCACCGGTAACCCCGGTCTTCCGCCGCACCGGCCGGTCGCTTAGGGTCGGTCCCGCCCGCACGTCACACACCGCGACGTCCCACCCCGCGACGTCCCGTCCCTCTACGTCCCACCCCGTGCCGTCCCGCCCCACCCCGGAGGTCCGCAGCCGCATGAGCATCCGTACGACCACCCGTGCCGTCCTCGGCGGGCGCCTGCGCCCGGCCGCCGGCCTGCTCGGCGGCTTCGCGGCCACCTCGGCGGCGCACCTGGGCGCGATCCTGTCCGGCTCGCCGGTGCTGCGCAACGCCACCAAGCCGGCCCTGATGCCGCTGCTGGCCGCCCACAGCGTGACGGCCGCCACCGCCGCCGGGCGCCGGGCGCCGCGGCAGTTGGCGCCCGCGCTGCTGCTGAGCGCGGGCGGGGACGTGCTGCTCCAGCTGAAGACCGACCCGGCGTTCCTGGCCGGCATGGGCTCGTTCGCGGCGGCGCACGTGTGCTACGTGACGATGTTCGTCCAGCGCGGGGCGCTGAACGAGCGCCGCCGGGCGCTGGTGGTGGCGGCCGCGTACGCGACGGCCTGGGCGGCCGTGATCGGGCGGCTCTGGCCGGACCTGGGGGACCTCCAGGTGCCGGTGGCCGGCTACAGCCTGCTGCTCGCCTCGACGGCCGTCACCTCGGCCGGCCTGGGCTGGCGGACCGGGCTGGGCGGTGCGCTGTTCCTGCTCTCCGACACGCTGATCGCCACCCAGCTGGCGAAGTGGAAGGAGCTGCCGGGGCATCAGTTCTGGATCATGGCGACGTACGTCCTGGCGCAGTACCTGCTGGCGAGCGGGACGCTCCGGCACGAGCAGGAGCACGGCGGCCCCGACCGGTCCGACGCGCGCGACCGCACGGCCGCCGGTCACCGGTTCTCCCCGCAGACCGTCTGAGACCCGTCCGCGCGCCGCCGCACCCGTCGGGGCCGGGGGCGCGCGGACGGGTCCGGGGGCGCGCGGACGGGGCGGCGGGGCCGTCAGGCGCCTCGTCGGCGCAGCAGCCAGAAGCCGCCGATGCCGCCCGCGACGAGCGCCAGGCCGCCGGCGAGCTCCGCCGGATCGGCCGCGACCGAACCGCCGAGGCCGGTCTTCACCGCGCCGTGCGGGGCGACCTGCTGGCTGCCGGCGCCGGACTGGCCGAGCGAGCCCGCCCACTCGCCGGCGGCCTGGCCCCACTCGCCGAGGGTCTTGTCCGGGGTGGCGGCCGCGACGGTGGCGACGGTGACGCTGGTGGAGAAGGTGCCGCCGTCCGGGCAGGTGCCGTCGACCTTGCTGTCCCCGGCGTGCTGGCCGGCCAGCCGGGCGGAACCGGTGTGCTTCCCGTCGGCGCCCAGGGTGAGGGTGGCCGGGCCGCCCTCGAAGGCCGCCGAGTGGGCGGTGATGGTCTTGGCGTCGGGCTTGTCCGACTTCTCGCAGGAGACCGTGACCGTCACGGTCTGGCCCGGTGCGGCCTGGGACGGACTGACCGAGGCCGCGCCGTCCCTGGCGGAAGCGAGGGGGGCCGTCAGGCCGGTCAGCACCGTCGCGCCGATCAGGGCGGCGGCGGCCGTACGCGTGGGGCGCATGCCGGAACCTCCGGGATTCTCGGGCGCAGCCGGGGGAACTCCGATGTCCACGTGGTCGAACGACTGCACCCGGTTACTCACCGACGGTAGGGAGGCCACCGGGGCCCGGCCACCCGGTCTGGACCGTCCGGGTGAGCACCCCTCACCGTGCGTGAGCCGCCGCCGACGGCCCTGCGGCGCGTCGACGGCGGCCCACCTGCTGCGGCCCGCGCGCGGCGACTCACCCTCGGCGACTCACAGGTCGAGGTCCACCACGACCGGCGCGTGGTCCGAGGTGCCCTTGCCCTTGCGGGCCTCGCGGTCCACGTAGCTGTCGGTGACGGCGTCGACGAACGGCTTGTTGGCGTAGGTGAGGTCGATCCGCATGCCGCGGTTCTTCGGGAAGGCCAGCTGGCGGTAGTCCCAGTAGGTGTAGGGGCGGTCGTACTTGAGCGGACGGGGCATCACGTCGTGCAGGCCGACCTCGCCGAGGGCGGCCAGCGCGGCCCGCTCGGGCGGGGTGACGTGGGTGAGCCCCTCGAAGGCGGCGACGTCGTAGACGTCCTCGTCGGCGGGGGCGATGTTGAAGTCCCCGAGGACGGCGAAGGGGCGCTCGCCGGCGGCGTCCCCGGCGGCGGCCAGGCGCAGCGCCTCCAGCCACTCCAGCTTGTAGCGGTAGTGCGCGTGGTCGACCTCGCGGCCGTTGGGCACGTAGACCGACCAGACCCGGACCGGGCCGCAGGTGGCGGCGACGGCGCGCGGCTCGACGTCGGGCAGCAGGGCGCCGTCGGCGAGGTAGCCGGGCTGGCCGGGCAGGTCGCGCACGACGTCCTCGAGGCCGAGCCGGGAGACGACGGCGACGCCGTTCCAGCGGCCGGTGCCGTGGGCCGCCGTCTCGTAGCCGAGGGCGCGGACCTCGTCGTGCGGGAAGGCGTCGGCCGCGCACTTGAGCTCCTGGAGGCAGAGCACGTCGGGCTTGGCGCTCTCCAGCCACTCCAGGAGCTTGGGCAGCCGGGCGGTGACGGAGTTGATGTTCCAGGTGGCGATGCGGACGGTCACGGCGGGCGGCCTTCCCGGTGGTTCGGTACGGACAGGGGTGGGCCCCGCGGGAGGCCCACCCCGAACATACCGCCCGGCACCGACGGCCCCGGCCGGTCAGCCCGCGGGCCGCACCACCGCGGCCGAGCCGCCGCCGCGCCGCACCGGCTCGGCGGCCGCCACCCAGCGCCCGTCCGGCAGCCGCTCCACGCCGGTGGCGGCGCCGATCTCGGCGACGGGCGCGAAGACGTGCCCGAGCGCGTCCAGCCCGGGCCGCTCGGGCAGCGCGAGGAAGCCGGGCTCGGCCTGGGTGGCGGCGGTGTTGCGCTGGCTGGCGCGCGGCGCCGCGATGGCCTGCTCCAGGCTCAGGCCCCGGTCGAGCCGCCCCAGCAGCACCTGCAGGGTGGTCGTGATGATGGTGGCGCCGCCGGGGCTGCCGGTGGCGAGCAGCGGTTCGCCGTCGCGCAGCACGATGGTCGGGGAGATCGAGGAGCGCGGGCGCTTGCCGGGGCCGGGCAGGTTGGGGTCGGGGACGCCGGGGGTGAGCGGGGCGAAGTCGAAGTCGGTGAGCTCGTTGTTGAGCAGGAACCCGCGGCCGGGGACGGTGATGCCGCTGCCGCCGGTCTGCTCGATGGTGAGCGTGTACGAGACGACGTCGCCCCAACGGTCGGCGACCGTCAGGTGGGTGGTGTTGGGGCCCTCGTAGGGCTCGGCGACGGCGGGGCCGGCCGAGGCGCAGTCGGCGGGGTGGCGCGGGTCGCCGGGGGCGAGCGGGCTGGTGAGGGCGCGGCCGGGGTCGATCAGGCAGGCCCGGGAGGCGGCGTAGCGCGGGGAGAGCAGCTGCGCGGTGGGGACGTCCTCAGAGGCCGGGTCGCCGACCCAGCGGTTGCGGTCGGCGAAGGCGATCCGGGAGGCGTCCAGGAAGTGGTGGTAGTACTGCGTGCCGTCGTACGCGGAGAGCTCGCCGTCCTCCAGGATGCCGAGGGCCTCGCCGACGGTGGTGCCGCCGGAGCTGGAGGGGGCGATGGAGTAGACGTCGTAGTCGCGGTAGGCGACGTGGGTGGGGGCCTGGCGGCGGACCTGGTAGGCGGCGAGGTCGGCGGTGTCCACCCTGCCCGGGCGGGCGTTGCGGCCGGAGGCCGGGTCGACCGGCGGGTGCTGCACGGTGTCGGCGATCTCCTTGGCCAACTCGCCCTGGTAGAAGGCCTTGACGCCGTCCTTGGCGAGCAGCCGGTACGTCGCGGCGAGGTCGGGGTTGCGCAGCACGGAACCGACCGCGGGGAGGTTCCCGCCCGGCAGGAAGGTCTTCGCGGTGGCCGGGAAGTCCTTGAACCGGCTGTAGTTGTCGGAGGTCTGGCCCCGGAAGGTGTCGTCGACGACGAAGCCGTTCTCGGCGATCCGCTCGGCGGGCTCCAGCACGTCGGCGAGCGGGCGGCTGCCCCACTGGCGCAGCGCGGCGTCCCAGGTGGCGGGGGTGCCGGGGACGCCGACGGACAGGCCGCTGGTGACGGCGTCGGCGAAGGGCAGCGGTTTGCCGTCCTCCAGGAACAGCCCGGTGCCGGCGGTGCGGCCGGCCACCTCGCGGCCGTCGACGGTGTGCACCCGGCCGGTGGCGTGGTCGTAGTAGACGAAGTACCCGCCGCCGCCGATGCCGGAGGAGTAGGGCTCCGTCACCCCGAGCGCGGCGGCGACGGCCACCGCCGCGTCGACCGCGTTTCCGCCCTTGCGCAGCACCTCGATCCCGGCGGCGGTGGCGTCGGCGTCGACGCTGGCGACGGCGCCTCCCCAGCCGACCGCCTCCGGCACCTTCGGCGGCGGCGCGGCGGCCCCGGCCGGCCCGGTGGTGGACCAGACGAGCGCGGTGGCGAGCAGCAGTGACGGTGCGAGACGGGCCAGCGCCCTCATCCGAGTCCTCCTGAGTCGACGTCAACTCAGTTGTTCCACAGGCGACATGGATCCGACAACCACACCGCGACACTACCGGCGGGTAGCCTGCGCGTCGGGCGAGGCGAGGCAGAGAGGGGCAGAGAGGGGCGGGGAGGGGGCGGGGAGGGAACAGATGACAGACTTCAGATGACAGATTTCAGCGAACAGATAACGTCATCTGTTCGCTGAAATCTGTCTGCTGAAATCTGTCCGCCGAAACCCGTCCGCCGGACCGGTCAGCCCGCCGCGCTGCGCTCGACCCGGCGCCGCTTGATCGTGCGGAAGCGGCGGGCGACCTGGCGGGCGAGGTCGGCGGCGCCGACCAGACCCGCCTCGTTGCCCAGGGCGGCGTGCACGATGGCGGCCTCCGGGCGGAAGCCGCGCCCGGTGAGGGTGCGGCGGAAGGTGTCCCGGGCCGGGCCGAGCAGCAGGTCGCCGGCCTCGGAGACGCCGCCGCCGATGACGAAGCGGCCCGGGTCGAGCGCGGCGGCCAGGTTGGCGATGCCGACGCCCAGCCAGGTGCCGACCTCGTAGAGCAGTTCGGTGGCGGTCGGGTCCCCGGCCCGGGCGGCCTCGGTGACCAGCGGGCCGGTGATGCCCTCGACCGCGCCGCCGGCCCGGGCGAGCAGCGGCTGCACCACCGGGGACTCCTCGGCGACCAGCTCGCGGGCGTCGCGCACCAGCGCGTTGCCGGAGGAGTACTGCTCCCAGCAGCCGCGGTTGCCGCACGGGCAGCGGTGGCCGCCGGGCAGCACCTGCATGTGCCCGAACTCCCCCGCCAGGCCGTACTTTCCGCGGTCGACGTAGCCGTCGCGCACCACGGCGCCGCCGATGCCGGTGCCGAGGGTGAGCATCACCATGTGGTCCTCGCCGCGGCCGGCGCCGAAGCGCCACTCGGCCCAGGCGGCGGCGTTGGCGTCGTTCTCGACGATCACCGGGAAGCGCAGCCGCTCGCTGAGGGCCTGCTGGAGCGGTTCGCCGCGCCAGTTGAGGTGCGGGGCGAAGAGCACGGTGGAACGCTCGGCGTCGACCCAGCCTGCCGCGCCGATGCCGACGGCGTGGACGTCGTGCCGGTCGGCGAGCTCCAGCACCAGGTCGACGATGACGTCCTCGACGACCTTGGGGCTCTTGCTCTTGTCCGGGGTGTCGGTGCGCAGCTTCTCCAGCACGTTGCCCTCGCCGTCCACCACTCCGGCGACCACCTTGGTGCCGCCGATGTCGACGCCGATGGTGGGCAGCCGCAGTATCCCGGCGGGCAGGGCACGGCGGCGGCGCTCGGCCCGCGGGCCGAGGCCGAGCAGGGTGGGCAGGACGGCCGGCCGGGTGCCGCCTTGGGGGCTGTTCACGGCTGCGGACGCTCCTCACGAGGGGTGGTGGGGTCGGGGCGGGCCAGCTCGTGCGAGAGTTCGGCGAGGTCGGAGCCGCCGGCCATCTCGGTGGTGAGCTGTTCGAGGCCGATCGCGGCACGCGGGTGGCTGCCGGCCATCCGGCCCCGCTTGAGCAGGGTGAAGTGGTCGCCGACCAGGTACGCGTGGTGCGGGTTGTGGGTGATCAGGACGACTCCGAGCCCGGCGTCGCGGGCTGCGGTGACGTACTTGAGGACCACCCCGGACTGCTTGACGCCGAGCGCGGCGGTCGGCTCGTCCAGGATGAGCACCCTGGCGCCGAAGTGCACGGCGCGGGCGATCGCCACGCACTGGCGCTGCCCGCCGGAGAGGGTGCCGATCGGGCGGTCGACGTCGTGCAGGTCGACGCCCATCCGGGCGAGCGCCTCGCGGGTGGTGGCGCGCATGCCCTCGGCGTCCAGGCGCAGCCCGCCCCAGCGGCGGTGGCCCTGCTCGGAGCCGAGGAAGAAGTTGCGCCAGACGGGCATCAGCGGGACGACGGCGAGGTCCTGGTAGACGGTGGCGATGCCGAGGTCCAGGGCCTGCCGCGGGGAGGTGAGCCGGACCTCCTCGCCGCCTACGGTGTAGGTGCCCTCGTCGTGCTGGTGCAGTCCGGCGATGATCTTGATCAGGGTGGACTTGCCGGCCCCGTTGTCGCCGAGCACGCAGCTGATCTCGCCGGCGTGCAGGGTGAGCGAGACGTCCTGGAGGGCGCGGACGGTGCCGTAGGTCTTGCCGACGCCCTCCAGCGCGAGGAGTTCTTCGCTGCTCATCGCGGCCCCCGTTCGGCCTGGCGCTTGACGTAGGCGTTCAGCAGGGCGGCGAGCAGCAGCATCGCGCCGAGGAAGAACTTGAACCAGTCCGGGTTCCACTGGGCGTAGATGATCCCCTTGCTGACCATGCCGAAGATCAGCGCGCCGAGCGCCGAGCCGACCACCGAGCCGTAGCCGCCGGTGATCAGGCACCCGCCGATGACGGCCGCGACGATGTAGATCAGCTCGTTGCCGACGCCCTCGCCGGACTGCACGGTGTCGAAGGAGAACAGCAGGTGCTGGCCGAGCACCCAGGCGCCGAAGCCGACGCCGAGGTAGAGCAGCGTCTTGGTCCGGGCGACCGGCACGCCCACCGCGCGGGCGGCGGCCGCGTCACCGCCGACGGCGAAGATCCAGTTCCCGAAGCGGGTGCGCAGCAGGATCCAGGTGCCGACCGCGAGCAGGCCCAACCACCACCAGACGGTGGCCTTGACGGTCAGTCCGCCGACGGTGACCTCGGAGGCGAACAGCCAGCGGCAGGAGGCGAAGCCCTGCATGTCGGAGATCGGCTTGGTGGAGACGGTGCCGGATACCAGCTTGGTGACGCCCAGGTTGGCACCGGTCAGCATCAGGAAGGTGCCGAGGGTGACGATGAAGCTGGGCAGCCGGGTGCGGCCGAGCATCCAGCCGTTGAATCCGCCGACCGCCAGCGTGACGGCGAGCGAGACGGCCACCCCGACCCAGGTCACCGCGGTGAACTGGTAGGAGACCATCGAGGAGGTCAGCGCGGCGGTGGTGACCAGCACGCCGGCCGACAGGTCGAACTCGCCGCCGATCATCAGCAGCGAGACCGGGACGGCCATGATCCCGATGGTGGACGCCGCGTAGAGCACGGTGCCCAGCGAGGAGACCCGGAGGAAGGGCCCGGCCGCGGCGGCGAAGACCAGGAACACCGCGACGGCGGCGATCAGCGAGCCGAGTTCGGGGCGGGCGAGCAGGCGGCGCAGCGCGGCCGGGCGGTCCTGGGCGAGGACGTCGGTGGCGGTCACCGCGTCCCCCTCGCGACGTACTCGGCGAGCGCGTCGGCGTCGTCCCTGGTCAGGATCTGCGGTCCGGTCGCGACGGGCTTGCCGCCGCCGAGCATGTCGAGGTTGCTCCGGTAGAGCCAGAGCAGGTCGACGCCCTCGTAGCCCTGCAGGTAGGGCTGCTGGTCGACGGCGAAGCCGACGCTGCCGGACTTGAGGCCGGCGACGACCTGCTGCCCGAGGTCGAAGGTGTCCAGCTCGACGGGGCGACGGGCGTCCTGGATCGCCTGCAGCCCGGTGGCGGCCATCGGGCCGGAGAGGGTCAGGACGGTGTCGACGGACGGGTCGGCCTGGAGCTTGGCGGAGATCGCGGCGCGGGCGTCGGGCATGTTGACGCCGTCGACGTAGAGCACCTGGAAGGTGCCGCCGGCCTTGGCCTGGGCGCCGGCGCAGCGCTGCTCCTGGCCGACGTTGCCCTGCTCGTGGATGACGCAGAGCACGTTCTTGCGGCCGCGGCCGGCCAGCTCGGTGCCGGCGGCTTGGCCGGCGGTGGACTCGTCCTGGCCGATGTGGGTGAGCGCGCCGAACTTCGCGGAGAACTCCTGGCCGGAGTTGATGGTGATCACGGGGATGCCGGCGGCCCTGGCCTTGCCGAGGACGTCGGCCATGGCGTCGCCCTTGGCGAGGGTGACCAGCAGGCCGTCGACCTTCTGGTCGATGGCGGCCTGGACGAGCTGGACCTGGTTCTGGGTCTGCGCGTCGTTGGAGTACAGGAAGGTGATGTTGTCCTTGGCGGCGGCCTGCTCGGCGCCCTTGCGCACGCTGTCCCAGAAGGCGTCGCCGGCTCCGGCGTGGGTCACCATGGCGACCTTCCAGCGCGGGGTGGTGACGGCGCTGCCGGCGGCGGCCGCCGCCTTGGCGCGGGCCTCCTCGGCGCGTCTGCCTCCGGTACTGCTGCAACCGGCCGCGGTGACCGCGAGTGCCAGGACGGCGCACACGGGCCAGATGCGGCGGGACGGGCGAAAGCGGGTTGTGCTCATCCCCCTATCCTCTCTGGCCGCCCGCCGCGTGATCGCACCGCCTCGCCCGGCGGGGTGCACGGCACGGGAGGTAAGGTGCCTCGGGGGACCTTCCTGGAAGTTCGCTGGACATCTCGTCCGGACGACCGCCGTCCGGGTGGCGCCGACAACGCCGACCCACCGCAGGTTCAGCACGGAGACGTGATGTTCCTCTCAGGTTCCGCACAGATTCGGACGGCAACCGATCATCGGTTCACAGCCGTCCAATGCCATTGGAGTGCGTCCGGGCGAGTGGGGTCCGGACGGCCAGCGACCCGGATACGAGAACTCGATGCAACTGACAGGTACGCCATTCTTCGTCCTCACCGTCATCCTGGTGCCGGTGTCCATCGCGGTGGCGTTGCTCTTCTGGGGAAAGGTCCCCGGACCGAACCCGGTGCGGATCCTGTCCAGGCTCGTCATGATCATGTTCTGCCAGGTCACGGCCGTGCTGATGGTCTTCGTCATGGTCAACAACGCCAACCTCATCTACGGCAGCTGGGACGACCTCCTCGGCACCGGTGACCACGTCCGGGCCGTGCCCTCCGTCCCGCCGGCCGAGCCGGGCGCCCCCGCCGGCCAGAACGGCGGCCAGAACAGCGGCGACGCCGCCAAGCAGCCGCCGAAGGTCGCCCAGAAGTTCGGCGGCGTCAACGACCCGGCGGTGCCCGGCGACGTCCAGAAGACCGAGCTCAAGGGCCAGGTGTCCGGCGTCGACGGCGAGGTGCTGGTCTGGCTGCCGCCGCAGTACAACGACCCGGCGTTCAAGGACAAGAAGTTCCCGGTCGTCGAGCTGATCCCCGGCTACCCCGGCTCCTCCTCCACCTGGTACGGCACCCTCAAGGTCTCCGAGCAGCTCAAGCCGCTGATGCAGCAGGGCAAGGTCGCCCCGTTCATCCTGGTCTCGCCGCGCACCCTGCTGCTCGGCAACCACCAGGACGCCGGCTGCACCGACATCCCCGGCAAGGTCAACGCCGACGCCTGGCTCACCCGCGACGTGCCGCAGATGGTCCTGGACAACTTCCGCGCCGACCCGTCCGCCGACCGCTGGGCGATCGCCGGCTACTCGGCTGGCGCCCACTGCGCGGCCAAGCTGTCCCTGGCCCACCCCAACCGCTACCGCGCCGCCGTCTCGATGTCCGGCTACAACGACCCGGCCTCCGAGGGCGACTCGCTGGTGGGCAAGGACCCGAAGCTGCGCGAGGCGAACAACCCGGTCAACATCCTGAAGGCCGCCCAGACCCCGCCGAAGGTCTCCCTCTTCATCAGCGGCAAGAAGGGCGACGGCCTGGAGGACGCCCAGGCGATCCAGGCCGCGGCCAAGGAGCCGACCAAGGTCCAGATCCAGGAGACCCCGGGCCCGCACTCCACCGAGCTGTGGAAGGGCATGGTCCCCAGCGCCTTCGAGTGGCTGACCGGGGTCATCCCGGTGCAGTGACCGCCCCCTGAGCACCCGGCAGGGCCCGCCGCGCACACCGCGGCGGGCCCTGCGGCGTTCCCGGACCCGCCGGAGGGCGCGGGCCCGCCGGAGGCCGGACGGCGATCCGGGTCCCCGGGCACCGCGGACCCGCCGGAGGCCACGGGCCCGCCGGAGGGCACGGATGTCGTGGACGCCGCGCGGGCCCGGGGAGCCGTCAGGCCAGTTCGAGCGCCAGGTAGAAGTCCACCCGGTCCTCCAGCCGGGACAGGTCACGCCCGGTCAGCTCCTCGATCCGGCCGATCCGGTAGCGCAGGGTGTTCACGTGGACGTGCAGCTGGGCGGCGCAGCGCGTCCAGGAGCCGTCCGAACGCAGGAACGCCTCCAGGGTGCGGACCAGGTCCGCCTGGTGCTCGATGTCGTACGCGATGACCTTGTCCAGCAGCCGGCTGCGGAAGGCCCGGCGGACCTCGTCCGGAACGGCCGCCAGCAGCAGCACGTGCGAGGCCAGCTCCTCCGGGCCCGCCACGCAGACCCGGCCGACCCGGGCGGCGGCGATCCGTCGGGCGTGCCGGGCCTCCTCCAGGGCGCCGCGCAGGCCGCCGGCCTCGGCCGCGGGGGCCGAGACGCCGAGGGTGATCCGGCCCTCCGAACCGAGTCCGGCCTCCAGCGGGGCCAGCAGCTCGCGCAGGGTGTCGGCGGGCACCGCGGCGTCCAGGGCGGGCAGGACCACCACGGCGCCGGTGCCGGCCCCGGCGATCAGCGCGCGGTCGCTGGTGCCGCCGAGGGCCTCCTCCAGCACCGCGCGCACCATGCCCTCCGGCAGACCGGTGCCCTCCGCGCTGACCACCAGCCAGGAGCCGTCCTGGACCTGGGCCCTGGGCTCGGGGCTCTCGTAGCGGGCGGCCATCGCCGAGGAGGCGTACAGAGCGCGGCTGATCTCCGCCGGATCCGCGTCGCGCTGCAGCCGGTCCAGCAGTTCGTCGGCGAGTCGGCGGCGCAGCCGGCGGCCCTCGTCGCGGCGCTGGCGCTCGGCGGCGACCAGCCGGGCCAGGTTCTCGGCCAGCTGCTGGCGCTTGGTGGTCCACTCGGTGACGTCGCCGGCGACGGCGAGCATCCAGTCGGCCAGCGGCGCGTCCTGCTCGGCCGAGGCCGCGGCGGGCAGCAGCGAGTAGGAGCCGCCGGCCAGCCGGGCCCGGTGCGGGGGGCGGCGGCGCTGGCGCTGCGCGCCCAGGTGGGCGCGCACCAGCTGGTCGCGGTCCTCGGCGGACAGCCGGTCGGCGGGGCCGGCGATCACCGCGCCGGTGGGGGTGAGCACCCAGCAGTCGAGGTCGAGGTCGCCGCCGAGCAGGTCCAGCACGGCGTCCAGGCCGCCGCCGCCGGCCGCCGAGACCAGCAGGCGGTGCCGGTCGACGAGGGCCGCGAGGTCGGCGGCCCGGTCGGCCGACACCTGGCGGCCGATGAACTCGGTGACGGTGCCGAAGGCGATGTCGTCCGGTACCGCCAACAGGGGCATCCGGTGCCGTCGACAGGCCTCGACCAGGTCCTCGGGCACCGGGCCGACCTCGGCCTCGCCGGCCGCCAGGGCGACGGCGCCGCCGGCCACGATGGTGCGCACGAACCGCTCGGAGTCGGCCGGGCCGGTGCGCCAGAGCATGCCGGTGAGCACCAGCTCGCCGCCGTGCAGGTAGCGCCCGGGGTCGTGCAGGTCCGTGGTCATCACGCCGCTGACCTGCCGGTCCAGCTCGTCCTCCGCCGTGAGCAGGCGCAGTCGCGGGGCGCCGGGGGCGAGCAGGTCACGGACACGCATCCGCGGACTCCTAACGGGCTGGGGGTGAGGGTGGGGGGCCCGGGCACGCTGCCGGGGGTCACAGTGTGCCCGAACATCCGTGCTCGGCGTTACGTACCACCGGGCCGCCGGATCACGGGCCCGTAGCTTGCGAATCACGACCGGATTACGGTCGTAGGTAGCACCCGGTGAACACCTGGGCTGCGGAATTGCGCTCCTTAGAGGAACGTACAGGATGCCGGGCTGGAGCACAGCCGGGGCTTCATGCCATCGGTGACTGCCAGTGGGCCCCGTCACAGCGGTTCACTGGGCGACACGCCGCCGGACACAACCCGGTGACCGGGGCCCGACGCGGAGGCGACGAAGCGGTTAGCGAGGTCCGAACACCGAGTTCCGGGCACTGTGCCCACCCGTTCGGCAGGCGACGACTTGAGGAGACACCCGCATGGAGTTCCTTCGGCCCGCTACCTGGGACGAGGCACTCGCGGCGAAGGCTGAGTACCCGACCGCGCTGCCCATCTCGGGCGGTACGGACGTCATGGTCGAGATGAACTTCGACGTGCACCGGCCATCCGCGATTCTCGACCTGAACCGCGTCACCGAGCTGACCGAATGGTCGAACGACGGCAGCGTCGTCAAGCTCGGCGCCTCGGTCCCGTACGCCCGGATCATCGACGAGCTGTCCGGGCCGCTGCCCGGGCTGGCGCTGGCGGCCCACACCGTCGGTTCGCCGCAGATCCGCAACCGCGGCGGCGTCGGCGGCAACCTCGGCGGTGCCTCCCCCGCCGGTGACGCGCACCCCGCGCTGCTGGCGGCCGGCCGCGACGTGTTCGTCGAGGCGGCCTCGGTGCGCGGGACCCGGATGATCCCGATCGACGAGTTCTACGTCGGGGTGAAGCGCAACAGCCTGGAGGCGGACGAGCTGATCCGGGCCGTGCACATCCCGGTCGCGGACGGCCCGCAGCAGTTCTCGAAGATCGGCACCCGCAACGCCATGGTGATCGCGGTCTGCGCCTTCGGCTTCGCCCTCCACCCCAAGAACGGCACGGTCGGCACCGGCATCGGTTCGGCCGCCCCCACGCCGCGCCGCGCCGTCGAGGCCGAGGAGTACCTGCAGGGCGTGCTCGCCGAGCGCGGCCTCTGGGAGTCCGGCGGCCTGCTGGGCACCGAGGTGATCCAGCGCTTCGGCGAGCTGGTGAAGGCCGCGGCCTCGCCGATCGACGACGTCCGCGGCACCGCCGAGTACCGGCGCCACTCCCTGGCCGTGATGGCCCGCCGCACCCTCACCTGGTGTTGGAACGACTACAGCAAGCAGATCAGGAGCGCGGCATGAGGGTCACTTTCACCGCCAACGGCAAGCCGGTCGAGGCGGACGACGTCTGGGAGGGCGAGAGCCTCCTGTACGTGCTGCGCGAGCGGGTCGGCCTGCCCGGCTCGAAGAACGCCTGCGAGCAGGGCGAGTGCGGCTCCTGCACCGTCTACCTGGACGGCGTGCCGGTCTGCTCCTGCCTGGTCGCGGCCGGCCAGGTGCAGGACCGCGAGGTGCGCACCGTCGAGGGCCTGGCCGAGGAGAACGGCGAGCTGGGCCTCGTCCAGCAGGCGTTCATCGACGCCGGCGCCGTGCAGTGCGGCTTCTGCACCCCCGGCCTGCTGGTGCAGACCGACGCGCTGCTGGAGCGGGACGCCCAGCCGAGCGACAACGACATCCGCGAGGCGCTGTCGGGCAACCTCTGCCGCTGCACGGGCTACGAGAAGATCATGGACGCGGTGCGGCTGGCGTCCGCCCGCAAGTGCGCCGGGGAGGCGGAGTCCGCATGAGCACGCGCACCATCCAGGGACAGAAGAACCTCCAGAACATCGACCAGGCGTCCAAGGACGGCATCGGCGGCTCGCCGCTGCGCCCGGACGGCAACCTGAAGGTCAAGGGCGAGTTCGCGTACTCGTCCGACATGTGGCACGAGGACATGCTCTGGGGTATGGCGCTGCGCTCGCCGCACCCCCGCGCCAACATCCTCTCCGTCGACATCTCCGAGGCGCTCAAGGTGCCCGGCGTGTACGCGGTGCTCACCCACCGGGACATCCCCGGCTCGAAGTACTACGGCCTGGAGATCCAGGACCAGCCGGCGCTGGCCATCGACAAGGTCCGCTACCACGGCGAGGCGATCGCGCTGGTCGCGGCCGACCACCCGGAGACGGCCCGCCGCGCGGTGAAGAAGATCAAGGTCGAGTACGAGGTGCTCACCCCGATCGTCACCGAGGAACAGTGCCTCGACCCCGAGACCCACGGCTACGTGCACGAGCCGCACGAGTACAAGTCGCACGGATACGGCAACATCTGCCACGAGCAGAAGCTGGTCTCCGGCCTCGGCGTCACCGACGAGGTGCGCGCGCTCGCGGACGTCGTCGTCAGCGGCGACTACGAGGTCGGCATGCAGGACCAGGCCTTCCTCGGCCCCGAGTCCGGCCTCGCGGTGCCCGCCGAGGACGGCGGCATCGACCTGTACATCGCCACCCAGTGGCTGCACGTCGACCGCCAGCAGATGGCCCCGGTGCTCGACCTGCCCGAGGAGAAGGTCCGGCTCACCCTGGCCGGCGTCGGCGGCGCCTTCGGCGGCCGCGAGGACCTGTCGATGCAGATCCACGCCTGCCTGCTGGCCCAGCACACCGGCAAGCCGGTGAAGATCGTCTACGCCCGCGACGAGTCCTTCTTCGGCCACGTGCACCGCCACCCGGCGAAGATGCACTACGAGCACGGCGCCACCCGCGACGGCAAGCTGGTCTACGCCGACTGCCGGATCGTGCTGGACGGCGGCGCGTACGCCTCCGCCTCGCCCGCCGTCGTCGGCAACGCGGCCTCGCTCGGACACGGCCCGTACGTGATCCCGAACGTCAAGATGCACGCCATCGCGCTGTACAGCAACAACCCCTCCTGCGGCGCCATGCGCGGCTTCGGCGCCGTCCAGGCCGCCTTCGGCTACGAGACGCAGATGGACAAGCTGGCCGCCGCGCTCGGCATGGACCCGGTCGAGCTCCGGCAGCTCAACGCGATGTCGGAGGGCGACCACATGCCCACCGGCCAGCAGATCGACTCGCCGGCCCCGGTCGCCGAACTCCTGCGCCGCGTCAAGGACATGCCGCTGCCGCCGCCGCTGGACACCGAGCACCTGGACGTGCGCCAGCTGCCCGGCGCGCTGTCCAACACCTCGCACGGCGAGGGCATCGTGCGCGGCGTCGGCTACTCGGTCGGCATCAAGAACGTCGGCTTCTCCGAGGGCTTCGACGACTACTCCACCGCCCGGGTGCGCCTGGAGGTCATCGGCGGCGAGCCGGTCGCCATGGTGCACACCGCGATGGCCGAGGTCGGCCAGGGCGGCGTCACCGTGCACGCGCAGATCGCCCGCACCGAGCTGGGCGTCGAGCTGGTCACCATCCACCCGGCCAACACCGAGGTCGGATCGGCCGGTTCGACCTCCGCCTCCCGCCAGACGTACATGACCGGCGGCGCGGTGAAGCTGGCCGCCGAGGCCGTCAAGCGGGCGCTGATCGAGAAGGGCCGCCGCCGCTACGGCTGGACCCACGACGACATCACGCTCAACGGCGGCAAGGTCGTCTCGGCGGGCTCCGGCGCGCTGGTCTCCATGGTCGACCTGCTCGGCGACGAGGCCATCGACCTCACCCGCGAGCACCACCACCGCCCCACCGTCCCCTTCGACAAGGAGACCGGCCAGGGCTTCGGCCACGTCCAGTACACCTTCTGCGCCAACCGCGCGGTGGTGGACGTGGACGTCGACCTCGGCCTGGTCAAGGTGGTCGAGCTCACCGCTGTCCAGGACGTCGGCAAGGCGCTCAACCCGCTCTCCGTCGTCGGCCAGATCCAGGGCGGCTGCACCCAGGCGCTCGGCCTCGCCGTGATGGAGGAGATCATCGTGCGGGACGGGAAGGTGCGCAACGCCTCCTTCACCGACTACCTGATCCCCACCATCCTCGACACCCCGCCGATCCCGGTGGAGATCCTCGAACTGCCCGACCCGCACGCCCCGTACGGGCTGCGCGGCGTCGGCGAGGCCCCCACCGTGTCGGCGACGCCGTCGATCGTGGCCGCCATCCGCAACGCCACCGGCCTCGCGCTCACCCGGATCCCCGTCCGGCCCGAGCACCTGACCACCGAACAGCCCGGCTGACCCCGGGACCACGACCTCCCCGGGGCGGCGACCGTCTTCCCCGCCGCCCCGGGGCAGCACAACCCCACACAGCACCACCCCCACCACGCAGTACAGGCACCCCCATGCACCACCAGCCGACACGCGAAAGCCCCATCCCGCTGCCTCTCCCACGCCGGGGTTCTGCAGCGGTGCGCACCACCTACGCACCGCAGGCACCGCCACAGTGTGCGCCCAGTGAGTCGAACAGTCCCCCTGCGCCAACCTCGTTGACTGGCGATCAGGTCGGCTCGCCCACCCCAACCCCCTTTGACACTTGGGAGTGGACATGACCCGGATCCCCACGGAAGCCGGCACCACCGAAGAAAGACCCGCCGAGGACGACACCACAGCGCCGTCCCCGGAAGCACGCCCGAAGAACGCGCTGGACTCGTACTTCAAGATCTCGGCCCGGGGATCGACGCTCGCCAACGAGCTGCGGGGTGGCCTCACCACCTTCATGGCGATGGCGTACATCATCCTGCTCAACCCGATCCTGCTCGGCGGCGCCGACAAGACCGGCTTCAAGCTCGACCACGCGCAGCTGACCACCGCCACCGCGCTGGCCGCCGCCGTCACCACCATCCTGATGGGCGTGATCGGCAACGTGCCGCTCGCGCTCGCGGCCGGCCTCTCCGTCTCCGGCGCCGTCTCCGCGATCGTGGTCCCCAACACCACCTGGCCCCAGGCCATGGGCCTGTGCGTGGTCTACGGCCTCCTGATCGTCCTGCTGGTCGTCTCCGGCCTCCGGCAGAAGATCATGGACGCGATACCCCTGCCGCTCAAGCACGCCATCACCATCGGCATCGGCCTGTTCGTCGCCCTGATCGGCCTCGTGAAGTCCGGCTTCATCCACCACGGCCCGGACCCGTTCGGCCCGCCCGTCTCGCTCGGCCCCAAGGGCGAACTCGTCGGCTGGCCCGTCCTGGTCTTCGCGATCACCCTGCTGACCATCTTCGTGCTGCTCGCCCGCAAGGTGCGCGGCGCCATCCTGATCGGCATCGCCGGCGGCACCGTGGTGGCCTTCGTCGTCAACGCCACCGTCACGCTGCCCGAGCACACCTGGGCCAGCTCCGTCCCCGAGTGGCCCGGCAGCCCGATCGCGGCCCCCGACTTCGGACTCTTCGGCAAGGTCGACCTCTTCGGCGCCTTCGGCAGCCAGGGCATGGGCGCCATCAGCGCCTCGGTCGCGGTCTTCGCCCTCGTCCTGGCCGGCTTCTTCGACGCGATGGCGACCATCATCGGCGTCGGCACCGAGGCGGGCCTCGCGGACAAGCAGGGCCGGATGCCCGGCCTGTCCAAGGCGCTGTTCATCGACGGCGCCGGCGGCGCGGTCGGCGGCGTGGTCGGCGCGTCCGGACAGACCGTGTTCGTCGAGTCCGCCACCGGCGTCGGCGACGGCGCCCGCACCGGCCTCGCCTCCACCGTCACCGGCGCCATGTTCGCCCTGATGCTGTTCTTCTCCCCGCTCGCCGGCATCGTCCCGGTCGAGGTCGCCTCCGCAGCCCTCGTCGTGATCGGCTCGATGATGATGAGCCAGGCCCGGCACATCGACTGGTCGGACCGCGAGGTCGCCATCCCGGCCTTCCTCACCTGCGTCCTGATGCCGTTCACGTACAACATCACCGCGGGCGTCGCCGCCGGCGTCATCTCGTACGTGACCATCAAGGCCGGCACCGGCAAGTGGCGCGAGCCCAGTGCGCTGATGTGGATCCTCACCGTCGTGTTCCTGGTCTACTTCGCCCTCACCCCGGTCAAGTCCCTGCTGGGGGCCCACTAAGCGGCACCGCCGCCGTACGGGATCGTTTCCCGTACGGCGGCGTTCCGGCACCGGCCCCCGCCGCCCGTCCACGCCCTCCACGCCGTCCGCCCCGTCCGCCCCCACGAACCACGGCCCCCGCCCCCGACCCCGCGGCCCGCCGGCCCGCCGGCCCCCGACCGACAAGGAGCCCCCGACATGCAGGACATCGCCGAGCAGCTGCAGGCCTGGCACGCGTCCGGGCGCTCCTTCGCCGTCGCCACCGTCGTCGGCGTCTCGGGCAGCGCGCCGCGCGACCCGGGCGCCGCACTGGCCGTGGACGCCGCCGGCGAGGCGGTCGGCAGCGTCTCCGGCGGCTGCGTCGAGGGTGCCGTCTACGAGCTGTGCCAGGCCGCCATCGAGTCCGGCGAGCCGGTGCTCGAACGCTTCGGCTACAGCGACGAGGACGCCTTCGCCGTCGGCCTGACCTGCGGCGGAATCCTCGACGTCTTCGTCCAGCCGGTCGTCCCCGGGGCCGACGCCGGACTCGACGCCGGCATCGCCTACATCGCCTCCGGCACCCCGGTGGCGCTCGCCCGGGTGATCGCCGGGCCCGGCGCACTGGCCGGCGCCACCGTCGCCGTCACCGCCGACACCCACCACGGCGCCCTCTCCCCCGCCCCCACCGTCGTCGGCGCGCTCGAGCGGGCGATCGTCACCGAGGCCCGCGCCATGCTCGACGCCGGACGCACCGGGCGCATCGTGCTCGGCCTGGACGGCCGCCCCTGCGACGAGCACGAGCAGGGCACCGTCACCTGCTTCGTCGAGTCCTACGTGCCCGCGCCGCGGATGCTCGTCTTCGGCGCCATCGACTTCGCCGCCGCCGTCGTGCGGATCGGCAAGTTCCTCGGCTACCACGTGACCGTCTGCGACGCCCGCCCCGTCTTCGCCACACGGCGGCGCTTCCCCGACGCCGACGACGTCGTCGTCGACTGGCCGCACCGCTACCTCGACTCCCAGCTCGACCGGATCGACGGGCGCACCGTGCTCTGCGTGCTCACCCACGACGCCAAGTTCGACATCCCGCTGCTGGAGCGCGCCCTGCGGCTGCAGGTCGGCTACGTCGGCGCGATGGGCTCGCGCCGCACCCACCGGGACCGCGAGACGCGGCTGCGCGAGGTCGGCCTCACCGAGGCCGAGATCGGCCGGCTGCGCTCCCCCATCGGGCTCGACCTCGGGGCCCGCACGCCCGAGGAGACGGCCGTCTCCGTCGCCGCCGAGATCGTCGCCCACCGGCGCGGCGGCAGCTGCCTGCCGCTGAGCGCCGGGGACGGGCCGATCCACCACGAGGCCGCCGCGCAGGCCCCCGCCACCGACGCGCCCTCACCCGCCGCCCTCACCCGGGCCTCGTCGCACGCGGCCTGAGCGGACCGCGGTCTGGGCCTGGGTCTGGGTCTAGGTCGGTGTCTGGGCCTGGGTCTAGGTCGGTGTCTGGGTCTGTGTCACGGTCGGGGCCGCAGCCGGTGTAACGGCCGGGGCCGCGGTCGGGATCGGGAGGCCCGGCCCGGGGGCGGGTGCGGCGGTCGGCTGCGGACCCGGCGGCGGCGGTCACCGGCCGGCTCAGCCCTCCGGGACGGGGGCGGTGACCACCGCGTGCGCCTCCAGGATCCGCGGCGGCACGGTCGGGATGCCCACCTCCTCGAGGATCGGCATCAGCACCTCGCTGAACCGGATGAACGCCCCGCGGGCCTCCCACACGTCCGTGACGTGCCAGCCGTCCTCCGTCGGCCCGGCCGTGTGCGAGAGGAGGCCCGGGACCGGCAGGTCCGAGGGCTGGTGGAGGCCCTTTCCGCCGGTCAGCCGGTAGATCGCGGCGTCGTACTGGGCCTGGGTGACACCGGGGATGTCGAAGAGCACGATGATCGCCATGGGTCGCTCCTGCGCGCTCGGGAATGGCGATTCCCATGCAGCCCCGGCGCCGTCACCGCGGCCAGTCCTGGGCGGCCGGCCGAGTGACGTTGCGTGCCCACCGCCGCGGCGGGACGCTGGAGTTGCGGACTCGCCCGAGCCCCGGGAAGGAGCGGCGTCATGCGCGCGCTGCTGGAGATCGAGATCGACACCGAGACGTCCAACAGGCTCATCGCCGACGGCTCGATCGGCGAGAAGTTCGAACGGCTCCTCGGGAACCTCAAGCCGGAGGCGGCCTACTTCTTCGCCCGCAACGGACGCCGCTGCCAGATCATCGTCGTGGACGTCCCCGACGAGGCGGCGCTGCCGTCCATCTGCGAACCGTTCTGGCTCGAGATGAACGCCGACATCGACGTGCACCTCTGCATGAACGCCCAGGAACTGCGCGAGGGGCTCTCCCGGCTCGGCCGCTGAGCGGGGCGGGCAGCGAGGGACGGGCGGCGGCGGACGGGCGGCGGCGGGCGGCTCAGTCCGAGAGGGCCAGCTTCAGGCCGAAGCCCACCACCACGATCCCGGTGACCCGGTCCATCAGTCGGCGCGCGGCCGGGCGGCGCAGCCAGCCGCGCACCGCCTGCGCGAAGCCCACCAGGACCGTCGACCAGAGCAGGCCCTCCACGACGTGCACGCAGGTCAGCGCCACGCCGGCGGCGAGGTGCGGCGCCCCGGCCGGGATGAACTGCGGCAGCACCGCCACGTAGAAGACCCCCACCTTGGGGTTGAGCAGGTTGGTCAGCGCACCGCGCCGCCAGCCCTGGACGAACCCGCCGTGCGCGGGCCCCTCCTCGGCGACCGGCTGCCCGCTCCTGCCGCGCAGCATCCCGACGCCCATCCAGACCAGGTACGCGGCCCCGCCCCAGCGCAGCGCCTCGTAGGCCAGCTGCGAGGCCGTCAGCAGCGCCGTCACCCCGGCCGAGGTGAGCGAGCCCCACACCAGGGTGCCGGTCTGGATCCCCAGCACGACCCCCCACGCCTGCCGCCGCCCGCCCAGCGCGGACGTCCGCAGGACCAGTGCCGTGTCGAGCCCGGGCGTGAGCGTGAGCAGGCCCACCACCAGCGCGAATGACCAAAGAGCCGTCGTCATCTCCATGGACCTCGATCCTGTCACACCCTCCGGGGCAGCCCGCGGCCCCGCCCCCTCGCCGGGTCGTCCCGGCGGTCGTGCCGTGCGGTCGTCCCGGACGGTCGTCCCGATGGTCGGTCCGGCGGTCGTGCCGGTGGGGGCGGGGTGCCGTGGCAGCGGGCCCGGTCAGGTGACGTCGAGGCGGGCGGCGAGGCGCAGCAGGGCCGGGCTGAGGCGGCTCAGGAAGCGGGCGGCCTTGGCCTCGGGGGTGACCGGGACGACCGGCCGGTTGGTGCGGACGGCGTCCAGGATCGCCGTGGCGACCTTCTCCGGGGGGAAGCCGCGGCGGGCGTAGAGCCGGGCGGCGCGGGCCTGCTTGGCGGCCTGCTCGGCGTCGGTGGTGGCCGAGAAGGTGGAGGTGCGGGTGATGTTGGTGTTGACGATGCCGGGGCAGATCGTCGAGACGCCGATGCCGTGCCCGGCGAGCTCGGCGCGCAGGCAGTCCGAGAGCATGAACACCGCGGCCTTGCTGGTCGCGTAGGCGGTGAGAGCCTTCGAGGGCAGGTAGGCGGCGGCCGAGGAGACGTTGACCAGGTGGCCGCCCCGGCCGCGGTCGGCCATCAGCGCGGCGAAGGCGCGGCAGCCGTGGATGACGCCCCAGAGGTTCACGTCCAGGACGCGCTGCCACTCCTTCTCGGTGGTCTGCAGGAACGTGCCGGAGTGGCCGATCCCGGCGTTGTTGACCACCACGTCGGGCACGCCGTGCTCGGCGGCCACCGCCTGCGCGAAGGCGTCCACGGCCGCGCCGTCGGCGACGTCCACCCGGTAGGCGTGCGCCGGCGGGCCGATCAGCGAGGCGAGTTCGGCGGTGCGCTCGGCGGCGGCGAGGTCGAGGTCGCAGACCACCACGCGGGCGCCGTCCTCGGCGAAGGCCAGCGCCGTCGCCCGGCCGATGCCGCTGCCGCCGCCCGTCACCACCACCAGCCGGCCGTCCCCCAGGGACCGTGCGGACCGCTGCGGGGCCTGCGCGCCGCCGCGCTCGATCCGGCCGGTGAACTCCCGGACCAGCCCGGCCACGGTGGCCCCCTGCTCCAGCAGCGCCGACCAGTGCCCGGCGTGCAGCGTCCGCCGGGTCAGGTTCGGCACCCAGCGCTCCAGGCCCTCGGAGAGGTAGGTGCCGACGTAGCGGTCCCGGGTGAGGGTGACCAACTGGACCGGCACCTGCGTCGGGCGCTCCCGCGGACTGCGCAGCGCGGGGCGGAAGTTGGCCCGGTACAGCTCGATGCCGCGCACCGCGTCGCGGCGCAGGCTGGGCTGCGGGTGGTCCGCCCGCGGGGTGACACGCTCCAGGTCGCGCAGCACCCGCGGCCAGGCCCGGGCCAGGCCCAGGCGCCACACGCCCGGCGCGAGGAAGGGCAGGTGGAAGGCGGTGATGTACCAGGAGTGGACGCCCTGGTGGAGCAGTTGACCGAGATGGCGCGGAGTGGGCCGGCGCATCCGGTGGCGCAGCCAGTAGCCCATGTGGTCCAGGCAGGGGCCGGACATGGTCGTGTAGGAGGCGATCCGGTGCTCGGCGCCCGGCTCGGTGACGGCCTCCCAGGACTGCAGCGAGCCCCAGTCGTGGGCGACCACGTGCACCGGGCGGTCCGGGCTGACGGCGTCGGCGACCGCGAACAGGTCGTCGGCCAGCTGTGCCAGCCGGTAGCCGTCGCGGGTCGTCGGCACACCGGACTCGCCGGCGCCGCGCACGTCGTAGCGGACCACGTGGTGGTCGCGCGCGAGGTCGGCGGCGACGTCGTCCCAGACGGCGTGGGTGTCCGGATAGCCGTGCACCAGCAGGACGGTGGGGGCGTCCGGGTCGCCCTGCTCGAAGACGGCGAGCGGCAGACCGCCGGAGTGGACGGTGCGGCGGCGGACGGTCCCGGCGGGGGCGGGGGTGCTCATCGGGTGGCCTCCAGGGTGGCGGTCGAGGGGGTCGGCTCGTCGGTTCGCCCGGTCGTCGGCCCGGCGGGGGCGGAGGCGGGGGACGGCGCGGGCGCGGGGGCGGCCGCGGTGCCTGCGGCGTCCTGCCAGCGGCGGACGTGCGGCAGGTCGTCGTCGAGCCAGTGGGCGTCGTCCTCCGTCACCACCAGCAGCTCCTCGAACTTGATGCCCACGCCGCGGAAGCCGATGTGCGGCTCGACCGCCCACAGGCCCGGGGTGGGCGCGTGCCGGGACGACCGACCGTCCGCCCACAGCGGCGAGCGGCCGTGCAGCCGCTCGGTGACCAGTTCGCGGCCGAGGGTCTGCAGGGTCCGCACGCCGAAGCCGAGGACGTTGACCCCGGCCGGGCCGCGCGCGGTGGTGCGGGTGACCTGGTGGCCGATCACCCGGCCCGGGTACACCCGGTGGCGGTTGTCGTAACCGTGCGCGGCGATCTGCGCGTCCACGGCCGCGTACACCTGGTCCAGCGGCTTGCGGGCGCGCACCTCGGCGAGGATCAGCTCCCGGTACACCTGGAGGTCCGCGGCGAGGCGGTCCCAGACCGGGTTCTCGCCGACCTTGCCCCCGTAGCCGATGTCGGCGGTGTAGCCGTCGACGACGGGCGCGCAGTCCAGCACGTACGGCATGCCCTCCTCCAGGCGGCGGTTGCCGGCGAAGAACTGCAGCGGGGTGCGGAAGTGCCGGAACGCCGTGCGGTCGCCGAACCAGGCGAAGGGGACGTGGAAGAAGTCCTGCACCCCGGCCGCGACCAGACGGCGGCGCAGCTCGGCGGTCGTCTGCCGTTCGGTGACGCCCGGTTCGATCCAGGCGGCGACCTGTTCGGCGCAGTGGTAGGCGAGCTGCTGGGTCTCCCGGAAGCGGGCGAGGTCGCGCTCGTCGTAGGGGAAGGTCGGGGGGTTCGCCATCCTTGGCTCCTTCGGCAGGTCGAGCACGAGGTCGGACACGCTGCGGGTGCGGCGCCCCGTACGCCAGGCTGCGCCGGGTGCACCGGGGCGTTGGGTGCGCCAGGGTGCGCCGGGGCGTTGGGTGCGCCAGGGCAAGCCCTACAGGTCGAGCACCAGGGTCTCGCCCTCGGCGGCCCGGGAGACGCAGGGCAACAGGGCGCCGGCGGCGCGCTGCTCGGGAGTGAGGCGGCGGTCCCGGTGCTCGGGCGTACCGGCCACCAGGCGGACCTCGCAGGTGCCGCAGAAGCCCTGGTGGCAGGAGTACGGGAGGTCCGGCCTGGCCTCGCGCAGCACGTCCAGGGCGGAGCGGTCCGCGGGGACGTCCAGCTCCGGGCCGTCGGCGCCCAGACGCAGCGTGAAGGGCGCGCCGTCGGTGACCGGGGCGGCACCGAAACGCTCGAAGTGCAGGGCCCTGGCCGGGGATCCGTCCAGGGCGCGCTGCACGGCGGTGAGCATCGGGGCCGGGCCGCAGCAGTACACGGCCGCGCCGCGCGGGGCGTGGGCGAGCAGTTCGGCGCCGCCGGGCACGCCGTGGCCGTCGTCGGTGCGCAGCACCACCCGCCGCGGGTCCAGGGCGCGCAGCTCGTCCGTGTAGGGCAGGGTGTCGGCGCTGCGGCCGGTGTGCACCAGGCGCCAGTCGAGGCCGAGCCGCTGCGCCTCCCGGGCCATCGGGAGCAACGGGGTGATGCCGATGCCTCCGGCGAGCAGCAGGACGGCCGGTTCGGAGCAGAAGGCGAAGCCGTTGCGGGGCCGGCGGGCGGTCAGTCGGCTGCCGGGGTGCAGGGCCTCGTGGACCTCGACGGAACCGCCGCCGCCACCGGGGAGGCGGCGCACGGCGATCCGGTAGGCGGCGCGGTCGGCCGGGTCGCCGGTCAGCGAGTAGTGGCGCTCACGGCCGGAGGGCAGGGCGAGGCGCAGGTGGGCGCCGGGCTGCCAGGGTGGCAGCGCCCCGCCGGAGGGGTCGGCCAGGGTCAGCTCGACGACCTCGGCGGCCAGCTGTCGGCGGGCCCGGACGACCAGCTGGAGCGGTGGGGTGGGGCGGCTGAGGGGCCGGCGGGGGTTGCGGCGCAGCAGCGGGCTGCCGAGGGCCGGGGAGTAGCGGTCGCCGAAGGCGGTGAGCCGGCGCATGAAGCTGTCGGCGCGGGGGCGGCCGTAGAGGTCGGGGGGCGGGTCGAGCAGGTCCATCCGGCGGTCCTTGGCGTCAGGGCGGGGTGGGAACGGCAGGCGGGCGGGGGTCACGGCAGGCGGCGGGGTTGGGCGGGCGGACTTCTGCGAACAGATCACAGAGTTCAGATTTCAGCGAACAGATAACAGGTAACAGATAACGTTCTCTGTTCGCTGAAATATGTCAGCTGAAACCCGTCCTCCCCCGCCACTCCTCAGCGACCCGCGGCGGCGCGGGCGGCCGGGGAGGTGGCGAGGTAGCCGAGGGCCTGGCTGGAGGACCCCTCCTGGGTGGGGTGGTAGCCGGGCCGCAGGTAGCGCAGGCCGGAGCGGACCGATTGGAGCGGGTCGGGCAGCAGGCCGCGCTTGGCGATCCGCCCCGCCTCCCGCCAGGTGGGCTTGAGCCGGCCGTTCAGCGTCGGGTCGGCGGCGAGCAGGAAGCGGGCCCCGCGCACCCAGAGGTGGACCAGCAGCGGCCCGGAGACGGCCATGCCGCGAACCCTCCGCAGGTAGCCCGGGTCGAGGTGGACCATCAGGTCGAAGGCGACGCTGCGGTGCTCGACCTCCTCGGCGCCGTGCCAGCGCAGCAGGTCGAGCATCGTCGGGTCGGCCTCGGCGCGGTCCAGGCCCGGGGAGTTGAGCGCCCAGTTCCCGAGGAAGGCCGTGAAGTGCTCGATCGCCGCGATGAAGGCGACCCGCTCGATGATGTTCTCGCGCCGGCGGGCCGGGGAGAGCCCGGGCTTGTCGCCGAGGACGCGCTGGAACAGCCAGGAGATCTGCCGGACGTAGGGGCGCGGGTCGAGCCCCTGGCCGAGCAGGTGGTCGAGGACCTCCTGGTGGGCCTCGGCGTGGATGGCCTCCTGCCCGATGAACCCCAGGACCTCCTCCCGCAGTTGCTCGTCGCGGATCAGCGGCAGCGCCTCCTTGAACACCTTGACGAACCAGCGCTCGCCCTCGGGCAGCAGCAGGTGCAGCACGTTGATCACGTGGGTGGCCATCGGCTCGTCGGGGATCCAGTGCAGCGGCAGCCGGGACCAGTCGAAGCGGACGTCCCGGGGCTCCAGGACGAGGCTGTCGTGCACGCGGGCGGCGTCTGCGGCGAGGGCGGGAACGGGGGTGGTTCGGGGCATGGCAGGCCCTCCTGACCTGGGGGCGGCGGCTCGGCTCAGGGAAACGTACTCGCGGGTAGTGACCGGGACAAGGGTTTCGGCGACTCTTATCGACATCGAGTCTAATAAGTGATGTGCACCGCCGGACGGCCCGCGAAACACGGCCGGGAAGGGCTGCTGCGGAACATCGCTCCGGCCACCCGACCCCACGAACGCGCGGGGCCCCGCCGGATCACTCGGATCCGGCGGGGCCCACGGGGGCGACCGCGGCGCTCAGACCGCCATCGCCAGCATCAACGGCGCCGCCCTGGCCGCCAGCAGTTCCGCCGCGGCCCTCAGCCGGTGCACGTTGTCCACCGGCATCGAGGTCGCCAGGCAGCCCACCGTGCTGCCCGCCGTCACGGGCACGGCCGCGCAGACCGTGCCGAGCGCGTACTCCTGGATGTCCAGCACCGGCACGGTGGCCGGCTGCCGCTCCAGCCGGTGCATCAACTGGTCGGCGTCGGTGACCGTCCGGGAGGTGAGCCGGGCGACGGGGTGCCGGGAGAGGTGGTCGCGACGGCCGTCCACGTCGAGCTGACTGAGCAGGCACTTGCCGATCGCGCTGGCGTGCGCGGTGGCCCGGAAGTCCACCCACTCCTGCACCGCGGGCGCGTAGTCGGCCGCGGCGACGGCCTCGACGGTCAACTCCCCGTCGTGGTAACGGCTGAAGTAGACGGCTGCGCCCAACTCATCGCGCAGCTCAGCGAGTTTGCGGTTCAGCCGGGCCTTCACCAGCTGCTCCCGGTTGTGCTGGCCGAGCAGGGCGAAGGTGCCGCCGAGCACCCAACCGCCGTCCTGGCACTGGAGATAGCCCTCGATCTCGAGGATCTCCGCCAGCTGCCGGACGGTCGGCAGGCCGAGCGAGGTCTCCCGGGCGAGGGCCACCAGGGTGGCCCCGTCGGGGTGGCGGTCGACGGCTTCCAGCAGTCTGAGGGCGTACTGCAGGGAGGTGAACGGGCTGCTCTGACCCTGGTCCGGCGCGGCGTGGCGACCCGGGGCTGGTGTCGACATGTCGTCCCCTTCCGATGTCCCCCCACGGAGCGACCGCGGGCACCGTCCAGCCTATCGACCCGGGGGCTCCGGCAGGCGAGGTCCGTGAAACTCCGTGAACATTCCGTGGAGCCGTTCCCAGCGGATCCCCAGGAAACTCCCAGCCGCCGCCCAGCCGGCTCCCAGCCCACCCCCGGCCACCCCCGCCCCGCCGCCGACCGCCGCCGTCCGCGCCCGGCAGGCCGGGCGTACACGAACAGGCCCCTCCCCCACTGCCCTGGGGGGAGGAGCCCGTCGTGCGGCCGCCGGGGTGCGGGCCCCGGCGACCGGTGAGGGTGCGTCAGTCAGTCGGTCGGCCGGTCCCGCGCGGGTACCGCCGTCCCGCGCGGCCGCCGCCCGGGTGTCAGCCCTCGTCGCCCGCGCGCAGCTTGGCGACGGCCGCCTCCAGGCGGGCGCCGTACTCCTCGTCGGCGGCGTGGAAGTGGGCGAGGTTCTTCTCGACGACGTCGTCGCGGGTCACCTGGGCGAGGAAGCCCGCGATGTTGTTGATGAGGCGGGTCTTCTCGCCCGCGGACATCAGCCGGTACAGCTCGCCCGCCTGGAAGAAGTCGTCGTCCTTGGTGTGGGCGGGCGTGGTGTAGGTGCCGGTGTAGCCGTTCAGCTTGACCGGCGCGGCGAGCGCGTCGTCGGTCTGGGCCGGGCCGTCGTACGAGTTGGGCTCGTAGTTCTTGCCGCGGCCGGACTTGTTGACGGCGTGCAGGCCGTCGCGGCCGTAGTTGTTCGCCTCGGTGGCGCGCGGGGCGTTCACCGGCAGCTGGGTGTGGTTGACGCCGAGGCGGTAGCGCTGGGCGTCCGCGTAGGCGAACAGGCGGCCCTGGAGCATCTTGTCCGGGGAGGGGCCGATGCCGGGCACGAAGTTGTTCGGCGAGAACGCGGACTGCTCGACGTCGGCGAAGACGTTCTCCGGGTTCCGGTTGAGCACCAGGCGGCCGACCTTGACCAGCGGGTAGTCGGCGTGCGGCCACACCTTGGTGAGGTCGAACGGGTTGAAGCGGTAGTCGGCGGCCTCGGCGACCGGCATCAGCTGGACGTAGAGGGTCCAGGACGGGAACACGCCACGCTCGATGGCCTGGTGCAGGTCGCGCTGGTGCGAGTCGGCGTCGGCGCCGAGCACCTCGGCGGACTGGTCGCCGTCCAGCGAGCGGATGCCCTGGTTGGTCTTGAAGTGGTACTTGACCCAGAAGGCCTCGCCCTGGGCGTTGACCCACTGGTAGGTGTGCGAGCCGTAGCCGTTCATGTGGCGGTAGGAGGCCGGGATGCCGCGGTCGCCGAAGAGCCAGGTGATCTGGTGGGTGGAGGCGGGCGAGTGGGCCCAGAAGTCCCAGACGTTGTCCGCCTCCTGCACGCCGGTGAACGGGTCGCGCTTCTGCGAGTGGATGAAGTCGGGGAACTTGATCGGGTCCTTGATGAAGAACACCGGGGTGTTGTTGCCGACCAGGTCGTAGTTGCCCTGCTCGGTGTAGAACTTCAGCGCGAAGCCGCGCGGGTCGCGCACCGCGTCGCTGGAGCCCAGGTTGCCGGCCACGGTGGAGAAGCGCAGGAAGACCTCGGTGCGCTTGCCGACCTCGGCGAGGAAGTCCGCGCGGGTGTACTGCGACACCTCGTCGGTGACCTCGAAGTAGCCGTAGGCGCCGGAGCCGCGGGCGTGCACGACGCGCTCCGGGATGCGCTCGCGGTTGAAGCGGGCCAGCTTCTCCAGCAGCTGCTGGTCCTGGATCAGCAGCGGGCCGTACTCGCCGGCCGAGGCCGAGTTCTGGTTGTCGGCGACCGGGGCGCCGGACTCCGTGGTCAGGTTCTTGGACATGGAGGGTCCTTCAGGTGTCGATAAAGGCGGTGCGGAGAGTGGTCTGACGGCCGCCGGGCGGGCGCCGGGGCCCGCCCGGGGCGCCGTCAGATGCCGAGCAGGCGCCAGAGCGCCGAGCGGCGGCGGGACGAGTGCTCGCCGTCGGGGCCGTCGGCGGGCTGGAGCGCCGCGACGGCGGCGGTGACCGCGGCCTGGTCGGCCAGCGGGCGGGCGGCGGCCAGCGCGGCGGCCTCCTCGGCGCTCAGGCCGGCCTCGGTGAGGGCCGCGGCGGCCTCGGCGGCCGGGACGGCGTCGAACCAGCGCAGCGCGAGGGCCGCACGGCCGGACTCGGTGAGGCGGCCGGTGAGACGGAGCCGGGCGAGGCCGCCGTCCGGGTAGACGTTGATGCGCACGTGGGTCACCGGGCGGCCGACGTCGAGCCGGAAGCGGTGCCGGGTGTCGGGCTGCAGGCGGGTGCGGGGCAGGATCTCGAACCACTCGCCGTCGGCCGGGTCCGCCCCGGTCGAGGCGTCGAAGCCGACGAGGTCGGCCCAGCCGGGGGCATTGGCGACGAAGTGGGTGGTGTCCACCTCGGCGGCCAGGACCTCACCGCCCCCGGCCAGGGCGATCTGCACCCAGTCGTTGGCCTTGTCGCGCCGACGCCGGGTCTCCCAGCCCTCGCCCATGACGGAGGCGCGACCGGGAGCGTTCAGGTTGTGCGGGGAGGAGAAGTAGCGGTCGGACGCCGCCTCGGCCACGCCGCCGTACTCCTGGGCGGCCAGGTCGAAGGTGAGGCCGTCCAGTTCGCGCGGGTCGGGCAGCACCTCGCCGTGCACCCGCAGCCGGGCCACGCCGCCGTCCGGGAAGATGTTGAGCCGGACGTGGGTGTAGCGGGCGGCGTCCTCGACGGCGAACTCGTGGGCGGTGTCGCCCTGGAGCGGGGTCCGCGGGACGAGGGTGGTCCACTCCGCGCCGGCCAGTTCCCCGGGCGAGGGGTGGCCGGGGACGGAGGCGGCCTCGACCGAGGCGCTCTCCGGGTAGTTGCCGGTGAAGTGCGCGGTGTCCACGACGAGGCCGCGGATCACACCGGCGGCGCCGAGCCGGACGATCGTCCAGTCGTGGTCCTGGTCGGTGGGGTGCGGCTGGTCGGCGCTGACGCCGCGGCGGCGCTTGGACTCCCAGCCGTCCATGATCTGGCCCTTGTGGCCGAAGGTGTGCGGGCGGAACTCGGCGGGCTTGGCGACCAGCAGGTTCTCGGCGTCGGCGAAGGTGTCCTCGTTGGTGGCGACGACGCCCGCACCCAGCAGCCGCGAGGCCAGGTCGACCAGCTCGGTGAAGGGAGCGCTCGGGGTGTCGGCAGGGGTCACGGAGTCTCCTCAGGACGGGCGATCGGTCGGGGTGGTGGGGTCGGCGGCGGGCCGGGTGAGCTGGCGGCCGAAGGGCTCGGCGCCGGTGTCCACCACGCGGCCGCGCAGCCAGGTCGTGCGGACCACGCCGGTCAGCGTCCGGCCCGCGTACGGTGTCACCGGGTTGCGGTGGTGCAGTCCGGCGGCGTGGACGGCGAACTCGCCGTCGGGGTCGAAGGCGACCAGGTCCGCGTCGCGGCCCACCGCGATGGCGCCCTTGGTGGCGGTGAGGCCGGCCAGTTCGGCCGGTCCGCCGGACATCCAGCGGACCACGTCGACCAGGCCGTGGCCGCGGCGGCGGGCCTCGGTCCAGATCGCCGGCAGGCCGAGCTGCAGCGAGGCGATGCCTCCCCAGGCGGCCGCGAAGTCGCCGCTGCCGCCGTACTCGGGCAGCAGCTTGAGGTCGGGGGTGGAGGGGGAGTGGTCGGAGACGACGGCGATGAACTCGCCGTTCGCCAGGGCCTCCCAGAGCCGGTCCCGGTTGCCCTCGTCGCGGATCGGGGGGCAGCACTTGAAGGCGGTGTCGCCGTCCGGCACCTGTTCGGCGGCCAGGGTCAGGTAGTGCGGGCAGGTCTCGGCGGTGACGCGCACGCCGTCCTCGCGGGCCTGGCGCAGCAGCGGCAGCACGGCCGCGGAGGAGACGTGCAGGATGTGGACGCGGGCGCCGGTGCGCCGGGCGGTGTCCAGCAGGTCGGCGACGGCGGCGGTCTCCGCGTCGGCCGGGCGGGAGGCCAGGAAGTCCCGGTAGTGGACGCCGGGTTGCTGCGGTGCGGCGGCCAGGACGGCCGGGTCCTCGGCGTGGATGATCGCCAGTGCCCCGATCCGGGCCTGCTCGGCCAGCGCGGCCTCCAGGTCGGCGGCCTCGACGTGCGGGAACTCGTCGACGCCGGAAGGGGCGAGGAAGCTCTTGAAGCCGAACACGCCCTCGCGGTGGAGGGGTTCGAGGTCCGGCACGTTGCCGGGCACGGCGCCGCCCCAGAACCCGAGGTCGACCCAGGCCTGGCCCTCGGCGGTCTTCCGCTTGGCTACCAGTCCGTCCACCGTCGTGGTGGGCGGGATGGAGTTGAGCGGCATGTCGATGATCGTGGTGACGCCGCCGGCCGCGGCGGCCCGGGTGGCGGTGGCGAAGCCCTCCCACTCGGTGCGGCCGGGCTCGTTGACGTGCACGTGGGTGTCGACCAGGCCGGGCAGCAGGGCGGTGTCGCCGAGGTCGGTGAGGCCGCCCGCGACGTCGGGGCGGTCGCCCGCGAGGAGCGAGCCGTGGGTGGCGATCTGCTCGATCTTCCCGTCCCGGATCAGCACGTCGGCGGGGCGCTCGCCGTCGGGCAGGACCACCCGTCGGGAGCGGATCACCGCTGGCTGGCTGAAAGGCATGGGGGACCTCCGAAACCTGGGAGTTGGGGGTGGGTGCCTGAGGGGGTCCGGGCCGGGGAACCGAAGGATTGCCGGGAGCCTAGGCCCGTCTTCAACAAAACGTCAATGGAGGAACGTACGAGTGGTCAGCCGGTCAGCAGGCGGCCGGCCAGCCGCTCCCCCGCCACCTCGGCGAGCTCGCCGGCCCTGGTCATGCTGTCCCCCGGCTGCTCGGCCAGGTCGGTGAGGGCGACGGCGTCGGCGAAGCCGGCGGCCCGCCACTCGGGCTCGGAGAGTTCCAGCCGCCCTGCCACAGCGGCCACCCGAACCCCCGCCCGGGTGGCCGCCGCGGCGACGCCGGCGGGGGCCTTGCCGTGGAGCGTCTGCGCGTCCAGGCAGCCCTCGCCGGTCACGACGAGGCGTGCCCCACGCACGGCCTCGTCGAAACCCAGCAGTTCGAGCAGCAGCTCGATACCGGGTCGCATGGTGGCGCCGAGCAGGGCGAGGGCGGCGAACCCCACCCCGCCCGCGGCCCCGGCGCCGGGGGCCTCGCGGACGTCGCGCCCGGTGGCCAGGGCGACCTCGTCGGCGAAGCGGGTCAGCCCCTCCTCGAGGACCACCAGGTCCTCGCCGTCGGCGCCCTTCTGCGGCCCGTAGACGGCGGTGGCGCCGCGCGGGCCGAGCAACGGGTTGTCCACGTCGCAGGCGACCACGATCTCGACGCCGGTCAGCGCGTCGGCCAGCGGCCCGAGGTCGATGTGCGCCAGCTTGCGCAGCGCGGCCCCGCCCGGCAGCAGTTCGGCGCCGTCCGCGTCCCGCAGGCCCACGCCGAGCGCCTGGACCATGCCCGCGCCGCCGTCGGTGCAGGCGCTGCCGCCGAGGCCGAGCACGATCCGCTCGGCGCCGAGCGCCACGGCCCGGCCGATCAGCTGGCCGACCCCGTAGGAGCCGGCCGCCAGCGGGGCGGTGCGGCCGCCGGGGAGCCTGGCGAGTCCGGAGGACTGGGCCAGCTCGACCACGGCGGTGTCGCCGCGGACGGCGAGCGCGGCGTCCACGGGCAGGCCGGTCGGACCGGCCACCTTGGCCGGGACGCGGGTGAAGCCGGCCGCGAGCGCGGCGGCCAGGGTGCCCTCGCCGCCGTCGGCGACGGGCAGTTCGCGCACCTCGACGCCGGGCGCGGCGCGCCGGATGCCGGCCGCGATCCGGGCGGCGACCTCGGCGCCCTCCAGGGTGCCCTTGAACTTGTCGGGAGCTACGACCACGTGGCCCTGGTGGGGGGTGACGGGCATGGTGTGGTCCTCACTTCCGTACGGGTGCGGCGAGGTTTCGCCGGCGTGTGCCAAGCATGTGCCCGGGTGCTGCGGGGGTGCGAGCCTCCGGGCGGAGAACGTGCGCCCGCGGTCAAGGGCGCTGCGCCCGCGGAGCCGCGGCACGCCGCCCGGCCGTCCGGACGCGGGGTGCGACCCCCTCCCCGCCGTTCCCCTCGTCCCGCTTCCGACGTACGAGGGGCTCCCCTCGGCGGGGAGGGGGCCAGGCGAAGCGCAACAGGCACGACCGAAGTGCCCCCGACAGGGAGTGTGCGCATCACCGGTTGGTTCGACCGGCGGGCGGGCGGATGAGCCCCGGTCCCGCACGCCGGTCGGGCATGGCCTCCTGGTGGCGCGGGCACGACCGGATGAGGTACACGCCACCAGGAGGAGTCGGTGGGGGGCTCGCGGGGAGCCCCCGGGGGTGTTACTTGACCTCGCGGCCCGAGAGGCGCTCGACGCCGCGCAGCAGCGCCGAGTGGTCGAGCGAGCCGTCGCCGTTGGCGCGGGCGGAGGCGACCAGCTGGGCCACCACGGCGCCGACCGGCAGCGCGGCGCCCACGGCGCGGGCGGCGTCGGTGACGATGCCCATGTCCTTGTGGTGCAGGTCGATGCGGAAGCCGGGGGCGAACTCGCGGTTGAGCATGTTCGCCTTCTTGCGGTTCAGCACGGTCGACCCGGCCAGGCCGCCGCCGAGCACGTCCAGCGCGGCGGCGAGGTCGACGCCGGCGTTCTCGAGGAACACCACGGCCTCGGCGAGCACCTGGATGTTCACGGCGACGATCAGCTGGTTGGCGGCCTTGACGGTCTGGCCGGCGCCCGCCGGGCCGACGTGGACGACCGTGGTGCCCAGGGCGTCGAACAGGGGCTTCGCCTCGGCGAAGTCGGCGGCCTCGCCACCGACCATGATCGACAGGACGGCCTCGACGGCACCGGCCTCGCCGCCGGAGACCGGGGCGTCCAGGGTGCGGACGCCCTTCTCCTTGGCGGCCGCCTCGACCTTGATCGAGGTCTGCGGGGTGATCGAGGACATGTCGATCACCAGGGTGCCGGGCCTGGCGTTCTCCAGGACACCCCCCTCGCCCAGGATGACCTGCTCGACGTGCGGGTCGGCCGGGACCATGGTGATGACGACCTCGGCGTCCTTCACCGCGTCCGCGATGGAGGAGGCGCCGTGACCGCCGGCCGCGACCAGCGCGTCGATCTGGGGCTGGGTGAGGTTGTAGCCGGTGACGTGGTGGCCGGCCTTGACCAGGTTGGCGGCCATCGGGCTGCCCATGATGCCGAGGCCGATGAAGGCGATCTTGCGGCTCATCGCGTCGTTCCTTACGTCGTTCGTGGAGTGGGGAGGCGGGGGGCTTGCGGGGCGGCGGGCCCGGCGGCGCTACTCGGCGGCGCGGTGCTCGCGCGGTAGCCACCCGAAGCTGTCGGCGCTGACGCCGGTGGAGGGGCGGTACTCCAGGCCGATCCGGCCGGTGTACCCGGCGGCGGTGAGCCGCGTGAAGAGGTCCTCGAAGTCCAGGTCGCCGGTGCCGGGTTCGTTGCGGCCCGGGGTGTCGGCGATCTGCACGTGGCCGAAGCGGTCGGCGTAGGCGTCGATGACGGCCGGCAGGTCCTCGCCGTTCCTGGCCAGGTGGTACAGGTCGCAGAGGAACTTCGCGTTGCCCAGGCCGGTGACGGCGTTGACCTTGTCGACCACCTCGACCGCCGCGGCGGCGGAGACCAGCGGGTAGTCGGGGGACTCGGCCTCGTTGAGCGCCTCGACGAGCAGGATGGCGCCGACCTCGTGGGCGGCCCTGGCGGCGATCACCAGGTTCTCCAGCGCGAGGGCGTCCTGCTCGGCGGGCTCGACGCCCTCGACGCGGTTGCCGTAGAGCGCGTTGAGCGCCTTGGTGCCGAGCGAGGCGGCGAGCGCCACGGCCACCGGGACGTTGGCCCGGAAGCGGTCCTTCTCGGCCGGGACCGAGACGGTCCCGCGCACCCCGAGGGTCAGGTCGTCCAGGAAGTTGAGCCCGGTGAGCTGCACGCCCGCGTCGCCGAAGGCCTTGCGGAGCGCGTCCAGGTCGGCCTCGGCCGGGGTGGCGTCGGCCCCGAAGGGCCACCAGAGCTCGGCGGCGGTGAAGCCGGCCGCGGCGGCCGCGGCGGGGCGCTCCAGCAGCGGCAGTTCGCTGAACAGGATCGACAGGTTGACCGTGAAGCTGTGCCGGGAAGCGGCCGTCACGTCACTCACCTCTCACTCTCTTCCGAGATCCTCAACTTCCACGATCCGGAAGAGGGATTCTGCTTGGTGGAAGCATGTCCGGCCCGTCGAGCGGGTGTCAAGACCGCCGCAACATTTTGTTGAAGAAGCCCCGGGGCGACTCCCCCACCAGCACCGCGACTGTTCGATCGACCAGCCCCTGCCCGCCCGCACCGCCGATCGCTACAGTGAGCACGTGCGATTGATGGTGGAGTTCACGACAGAACCGTTCGAACTGGACACGTTCCCCGAGCACGCCGCGGCGGCTCGCAAGGTCGTCGACGAGGCCGGCCTGGCCGTGTCGGTCGGCCCCTTCGGGACCGGCGCCGAGGGCGAGGCCCAGCAGGTCCTCGACGCGGTGACCAAGCTGCTCCGGGAGACCCTGGACGCCGGCGCGACCCGGATCTCCGTCCAGGTCAGCGTGTTGGGCCAGGAGGGCGGTGCGCCGTGACCGAGCACCTGGAACACCCGCTCGCGGCGGCGATAAAGCCACTGCTGGACGCGGTCGGCGCGACGCCCGTCCCGCTGGACGAGGCGAAGTCCGAGGACGTCGTCCTGGAGTGGGAGGGCGCCCCGGCCCTCGCCGTCCGGCTGCCGCACCTGAGCAGTGCGCTGGACCGACTGCTGGCCGAGATGGGCCGCCAGTTCGACGGCCGCCCGCTGGCCGAGCTGGACCGCTGGGAGAAGCAGCGGGTCGTCGCCCTCCTGGAGGAGCGCGGCGCCTTCACCGTCCGGCACGGGGTCGAGACGGTCGCCTCGGCGCTCGGCGTCAGCCGCTTCACCGTGTACAACTACCTCAACCGCCAGGACGGCTCGAAGTCCTCCTGACCGCCACCGGTCCGACGCTGTCGAATCGCCCGACCGGAGGCCCTCCGGACGGGTGAACCCCGCCGGTACGGCCAGTCTGGATCAGCCCCCGGCGGGGCACACTTGGCGAATCGCACACGAAACGGCCCGGCGACGGAGGCCGGTTCAAAACATAACCACCAACCGTTCAACAAAGTGTTGACGGCCGGGTGGGGTGGATCTAGCTTGTGCGGGTGGCACCACTCTTCAGGAGGTCCACCTGTGACCAACCACCCCCACGCCCTTGACGCCCTGGCCGCGGCCGACGCCGCGGACCTGAAGGCGATCCTGCTGGAGATCTGCTCCAGCCCCGGCTGGGCCGACGCCGTCGCGCAGGCCGAGCCCTGGTCCGACCGCGAGAGCCTGCTCGCCGCCAACGCGGCGGCGATGGCCTCGCTCACGGTCTCCGACCTGCACGACGCGATGGCCGGCCACGCCCGGATCGGCAAGCCCAAGGCGGGCGACGCCACCTCCGAGCGGGAACAGGCCGGCATCCAGGGCGTGGACCGAGCGCTCCTCGACGAACTGCACGAGGCCAACGCGGCCTACGAGGCCAAGTTCGGCCACGTGTTCCTGATCTGCGCGACCGGCCGCACCGCGGCCACGATGCTCGCCGCCCTGCGCGAGCGCCACCCCAACGACCCCGCCGTCGAGGCGGAGATCGTCCGGGGCGAGCTGCGCAAGATCAACGACATCCGGCTCAACCGGCTGCTCGACGAGTCCTGACGGCACCGGGCGGGCCCGGCGGGCGCGGATCCGGCGATCCCGGTCCCACCTCCGGCCGCACCCGACCGGACCCGCGCCCGGACCGACAGCCGGGTCCGCACCCGGTCCGCACCCGGACCCGCGCCCCGCGGAACACGCCCGCCGGGGCACGCCTGACGTACCGTCAGGATTCACCGACGCAGCATCACCTCTGCCATCAGTAAGGTCACTTCACCCATGACTGGCATCTCCACCCACGTGCTCGACACCAGCCTCGGCCGCCCGGCCGAGGGTGTCCCCGTCGAGCTCGCACTGCACACCGAGGGTGGCTGGCAGGTGCTCGGCACCTCCGCCACGGACTCCGACGGCCGGGCCAAGGACCTGCCGGCCGTGGAGGCGGGCTCGGTCGTCCGGCTGCTCTTCGACACCGCCGCGTACTACGCGCGCAAGTCCGAGGAGACGCCGTTCTTCCCCGAGGTCTCGATCGTCTTCACGGTCGCGCCCGCGCAGCACCACTACCACGTGCCGCTGCTGCTCAACCCGTTCGGATACTCGGTCTACCGCGGAAGCTAGTAGACCGACCTGGAAGCATTTAGGAGCCACGTCATGGCCCACGTGCTCGGTCAGAACCAGTACGGCAAGGCGGAGAACCGCATCGTGCGGATCTACCGCGACTCCACCCGGCACGAGATCAAGGACCTGAACGTCTCGGTCTCCCTCCAGGGTGAGTTCGAGGACGTCCACCTCACCGGCTCGAACGCCAACTGCCTCCCCACCGACACCACCAAGAACACCGTGTACGCCTTCGCCAAGGAGTACGGGATCGAGTCGGCCGAGGCCTTCGGCATCCTCCTGGCGCGCCACTTCGTCGACGACACCGAGCGCGGCGTCGTGCACAGCGCCCGGATCCGGATCGAGGAGTACGCCTGGGACCGGATCAAGACGCCGGACAACTCGGCCCGCTTCATCGGCTCGGAGGAGGTCGGCCACTCCTTCGTCCGCAACGGCCAGGAGACCCGCACCACCGAGGTCGTCTACGACGGCGAGTCCGTCCAGGTCATCTCCGGCCTGAAGGACCTCATCGTCATGAACTCCACCAACTCGGAGTTCTGGGGCTACATCAAGGACAAGTACACCACCCTGCAGGAGGCGTACGACCGCATCCTCGCCACCCAGGTCACCGCCCGCTGGAAGTACGGGTACAGCGGCCGTGACGGCGAGGCCCAGCCCAACTGGAACCGCTCCTACACCCACGTGCGGCGCCACATGCTGGAGGCGTTCGCCGAGACCTACTCCTACTCGCTGCAGCAGACCCTGCACTCGATGGGCACCCGGGTCCTGAACAACCGCGCCGAGGTGGACGAGGTCCGCCTCGAACTGCCGAACAAGCACCACTTCCTCGTCGACCTGGAGCCGTTCGGCCTCAAGAACGACAACGAGGTCTACTACGCCGCGGACCGCATGTACGGCCTCATCGAGGGCACCGTGCACCGCGAGGGCGTCGTACCGGTCATCCCGGTCGTCTGACCTCCCCCCACCCCATGGACACCGCCCGGAATCGCCGCACCCTCCGGCCCCCTACGGCCGGTCGAGTCCGGGCGGACGGCAGTACCCGCACCACCGGCACCACCAGTTTCTCCACCCCCACCCACCGGAGTTCGTGTTCGCCTCGCGGCGGCCGGCCCGGGGCACCGGAGAGGCCGGCCGAGGGACCCTTGCACCGCCGTCCCGCCCTCGGCCACCGCAGTACCGGCCAGTCTCCAGCGCCACGGGCGCGCCGGGAGTCACGAGCACAAGAGGGGCTCGACATGGCACCCAGCACCAGCAGCAAAGACGGCGGTTCCACCCCAGCGAGAACGCCCGGCCCGGGCGACGCGTCGGCCCACGCCGGCACGTCACCCGGGTCCGGCACCCACCCCGTGGACGAGGTGCTGCCCCCGGTGAAGCTCGTCTCCACCGGACTGCAGCACGTCGCCGCGATGTACGCGGGAGTCGTCGCACCCCCGCTCATCGTCGGCGCCGGCGTCGGGCTCTCCCCCGGCGAACTCGCCCTGCTCATATCGGCCAGCCTGTTCACCGCCGGACTGGCCACCCTGCTCCAGACCCTCGGCGTCTGGAAGATCGGGGCGCGACTGCCGTTCGTGAACGGCGTCTCCTTCGCGGGGGTCGCACCCATGATCGCCATCGCCCAGGAACACGGACCGAAGGACGCCCTCCCGGTGATCTTCGGAGCGGTGATCGTCGCGGGGCTCCTGTGCTTCCTCGCGGCACCGTACTTCTGCAAGCTCATCCGGTTCTTCCCACCGGTCGTCCAGGGCACCGTGATCACCCTCATCGGGGTGTCCCTGCTCCCGGTGGCGGTCAACTGGGCGCGCGGCGGATCGCCGAGCGCCCCCGGGTACGGCTCCATGCGGGCCATCGGCCTCGCCGCGATCACCCTCGTCGCGGTGGTGCTCTTCAACCGGCTGCTGCGCGGGTTCTGGCAGCAGCTGTCCCTCCTGCTCGGCCTGGCGCTCGGCACCCTGATCGCCCTCCCGCTGGGCCTGGCGGACTTCGGCGCGGTCCGGGACGCGAAGGTCTTCGCGCTCCCCTCCCCGTTCCACTTCGGCGCACCCCAGTTCGACGCCGCCGCGATCGCCTCGCTCTGCATCGTCATGGTGGTCTCCATGACCGAGTCCACCGCCGACATGCTCGCCCTCGGCAAGATCGTCGACCGCGAGGCCGACGAACCCACCCTCGCCGCCGGCCTGCGCGCCGACGGGCTGGCCACCGCGCTCAGCCCGGTCTTCAACGGCTTCGCCGCCAGCGCCTTCGCCCAGAACATCGGGCTGGTGGCGCTGACGAAGATCCGCAGCCGCTTCGTGGTCGCGGCCGGCGGAGGCATCCTGATCCTGCTCGGGCTCTTCCCCGTGCTCGGATCGGTCGTCTCGCTGGTACCGCAGCCCGTCCTGGGCGGCGCCGGGATCGTGCTCTTCGGCACCGTCGCGGCGAGCGGTATCCGCACCCTCGCGGAGGCGGGAATGGAGTCCAGCTCGAACACCATCCTGGTGTCGGTCTCGCTCGGCGTCGGCATCATCCCGATCGCGGTGCCGACGTTCTACGACTCCTTCCCCGAGGCCGTCCGGACCCTGATGCACTCCGGGATCTCGGCCGGCTGCGTGATGGCCGTCCTGCTCAACCTGCTCTTCCACCACGTCGGGGCCGCCCGCCGGACCGGGTCCGGCCAGGCCCCCGGCGCGACGGTGCCGACGGCGACACCGTCCTGACCGGCCCGGGAGGGGCGCACGCCGCTCGACCTGCGCCCCTCCCGGCCCTCCCCCATAGGAGTAACACCATGGCAGTCCAGCCCCCGCCCGCCGACCAGCGGATCGTCATCGAGAACGTCGCGATCGCGACCGTCGACGCCAACGACACCGAGTACGCCCGCGGCCACGTGGTCATCCTCGGCAACCGGATCGAGTCGGTCGGCGACGGCCCCGCCCCCCAGTGGCTGGACAACGTGGTGCGCCGGATCAACGGCGAGGGCCACCTGATCACCCCCGGCCTGGTCAACACCCACCACCACTTCTACCAGTGGATCACCCGCGGCCTCGCCCAGGACGACATCCTCTTCGACTGGCTCGTCGCCCTCTACCCGACCTGGGCCCGGATCGACGAGAAGCTCGTCCACGCCGCCAGCCAGGGCTCCGCCGCCGCGCTCCTGAAGTCCGGCTGCACCACCGCCTCCGACCACCACTACGTGTTCCCCAAGGACGGTGGCGACGTCCTCGGCGCCTCCATCGAGGCCGTCCAGGAGCTCGGCCTGCGCTTCACCGCGCTGCGCGGCTCGATGGACCGCAGCAAGAAGGACGGCGGCCTGCCGCCGGACCACGCGGTCGAGAAGCTCGACGACATCCTGGCCGCCTCCGAGGCCGCCGTGGACCGCTACCACGACTCCTCGTTCGGCTCGATGCTGCACGTCGCCATCGCGCCCTGCTCGCCCTTCTCCGTCTCCACCGACCTGCTGCGGATGTCCGCCGAACTCGCCCGCCGCAAGGGCGTCCGGCTGCACACCCACGGCTCGGAGACCGCCGAGGAGGAGCAGTTCTGCAAGGAGCTGTTCGGCATGGGCCCGACCGACTACTTCGAGTCCGTCGGCTGGCTCGGCGAGGACGTCTGGATGGCGCACTGCGTCCACATGAACGACTCCGACATCGCCAAGTTCGCCGAGACCGGCACCGGCGTCGCCCACTGCCCGTCCTCCAACGCCCGCCTCGCCGCCGGCATCGCCCGTGTCCCCGACATGCTCAAGGCCGGTGTCCCGGTCGGCCTCGGCGTGGACGGCACCGCCTCCAACGAGTCCGGCGAGCTCGGCACCGAACTGCGCAACGCCCTGCTGATCAACCGCCTGCACGGCTACCCGACCGCCCTCACCGGCCGCCAGGCGCTGCGCCTGGGCACCATGGGCGGCGCCCGGGTGCTCGGCCGCCAGAACGAGATCGGCTCGATCGAGGCCGGCAAGCTCGCCGACCTCGCGCTGTGGAAGGTCGACGGGGTCATGCACTCCTCCATCGCCGACCCGGTCGCCGCGCTCACCCTCGGCGCCCTGCCGCCGCTGGCCGTCCTCTTCGTCAACGGCAACGCCGTCGTCGAGAAGGGCGAGCTCACCACCGTCAACGAGGACCGGATCGCCCGTGCCTGCGCCCGCGCCGCCAAGGAGCTCGCCGCCCGACCCGTGTGACACCCCACGAACTCCGGGCCGCCCAGGGACGGTGCGTGACCCGGACTCCGCGAACCGGCCCCTCGGGCCGGCGAGCGGACCGCGGCCCCGGACCCACGGCGAGGGTTCGGGGCCGCGGCGTGTCTCCGACCCGCTCCCACCCCCGTGAGGAGCGGGTCGGACGATCTGTGGGGGCCCGGGGGCGCTCTCCCGTGCGGGGCCGCTTCCCCTCCGGGTGCCCGCTCTCCCCGGGGGCCGCTTCCCCTCCGGGTGCCCGCTCTCCCCGGGGGCAGCTTCCCCGAGGTCGCTTTCCCGAGGTCGCTTTCCCGAGGTCGCTTTCCCGGTCAGTGGACGGCGGCCGGCCGCGCCGCGCGCCGGGTGACCACCGGGAACGCGGTACCCGCGAGGACGAACAGCCCCGCCAGGACCACCCAGCCCGCCACGCCGTGGTCGACCACGGTCAGGGCCACCACCATCGGGCCGATCACGTGGGCCGCCGCCTGGCCGCTCATGAACACGCCCTGGTACTCGCCGTGGGCGCGCGGATCGGCCAGGTCCAGGCTCAGGGTCCAGCCGCCCGCGGAGGTGAGGAGCTCACCGAGGCTGTGCACCAGCGCCCCGGCCAGGACCACCCCCGCCGCCAGAGCGGCCGAACCGTGCCGGGCCGCCGCGTAGCACAGGCAGCCGACCGCCAGCAGCAGCGCGCCCCGGGCGCAGGCCCGGGCCGCCGAGCGGACGTCGTCCACACCACGGCTCGCCCGGACCTGGAACACCACCACCAGCAGGCAGTTGACCACGTCGACGGCCGCGACCACCGCCGCCGGCGCGTCCGTCGCGAGCACGATCCACAACGGGATTGCCACCGTGAGCACCGGCAGTTGGAGCTCCAGCACCGCGTGCAGCGCGGTGACGAGCAGGTAGCGGCGGTCGCGCAGCGCCGTCCGCCGCCGCGCCACCGGAGCCTTCGCGGATGCACTCTGACGCTCCGTCAGCTGCTCGTCGGGCAGGCCCGCCAGCAACGCCGTCGCCCCCAGGAAGGTCACGGCGTCCAGGGTCATCACGGTGACGTACCCGGCGTAGCTGTCGGCCTGCAGTGCCAGCGCCGCACCACTGGAACCGATCACCAGCCCCGCGTTCATCACCGAGCGCAGCAGCGCCCGCGAGCGCACCTGGCTCTCGGCGGGCAGCGTGCGGGCGATCAGCGCGCTGCGCACCGCCGCCGCACCGCGCTCCAGCACCGTCGCCACGCAGGCCAGCGCCACGAAGGCGGCGAAGGAGTGAACGAAGGCGTAGCCGAGGACGGCGAGCGCCTCCAGCGGCCCGACCACCAGCAACAGCCGACGGCTGCCGACCCGGTCGGCCAGCCGGCCCATCGGCACCCCGGCGCACACCCCGCAGACGCCGGCCACGCTCAGCCCCAGCGCCACCCGACCAGGGGTCAGGCCCACCGAACGGGTCAGGAACAGCACGGCGACCGTGACGAACAGGCCGTTGCCGATGGTGTTCACCAGGCTCATCAGGGCGAGCCTGCGCAGCAGTGGATCGGCCGGCAGCAGCCGGCGGACGGCGGAGCGGCGCACCGCGGTGGAGGTCATGGCAGTAGGACAGCGGGCTTCCCAGCGCGGCGGAACTCTTTTACCGTTACGGTCAATGTTCGAGTTCCACTTGGGCGTCGACGACCTCGCCGCCACCTGGTTCGGCTACTCCGCCCTGCAGGAGGCGGTGTTGAGCCTGCGCGCCCGCCGCTCGCCCGGCCGCTACCCCGAGCAGCAGCCGTGGATCGCCGGCTGGCAGGACCGCTACGAGACGTTGGACACCGCGCTGTTGGAGGCGATGATCGCTCCGGTCGGCTTCGTACCGGACTTCCTCACACCGCGTCCGCTCGGCCCCCGCCCCGACTTCGCCGCCGAGTTGACGCGTCTGGCGGCCACCCCCGCGGAGGTGGTGCGGGCCGACGTGCTGGAGGCGTACCGCGGCGGCGGGAACCCCAGCCCGCTGCCGCCGGCGCTGGCCGCGCTGATCGACGACCCGGTGGAGCTGGCCGGACGGACGGCCGAGGCCCTGGACGCCTACTGGACGCGGTGCCTCGCCCCGGCCTGGTGGCCGCGCGCCCGGTCGGTCCTCGAGGCGGACATCGCCTACCGGGGGCGAATGCTCTCGGAGCGCGGGGCGGAGGGGCTGTTCGCCGACCTCGACACCAGGCTGACCTGGCACGCCGGGGTACTGCGGCTCGTCGACCCGCACCCGGCGGTGAAGGCGGTGGGCACCACGGTCGACGTCGCCGGCCGGGGGCTGGTGCTGATACCGACGCTGTTCGGGCTGGGCGCGCAGACCGACGTCACGCAGGCGGGGCCGCCGCTGGTCTGCTATCCGGCGCGCGGCAAGGCGACCATGGCGGAGGGGCTGGGCACCCGGCGGCCGGCCCGGGCGGACGCGGCGCTGGCGGGGCTGATCGGGGCGCCGCGGGCCCGGCTGCTGGCGATGCTGGCGACCCCGGCGAGCACCACGGAGCTGGCGCAGCGGCTCGGGGTCACCCCGGGCGCGGTCAGCCGCCACCTCGGCGCGCTCGCCTCGGCGGGTCTGCTGGACCGCACCCGGCACGGCCACCGCGTCCTGTACCGGCGCAACGGGCTGGGCGACGCGTTGGTGGAGGGCAGGGGCGGCGGGTGACGGGGGCGGCGGCGGTCGCTGCGGGGCGGGGCGGCGGCTGCGGGGCGGGTGACAGCGTTCGGCGAACAGATTTCAGCTGACAACTTTCATCATCTGTTATCTGTCGGCTGTTATCTGTCCGCTGCCATCTGTCTGCTGTTATCCGTCGACTGTCGCCTGTTCGCCGCCGGCTGCCCACCCCGCGCCCGGCACGCCCCGGACATCCGGACACCTCGGACGCCTCGCCTCAGGCCGTGCGGCCCAGCGTGGCGAGGTAGGCGCGCCAGCCGCCGTGGTGGGTGATCTCTCGGTGGACGCCCCGCTCCAGCTCACCGCGGGCGAGCAGCATGGACAGGCACGCGGAGCCGTCCTCCAGCTTGATCACGCCGAGCTCCAGCTCGCGCGGCTCGCCGGGGAGGATGACGTCGCGCAGGTGGTCCAGGGAGATGTCGTACAGCTCGCCCACGATCGCGCTGTCGACGCCGGAGTCGGCCAGCAGGCCGGGGCAGACGTCCTTCTCCCCGTCGACGTCGATGGCGAAGAACCGGTAGCCGGGGGCGGTACGGGCCGGGCCGACCAGCGCGTCGGCGACCTTGGCGTGGAAGGGGCCGCCGACCATGGCCTGGCCGTTGAAGAAGATGCGTGCCACGGGTGAACTCCTCACCGGGAAGGGCCGTCCCGTACGACGACGAGAGGACAGGTGGATTCGTCGCCGTACGGAACGGAGCAATGGGCCGGCGGGACTGCTACAGCCTGGCAGGCGGCAGCGGTGGCGTCGGCGGATAGATTGGGCTCAGCCCAGCAGGGGGAGCGCGGGGAGGGTCAGGAAGTCCGCGAACTCCTCGGCCAGGGCGACCTGTTCGAAGAGCTGGGCGGCCTCGCGCCAGCGGCCGCCGGCGTAGGCGTCCTCGCCCAGTTCGGCCCGGAGCTCGGCCAGCTCGGTGGCGACCAGGGTGCGGACCAGCTCTGCGGTGGCCTTCTCGCCGGTGTCGGTCAGGACGACGCCGTTGTGGATCCACTGCCAGATCTGCGAGCGGGAGATCTCGGCGGTGGCCGCGTCCTCCATCATGTTGAAGATGCCGACCGCGCCGAGGCCGCGCAGCCAGGCCTCGATGTAGCGGACGCCGACCTGGACGGCGTTGTGCAGGCCGGCACGGGTGCAGGTGCCGCCGGCGCCGGCGATGTCGAGCAGCTGGGCGGCGGTGACGGGCTCGGCCGGACCGGGGTCGTCCTTCTGGTTGGGACGCTCGCCGAGCACCGCGTCGAAGCAGGCGCGGGCGACCGGCACCAGGTCGGGGTGGGCGACCCAGGAGCCGTCGAACCCGTTGCCGGCCTCGCGGTCCTTGTCCGCCTTGACCTTCTCCAGGGCGGCGGCGTTGACCTCGGGGTCCTTGCGGCTGGGGATGAACGCGGCCATGCCGCCGATCGCGTGGGCGCCGCGGCGGTGGCAGGTCTGCACCAGCAGCCGGGTGTAGGCGGCCATGAACGGCGAGGCCATGGTGACGGTGTTGCGGTCCGGCAGGATGTAGTGCTCGCCGGCGTCGCGGAAGTTCTTGACGATCGAGAACAGGTAGTCCCAGCGTCCGGCGTTGAGGCCGGCGGCGTGGTCGCGCAGTTCGTGGAGGATCTCGTCCATCTCGAACGCGGCGGTGATGGTCTCGATCAGGACGGTGGCCCGGATGGTGCCGTGCGGGATGCCGAGCCGCTCCTGGGCGTGGGTGAAGACGTCGTTCCAGAGCCGGGCCTCGAGGTGGCTCTCGGTCTTCGGCAGGTAGAAGTACGGGCCGGAGTTCGGGTCCTCGGCGCCCTTGGCGATCAGCCGCGCGGCGTTGTGGAAGAAGTACAGGCCGAAGTCGAGGAAGGCGCCGGCGACCGGGGTGCCGTCGACGAGCAGGTGCGTCTCGTCGAGGTGCCAGCCGCGCGGGCGGACCACGACGGTGGCGAGTTCGGCGGCCGGCTTGAGCGCGTAGGACTTGCCGGCCGGGGTGGTGAAGTCGATCCGGCCCTCGAAGGCGTCGATCAGGTTGATCTGGCCGCTGACCACGTTCTCCCAGGTCGGGGAGGTGGCGTCCTCGAAGTCGGCGAGCCAGATCCGCGCCCCGGAGTTGAGGGCGTTGATGACCATCTTGCGGTCGGTGGGGCCGGTGATCTCGACCCGGCGGTCCTGGAGGGCGCGGGGCGCCTCGGCGACCTTCCAGTCGCCGGCCCGGACGTCGGCGGTCTCGGGGAGGAAGTCCAGCGTGCCGGCCTGCGCGATCTCCGCCCGGCGGGTCTTTCGTCGGGCCAGGAGTTCCTGTCGGCGCGCCTCGAACGTGCGGTGGAGGCCCACGACGAAGGCGACGGCCTCCGGGGTGAGCACCTCCTCCGCCCGGTGGACGCGCGGACCGGCGACAGTGACGACCGGAGCGGCGGGAGAGGCGCCGACGGGTCCCTGATCTGTAGCCATGGGCAGGACACTCCTAAGCGGTTGAGCCTGGCGAAGGGAGCTCCGGTGGGAACTTCCTTGATCGGAACCCACCTGTCGGCGGGTTCGATTCTGTAAGGTGGAGACTAGTTTCCGCGATACAGAATTTCAACGGTTTGTTGATGTGATCGCCGGGACTCTACTCCTCCCCGACAGCGAAGGGAACGCCGGTGGTTGCGACCCCCGACACAGCATCGACGACGGGCACCGACCGCGCGAGCGGCGGCGTGCAGTCCGTCGAGCGCGCCTTCCAGCTCCTGGAGGCGCTGGCCGACTCCGGTGGTGTCGCCACGCTCAGCGAGCTCTCCACCAGCTCCGGCCTGCCGATGCCGACCATCCACCGCCTGGTTCGTACCCTCGTCCAGCAGGGCTATGTGCGCCAGGACACCGCGCGCCGCTACACCCTCGGCCCCCGGCTGATCCGCCTCGGCGAGACGGCCGGCCGCCTGCTCGGCAGCTGGGCCCGCCCCTACCTGGCCGAACTCATGGAGGCCACCGGCGAGACCGCCAACCTGGCGGTGCTGGAGGGCGGCGAGGTGGTCTACGTCGGGCAGGTGCAGTCGCGGCGCTCGATGCGGATGTTCACCGAGGTCGGCCGGCGGGTGCAGCCGCACTGCACCGGCGTCGGCAAGGCGTTGCTCGCCCAGCTGCCCGAGGAGGAGGCGCGCGCGGTCCTCGGCCCCAACCCGCTGCCCGCGCACACCGAGTACACCGTCACCGACCCGCAGGAGCTGCTGGAGCAGCTCGCCGAGGCGCGCGAGCGCGGCTACGTGGTCGACGACCAGGAGCAGGAGATCGGCGTGCGCTGCATCGCGCTCGCCGTACCGGGCGCGCCCACGCCCACCGCGCTCTCCGTCTCCGGCCCCGAGGCCCGGATCCGCGCGCTGGAGGAGCAGGCCGGCGCCTCCGCGCTCGTCCCGGTGATGCACCACATCGCGGCCCGGCTGGGGCAGGTCCTGGCTCCCTGAACGGGCTCAGCCCCTCTCCCGGTGCGCCGGAGGTCCGACGGGCCGACTTCCGGTGCACCGGTGCGCCCGTCCAGGCGAACGGCTGGCGGGTTGTCCGGGCCCCCGGCGGCCGCCCCGCCACCCTGGGTGCGGGCGCGGCGCGCGACGGCGCGGGCCGCCGGAGCGCAAGGGCACGGGTGAGTCGCGATGGAACGCAGGAGTACGGGGCGTCGGGGATCCGGTGGGGTCGGGCTGGTCGCCGTGGTGGCGGCGGGTTGCGCGGTGGCGGTGTTGGCCGCCGGGCCGTCCTGGGCGCTGCGCCGCCCCGAGCCGCGGCCGGTGGTGGACGTCGGCGCGACCCTGGTCAAACCCTCGAACTCCGACCTGGAGGTGGTCCGGATCGACCCGGACCCCGCTCCGCCCGGCGGCAGCACGACGATCCACGCCTTCGTCGGGAACGGCGGCCCCGACACCACCGCCTCGCCGTTCACCGTCGTGGTCACCCTGCCGGAGGGGGTCACCCCCGAGGAGCCGTTCTTCCCCGAGGACTGCGAGGTGTTCCAGAACGGCCACCGGGTGCGCTGTGTCTTCCCGGCGGGGCTGAAGTCGGGGCGCAGCGCGACCGCGCTCGTCCCGGTCCGGCTCTCCCCCGACCTCCCGCTCGGCCCGCTCCAGGGCGGCTGGGTCGCGGTGCGCAGCGCGGACGACAAGGACGAGACCAACAACCGGAAGCCGTTCGAGATCAGGGTGGTCGAGACGACCAACGACTGAGCCGGTACGCCCGAGCGCCCGGGGCCGAGTGGTCGGCCCCGGGCGCTCGGGCGTCAGCAGCCGGGAACGGGCTGCCGGCGGTGATCACGTGAGCCGTCGGGCCCGAGCGGCTGGACCCGACGGCTCACGCGTCAGCGGTAGACCCGGACGTAGTCAGCGGCCATGCTGAGCGGCGTGGTCCCCTGCGGCGCCGGGTGGTACTGCCCCGCGCAGACCGAGAGGTTGAGGATCAGGTACGCCGACCAGTTGGCGCCGACGCCCTTGCCGTCCGAGAAGACCTTGACGCCGTTGACGTACCAGTCGACCGAGTTGGCGCCGTAGTAGGTGCCGATCGTCACCCACTGGTCCTTCGCGACGGCACTGGCGTCGGTGTAGTACTTGGCGTTGCCGGGGTTGACGTGGTTGGTCAGCTCCAGCAGGTTCGGGTTGTCGGGGTGGTACTCGAAGGAGTCGATCTCCCCGTTGCCGTTCTTCCAGGTCCACAGGGCCGGCCAGGCGCCGGAACCGGACGGCAGCTTGACCCGGGTCTCGGCGTAGTCGCCGGTCTTGACCTGGAAGCCCTCGCTGGAGCCCTCGGTGGTCAGGAAGCCCGCGTTCCAGGCCTGCTTGCCGTTCTCCAGGGTGGTGCCGCTCGGCGCGGCGGTGAAGGTGGCGACCCCGTTGGCGACGCTGACGTTGTTCTTGTTCAGCAGGTCGAGCTTGTTGTCGTCCGGGTTGTGGTTCCCGTACCTGTAGGCGGTGCTCTTGTCACCGACCCAGCGCGAGCCCCAGGTGATCGAGCTGTTGAACTCGTCGGACCAGGTCAGCGCCTTGCCCGCGACCGGGGAGGCCGGTGTGCCCGCCGAGGGGCTCGCCGTGGCACCGGGGGTGCCGGTGGGGGACGGCGTCGGGGTGGCGGTGGGGGTCGCGGTGGGAGCCGGGGTCGGGGTCGCCGTGCCGGAGACCACCAGCTGCTGCGAGGGCAGGTTGTGCCAGGCGCCGCCGAGGTCCTGCCAGAAGCCGAACTGGCTGTACGTCCCGGCCGGCAGCGCGCGGGCACCGCTGGTGAAGGACAGCCCGCTCGGGCAGATCTGCACGTTGGAGAGGTTGCCGGGGAAGTCCAGGTTGGTGCCGCGCGCGTCGCGCACGCCCACACCCACCGTCTTCGCGGTGACGCAGGCCGAGGAGTGGACGGTCAGCGAGGCGGTGGCGGCCTTGTTGGCGACCATCGTCGCGGGGGCCAGCCGGTCCTGGGTGACGGTCGGGGTGGTGGCGGCGTGGGCGGCGACGGTCGCCGGGAGGCCCAGCAGACCGGCACCGCTGACGGCGACCGCCCCGGTGGCGGCGAGGGCGGCGAGGCGGCCCCGGTGGGCCGGGCGGGCGTGGCGCGGCGTGCGGCGCCGGAGGGCAGGCTGGTGCATGGGGTGTCCTCTGCGACGCCTGCGAGGTGAGCTGTCGGGTTCGGGCTGCAGTTGCCCGGCCGCCGGTGGGAGCGGCTTCACCCCTAGCCGCGACCCGCACGCGGGAGAGCGTGCGGGCCGGGCGCTGACCTTGGTTCCCCCGCTCCCGTCCACTGTGGTCCTCGGTTGCCCGCCGGCGGGTGGACGGGACTCGGCGTCCCGGCGGCGGGGTCCGCGTGGCGGACGGCCGTTGCAGGCTAGGCAGACCGTCCGTGAACGGACAACTCTGCCGGGCGGGTTGTCGTGCAGCTCACAGTGGTGTCGATCAACGACGCTGCGTGGCGGTCGAGTTGATCATCCCCTCGGCCGAGCCGGGCGTCCACCCGGCTCCCGGCCTCCGCAGCCGGCACCCGGCGGCCGGAGGACGGCTCGCCGGTGCCCCCGAGGGACGTCCGGCGGGCACCCGCCCGGTGCGCCCTCCGGCGCGGCCGACTCCCCCGGCCGCGCCCGGCACAACTGCACCCGCCGGGCTCGCCCGGTCGGATAAATTGGAGGTCCGACATCTTCCGCAGTGCACAAGACCACACGGACCACCGTGCGCACCCCACCGGGAACGAGGTACCGCCCCACCATGACCGCGCCCCTGCCCGCCTTCGCCGGCCGCACCTACCTCTTCCGGGCCGACAACGGCGCGGCCTTCCGCAACGCCTACTCGGCCGACGGCACGCGGCTGCGCTGGGAGGGCCTCGGCGAGTCCGCGGGCCAGTGGGAGGACGTGCGGCTGCACGTCGCCGAGGTGGCGCCGGAGATCTACTTCGTCAGCTGGACGGAGCAGAGCGGGATCACCGTCAGCCACGTGATGGACCTCGGCAGGCTGACGGTCCGCGCCTTCTGGACCTTCGAGGGCGAGGGCGGCCGGGTGGGCGAGCTGCACACCGGGACCCTGGAGCGGGTGGCCTGACCGATCGGTCCGGTCGGTCCGGCCGGGGCCGCTGCGGTCAGGGGCCGGTCGGGCCGGGGCTCAGACGGTCTGGTTGGGCACCTTGAGGTGCTGGGACAGCCACTCGAGCGAGGAGGGCAGCAGCGCGCTCCACGTCTCGAAGTTGTGGCCGCCGTTCTCCAGCATGCTGTAGGACACCTTCATCGGGTCCTTCACCGCGTCGACGAAGGCCTCGGTCTCGCGCCGGTAGTCGCCGTCGCCCTTCTTGGTGCCGGCGAGAAGCACGGACACCTTAGGCTGCGGCAGGTTCTTCAGCCGCCACAACAGGTTCGCCTCGTTGCGGCGCTGGCTGCTGCCGCCGAACAGGTCCCCCGTGGTCGGGTCGTCCGCCGCGTCGTAGTAGGCGGAGAGCGCGACGGCCGTCGGGAAGACGTCGGGGTGGCGCATGGCCAGCTTGAGCGCGCAGTAGCCACCGGTGGAGTTGCCCATGAAGGCCCAGGCCTGCGGGTCCGCGGAGACCCGGTAGCTCGCCTGGATCGCCGAGGGGACGTCCTTGGTGAAGTACGTGTCGGACTGCGCGCCGCCCGGGATGTCCTCGCACTCGGTGTCCTGCGGCAGGGCGGGCGAGGGACGCACCAGGACCATGACGGTCGGCTGCATCCGGCCCTCCTGGAGCAGCTTGAGCGCCGCGCCGGGGTAGTTGAAGCGTGTGATCAGGTTCTCGGCGATCCCGGGGAACCCGGTGCTCACGATCACCGCCGGGAACTGCTTCTGCGCGTACTCCGGCTGGAAGTACTGCGGCGGCAGGTAGACGTAGCCCTCGGTGGAGAGGCGGCTGACCGCGCCGTCGATCCGCACCTTGCGGATCTCCCCCGACTGGGCGGGCTCGCGGCCCATCGCGCCACCGCCCTTGACGGAGGCGTGGCCGATCGTCTCCACGAGCAGGCGCCCGGAGGCGTCCGCCTTGTTGTGGATGACCACCGGCCCGGTGTCGCCGGTGCCCAGAAGGTCGTCCCAACTGCTGTAGAAAGCGAAGTAGTTGTTGGCCACCAGGCCGAGCGCAGCGAGCACCGCGAGCTGGGTCGCGAGCAGTGCGCCGATCCTCCCCAGGACCGCCTGCCAGGTCGCTCTCGCGAGTCTGGGCCAGAGCCAGACCGTGCCGGCCATCATCACGACGGCGATCAATACGGTCAGCGCCAACACCTTGTGGCTCGTCAGACCCATGTCCTGCTTGCTCCCACGCCTCGAACTCCAGTCCCCTCCGCTGGGGACATCCGAGGAGGTCACCCCGGTTCCCCCCGCCGGGGCGCGAGGATCAACCCTAGCGTCCGGCTGGGAGAAGGCTGACGACGGCTGGGAGGTCACCGGGAGTCTGCTGGTCGTTTCCGGGTAACGGATGACAGGTGACAGAGTTTGAAATCTGTTATCTGTCGTCTGAAATCTGTCAGCTGTCAGCTGTTGTCACCGCGCGGGCGGACCGGGCCCGCGGGATGGCGGACGACGGCCGCGGCCCGGCACCGACCGTCGCCGCCCTACCGACACACCGGCGACGCACCCCCTACCCTGAGCGTGCATCAGGTCGAGACGGACCGACACGGAAGGCGACCCATGGGCGGCTGGACGGACGACATCCGGGCACGGGTGCGGGAGCCCCGGATCTGGTACGTGGCGACCACCGGGGCGAACGGGGCCCCGCACGTCACGCCGATGTGGGTGGACCTGGCGGGCGACCGGGTGTTCTTCAACACCACCGTCGGGCGGGTCAAGGAGCGCAACCTCCGCCACGACCCCCGGCTCTGCCTCTCCCATGCCGATCCGGACGACCCGTACGACCGCGTCCAGATCCACGGCCGGGCCGTGGAGTTCGTGACCGGCGAGGAGGCGGACCGCCAGCTGGACCGCCTGGCCCGGAAGTACCTCGGCTCGGACCGCTACGAGTGGGGCGTGCCGGGCGAACGGCGCGTCACCGTGTTCGTCGAGCCCACCCGGATCCGCCGGGTCGTGGGGGTCGAACCACTGCCGGCCGCCGCCCGCCGGAGCGACTGACACGCCGGAGCGGGCCGGCGGGGGGTTCGGGGGCGTAGCGGCACCGGGGCGGGGCCACGCCCCCGGGGGCTTCAGGACACCCGCTCCCAGAGCCGCAACCCGGCCGTGAGCTCCCGCATGCAGCGCGCGCCGAGGTCCTGCGGGGAGTCCGGGCCGGTGGCGGGCGCGTCGGAGGAGGCCCACTGCTCCAGGGCCACCCGGATCGCCGCGGTCGCGGCGGCGGCGGCCAGCCGGATCTCCAGCGGATCGGTGCCCGCCGGGCAGCGCTCGGCGAGGACGGCGCGCAGCCGCGCCTCGGAGTCGGCGTGGACGCGCTGCCAGGTGCCGTCCAGCCGCGGGTCGCGCAGCAGGCTGCGGGTCCACCGCATCATCTCGGCGCCCGCCTCGTCGACCGGCGTCAGCGACGCCGCCGCCGCACTCTCCAGCGCCCCGCGCAGCGGCAGTCCGGCCGGGCTCTCGGCGAGCCGGTCGACCCACTGCCGTCCGCCCGCCGCGAGCAGCGGGGCCACGGCGTCCTCCTTGACCGAGAAGTACCGGTAGAAGGTGCGCAGCGAGATCCCCGCGGCGAGGGCGATCTCCTCGGCGGTGGTGGCCTCCGCCCCCTTGTCGGCGAAGAGCGCGGCGGCGGTGCGGGCGATGTCGAGCCGGGTGGCGTCACGGCGGCGCTGGGTGAGGGTCGGGCGTCCGGTCACGAGGGTCAGCCTACGCGGGACTGCGCCAGCTCGGCACGCCCTGGCAACATGGCTCGACAAGCCTTATTGGCACGTTATGTCACCTAGGCGTACCGTGTCTCTTGAGGTCGAGAGACCACGAACGAACGGAGTACCACCATGGAGCGCTTCAGCGGACGGAACGTCCTGATCACCGGCGGCGGCTCTGGCATCGGTCAGGCGACCGTGCACCGGATCCTCGCCGAGGGCGGACAGGTAGTCGCCGTCGACGTCAACGAGGACGGCCTGAAGAGGACCCTGGACCGCGCCACCACCGACGGAGTCGCGGACCGGCTGACCATCCAGGTCCTGGACATCTCGGACGAGCCGGCCGTCGTCACCGGCGTGGCCGCGGCGGTCGCCGGCCTCGGCGGGCTGGACGTCCTGGTGAACGCGGCGGGCATCCTCCGCTCCTCGCACACCCACGAGACCACCCTGGACTTCTGGAACCGGCTCCTCGCGGTCAACCTCACCGGCACCTTCCTGATGACCCGCGAGGCGCTCCCCGCCCTGCTCGCGGGCGGCAAGGGCGTGGTGGTCAACTTCAGCTCCACCTCGGCGAGCTTCGCCCACCCCTACATGGCCGCGTACGCCGCCACCAAGGGCGGCATCCAGTCCTTCACGCACGCCATCGCCGCCGAGTACGCCAAGCAGGGGCTGCGGGCGGTCTGCGTCGCACCGGGCAGCATCGACAGCGGCATGACCAACGACCCCGGCCTGCCCTCCGACGCCGACTTCAGCCTGCTGGCCAAGCTCTCCCCCGCCCTCGGGCGGGGCTTCGCCGGCCCGGAGACGGTGGCCGGGGTGATCGCGATGCTGGCCTCCGAGGACGGCGCCTTCGTCACCGGCACCGAGCTCCGCATCGACGGTGGCACGCACATGTGACGCGCCGGGCCGCCGGTTCCCCGCGGCGCGGGACGGACGCGCCGGGCCCGCGCCGCTCCCCCGGGGGCGGCACGGGCCCGGCGGCGCGTGGTGGCGGGGGCGGCTGGCGAGGGCGGCTGGCGGGGGCGCGTGGGGTCGCCGGGGTGGTTCGGCGGTCAGGTCATGGGCTTGGCCATGACGATCTCGCGCACGCCCGTGACCGCGTCGGCGCCGGCGGCCGGGGCCGTGTGGGCGTCGGTGTCCGCGGCCGGGGCCGTGCCGGCGTCCGCGGCAGCGTCCGTACCGGGGCACACGGTGAAGCCGTGCCGGCGGTACAGAGCGAGCGCGGGCTCGTTCCCGGCCAGCACGGCGAGGCGCAGCACGGTGCCCCCGGACGCCCGGGCCCAGCGCTCGACCTCCGCGATGAGCAGGTCGGCGACGCCCCGTCCGCGCGCCTGCGGCCCGACCCACACCGAGCGCAGCTCCCTTACGCCGTCCGCCCCCGGGACACCGTCCGCCAGGCCGATCGGGGTGCCGTTCGGGCCGCCAGGGCGCTCCGGGCCGTCGGCGCCACCACCGGTCAGCAGGGCCGCCACGTGGTGCGCTCCCAGCAGGTGCAGCCGGGCCCGCCACCGCTTCTCGCCGCCGTGCCGCCAGTCCGTGAGGCGGGGCCGGAAGGCGTGCGGCGCGTCGGTGAGGGCGGCGAGGCGGAGGTCCCGCCACAGCGGCCAGTCGTCGGTCGTGAGGATCCGCAGGGTCACCATGGCGGTCACGGTAGGTCGCCGGGCGACGGGTGGACGGCCGCACCGCTTGGTGCCCGTCCGCGTCGGGGCGCGTGGTCAGGGCGGGCGGTCAGGACACGCGGTCAGGGCGTGCGCCAGTCGGCGGCGAAGGCTGCGGCCGGGTTGGTGACGAGGAGGAGCTCGGGCAGCTCGGGGCCGAACTCCCGGGCCAGCCTCGGTGCGAGGGCGGTCAGCAGGTGGGTGGGACCGGGAGCGTGCCGGGCGGACCTGGTGGTGGTGTCCCCGCCGAGCAGGAGTTGTCCGGCGTAGCCCGCCTCGGCGAGGGCGGCGATGGTGTCGAAGAGGTGGTGGTCGGTCGCGTGGTTGGCCCGCGAGGGGCCGTCCAGCGCGATGTAGGCGCCGGTGGCGGCGAGTTCGCGGTGCAGCCGCAGGTCGGGGAAGCGGTTGAGGTGGCCGAGCAGGACGTGTCGCGGCGCCACGCCGTGCCGGTCGCAGAGCAGGTCCACCACGTCCGGTGCGGCGGTGCCCAGTTCGTGGTGGACGGCGATCGGGGCGCCGGTCGCGTGGTGGGCCTGCGCCGCCGCCGCCAGGACCCGCCGGGTGTGTTCGGCCAGCCCGTGGTACTCGCCCGCGACCTTGATCAGCCCCGCCCGGACCCCCTCGGGTGCTCCCGGCAACCCGGTGGTGAGCTCGGTGGTGAAGCGCTCGGCGAGCCCGTCGTAGCGGGCGCCCAGGGTGTCCGGGTCGTAGTGGGCCGCCTGGTGCATGCCGGTGGCGGCGACCACCTGGACGCCGGTCGAACGGGAGAGCCCGGCGAGGGAGTCCGCCCCGCGGCCCATGCCGTGCGGGGTCCACTGGACGAGGGAGCGGCCGCCGGCCGCGGCGAAGGCTCGCAGGACCTCCTCGGCGGCTGCCGGGTCGTCCAGTTCCTGCCCGGGCAGCAGCGGACTGCGCAGGAAGAGGTGGTCGTGGGAGTCGGTGACGCCGAGTTCGGCGGGGTCGAGGTCGCCGAGAACGGTGCGGACGGTTCGGGCGGTGCGGGCCGTCCGGTCGGTACCGACGGACGGGCTCATGCGGGCGTCCCTTCCGGCGTCGCGGCCTCGGCGAAGGTCGCGGTGGCGACGCGCAGTCCGGCCAGGGCCTTGGGGACGCCGACGTACGGGGCCAGGTGGACCATGACCTCGACGACCTCCTCCCTGGTCATGCCGATCCGCAGGCTGTTGCGGACGTGGTCGGCGAGCTGGGGCTCCACGCCGCCGAGGGCGGTGAGGGCGGCAAGGTTGGCCACCTGGCGGTCGCGCAGGGCGAGGCCGGGGCGCTGGTAGGTGCCGCCGAACAGGCTGGTGACGATCCAGTCGGGGAAGCCGGGGGCGAGGCCGTCCAGACCGCCCAGGGTGGCGGCGGCGACCGGGCCCGCGAGTTCGGCGAGGAGGGCGTACCCGGCCTCGCGGTCCAACGGGGCCGGGGTGAGGTCGGCGGGCGTCATCGTCGCGGGGGTGGTCGGGGGGCCGGCCGTGGGACCGGTCCCGGGGGCGGTCGGGGGCGTGGTCGGGGGCGTGGCGGCGGGACCGGTCGGGGCGGTGCTCGGGGAGGTGGTCACGGGTTGAGGAAACCTTTCACCAGTGGCGGCCGCTGGGCAGCCGGTCGAGTTCGGGGCGGGACAGGTGCAGCACCTGATAGTGGATGCCGGGGGCGTCGTCCGGGGCCGGGCCGTGCCGGAGGGTGAACCGCACCAGCTCCCAGCGGCTCGGGTCCACGGCGACGGCGGCGGTGTGCAGGGCCGACCAGCCGGCGGGACCGCCGTATCGGGCGGGGTCCGCGACGTCGGCCACGGCCTGCCGGACCGCCTCGGCCGGGTCGGCGGACTCCGGCAGCCGGACGGTGTGGAGGGTCGCACTGGTCGGAGGCGTGGCGTTCGTGACCGGCACGGTCGCGCCGCCCGGCGTCGGGGCCGCGCCGGTGGTGGCCGCCGGGCCGTGCACCAGACCGGCGCCGAGCCAGTGCCGCACGACGGGGCGGCCGAAGTCCGCGCTCAGACCGCGGAAGCCTGGGCCCCAGAGGAAGCCGTTCATCCCCTCGGCGGTGCGCCAGAGGTAGAACGGCGCGTAGGCGTTGACCGGCGAACCGTCCTGTCCGCGCTCGCGGACCAGGTACGCCTTGAGGCCGAGGCCGGGGTGGTCGTCGAGCAGGTGTCCCCTGTCGGCGACGCGCTTGCGGATGATCCCCATGTCGTAGTCGGCGGGGAGGGTGATCTCGTACTGCATGGCGTGCACGGCGAGCTCCTCGGGTCGGTGGGCCGGCGGCGACCGGGTCTTCGGGCCGGGTCCGCACGCCGGGTCTCCGCGCCGTACGGAGGTGGCGGGACGACGCGGCGGACGGACGCGCGGGACGGGCGCGCGGGACGGGCGCGCGGGACGGGCGCGGCGGAGGGGCGCACCGGAGGGCCCGGACGGGTGGTGCCGCCGGCTGCTTGCAGGTCCGTCCGGACACCCGCGGATCAGGCCGTGCGCTGTGCGGCGAGCAGGCCGAGCGCCCCGCGGACGGCCTGCTCGAAGGGCTCGGCACGGCCGGCCGCGCGCGCCAGCACGTAGCCGCCCTGGACGACGGCGACCACGGCGGCGGCGGTGTCGGCCGGGTCGAGGCCGGGCGTGAGCTCGCCCGCGGCCTGCCCCTCGGCGACCAGGCCCGCGATCCGCCCGCGCAGCCAGTCGAAGGTCTCCTCGACGGGTCCGCGCAGCTCGGGATCCGCGATGACGTCCGGGTCCTGGGCCATCCGACCGATCCGGCAGCCGCGCAGCACGTCGCGGTCGCGCCGCAGGTAGGCGGCGATGCGGTCGTACGCGCTGCCCGGCGAGGCGAGGTCCGCCTCGGCGACGCCGCGCATCTGCTCGGCACTGCGGCGCAGGGCGGCGGCGGCGAGGTCGGGCTTGCCGGTGAAGTGGTGGTACATGCTGCCCTGGCCGACGCCGGCGCGCTGCTGGATCGCCTTGGGGCTGGTGCCGACGTAGCCGCGCTCCCAGAGGAGCGACTGGGTGCTCTCGATGAGACGGTCCTGGGTGCTCATGCGGATCACTGTACATACCAGTAGGTACAGAATCCAGGGTTTGCCCGATCTCCACCGTCGACCGCGCCGGGGACGGGCCCCACGCCCCGGCCACCCGGACCTCGCCGGGAAGCGCCCGGGAAGCGCCCGGGAAGCGTGCCCCCCCCCGGCGGCCACGGCCCCTCGACGGCCCGTCTCCCCGTCCCCGCCGAGCGGCATTCCGTCGCGACCGGTGGCGCGCGTCACGCCGCCTCCCCCGAGGCGCTCCTGACGCCCCGCCATGGCCGCTCGCCCGGACCGCCGCGAGAACGGGCTCCGGTCGAACACGAGGCAGGGGGCTTGATCCACCGCGGGCGGCTGGCAGGATGTCCGGCATGAGCTACCTCGCGGCGGATGACCGCTATGCCTCGATGACGTACCGCAAGGCCGGCCGCAGCGGGGTCCGGCTGCCGGCCGTCTCGCTCGGCCTCTGGCACAACTTCGGCGACGCCCAGCCGCTGGAGGTCCAGCGGGCGGTGCTGCGCCGGGCCTTCGACCGGGGCATCACCCACTTCGACCTCGCGAACAACTACGGCCCGCCGTACGGCAGCGCGGAGCGCAACTTCGGCTACCTGTTCGCCCAGGACTTCCGCCCGTACCGGGACGAGCTCTTCATCGCGAGCAAGGCGGGCTGGGACATGTGGCCCGGCCCGTACGGCGACGGCGGCAGCCGCAAGTACCTGCTGGCCAGCCTGGACCAGTCGCTGGACCGAATGGGGCTCGACTACGTCGACGTCTTCTACTCGCACCGCTACGACCCGGACACTCCGCTCGAGGAGACGATGGGCGCGCTCGACACCGCGGTTCGCTCGGGCAAGGCGCTGTACGCCGCGATCTCCAACTACCCGGCCGAGAAGCACCGCGAGGCCGTGGCGATCCTGCGCGAGCTGGGCACGCCGGCCCTGCTGAACCAGTCGGCCTACTCGATCCTCAACCGCTCCGTGGAGGAGGGCGTGCTGGACGCGGTGGGCGACACCCAGACCAGCCTGATCGCCTACTCGCCGCTGGCCCAAGGGCTGCTGACCGACCGCTACCTGTCGGGAGAGGTGCCGACGGGATCGCGGATGTCGGTCGGGAAATTCCTGACCGAAGAGGCGCTCAGCGGGCCGAAGCTGGAGCGGCTGCGGGCGCTCGCCAAGGTCGCCGAGCGGCGCGGGCAGACGCTGGCCCAGCTGGCCCTGTCCTGGGTGCTGCGCGATCCGCGGGTGGCCTCGGTCATCATCGGCGCGAGCAGCGTGGCTCAGCTGGACCAGAACATCGACGCGCTGGCCGGCGGTCCGCTGACGACGGAGGAGCTGGCGGAGATCGACCGGCTGAGTATCTGAGTGCGGGAACGACTGACAACTGACAGCTGACAGATTTCATCATCTGTCAGCTGTCAGTTGTCATCTGTTCGCCGTCATCTGTTCGCTGCCACCTGTAGGCTGTCGACTTCCAGGCGTCAAGCGGCCGTCCGTCAGCGCTCAGCGGTGGATCCCCAGTGCTGGCAGAACCGTTTCTGCAACTCGATGGGCCTCCTCCAGCAGCGGGTTGCCGGAGAGGATGAAGGTGTCGACGCCCAGCGACTCGAACTCCTGCAGCCGCTCGACCACCTGGGCCGTCGAGCCGACCACCGCGGTGCCGGGGCCCGGGCGGAACAGGCTCATTCCCGGCCACAGGTTCGGATGGGTCTCCAGCTCCCGGGCCCGCGCGGGAACCCTGCCGCCGTGCTGGCGGAACTGCCGCTGCCAGCCCACGCCGTCCTCCCCCTTCGCGCCGCCCAGCTGGCGGGCGTAGGTCGCCTCGCTGGTGACGTCGAGCAACCGGTCGGCCGCCGCCCAGGCCTCGTCCTCGGTGTCGCGGACGATCAGGTGCAGCCGCAGTCCGATCCGCAGCGTCCGGCCGTGTGCCGTGGCCCGCTCGCGGACGAGGTCCAGCTTCTCCTTCAGCAGGTGCGGCGGTTCGCCCCAGGTCAGGTAGACGTCCACGTGCTCGGCCGCCATCTCGATGCCGGCCGCCGAACTGCCGCCGAACCACAGCGGGATGCCACCGGGCTGGACGGGCGTGAGCTCCCGCAGGCTCGCACCCGCGTTCTTCAGGTCGTAGAACTCCCCCTTGTGGTCGAACACTTCGCCCGCGGTCAGGCGCTTGACGATCGACCAGTACTCGCCGCTCAGCCGGTAGCGGTCGTCGTGCTCGACATCCAGCCCGTACTCGCGCAGCTGCGCCGTCGACCCGTTGACCACGTTGAACCGCAGCCGGCCGCCGTGCAGGTGGTCGAAGCTGAGCGCCATCTTCGCCAGCAGGGTCGGCGAGACCAACCCCGGGTGGACGGCCAGCAGGGGCTTAAAGGCCGGGGTGGTCGCCGCCGCGACCGCACTGCCGAGCGTCCACACGTCATGGAGATCGGTCGCGAACAGGGCGCCCGTGTAGCCCAATCGCTCGACACTGCCGGCCAGTTGCTGGAGGTAGCGCAGGTCGACGGGGCGACGGCCGGCCGGCTCCCAGGGGTAGTGCCCCTCGCGCGGGATGACGTACCAGAGGACTTCGGAGGCCACGGTTCAGACCGCCTTGGCGAGCGCGGCGGCCACCGGGGCCTCCAATGCGGGCAGATGGGCGTCGGCGACGGTCAGCTCGCGGTCGACGAAGCCCACCGCGTGGAAGATGTCCGCGGCCTCCTGCTGCTCCGCGACGAAAGCGGCGGAGGCGGGCTCCAGCCGCCAGGGCAGCGAGGACAGGGCCACCTCCCAGTCGGCCGGCGAACCGCCCAGGTCCTCCGCGGCGATCCGGGCCGCCTCGGCCGGGTGGGCGGCCACCCAGGCGTCCGCACGGGCGAGCGCGGCGGCGATCGCCGCGACCACCTCGGGGCGGTCGGCCGCGAACTCGCGGCGGGTGAAGAAGACGGAGCGGTCGGTGATGACGTCGCCGGTGCGCACCAGCTCGCGGAAGTCCCCGCTGCGGCGGGCCGCGGCGAGTTCCGCGCCCTGGGCGATCCAGCCGGCGATCTCGCCGTCGCGCAGCCGCGCGGCCTGGTCCTCGCCGGGCGCCGGACGCACCGGGGTGACGTCCTGACCGTACGAGAGACCGTGGGCGCGCAGGGCCTTGGCGAGCAGGTGGGTCTGCCAGGAGCCGACGCCGAGCACGACGGTGCCGCCCGCGAGGTCCGCCACCGTCCGGACCGGGCCGGCGTCCAGCACCAGCAGGGCCCCGTGGTCGGGGCGGGGAGCGGACACCGCGGCGTAGGCGATGTCGTGGCCGGCCGCCTGGGCCGTGACCGGCGGCGTGGAGCCGGTTCCGCCGAAGTCGATGGTGCCCTCGGCGAGCAGGGCGCCGGTGCGGGTGCCGTCGGTGTAGTGGTGGAAGGCGCCGGCCTCCCCGAGCGGGGCCAGTTCCTCGTCCAGGTAGGGAAGTCGGGCGAGGTAGTAGAGCGAGGGGTTGCTGGCGTGGACGCCGAGGGTGACGGTCATCTGGTCAACTCCGTTGATGCGGGGTGGTGTTGTTCGATCCGGTGGCGGTCCACCGCGGAGGTGGGTGGACCGGTGGGCGGGGCGGGTCAGTGGACCCCGAGGTCGGCGAGCAGTCGACGGCGCAGCTCGGCGAAGGCCGGGTCGGCCGGGTCCCGCGGGTGCTCGACGGCGACCTGCTCGTCCCGGACGAGTCGACCCTCGCGCAGGACGGCCACCCGGTCGGCGAGCCGGACGGCCTCGTCGACGTCATGGGTGACCAGCAGCACCGCCGGGCGGTGGCGCCGGACCAGGTCACCGACCAGGTCCTGCATGCGCAGCCGGGTCAGCGCGTCCAGAGCGGCGAACGGCTCGTCCAGGAGCAGCAGTTGGGGTTCACGAACGAGCGCCCTGGCCAGGGCGACGCGTTGCGCCTCCCCACCGGACAGGGTGGCCGGCCAGGCCTCGGCGTGCTTGTCCAGGCCGACCTCGGCGAGCGCCTTCAAGCCTGTCCCGCGCGTCGTGGCGCCACCCGGCAGTCCGATCGTGACGTTGGCCAGCACCCGCCTGGAGGGGATGAGTCGGGGCTCCTGGAAGACCACCGTACGGACCGGCGGGACGAGCACCGTGCCCTCGTCGGCCTGGTCCAGCGCCCCGAGGATGCGCAGCAGGGTGGTCTTGCCCGTGCCGCTCGCGCCCAGCAGGGCGACGAACTCGCCGCGGGCGATCGAGAGGTCGACGCCGTCGAGGACGGCCCTGGTGCCGAACACCCGGCGCAGGCCGCGCAGATGAACGGCGGGGGCAGCAGGACGGGCAGAAGCGGCAGCAGCCGGGGGCAGGGCCTGGGTCGTGCTCATCGGGCGGCTCCCTGGACGGCCTGGCGCCAGGGCATCAGCACCCGCTCCAGGATGCGCACGACACCGTCGGCGGTGAGTCCGAGCAGCCCGTAGATCAGGATGCAGACCGCGAGGACGTCCGTCCTCGAGTAGTTCTGTGCCTGGGCCATCAAGTAGCCGATTCCTTCAGTGGAGTTGATCTCCTCGGCGGCGATCAGCGCGATCACGCTGAGCGTCATGGACAACCGCAGCCCGGAGAGCAGTGCGGGCAGCGCTCCGGGCAGGACGACGGTGCGCACGATCGCCCAGCGGCCGAGTCCGAAGCTGCGCATCGCCTCGACCAGCTTGCGATCCGTGGTGCGCACACCCCCGGAGGCGGAGACGTACATCGGGAAGCTGGTGGCCACCCCGATCAGGGCGACCTTCGCCGTCTCGGTGATGCCGAACCACACCATGAACAACGGCACCAGCGCCAGGAAGGGGACGGTTCGCAGGACCTGGATCGCGGAGTCGAGCAGCTCCTCACCGAGGCGGGTGAACCCGGTGAGCACGCCGAGCACCAGCCCCGCACCGGCGCCGAGCAGCAGGCCGAGGCCGGCCCGGGTGAGGGAGACCGTGAGGGCGTCGACGAGCTGGCCGTTGCCCCACAACTCGCCGACGGCCTCGGCCACCTGGGCCGGCGATGCCAGGACGTCCGGAGTGAGCGCACCGGTGGCGGAGGCCACGGCCCAGCCGCCGAGCAGGGCGAGCGGCCCCAGGGTGCGCAGGGTCACGGCGAGGGCTCGCGGGCGGGGCCGCTGCCGGACGGCCCGCGGGGTGACCAGTCCGACGGGCTGGGCGGGGTCGACGGGCTGGGCGAGGTCGGCGGGGTCGACGGGGTCGGCGGCTCCGCCGGGCGGGAGTGCGCCGGGTGTGCGGCCGGGTGCGGCGGTGGTCACTTGGCACCGCCGCCGAGCTTGTCGATGTCGATCAGGTACGGCTTGACGTCCACGAGTTGCTTGGTGACCTTCTGGTCGGCGAAGAAGCGGGCGACGGTGGCGAAGCGGGCGGTGTCCGCCTCGGTGATGGCGCCGGCCGGGGCGCTCTGGGCGCTGACCTTCACCGCGACATCCTTCTCGGCGGGGGTGACGGCGGTGGGGCCGGAGTCGGTGAAGACGTTGAGGTAGGCCGCCGGGTCGGCCTTCTCCTTGAGACCGTTCTCCCGGAGGTAGTCGTAGAAGGTCCTGACCACGTCCGGGTGCTTGTCGGCGAAACCGGTGCGCACGGCCCAGACCGCGTAGTTGTCGGATCCGACCTCCTTCCCGTCGACCAGGAAGTGCGCCGCGGAGTTGGCGATGGCGGGGGTGGAGAAGGTGTTCCAGGTCGCCCAGGCGTCCACCTGGCCGGAGTTGAAGACGCCTGCCGTCTGGTCGGCGCGCAGGTAGACCCGTTCGACCTTGTCGGCCGGGACTCCGCTCTTCTCCAGCGCCTTGAGCAGCAGGTACTCGCTGGTGCCGCCCTGGGAGACCGCGACCTTGCGGCCGACCAGGTCCTGCACGGTCCTGATGGGCGAGTCGTTCTTCACCAGGATGCCCTCGCCGACGCCGTCGGGGTCGGTGCGGGCGAACAGCTTGAAGCCGGGCTTCTGGGCCAGTGCGGCGACGGCCGAGGTGATCGAGCCCTGGGCCACGTCGAGCTGGTCGGCGGACAGCGCCTGCGCGGCGGGGGCGAACGGGCCGGCGCTGCCGGTCCAGGCGACCTTGGCGTGGACGGCGGCCAGGGCCCGGTCCAGGGAGCCGTCCTTCTTCCCGCGGGCGAGGAACCCGTTGTTGCCCGGGTCGGGCAGGCGCAGCACGATGTCGGCCCTGTCGCCGGCCCCGCCGCCGGCGGAGGCCTTGGCTCCGTCCGCGGACGAGCCGCAGGCGGCCAGGGCGGTGGTGGCGAGCAGCGCTGCGGCGGCCAGGGCGAGGCGGGAGGTGTTCACGGGGGTCTCCAGGCGAGGGGCGGGCAAAATGGGCTGGCGAGGGGTGGGCAGTGGGCTGGTGAGCGACGGTGGACGGATGGCTGGCGACGGATGACGGATTTCAGATGACAGATTTCAACATCTGTCATCTGAAATCTGTTACCTGAAATCTGTCAGTTGAAAGCGGTCGGCCCGGGAGCCGTCAGGGCGGCTCAGCCGGCGGCCGGAGTGGAGCGGCGGGTCCGCAGCAGCTCGCGGGCGGCGCGCAGTGGTTCCGGGTCGGCCCAGGAGTGGACGTCGACCGGCGCGGCGAGGAATCCCGCCTCCCCGAGGAATCGTTCCTGCTGCGCCAGCAGGTCGAGGCGTTCGTCCGAGAGGTCCAGGTGCAGGGTGCGGTGGCTGCCCGGCGCGTACGCCCCGGCGACGCCCTCCGCACCTGCGCCGGTCTCGGCCCGCAGGATCCGGACCACCTCCGCCGGGTGCTCGGCCGCCCAGTCGGCGGCCTCCAGCAGGACCGCGAGGAAGCGGACGACCAGCTCCGGCCGCTCGTCCAGCAGCCGCTGGTGGACGGTCACCGGCCGGGGCGTCCCGTTGTTGACCCGGGCCCGGCGGTCCGGCGCGGCGTCCAGCTCCACGGCCACCTCCGCCCCGACCCGGCGGGCCGCCTCGACGGCGAGCGCCCCCTTCACGTACACGGCGTCCACCACCCCGTCCCGTAGCGCAGCCAGTTCCGCGGCCCACTGGCCGCCACCCGGAGGGCTCGGGACGTCGACCGGCTTCGCGTCGGCCAGGGTGAGCCCGGCGAGGCCGAGGGCCCCGCGGAAGCCGGCCAGCGCCATGGCCCGCCAGAAGTCGATGCCGATGTCATGATGTGGGATCGCCAGTCGCAGTCCCCGCAGGTCGCCCGGCCCGGAGAGGCCACTGCCCGCCCGGACCAGGACGACCTGGCGCTCCTCGATCCAGGTCAGGCCGATCAGTCGGGTGGCCTCACCGCGCGAACGGGCCCACAGGGCGGGCACGTTGCCGCCCTCCCGGAAGAGGCCGGTCAGCGCGTGGGTGTAGTGGTGGTCGACGGCCACCTCCGGCGGGGCGTCCTGCAGCGAGCGGACGGCGATGCCGTCGGCGGCGAACTCCCGCGCGAGCCGGCCCTGGTCGGCGGCGATCCCGGTGGCGGTGGGCACCGGGCACCGGGTGAACCAGAGGGTGTCGAGAGGGCCCGACGGGCTGAAGGCGCTGGATGCGCCGGAAGTGCCCGGCGTACCGGACCTGCCCGACGTACCGGGAATACGGGGAGTGCTGGGGGTACGGCTTGGCACGGGATGCGTCCTCTGTGGAGGGCTTCGCCGGATGGCGGACGGCAGTTGGCGGATGGCGACGGGTCGGAAGGGCGCCCGGAGGGCCGCAGCGCCGGGGGCGGCGGGGAGTCACCGCGCCGGTGGAGAACCGGGTCGTGCGGTGCGACCGGGGAGGGGAAAGGCGTCAGCGACGACACGCGCGGGAGGCGGGGCACCGGTGGTTCGTCACGGTGTCGCTCCTTCCTGCGCGTCGGGTGTCGCGGTGGTGCGTCGGGCTGGGCGTCCGGCGCGATGCGAGGAGCGTTCCACGCCGATCGAGCCGCGGGCAAGGGTTTGCCACATCATGGGAGCACTTGTTCATCAACGGCATGCCATTGCAACGTCGTCGACATATTCCCGAAGCAATGGCTGCCCTACGCTGAGAATCCCTCCGGCGGTCCGACCGGAAATCCCCACCGAAACGCGAGGTGCCATGGCCGAGGCCGCCACCGCCGTCCAGAGTCCGCCGGCCGGTGCGCAGGCCGTCCAGCGTGCGCTGGGGCTGCTGCACTGCTTCCACGACAACGGCCCCGACCTGAGCGCCTCCGACCTGGCCCGCCGGATGGACCTCTCGGTCTCCACGGCGCACCGCCTGGCCCGGACCCTGGTCAGCGCCGGCTTCCTGGAGCAGGACGAGCAGACCGCCCGCTACCGGCTCGGCCCGGCCGTCGCCGAGCTCGGCCAGCTCTCCTTCCACCGGCGCGGACTGCACCTGGCCGCCCCCGAACTGGACCTGCTCTCCCGGCGCACCGGCGCGACCGCCGACCTGGCGATCCGCAGCGGTCCGCACGCGGTGATCCTGGTCGGCGCCTCCGTCCGCCCGGACAGCGGCCTCGGACTGCGTCGGCCGCTGCACTCCACGGCCCTGGGCAAGGTGCTGCTGGCCTGGCCGCGCCCGGGCGAGGCGGCGGTCTCCGCACTCGGCCCGCTGGCACCGTTCACCGAGCGGACGATCACCGAACCGGCACTGCTCGACGAGGAGTTGGCGAAGGTGCGGTCCGCCGGGTTCGCCCTCAACGACGGCGAGTCCGCCGCCGGGGTGCGCACGGTGGCCGTTCCGGTGCTGGACGGCTCCGGACTGGCCCGGTTCGCCCTCGCCGTCCGCTCGACCCCGGCGCACCTGACCGACGACCGGCTGGAGTGGTTCCTGGGCCACGCCCGCACCTGTGCCGACGCGCTCGCCGTCCTCCTGCTGCCACCCGACCAGCGGGCCTGACCAGCCGGGCCGACCAGCCAGGCCCGACCAGCCCACGCGACCAGCGGACCTGACCCGCAGGCCTGACCCGCGCCCGCGACCGGCAGCCGCAACCGGCGCGCCCGACACGACACCTGGACGAACCGTCACAACAGCACGGCGGACCGCCCGTTCCGCGGGGAACAGGCGGTCCGCTACCGGGCGGTTCGCCGATCAGGCACCCGGGGTGTACTTGTAGCCGACCCGACGCACCGTCACGATGGTCTCCCGGTAGGCCGGTCCGAGCTTGCGGCGCAGCCGGGCGACGTGGACGTCGACCGTGCGGCCGTCCCCGACGTGACCGTAGCCCCACACCGCCGAGACCAGGTGGTCGCGGGTGTGCACCCGCTGCGGGTGCTCGGTGAGGTGGGCGAGCAGTTCGAACTCGAGGTACGTGAGGTCGAGCAGCCGGCCGTCCACGTAGGCGTTGCGTCGCTCGGTGTCGACGGTGATGCCGCGCCCGGCGGGCCGGACCGGACGGGCTCCGGTGGGAGCGGGCGCCGATCCGGGCACGGTGACGGAGGGAGCGGCGGCCGGACCTGCGGACAGCCCCGCCGGAGCGCCCACCGCGGTGTCGGCCGGCACCAGCACCAGGTACCCGACCATCGGGTTCCCGGCGGCGCCGAACTGCGAGCCGTACTGGGCGAGCAGCCCCTGCGGCAGCGCACCCTGCGGGAGGGCGGCGACGACGGTCGCCCCCTCGGGGAGCGCGGCGAGCAGGGCCTGCGGCGCCTGCGGGAGCGCCGCGCCCGGAGCCGGGATCACGGCGGCCGGCGGGAGCACCGCACCCGGCTGGGGCGCGGCGGCCGCGCCGACCTGACGGGGCGGGGCGGCGTGGGAGGTGCGCACGGGTGCGCCGGGCCATCGGTCGGCGACCGGGGCGGCGTGCGGGACGGAGGAGCCGGGGGCGCCGGACGTGCCGGGCCCGACCGGGGCGACGCCCGGGAGGGAGCGGACCGCGCGCAGGTGCGGCGTCGCGGTGGGCGGGTTCAGGGTGGCCGTGGAGGAGGAAGACATGGTGTACCGCTCATTTCGCGCGTGACGGACGGGGTGGAGTCGTCTGCGCGTCGACCGGGCGTCGTGCGGGGCTGATCCGGGATCAGCCGGCGGAGGGCCGGGACGCGCTGGGCGAGCCCGGACACGTCTGATCGAACAGGTGCGGCTGCCGGGACGGCCAGAACGGCTCGAGGTCGAGGCGACCCCTCCGACTGTCCTCGGCGCGGTCGGCGCGCCCGTTCCACCGCCCGGCCGGTCCGCCGTCGCACACCGCGGAGACCGCCCCGGTCCTGCGGGGGCGGCCGGCGGTGCCGGGGGCGGGGCTGGTGCAGGCGATGTTCACTGGTGGTCTCTCCGCGAGGCGGGGCCGGACGGCCCGCCGCGGGCACGCCGGGTGGGCGGGCCCGCGATCGGCCTGGTCAACGGGGGGTGATGGTGCGCCGGAGGGCTGCCGGACGGGCCGGGGCGCCTGCGGCGGACCGGGAAACGGTCAGCCGGTCAGCGACAACAGGCGCTGCAGATCAGGGCCTGGTCGATGTAGCGGCGGGCGGTGAGTGCCGGCGTGACGGGGGCCGGGACGGTGGCGGCGCGTCGCTGGTCGACGGTCATCCTGAGGCCCTCCCCCTGGCTCTGCACTGCGGCGCGATCGCTCGGAGCGCGGTCGCGTGAACGGAACGTTTCCGGCCCTCCCGGCGGCACGGCCGGGCGGCCTTCGTGTCCAGAGCCTTCCACGCCGCGCCGGTCTAGGCAACCTTCAGCACATGAAACGTCCGGGATGCGGACACCGGAATGAGACGGCGGGCGATGCACGGGCGCCTCGGCGGGCGGCTGGGCGGGCGGCTCGGCAGAACCCGCGACTGCGCGGAGCACCACGAGCGGGGCGGCCCCGACCACGATCCGTCGGGCCGGGGCCGGGCGGGCGCCGCATGCGGGATCACGCTCCACCGGAGCATGATTGACGCTTCGTCAGGTTTGGGCCGGGGTCGGGGCACGGTGACGGCGGGCGGCCGCGTGCTCGACCAGCGCGACCAGGAGGTCCTTGCCGTCCTCGCGCAGCCGGGCGTCGCACAGCAGCACGGGGATCCCCGGGTCGAGGTCCAGCGCGTCCCGGACCTCGTCGGGCGAGAAGCGCTCGGTGCCGTCGAAGCAGTTCACCGCGACCACGAAGGGGATGCCGCGCTGCTCGAAGAAGTCCACCGAGGGGAAGCAGTCGGCCAGTCGCCGGGTGTCCGCGATCACGACCGCACCGAGCGCGCCGCGCGCCAGCTCGTTCCAGACGAACCAGAAGCGGTCCTGCCCCGGCGTGCCGAACAGGTAGAGCGCGAGCCCGGGCCGCAGGTCGATCCGGCCGAAGTCCATCGCCACGGTGGTGGTGCGCTTGTCCTCCACGCCCTCGGTGTCGTCCACCGGGCGGCCCAGTTCGCTGAGCTCCTCCTCGGTGCGCAGCGGCCGGATCTCGCTGACGGCGCCGACCAGCGTGGTCTTGCCCGCGCCGAAGCCGCCCGCGACCAGGATCTTCACCGCGACGGCCGGGCCGCCGCGCCAGCTCGGGTCGTTGGCGCGGTCGGCGGGGGCGGTGGCGCCGTCGTGGTCAGAGCGCACGGAGTCCATTGATCACGTCTCGCAGCAGGCGCTCGTCCGGGAGCTCGGCGAGCGGAACGGGTCGGGTGACGCTGATCAGGTCGGCGTCGTAGAGGTCGCCGAGCAGCACCCGGACGACGCTGACCGGCAGGTCGGTGTAGGAGCCGAGTTCGGCGACGGACAGCGGCTCGCGGCGGCACCAGGCCAGGATGGTCTGGTGCTCCGGGTCGAGGACGTGCGCGGGCACGGCCCCCGCGTCCGGCCCGGGCTCGGCGGCGGTGATCAGCGAGATGAGGTCGAACAGGCCGTCCTCGACGGGCCGGGCGCGCCCGCGGGTCATCGAGAAGAGGCGCACCACAGGCCCGGCCTCGTCGTCGAACCAGCGGTCGTCGACCGGGGTGCGGGGACGGAACAGGTCGACCTCGAGCGCCTCCGGACCGCCGTCGTCCGCGCCGTCGTCCGTGCCGTCGTCCGTGCCGTCGTCCGTGCCGCTCGCGCCGCTCACAGCGTCGACCGGATGCGGGGCGACCAGGCGCGGGGTGACCACGCCGTCGGCCCCGGCCGGTCCGTCCGGGCCAGCCGTCACCCCGGGCACGCGCGGCCCGGACGGCTCGGACGCCCCGTCCGGGCCGGTCCGCCCCGCCGTCTCGCCCTTCGGATCCGCCATCGGACCGCTCATCTCACCGGCGGGGCGGTTTCGGTGCGCGGCTCGGCGGCCATGTGCTCGCCGACCCGCTTGACCAGCAGCGCCATCTCGTAGGCGATCTGGCCGATGTCCGCCTCGGCCTCGCTCAGCACGGCCAGGCAGCTGCCGTCGCCGGCGGCCGTGATGAACAGGAAGGCCTCGTCCAGCTCCACCATGGTCTGACGGACCCCGCCGACCTTGAAGTGCCCGCCGGCGCCCTTGGCCAGGCTGTGGAAGCCCGCCGCGACGGCGGCCAGGTGCTCGGCGTCCTCGCGGTCGAGACCGCGGGAGGCGCCGGTGGCCAGACCATCGCTGGAGAGGATCACCGCGTGCCGCAGGGCCGCGACGCGCCCCACCAGGTCGTCCAGGAGCCAGTTGAGGTCCCCGGACGGCTGCGTCGAAGTGGTCATGAATCAGTTCCTTCCGCTGGAGCAGGTGGTGCGGGTGAAGCGGTTGTGCGGGTGAAGCGGTCGTGCGGGTGAAGCGGTCGTGCGGGTGAAGCGGTCACGCGGGTGAAGCGGGTGAAACGGGTCGTACGGTCATTCAGACGTTCCAGGACGTTCGGATGTTTCCGGCCCGCCGGGTCGTCCGGGCCCGGGCCCGTCGGTCCGCGCCCGCGCGTCGGGTCGTCCCGATGACGGTACGGGCCCCTCCGGCGCCGGGTTCACCGGGTTCACCGGGTTCAGGCGCACCGGCTGGCCGGGCGGCACCCGGCGGGCCAGCGGCGCTCGGGTCGCCTCGGACGGCGCGGGCAGCGCCATCGGCGCGGGGGCCGGGCTGATCGCCCGGCGGGACGGGTCCGGAGGCTGCCAGGCGGGGACGGCTGCGGGCCGGGGGCTCGCCGGTGCCACGGGGGCGGTGAGGCCGCGACCGCGGGTGAAGCCGCGCTGGAACGAGGCGAAGGCGGCCCGCGCCTCCTCGGGCGAGCGCTCGCGCGCCGGTTCGCCGTCCCCGCTGCCCGCGCCGTCGCCGGCGGCGCCGCCGTCGGGGCCGGCCGCGGCACGGTCGCGGAGCCGGTTGGCCAGCTGCTCCTTGAGCTGCGGCGCGAGGTTGGCCTGCCGGACGCGCCGGGGCAGCCCGCCCGGAGTCCGCTGCACGGGCTGCGGCTGCGGGTCCGTCGGAGCGGCGGTACCCACGGCGGCACCCGCGGCAGTACCGGCGACGCCCACAGGGCCGGCAGGGTCGGCGCCACCGACGGCGTCCACGGCGTCCACGGCTGCGTCCGCGAAGGCCGGCGCCTCCCCGCGGCGGTGCCGCCCCGTCCCGGGCGGGCCCTCTCCGTCGGCCACCGGGCCGCCGGACGGTGACGGTGCCGGCACCAGGACCGGCCCGCCCTTGGTGCGCGAGGCCCGGCGAGGCAGTCCGCCCGGTGTACGGCCGGGCTCGGGCAGGGACGGGCGGGGCCCGCCGCTGCCGCCCCGGTGCCGACCACCGGCGCCGGTACCGCCACCGACGGCCGTCGGCCGCGCCGCGGGCACACCGCTGAGGCCGTTCGCACCACTCGCGCCACCCGCGCCGTTCACGCCGCTCGCCCGGCCGGTGCCGGTGGCACCGCCCGTGCCGCGCGCGACGCCCGGCGCGTCCGCTCCGGTCCCGGCGAGCGGGGGCACGGCGACCAGGTCGCGCTGCCCGCGCCGGGCCGGGCCCGACCGCTGTCCGGCCTGCGGCGGCTCGGGCCGCCCGTCCGGCGCTTCGGCGAGCAGCTCGCGCGGGATCAGCACGACGGCCGTCGTCCCGCCGTACGGGGAGGGGCGCAGGTGGACCCGGATGCCGTGCCGCCGGGCGAGCCGGCTGACCACGAACAGGCCCAGCCGGTCCGTATCGGCCAGGTCGAACTCCTGCTCCACGGCCAGGCGCTCGTTGATCTCGGCGAGCAGCTGCTCGCTCAGCCCGAGCCCGCGGTCGTCGATCTCCAGGGCGAAGCCGTGCGCGACGACCTCGCCCTGCACGGTGACCTGGGTGGTCGGCGGGGAGAACACCGCGGCGTTCTCGACGAGCTCGGCGATCAGGTGGGTGACGTCGGCGACGGCGCTGCCGAGGAGGCCGGTCCCCGGGAAGGGCCGGACGATGACGCGGGCGTAGTCCTCGACCTCGCCGACCGCCGCGCGGACCACGTCCACCATCCGGACCGGCTTGCGCCAGGCGCGCCCCGGGGATCCGCCGGCCAGGATGATCAGGCCCTCGGCGTGCCGGCGCATGCGGGTGGTGAGGTGGTCGACCTTGAACAGGTCCTCCAGCTCCGCCGGGTCCTCGGTGCGGCGTTCCATGGTGTCCAGCAGCGTGAGCTGGCGGTGCAGCAGGACCTGGCTGCGCCGGGCCAGGTTGACGAAGACGGCCGAGACGCCGCGGCGCAGGTCGGCCTGTTCGACGGCGGCCTCGACGGCGGCCCGCTGGACGGCGTTGAAGGCCTGCCCGACCTGCCCGATCTCGGCCGAGCCGAACCGCAGCTCGGGGGCCTCGGCGGCGACGTCCACCGCCTCGCCGCGGCGCAGCCGCAGCATCACGGAGGGCAGTCGGGTGCCCGCGAGTTCGTTGGCGGAGTTGCGCAGGCCGATGAGTTCGCGGGCCAGGCCGCGCCCGATCCGGTAGGAGATCAGCACCGACAGCACGACCGCGACCAGGCCGATCGCACCGGCGATGCCGCCGCGCCAGAGCAGTCCGATCGCCGCGGCCCGCTCGCGGTCGCCGATCCCGGTGGCGATGCGGGAGTTGATGGCGGCGAGGTCGCCGAGCGCCCGGTCGGCGGTCTCCCGCCAGGAGTCGCCGTTGATGGCCTGGGCGACCCGTTCGGGGCCTCCGGCGCCGACGAAGTCCGCCTCGGCGCGGGCGAGCGCGGCCCAGGCCTCGCCCCCGCGCAGCGCGATGTAGTCGGCCTGGTCGGCGGGTTCGAGCTCGGCGATGTAGACGGTGAACAGGGCCTGCTGGTTGTGCAGGGCGTCCAGCGCGACCTGGTACTGCTCGCCGGTGGGCCTGGCGACGCCGGCGCGCAGGCCCTCCATGGCCGCGTCCTCCTGGGAGAGGTACTCGCGGGCGCGCACCAGCTCGATCAGGATCGTCCCCTGGCGGGGGAGTTGGCCGGTCTGCCGGGCGACGTAGGCGGAGCGGAACCCGAACACCGGCTTGACCAGGTCGCTGTACTGGTCGAGCGCGAACTCCCAGTTGAGCGCGGAGCGGCCGACCTGGGCGCGCAGCGGGCCCATCTGGTCGGCCGCGGCGACGATCTGCAGGAAGCGGCCGCGCTGGGCGCTGGAGAGCTTGCCCCCGGAGCCGTCCATCTTCTGCCGCAGGACGTCGAGGCTGTGGTCGGTGGCGGTCTTGGCGCGCTCGTAGGCGTCCTTGGCGGCCCGCGAGTTCGGGTCGGCCAGGCGCTGGACGGCGGCCCGCCGCTCGTTCTGCAGGTCGGTGGCGTACTGGTCGACCGGAGTCCCGAACTCCTTGTACGTACGGGTGATCTCCAGCTGGCCCCAGACGTCTCCGGTGGTGGCGAGGGTCGCGTACACCCACAGGGCGGTGAGGGCGACGATGGGCACCAGGAGCAGCGCGATGATCTTCGCGCGGATCGAGCTGCTGCGCAGACGCATGGAGTCCTCGGTCGGGAAGTGCCAGGCGCGGACGGGGAGCGGTTCGGAACGGTGGGGCGGTCCGGGCGGCGGGAGCCGGCCACGGGCGGTGCTGCTGTGCCGGTGTTGCGGGCGGGGCTCGGAGCCGTGGGGGCGGTCCGGGCCGGTCGGGCGGTGTCGGGGTCGTGAGTGCGCAGGTCCTGCGGGGGTCCTGCACGGGTGTCGGGTGCGGTGCGGAAGGGGCCGCGGTGCTGGTCGGCGTGGATGGTGCGTCGTCGGATCGGGCCTGGCCGGGAGGCCCCCGGCCGCAGGTCTGCGAGAGCCTACTACGCCCTGACCACTCGTTCGAGGGTCGAACCCACCCACTTCTCCGGCTCGACCGGGACACGTCAGGAAGCGGTCCCGATCATCGCCGCCAGCCGTCCGGATCGTCCCCGGACGCCCCGTTTGCCCCGGTGGTCGGCCGCACACGACTCCTCCCCGCGCCCGACACTTTCCGTGCGGCCCGGTGCCGATCTCGTCGCGTCACGGTCACAACCCTGGGCAGCGAAACGACGATCCGATAGTTTCGCTGCACCTGCGCTGCCCGGCAGCACCGCCATGCCCTCCGGGCGCCACGGGCACGGAACGGCCCGCGAACGGCCCGGTCGGCGACAGCCGCCGGCGGTGGCACGGGCCCTGCGGGGCACCGGCTGACGGCACGGCACCGGCTGTGGCGGTGACACCGCCGACGGCACGGCACCGACGGTGGCGCACGGGTCCGGCCCCGGTGCGGGTACGGGCCCCGGCCCGGCGCGGGTACGGCAGGACCACGGGCACGGCAGGAGCACGGCGCGGGCGGTACGGCCGCGGGACGCGAGACGCGAACGGGGGGAATGTGCGCGAGTTCACCACCCCCGCCCTGGCCGGGCCCGGGGCCACCGGAGGACTCGCCGACTCGCTCTACGACACCGCCGAACGCACGCCCGACCTCGTCCAGCTCGCCCGCCGCACGCCACCCCCCGCCGGCGCCGGCCACGGCGGCCACGGCGGACCTGGCACCGGCTACGGCAGTCCGGGCACCGGCTACGGCGGTCCCGGCAGCCAGGCCGGTCCCGGCGCCGCCGGAAGCCCGGACCCGTCGGAGCAGTGGGAGCCCGTCACCGCGCGGGAGTTCCGGGACGAGGTGCTCGCCCTCGCCAAGGGCCTGCTCACCCGCGGCGTGCGCTACGGCGACCGGGTCGCCCTGATGTCCCGCACCCGCTACGAGTGGACGCTGTTCGACTACGCGCTCTGGTCGATCGGGGCGATCACCGTCCCGGTCTACCCGACGGCGGCCGCCGAGCAGGTGCGCTGGATCCTCGCCGAGACCCAGGCCGTCGCGTGCCTGGTCGAGGACGAGGACGCCGCGATGACGGTCGGGGCGGTCTGCGACGCGCTGCCCGACCTCACCGGCATCTGGCAGCTGGACCGCGACTGCGTGGCCGCGATCGTCGAGGACGGCCGCGACGTGCCCGACTCGCTGGTGCACCGCCAGCGCCTCGGCGTCGCCGCCGGGAACATCGCCACCGTCGTCTACACCTCGGGCACCACCGGGCGCCCCAAGGGCTGCCTGATCACCCACGCCAACCTGGCCGCCGAGGCCGACGCCCTGCTCGGCGGCTGGGGCGAGGCCTTCCGGGACACCGGCGGCGGCCAGCCGTCGACCCTGCTGTTCCTGCCGCTGGCGCACGTCTACGGCCGGGCCGTCCAGATCGCGGCGATCCGCGGCGGGCTCCGGATCGGCCACGTCCCCGAGGTCTCCACCGACGCGCTGCTGCCCGCCCTGGCCTCCTTCCGGCCGACCTTCCTGAACGCCGTCCCCTACGTCTTCGAGAAGATCTTCCAACAGGCCCGGCAGGCCGCCGAGGACGCCGGGCGCGGGGAGCTCTTCGAGCAGGCCCGGCAGGTGGCCGTCGACTGGGCGGCCGCCCGGGAGCAGAAGGTGTTCGGCCGCGGGCCGGGCCCCGGGCCGAAGCTGAGGTTGCGCCACCTCGCCTACGAGCGGACCGTCTACCAGCGGCTGCGGGCCGTGCTCGGCGGCCGGGTGCGCAGCGTGATGTGCGGGGGATCCTCGCTCCGCCGGGACCTCGGCCTCTTCTTCACCGGCGCCGGACTGCAGCTCTACGAGGGGTACGGGCTGACCGAGACGTCCGCCGCGATCACGGCCAACCCGATCGGCCGGCAGAAGCCGGGCACCGTCGGACACCCGCTGCCGGGCTGCTCGGTCGCGCTCGCCGACGACGGCGAGGTCTGGGTGCACGGCGACTCGGTCTTCGGCGGCTACCTCAACCACCCGCAGTGCACGGCCGAGTCCCTGGTCGACGGCTGGTTCGCGACCGGCGACCTGGGGCGGCTGGACGAGGACGGCTACCTGACCATCACCGGCCGCAAGAAGGACCTGATCGTCACCAGCAGCGGCAAGAACCTCGCCCCGTCGGCGCTGGAGGAGCGGGTGGCCGCGCATCCGCTGGTCTCCCAGTGCCTGGTGGTCGGCGACGACCGGCCCTACGTGGCCGCGCTGATCACCCTCGACCCCGGCGCACTGGCGCACTGGCTGAAGACCCACGGGCGGGAACAGCTGGACCCGTGGGCGGTGCTCGCCGACGAACAGCTGCACACCGAGATCCAGCGCGCGGTGGCGGCGGCGAACACCGCGGTGTCGCGGGCCGAGTCGATCCGCGCGTTCCGGCTGCTGCCGCGGGAGTTCAGCCAGGAGCAGGGCCTGCTGACGCCCTCGTTGAAACTGCGCCGGGCGGCCATCGCCGAGTACTACGCCGAGGACGTCGCGGAACTGTACGTCTCCTGAGCCGGCGCGAGCGCCGCCCCGATCCGGCCCGCCGCCCCTCCCTCACCGGCACGTCCGATAGGTCGGTGAGCCTCCGGTTCCACCACCCTTGCACGGTACGTCTCCTGACGGGTCGTCTTGTCCTCTTTGCGGCCGGGCGGGCGGCACTCGGTTCACCCGCCGTTCCCTTGACGGGCCGATTGGTCCAGTCCATTGTTTCTCCTCGGTCCGCGTGCGGCGCACCACCCGCTCCCGCCCCTCGGGGAGCGCCCCGGTTCCACGGTCCCGATTCCGCCACGCCCTCCCCACGGGCGCGGCTCCCCCACCCCGCAGGAGTCCTCACGTGTCGATGTCCACGCGCCTGTCCGCGCTGGCCGCCTCCGTCGCGCTGCTCACCGCGCTCACCGCCCCGGTGGCCACCGCGACCCCCGGAGCCGCCGGGGGCACCGGCGGCCCGACCGTCAACCTGGCCACCAACCCCGGCTTCGAACTTCCCTCCCCCGACCTCGCCGACTGGGGCAGCGTCCCCGGCTGGAGCTGCACCGGCGGCCCGGCCGAGGCCGCCCTCACCACCGCCGCCCCGCACTCCGGGAGCTCCGCGCTCACCGTCACCCCGGCCGGCGACGACTCCACCGGCGAGTGCGCACAGACCGTCTCCGTCCAGCCCGACACCACCTACACCGCCTCGGCCTGGGTCCGCGGCTCCTTCGTCTACCTGGGCGCCACCGGCACCGGCCGCGACGTCGCCCCCGCCTGGACCGCGAGCACCGCAGGCGGCTGGCAGCAGCTCACCACCCGCTTCACCACCGGCCCCAAGGCCCGCAGCGTCCGCCTCTACGTCCACGGCTGGTACCAGCAGGGGCCGTTCTCCGTCGACGACGTCCGGGTGGACGGCCCGGCGCCCACCCCGGCCGTCGCCGCCGGCTCCGTCCCGACCGGCGACAAGGTCGTCTTCTTCACCGTCGACGACGGCTGGCAGCGCACCCCCGAGGCGGAGCGGTTCATCGCCGACCACCGCCTGCCGATCACCGCCTTCCCGCTGCCCATGCCCGCCGGCACCGACCCGGGCTTCTTCCGGCGGGTCACCGCCGTGCCCGGCTCCTCCGTCCAGGACCACAGCGTCTCCCACTCCGACCTCAGCACGCTCCCGCTCGAACGGCAGCAGGTCGAGATCTGCGACGCCCGCGACGCCCTGACCCGCCTGTTCGGCACCGCCCCGGTGGTGTTCCGGCCGCCCTACTTCGCCTGGAACGCCGACACCCTGCAGGCCGCCGCGAACTGCGGCATCCGCACCGTCCTCACCGCCGACGCCGACTTCAGCTGGGGCGCCTCCAACATCTGGCACCCCGGCACGCTGCAGCCGGGCGACGTCGTGCTGATGCACTGGACCGACACCCTCGCCACCGACCTCCAGCGCGCCCTGGCCGCCGCCGACGCGGCCGGCCTCAAGCCCGCCGGCCTGGCCGACTACCTGCACTGAGCCACCGCCCCACCCCGCCGGGCCGCCGCTCCCACCCCGGAGCGGCGGCCCGGCCGCGCACGGGCCGTCGACGTCCGTCCGTCGACTCCTTCCCGCCGCCGTACACCGATGCGCCGGTGCGCCCCGCACCCCTGAACCCCTGCACCGCGTGTGGTCGTGACTCCCCCACCCCTCGGGAGAGCCCACCCACACCCGTGGCCGCGTCGGCGGCCCCTTCGAGGGCGGCGGCCCGCTGCTGCCCACCACCGCCGGGGCCCGTTCGGGGCACCCTCGCACCGTGCCGCTCGGGTACCGAGGCGGAGGGACTGCTCCCGGTCGCCGCCGCGGCGGCCGGAGCGCACCCGACCACCCCCCGTGGTACCGCAGTCTGGTCGCCCTGCCCGCAGTCCGGTGCGGACTCGGCGCCGACTCCTTCGAGGCCGTCGCCGTGCCGGCCGAGGGCGCCCGGCGGGACCGGCGGTTCGCAGCCGCCGTCCGGAAGCAGCCCGGCGACGGCGACCACCGGGCCGTCACGCGGGCGGGAGCCGGCCGGGGTGCTGGAACGCCTCGGCGAGGACCACCGGGCCGTCCGGCGGGTCAGGGAGGAGCCGCCGGACGGCCCGGTGGTCCTGCTCGCCGGGATCGAGGTCACCGATCCGGAGCGGATGCGCTCCGAACCGGACCGGATGGCGGAGCTGCTGGAGGCGCACCTCGACCACGAGGAGCACCAGGAGCACCAGGAGCACCAGGAGCACCAGGAGCACCAGGAGCACCAGGAGGCGGAACTCCCGTTCCCGGGCCAGGGAACGGGAACGACGACAAGGCCGGCCGGCGCCTGAGCAACGGCCGGTGCCGCCGGCTGCGCCCCTCCTCGGGGAGCAACCGGCGGCACCGGTGCGTACGGGGGACCGGCCTCGCGGTCCCGCGTCAGCGACGCGCAGCGGGGCTGTGCGTCAGGACCGGGTGAAGACCGGGAGGTAGCCACCGGACTGGCCGGAGGCCTTCGGGTGGTAGCTCTCGTCGACCGGCAGGGTGGTGCTGTTGAGCCAGGTGGTCAGCGAGCCGCAGATCTCGTGCTCGGTGAACGCGCTGCGCACGTCACCGAAGGTGAAACCGGCGTTGGCGACCCGCTTGGCGATGACCTCGTCCAGCGTGTCGGCGGCGCCGTTGATCGCGGCGCGCTTGGTGTCGCCGATGCCGAAGATGCAGCTGCCGCCGACCTTGTAGAGGTGCGGGTAGCCCAGCACGACCACGTGGGCGTTGGGCGCCTTGGCGTGGATCGCCGAGTACACCTTGTCCAGCTGGGCCGGCAGGGTGTTGCGGGCGTAGTTCTGGGCCGCGTTGACGGCGTTGAGGCAGGAGCTGTCCGACTCCAGCACGCAGGTCTTCATCGTGTCGGCGAACCCGGCGTCGTTGCCGCCGACCGAGATGCTGACCAGCGTGGTGCCGGAGCTCAGGGCGGAGATCTGGTTGTTGAGGATGTCGCCGGTTCTGGCACCCGAACAGGCGACGAACGAGAAGGATGACGGCGCGTGCGCGTTCTTCCACAGGTACGCGTACGAGTTGGTGCTCCGCTTGCAGTTACCGCTGTCGCTCAGGTAGCTGCCGGCGCCGACGCCGGCGGAGTAGGAGTCCCCGAGCGCGACGTAGTTGACCCCCGCCGCGTTGGCGGACGACGCGGTGAAGAGCGTGGTCAGAGTGAGGAGAGCCGCTATCGCGGCAACGGACAGTGCACGAGCTGGACGGAGCATGACACCTCCTGATGTGGCATTGGTCACAGAAGGAATACCAGGAGGTAGGTGAACCGGGAAGCGCTCATGCCAAGGATATTGACGGACCGTCTGACAACGCAGAAGTGAACCCCGGCCCACAGTGCGTGAGTTGACGCTGGTCAAGGCGGCCAATGCCGACGGGCGTCGGTCATCGCGCGTAGAGAGTGGTCGGCCGAACGGTCAGCGAGTGGTCAGTCGGCGGTCAGTCGAAAGGGCGGTCGGGAGGCGGCCGGGGGGTGCCCGACCGGGCGCGCCCGACGGTGGAGCGGCGGCCGGTGAAGCGCCCCGACGGTGGAGCGGTCGCCGGTCGAGTGGCGGCCGGCCGGTGATCAGACGGCCGCCACCCGGCTCGACGCGGCGGCGGGCGGACCGGGCACCAGCCGTCAGCCGGGGACCGGCCCTCGACCCGGGATCAGCCTTCCCCGAGCGCCACCCGTCGGCCGAGGGCAGGCCGGCGACCGCGGACCAGCCGTCGGCCGGAGGCCGTCCGTCGGCCCACGATCAGCTGTCGGCCGGGTGACGGTCCTCGGGGCGAGGGGCACCCGGCTCGGCGGGGCCCTGGTCGAGGCCCGGGTAGGCGGGACCGGGGAAGACGGTGCAGCCCCCCACCGGAAGCTCCTCGATCGTCTCGTTCGCGGCGACGGGCACGCCGAGGCGGTGCGCCGCGGTGGCCACGGCCGCCCGGGCCTGCCGTAGCCCCGGCGCACCCCAGCCGAGCAGCTCGACGGCGAGCCCGGGCGCGACCAGCAGCCGGCGGTAGTGCCGCCCGGAGGCCGGGTCGGCCACGCTCGGGCCGACCGCCCGCAGCGGCGCCGCCATCCGGACCCGCGCGCATTCGTGCCCGCCGTTCGCCGAGCCCACCCGGTCGTAGAGGTAGCCCAGGTAGTACGGTCTGCCGATCACCGCCTGGGCCTCCTCGGCCGCCTCCCGCGCGAGGGCGCGGGCCGGATCGCCGGCGTCCTCCGGCTCCAGCGAGCCGCCGGGCAGCGAGCAGATCCCGTCCCGGGGGTTGACCAAGGTCAGCACCCGGCCGTCCGGGGCGAACAGCCACCCCCAGGACTGCTTCACCGGCAGGTCACCGGGCACCTGCTCGCCCGGGCGCCAGGGCCACCCCGCGGTGGGACGCCGGCGCACCCTGCCGAGCAGCTCGGCGATCTCCGCGCTGTACTCGATCCGGCTCATGCGTCCCCCTCTCGGTGTCGGGCTCGCCGGACCGGCGGTGCGCGGGGCGGACCTGCGGAGCACGGTACGGAGCGGAGCGGCCGGAGCGTCGGCGTGGGGGCACCACACGCTCCTGCTGTTGATCTTCTCCGAATCTTCCCCGAACAGGCGGTCGATGAACAGTCCCCAGCGCCGCATGGAGGATGCGGCGCCCGGAAACCCCCTGATCACCCCGGCGACGTCACCCCCGCGACCCACCCCCCTCCCCCTCGCCCGGGAATCCGGGCACCGGGAACCCCGGTCGGGGGACCACCCCCGGCGGGAACGGCAGACCGCGCGCCGCGTCGTCGGCCAGCTCGTCGAACACCTCGTGGACCGTCATCGGCCGCAACCGCCCGCCGGCCAGCGCCCAACCGCGCACCAGCGCACCGCCGGGCGCGGCCGGATCGCCGTGCAGCAGCAGCGCCCCCGTGCCGCCGCCGGCCACGCCCGCCGCCAGCGTGACGCAGAACGCCTCGGTGTCCCGCCCCTCGGGACGGAGGCTCCCCGCCCGGACGCGGAGGTCCACCGCCGAAGTGAGCTGCTCGCCGTCCTCAGGGCCGTGGCAGCGCAGGGTCAGCAGGTGGCCGCCCTCCCCCGCGCCCGCGGCCAGCGCGAGGTAGACCGCCGTCACGTACCCCATGACCGCCGCCAGCCTGCGCCGCCCGTCCTCGTCGTCACCGACGGCCTGGAGCAGCGCGACCCCGGCGACGGACATCCGCACCCGGGCCCGGTGGTCGTCCAGCAGCACCGGGAGCAGCCCGGCCAGCCGCTGCCCGGCGTAGACGAAGGGCTCGCCGGCCAGCTCCGGATCGGCCGCGTAGGCGACCCGGGTGGCGGGCGCCCGGGGATCGAGGCCGAGCGCCGCGCAGTAGTCCTCGTAGTCCCCCGCCTCCAGGACCCTGAGGTGCACCTCCAGGCCCCGACGGTGCAGCGCGCGCAGGTGCGACTCCACCCGCCGCAGGTACTCCGGGTGCGCGAGCCGCCCGAACAGCCCGTGGCGCGCCAGGGCCGCGAAGTCGGCGGCCGCCGCCGCCAGCGCGACCGCCACCGGCTCCGGCGGCGGGGCTCCGCCCCGGACCCGCCCGCCCCGCCGACCGGACGCGGCGCCGCCTCCCGCACCGCCGCCGGGCGGCCCGTCCCCCCGCGGCGGCCGCGCCCCGCCGGGTCCTCCCCCGCCGCCGCCCTCGCCGGGCGCCGGCCCGCGCCCGGCGCGCACCAGCGCCCTCCGGCGCACCCGGGACCGCCCGAACCCGCCGGCCGCCCCGGACCCGCCTTCCGCCCCGGACCTCCCGGCGGCCGCGACCGCTCCGGAGCCACCGGAGCCCACACCTTCCGACGACCACACCCGCATGGTTCCTCCCACCCCGCACACCCGACGACGGACACCGCCGGCCGCCCCGACCCGGAGCCGCCGACACCAGGGAACATACACAGAGCCACTGACAATCCACCCCGAGTGATCGGAGGGGCGGGCCGGGGCGCCCCACCGCAGGGTCCGGCGCCGTCCCGGACCCGCCCGCCGGGACGGACGGGGCGACTGGTCCGGACGGGATTGTCGGTGCCGGACGTTAGGGTCGGGGACCATGCGACTGCTGCATACCTCCGACTGGCACCTCGGCCGCTCCTTCCACCGGGAGAGCCTGCACGACGCCCAGCGCGCCTTCCTGGACCACCTGGTGGACGTGGTCCGGGAGCAGCGCGTGGACGCCGTGCTGGTCGCCGGGGACGTGTACGACCGGGCGCTGCCCGCGCTGGACGCGGTCGCGCTGTTCGACGACGTGCTGCACCGGCTGGCCGGGCTGGGCGTGCCGACGGTGTTCATCAGCGGCAACCACGACTCGGCCCGCCGGCTGGGCGTCGGCGCCGGGCTGATCGGCCGGGCCGGCGTGCACCTGCGCACCGACCCGGGAGAGTGCGCCGTCCCGGTGCTGCTGGCGGACGAGCACGGCCCGGTGGCGGTCTACGGCCTGCCGTACCTGGAGCCGACGCTGGTGCGCGAGCGGTTCGGGCTGGAGCGCGGCGGGCACGCGGCGGTGCTCGGCGCGGCGATGGACGAGGTCCGGGCCGATCTGGCGGCCCGCCCGGCGGGCACCCGCGCGGTGGTGCTCGCGCACGCCTTCGTGACCGGCGGCACGGCGAGCGACAGCGAGCGGGACATCGCGGTCGGCGGGGTCGCCTCGGTGCCGGCCGCGGTCTTCGACGGCGTGCACTACGCGGCGCTCGGCCACCTGCACGGCTGTCAGACCCTCGCCCCGCACCTGCGGTACAGCGGCTCCCCGCTCGCCTACTCCTTCTCCGAGGCGAACCAGCGCAAGACCATGTGGCTGGTCGACCTCGCCGCCGACGGGTCGGTCGCCGCGGAGCGGGTCGACTGCCCGCAGCCGCGCCCGCTGGTCACCCTGCGCGACGGTCTCGACGCGCTGCTCACCGACGAGGCGTACGCGCCCCACGAGCAGTCCTGGGTGCAGGCCACCCTCACCGACGCGGCCCGCCCGAGCGAGCCGATGGAGAAGCTGCGCCGCCGCTTCCCGCACACCCTGCAGCTGCTCTTCGACCCGGAGGACGCCGACGCGGAGCCAACGCGCTCCTACGCGGCCCGGGTCAGCGGCCGCGCCGACCTGGAGGTCGCAGAGGGCTTCCTGCGGCACGTGCGCCCCGGCGCGGAGCCGGACGGCGATGAGCTGGACTGGCTGCGCACCGGGTTCGAGAGCGTCCGGGAGAACACCGACCGGAAGGCGGACCTGCCCCGATGAGGCTGCACCGGCTCACCGTGACCGCCTTCGGCCCGTTCGCGGGCAGCGAGACGGTCGACTTCGACGCGCTCGCCGCCGGCGGCCTGTTCCTGCTGCGCGGGGCGACGGGCGCGGGCAAGAGCAGCGTGCTGGACGCCGTCTGCTTCGCCCTGTACGGGGACGTGCCCGGCACCCGCCGCGCCAACCGGCTGCGCAGCGACCACGCCGACCCGCGCCGGCTGACCGAGGTCCGGCTGGAGCTGACGCTCGGCGGGCGGCGGCTGCAGATCACCCGGCTGCCCGAGCAGCGCCGCCCGAAGAAGGTCGGCACCGGCACCACGGTCGAGCGCCCGCAGACCCTGCTGCGGGAGTGGGCCGCGGACGCGGGCGACGGCACGCCCGGCTGGCGGGCGGTCAGCAAGTCCCACCAGGAGGCCGGCGAGGAGATCCACCGGCTGATCGGCATGAACCGGGAGCAGTTCTGCCAGGTGGTGCTGCTGCCGCAGGGCGACTTCGCCCGCTTCCTCAAGGCCGATTCGGAGGAGCGCGGCAAGCTGCTCCGGCGGCTCTTCGACACCGAGCGCTTCCAGCAGGTCGAGGCGTGGCTCGCGGAGCAGCGCCGGGCCCAGGAGGCCGCCGTCCAGGCCGGTCGGCGCCGGCTGCGGGACCTCGCCAGCAAGGCCGAGCAGGCGGCCGGCCCGGATGCCGAGCCCGCCGCGGACTGGGTTCCCGCCGAGGAGGACGCCGCGGACCTGACCGCCGGGGTGCTCGGCTGGGCGGCCGTGCTGCGCGGCGGAGCGGCCGAGCAGCTCGCGGTCGCCGAGGCGGCGTTCGAGGGTGCCGAGGCCGCGCAGCGGGCGGCCCAGGCCGATCGCGGGGAGGCCGAGGAGCTGGCCGGCCGCCAGGACCGCCACCGGGAGGCGCTGCGGCGGGCCGACCGGCTGGCCGCAGCGGAGGCCGAGGCGGCCGCGGACGGCCGGCGGCTGGCGGCGGCGCAGGCGGCCGTCGGGGTGGAGTCCGCGCTGCGGCTGCGCGAGGGCGCGGCCGACGCCCTCGGGCGGGCCCGGGAGGACGAGCGCCGGCACCGCGCGGCGCTGGCCCGGCCGGACGCGGACGCCCGCGTCCCGGTCGGCGGGGGCCGCGGTGCCGGTGAGGTCGGCGCGGAGGAGGCCGGTGCGGGCGGCGAGGAGGCGGGCCCGGCCCTGGCCGAGGCCCCCGCGGCGGCCCTGGCCGAGGCCGAACGGCGCCTGCGCGCGGAGCTGGTCCGGCTGGAGACGGCCCGGACGCAGGAGCGGCGCTGCGCCGAACTCGCCCGCGAGCAGCGGCTCCTGGACGAGGAACGCCGGCGGGCCGAGGAGCTCGCCGAGGAGGCCGAGGACTGGCTGGCGGAGTACGACGAGCGGCTCGACGGCCTCCGGGCTCAGCAGTCCGAGGCCCGGGCCGCGGGCCTGCGGGTGGAGCAGCTGGACGGGCAGCGCGCCGAGTCGGCAGCCCGGCTGGACGCCGCCCGGGAGCGCGACGGGCTGCGGGCCCGGATCGCCGCCGAGGAACCGCGGGTGAGCGCGCTGCGCACGGCTGCGCTGGACGCCCGCGAGCACTGCCTGAGCCTGCGCGAACGCCGTCTGACCGGAATGGCGGCCGAGCTGGCCGAGCAGCTGCGGGCGGGCGAGGCCTGCCGGGTCTGCGGATCGCCCGAGCACCCGGCACCGGCCGAGGCCGCCGGGGCCCTGGTCGCCGCGGGCGACGAGGAACGGGCACAGCGGGCCCAGGCCGTCGCCGAGCAGGCCTGGACGGCGGCCGACCAGGCGCTCACCGCGCTGCGGGTCCGCGAGGCCACCGCGGCCGGGGCGGCCGGGCCGGAGGCCGTGGACGCGCTGGCGCGAGCTCTCGACGAGCTGGCCCGCGAGCACCACGAGGCGCTGCACGCGGCGGAGGCGCTCGGCCGGGTCGAGCAGGAGGTCGCCCGGCTGTCGGCGGACCAGACCCGCCGACTCGCCGAGGTGCGCGAGGCCCGCGAGCGCGGCGCCGTGCGCACCGACCGCCTCCAGGCGCTCGACCTGGAGCGGCGGGAGCTCACCGCGCTGGTGTCCGCCGCCCGCGGCGAGGCCGCCTCGGTCGCCGACCGGGCGGCGGAGCTGGAGCGGCTGGTCGAGCTGGTCGCCGCGGTGGCCGGGGCCGCCGCCGCCCGTGACCGGGCCCTGGCCCGGTTGGGCGACGCGGAGGAGGAGCTGACCAGGGCCGCCGCCGCGGCCGGCTTCCCGAACGCCGGAGAGGCCCTGGCGGTGCTGCTGCCCCGCCCGGAGCGCGAGCGGTTGGAGGCGCGGGTCGAGCGGCACCGCGCGGAGTCGGCCGCCGTGCGGCGCGAGCTGGCGCTGCCGGAACTGGCCGAGGCCGCGGCCCGCCCGCCGGTGGACCTGCCGGCCGCGGCGGCCGCGCTCGCTGCCGCCACCGACCGGCTGGGCCGGGCGCACGCCGCCCGGGCGGCGGCCGGTGAGCGCTGCGCGGCACTGGCCGCGATCGGCCGGCAGCTTGGCGAGCTGGCCGCCGGGTTGGCGCCGGCGCTGGAGCGGTACGGGCGGATCAACCGGCTGGCCGCGCTGGCCGCCGGCACCTCCACCGAGAACCGGCTGCGGATGCGCCTGGAGTCGTACGTGCTGGCGGCCCGGCTGGAGCAGGTCGCGGCGGCGGCGAGCGACCGCCTGGTGCGGATGTCCGGCGGCCGGTACACCCTGGTGCACAGCGACGACCGGGGCAGCGGCAACAAGCGCTCGGGCCTGGCCCTGCGGGTGGTGGACGCCTGGACGGGCACCGAGCGCGACACCGCGACGCTCTCCGGGGGCGAGGGCTTCTTCGCCTCCCTCGCGCTCGCCCTCGGCCTGGCCGACGTGGTCACCGACGAGGCCGGCGGCATGCCGCTGGACACCCTGTTCATCGACGAGGGCTTCGGCACGCTCGACGAGCAGTCCCTGGAGGAGGTGATGGACGTCCTCGACGGCCTGCGCGAGCGGGACCGCGCGGTCGGCATCGTCAGCCACGTCGCCGACCTGCGCAGCCGGATCCCGGCGCAGCTGCTGGTGCGCAAGGGGCGGCACGGCTCCACCCTGGCCCTGGCCGGGAGGGAGGACGCCTGAGCCCGCCGGGCGTCAGCCCGAGCAGGCGATCCGCTGCGCCTGCTGCCAGGCGCAGACCGGGCAGAGGGTGCTGCCCGGGTGGTCGGCGGGCAGTTCGGTCGGCTCCCCGCACAGGACGCAGTCGGCCCGCGGCCCGGCCTGCGCCGGGGCGGGCGCCAGCGCGGCCCCGGCCCCGGTCTCCGGGGCGAGCCCGCAGACCGTCGTGTCCTCGTCCCTCGTGCCGTCGCTCATGCCGCCTTCCTACTGCGCGGGCGGTGCCCTCCGCAAGGCGGGAGCCACGCAGGCCCCGGGGCCCCGGCCCGGCCCCCTCCCCGGCACCGGTCCCCAGACCTGGCCCCGGCCCCTTCCCCGGCCCGCCGAGGGGGCCCGCGCCGCCCCCGGCTACGGTGGGCCGCATGCCCGCCGACCTCCACCACCGCCTGCTCGCGGCCCGCGCCGCCGCCCCCTCCTACCCCGAGGTGGGCGCCACCCGGGGCGGCCCCCTGCCGGCCGGCTACGCGCACCTGCGGCGCCGGGTGCACCTCGGCCACGGGCCGCAGGTGCTGGCCCGGGCCGGGCGGTACGTGCTCGGCTGGGGCAGCCAGCTGGGCACCGGGTTCGCCGTGTACCCGCACGCGCCGGCCGAGGAGGGGGCGACGGTCCTGTTGCGGCTGAGCCTGCCGGGCGGGCGGTGGCCGCGGCTGGTCATCCCCTGCCGGGTGGTGTGGACGGTGGACCGGCCGGACCGGATCGGCTTCGCCTACGGCACGCTGCCCGGGCACCCGGAGTGCGGCGAGGAGGCGTTCCTGGTGTCGATGGACGCCGACGGAGCGGTGTGGTTCGAGGTGGCCGCGTTCTCCCGGCTGAGCGCCTGGTACGCGCGGCTGGGGCGACCGGTGGCGCAGCTCTGCCAGTACCTGGCGATCGAGCGCTACCTCGCCGCGGTGGCCGCCGCGGTCGCGGACCCCGCCGCGCACGGCTGACCGCGCGCGGGGCGGCGAGCCCCGGCCGACGGGCCCGAGCCGGCGGACGCGGGCCGGCGGATATGGGCCGGCAAGACGCGCTCGCGCCGACCGGAGCGTTCGCCCACCGCCCCGCCCAGGCACGGCGCGGCACGGCACGGCCCGGCGTGGCGCGGTGCCGTGCCGTGCCGGACTGGCCAGGTCCGGCCAGGTCCGGTCCGGTCGGCCGCTCAGCCGAGGAAGGAGAGCCGGACGGTTCGGCGCGGGTTGTCCCCGTTGGTGTCGATCAGCACCACGGACTGCCAGATGCCGAGCGCCAGTTGGCCCCCGATCACCGGCAGCGTGGCGTGCGGGGCGACCAGGCCGGGGACGACGTGGTCCCGTCCGTGTCCGGGGCTGCCGTGGCGGTGGCGCCAGCGGTCGTCGGCGGGGAGTAGCTCGCGCAGGACGGCGAGGAAGTCCTCGTCGCTGCCGGAGCCCGTCTCCAGGACGGCAATCCCCGCGGTGGCGTGCGGGACGAAGACGTTGAGCAGGCCGTCGCGGCCGGCGGCCCGCTCGGTGAGGAACCCGGTGCAGCGGTCGGTGATGTCGAGCGCGACCTCGCGGCTGCCCGTGGTGATCTCGAAGGTGGTGGTCTGGAAGGGGCTGGTGGGGGTGGAGTGGGTGTTGTCCGCCATGGCGCCATCCTCACCCACCGGGCCCGTGCCCGCGCAGTACCTCGCCGACTCCGCTCGCCGGGCCGGCACGCGGGCGTAGGGTGAGAGGTTTAGACCAGACGGGGCGCTCTGGGGCGGTGCCCGGGCCGTGGCCGGCCCCGCGCACTCCCCGGGTACGCCGAAGACCCGACGGTCCTGGTGGTCCGTCGGGTCGGGATCCCGGTGTGCGCGGCGGGCCGAGGCCCCCCGGCCGGGATTCCCGGGCCAGGGCCCGGAGGCCCTAGCCGCGTCCGCCGAAGAGGCTGCGGCGCAGCCGCCGCAGCGGCGACAGCAGCGAGACCCGCACGTGGCGGCGCCGGGTCGCCGGAGCGTCCGCGCCGCGCGGGGTCAGCTCCCTTATCAGCCCGAGCGCCTCGGCGGTGTCCACCGCCGGGAGCGCGGGCGCGCCGAGCACGGCCAGGTGTCGCTCGATCCGGCGGCCGGTCGTGCCGACACCGCACTGGATCGCCGGCACACGGGGCCGAGTCCGCACTTGCATGTGTTCCATCAGTTCTTCCCACCCCTACGAGGCGCCAGGGCCAGAGGCGAAGACTATCCGCGATGGACGGCCTTCGCGCAACCGTCCCTGGTGTTGTGCCACCGTACCGTGCGGCGTCAACTGACGATGCACCAGGGGCTACCCGGCCGGTCACGACTAGGCATCAATGATGGTGCACGACCAGCCGTTCGTCACCGGTGTCCGGAGGCACTGGCCCGGCGCCCGGTCCGGCCGAGTGCGCCGAGTGCGCCGGGCGCACCCGGCCGTCGCCGACGAGGGAACGACCGAGGGAACGACCGAGGGGGAGGACGGCGGGGCCGCGAGAGGGAGGACGGCGGAGGCGACGGCGGGAACGACGCGCGGCACATATAAAGGGGACAACCCCCCGGAGGTCGACATGGAGACCGGTCGACAGATCCCCCCGACTTCATGAAGTGAACACATTCGAGGGATTGACTCCCGGGATTCCTCCAAGCAATATCTCTGAGAACGCGCAGGTGCCCGCACCGCACCGATCGCGCGTTCGAGTGGTGAAGAACTCCGGCTCCTGCGAGCCACTGCCCGGCCGCCTCGACGCTGCGGCGGCCAGGCTCGCCAGGTGCCCGGACCGGCGGCCGGCCGTAGAGGGTCGGCCGGGCCGCCACCAGGCTGCCGGTGCCGCCCCGCCAGGGGCCCGGCACCGGCGGCTCCGGGGCCAGGGGCCCGTCCACCCGCCCCGATCCGGCCGACCGGACGTCCCCGCAGGTCGCGCCGCGCCGGTCGGTAGACTCGGCCAGCGTGTCCCTCCTCCTCAGCATCGTGCTCCCGGTCCACGGCGTGGAGCGGTTCCTCCCGCACTGCCTCGACTCGATCCTCGGCGACACCCCCGCCGCGGAGTCCCGCTTCGAGGTGATCGCGGTCGACGACCGCTCCCCCGACGGCTGCGGCGCGATCCTGGACGAGTACGCCGCCCGCGACCCCCGGCTGCGGGTCCTGCACCTCACCGAGAACCAGGGCCTCGGCGGCGCCCGCACCGCCGCACTGCCGCACGTGCGCGGCGAGTACGTCTGGTTCGTGGACAGCGACGACCGGCTGCCCGAGCGCACCGTCAGCGTCGTCCTGGACGAGCTGCGCCAGGAGCAGCGCCGCGAGACCCCCGCCGACGTCCTGATCACCGACTTCACCCACGTGTACCCCGACGGCGGGACCGAGCCCAACCCGTGGCGCCACGTGCTGCTGGGCTCCCCGCTGGTCGACGGCTGCACCCTGGCCGAGCACCCGGCGCTGTTCAACACCGTGATGTCGGTCTGGAACAAGGTGTTCCGCCGCGCCTACCTGGAGGGCCTCGGCGTCTCCTTCGGCCGCGGCTACTACGAGGACATCTCGGTCACCTACCCCGCACTGCTGGCGGCCGGGCGGCTGCGCTACCTGGACCGGCCCTGCTACGTCTACCGGCGCGGCCGGGAGGGCGCGATCACCGCGACCGCCTCCCCCCGGCACGCCGACGTCTTCGCCCAGTACGAGGCGATCTTCGCCTTCCTGGACCGCCCGGACCGCCCCGGGGAGCCCGTCCCGGCCTCGCTGCGCACCCTGGTCTTCGACCGGACCGTCCGGCAGGCCCTGAACGTCTACGACAGCCCCGGGCTCGTCCCCGTCGACCGGCGCAAGGAGTTCTTCCGCCGGATCACCCAGCACTTCGCCCGCCACCGCCCCGACGGCTACCAGTTCCCTGGCGGCGTGCGCGGCGTGCAGTACCGGCTGGCCGCCCGCGGTGCCCGGATCGCGTACGCCGAGCTGCGGCGCACCGGCCGCCTGCCTCGGGAACTCAAGCGCGGGGCGCGCGCGGTGGCCCCGGCGGTGAAGAAGGGCGTGCGCAGCAGCGCCCGGTTCACCGCGTACAACGCCTTCCGCCAGCTGCCGCTGGACGAGAACCTGGCCGTCTACGCGGCCTACTGGCACCGCGGCTACGCGTGCAGCCCGGCGGCGATCTACGAGAAGGCCAGGGAGCTGGCACCGCAGGTCCGGGGCGTGTGGGTGGTGGAGAACCGCAAGCAGGCCGCCACCATGCCGCCCGGGGTGCCGTACGTGATCGTCAACACACCCGCCTACCTCAAGGTGATGGCGACCGCCAAGTACTTCGTGAACAACGTCAACTTCCCGCGCACGATGGCGAAGCGGCCGGGCACGGTGCACGTCCAGACCCAGCACGGCACCCCCCTCAAGGCCATGGGCATGGACCTGCGGGACCGCCCCGAGGCGGCCGGCGGGATGGACTTCGACCGGCTCCGGGAGGCGATCGACCGCTGGGACTTCCTGGTCTCCTCCAACCCGCACACCAGCGAGCACTTCGCCCGCGCCTTCCCCGGCCGGTACGAGATGCTGGACACCGGGTACCCGCGCAACGACCGGCTGGCCAACGCCACCCGGGACGAGGTGCGCGCCATGCGCGAGCGGTTCGGGCTGCGGCCCGGCGGCACCGCCGTGCTGTACGCCCCGACCCACCGCGGCGACCAGGGCGGGTACGTCCCGCTGGTGGACGTGCGGGAGCTGGCCCGGCGGCTGGGCCCGCACTACACGCTGCTGGTGCGCACCCACTACTTCCACACCGGCGGCCCGGGGGACCTCGCGGCGGACGAGGGCTCGGCGGAGATCGTGGACGTCTCGGCGCACCCCACGGTGGAGGACCTCTACCTCGCGGCGGACGTGCTGGTGACGGACTACTCGTCGATGATGTTCGACTACGCCGTGCTGGACCGTCCGGTCGTGGTCTTCGCGCCCGACTGGGAGGAGTACCAGCGGGTGCGCGGCGTCTACTTCGACCTGTTCGCCGAACCGCCGGGGGCCGTCACGGTGGATCCGGAGGGGCTGGTGAAGGCGCTGCTGGCCGGCGATCCGGAGCCGGCCGCGCGGGCGCGGTTCCGGGCCCGGTTCTGCCCGTGGGACGACGGCGGGGCCTCGGAGCGGGTGGTGCGCCGGGTCTTCCCGGTGCCGTCCTGACGCCGGAACCGGGTCCGGTGCGAGAGCCGGCTCCTGACCCGGGAGCCGGGTCCTGACGCACGGGCGACGTCCCGGCCCCGCGGCGAACGCCTCGGCCCGGCGGATCCCCGCGGTGCGGGTGCGGGTAGGGAGCGGTTGGCTGCGGACGGGGCCGGTGCCGCCGTACGGCGACCGGCCCCGTCGGCGCGGGCTCAGCGCCGGCGGGCGGCCAGGAACTCGTCGAAGGTCAGCACACCGTCGTGGTCGGTGTCCATCGTGTTGATCAGCGCCTCGGCCATCGAGATGGTGACGTCGTGGTCGCCCATCTCGTTGGCGGCCAGCGCGTACTCGGCCGGGGTGATCCTGCCGTCGCCGTCCTTGTCGAAACGGTCGAACATGGCCTTGATCGCCTCAGTGGTCTCCATCGTGCCCTCCTGGTACTGCGGGTTGTGCTCGGTGCGGACGGCGGTACCCTACCCGGCCGTGGTGTGCGCCACGGTCGGCGGGAGTGGACGGGCGCGGGGGTGGGTGTCGTAGTCTGCGGATCTGATTGCAGGCCCGGGCACCTCCCGGGCGTTCGTTCGTCCAGGGAGGGACCATGCTCGACCTCGTCACCAGGCTGCTGCTGAAACCCGTCTCGCGCGGCATCTGGCGCCCGTCCATCGAGGGCATCGAGAACGTGCCGCGCAAGGGCGGGGTCATCCTGGCCAGCAACCACCTGTCCTTCATCGACAGCGTGGTGATCCCGCTGACCGCCCCGCGCCGGGTCCACTTCCTCGCCAAGGCCGAGTACTTCACCGGGACGGGGCTCAAGGGCCGGCTCTCCAAGGGCTTCTTCGAGTCGATCGGCGCGGTGCCGGTGGAGCGCGGCACCTACCGCTCCGCCCAGGCCTCGCTGGAGTCCGCGCTGGAGATCCTCGAGGACGGCAAGGCCTTCGGCATCTACCCGGAGGGCACCCGCTCGCTCGACGGGCGGCTCTACCGGGGCAAGACGGGCGTCGCCTGGCTGGCCCTCACCGCCGGCGTCCCCGTGGTGCCGGTGGCGCTGGAGGGGCCGGAGCACATCCTGCCGGTCGGCAAGCGGCTGCCGCGGCTCAGGAAGGTGACGGTCCGTTTCGGCGAGCCGCTGCACTTCGACGAGCTGCACGGGCAGGCCCGCTCGCTGAAGGCCCGTCGACAGGTGACCGACGAGGTGATGGCGGCGATCCAGCGGCTCTCCGGCCAGGAGGTCGCGGAGAACTACAACGAGGTGCCGAAGGCCGCGTAGGCCCGTCCGGCGACCCGGGCCGGCCGGTCGCTCCCGCGCGACCCGCCGCCCGGGTGCCCGGGTGCCCGGGTGCCCGGCTCACCGGACCAGGACGGCCGGCTCCTGGTCCAGGAGGACCGGCCCCGCGGCCGCGACGCCCGGCTCCAGGACGGGCGCGACCGGCTCCGGCGCCTCCCTGCGCAGCAGTGCCGCGTAGCGCCCGTCCAGCTCGACCAGCTCGTCGTGGGTGCCGAGTTCGACGACCTCGCCGCGGTCCAGGACGGCGATCTGGTCGGCGGTGCGTACGGTGGAGAGCCGGTGCGCGATGGTGATCGTGGTGCGGCCCGCGGCCAGGGTGTCCACGGCCTGCTGGACGGCGCGCTCGGTGCGGTTGTCCAGGGCGCTGGTGGCCTCGTCGAGGATGAGCACCGGCGGGTTGCGCAGGATCGTCCGGGCCAGCGCGAGGCGTTGCTTCTCGCCACCGGAGAAGCGGTAGCCGCGCTCGCCGACCAGCGTGTCGTAGCCGTCCGGCAGGGCGGCGACGGTCTCGTGGACCTGCGCGGCCCGGGCGGCCTCGACGAGTTCGGCGTCGGTGGCGTCCGGCTTGGCGAAGCGCAGGTTCTCGGCGACCGAGGCGTGGAAGAGGTAGGTCTCCTGGGAGACCACGCCGACCGCGCGGGCCAGCGTGTCGAAGGACAGCTCGCGCACGTCCACGCCGTCGATGGCGACCCGGCCGCCCGTGACGTCGTACAGCCTCGGCACCAGGTAGCTGAGCGTGGTCTTGCCGGAGCCCGTCTCGCCGACCACGGCCAGCGAGCTCCCGGCCGGGACGACCAGGTCGACGCCGGACAGCGTGGGCCGCTCCTGGTCCGGGTCGTAGCGGAAGTCCACGCCCTCGAAGCGGACCTCGCCGCGGACCTCGGCCAGGCCGACCGCCCCGGCCGGCTCGGCGATCTCCACCGGCAGGTCCAGGTACTCGAAGATGCGCTGGAAGAGCGCGAGCGAGGTCTGCACCTGCACGCCCGTGGAGAGCAGGCTGACGGTCGGGCGGAACAGGCCCTGCTGGAGGGTCACGAAGGCGACCAGGGTGCCGACCGAGACGATCGGGGCGCCGTCGGCGGCGGACAGCCCGGCGGCCCAGTAGATCAGCGCGGGCATCGCGGCCATCACGATCTGGATGGTGTTCATCCGCCAGCGGCCGGCCATGCTGGCCCGCACCTCCAGGTCGGCGAGCTGGTCAGACTGGCCGGTGAACTCGCGGGCGAGCGAGTCGGAGCGGCCCATCGTGCGGCCGAGCAGGATGCCGCTGACGGAGAGCGACTCCTGGACGGCCGAACTCATCGCGGCCAGCTGCTTCTGCCGTTCGGTGGTGATCCGCTTGCGCTCGTTGCCGACCCGGCGGCTGATCCAGACGAACAGCGGCAGCAGCACCAGCGAGACGACGGTCAGGCGCCAGTCGAGCGCGACCATGGCGACCACCGAGGCGATCACCGCGGTGAAGTTGGAGACCAGGCTGGTCGCGGTGGACGTCACCGTGGACTGCATGCCGCCGATGTCGTTGGCGATCCGGGACTGCACCTCACCGGTGCGGGTGCGGGTGAAGAAGGCGAGCGACTGCCGCTGCAGGTGGCCGTAGACGGCGGTGCGCAGGTCGTGCATGACGCGCTGGCCGACGGTGGTGGAGATCAGCGTCTGCAGCACGCTGAAGACGCTGTTCACCACGGCCGCGGCGATCATGCCGAGCACGAGCAGGCTGAGCAGTCCGGTGCGGCTCTGCGGGATGGCGGTGTCCAGCACGGCCCTCAGCAGGAACGGCGAGACGACCGAGACGACGGCGGAGGCGGCGACCAGCAGCCCGACGACGGCCAGTCGCCCCGCGTACGGGCGGAACAGCGCGAGGATGCGCCGCCACTGGGCCGGCGGGCGGGGGGCGCCCTCGGCGCGTTCGGGGGCGGTCCAGTCGGTGGCGTCGGGCCTCAAGGGCGGGCCTCCCAGGGTGTGCCGGGGTCGGCGGTCGGGCGGCCGCCAGCATAGCGAGAATAGCTCATAGTTAGACAAGCTAATAGTGAGGGTTACTCTATTCCCGCGCGGCCGCGGTGCCCGGCCGCCGACCGCCGACCCCGACCGGGCCGCCGACCGACCCGACCGGGCGGTCGGCCGACCGGCCGCCCGGCGTCACGATCCGCCCGCCCGGTCGGCCGGCGCCTCAGTCCGTCCGGTAGGTGCGCGCCGCCTTCGAGGACACGCCGCCGAGCTTGCCCGGGGGCAGCATCCGCGCGACGGCGACCGCCACCTTGTAACGACGGCCCGGCACCGACAACGACCTGCCGCGCGCCAGGTCGCGCATCGCCTCGTCGACCACCCGCTCTGCCGAGAGCCAGGACCAGGCCGGGATGTTGCCGGTGCCCATGCCCGCCCGCTCGTGGAACTCGGTCCGGGTGAAGCCCGGGCACAGCGCCATCATCCGCACGCCCGTGCCACCGAGGTCGCGCAGCACGCCCTGGGTGAAGCTCACCACCCACGCCTTGCTCGCCCCGTAGGTGCCCCGCGGCAGGAAGGCCGCCACCGAGGCGACGTTGACGACCGCACCCCGGCCGCGCTCGCGCATCCCCGGCAGGGCTGCCGTGGTCAGCCGCAGCACCGCCTCGACGTGGACCTTCACCATGTCCAGCTCCGCCTGCAGCGGAACGGCCCCGAAGGCGCCCTTGTTGCCGAACCCGGCGTTGTTGATCAGCAGGTCCACCGGGCGCCCGGCGTCGCCCAGCCGGGCCTCGACGGCGGCGATGCCCTCGTCCGTCGCGAGGTCGGCGGTCAGCACCTCCACCTCGACGCCGTACTCGGCGTGCAGGTCGGAGCTCGCCCGCTCCAGACGCCCGGTGTCCCGGGCCACCAGGACGAGACGGTAGCCGCCGCGGGCGAGTCGGCGGGCGAAAGCGGCTCCGATGCCGGCGGTCGCGCCGGTGATCAAGGCAGTGGTCATGCCCCTGACCGTACCGACTCCCCGCAGCCGAGCCCACACCCAGGGCAACGTCCCTGCTCAGCGGACTGCGGATGCAGGCGATCGGTCGTGCTCGTAGTGTCGGACAGAGGCATCGCCCGAACGGGTGATGAAATCCAGGCGAGGAGGCACATCTGATGCTTACTCAGTTCCGCACGGAAACCGCTTCGGCGTCACCCAGCGCGACGCTCGCCGAGGCCGAGACACTCGCGAGCCTGATGGTGGAGGACGAGGCCGTCGTGTCCGACGCGCCCACGTACCTGCCGGAGGCCGCGGGTGCCGCCCTGCTGCTCGGCCTGCTCCTGGCATCGCCGAAGCCGCCGAAGGAGAAGCCGACCCGGTGACGCGGGCCGGCCACACCACCTGAAGGCCGGGCCGGCCCCGCGAACGGGCCGGCCCGCCCCACCAAGGAGGAACACCACCGATGCCATTCGCCGAGACCTCGCTCCGCGACGACTACGCCGCGGCGGTCGAGCGGGTGGCGGGCCGGACCCTCGACGCCCTCCGGGGCGGCGGGGGTGCGGCCGCACTCGTCGACCCCGACACCGCCGTACCCCGCCCGCTGCTGGCCGCCGTGCGACTGCTCGGCGCCGACCTCCTCTCCCCCCAGCTGCTCACCGGAGCCGAACCCGACGGCCCCGCCGCCGCCCTGCTGGCCGAGGCCCGCCGGGCGCTCCCGGCACCGGCACCCCCCTCCCGAGAGGCCGCGCTGGTGATCGGATGGCAGGACTGGGCCGCCGGACAGGTGCTCGCCCGCACACCCTACGGCGAGGCCGTACCACCGCCTGCCCCGCTGCCGGGCCCCGACGAGCTGGGCTGGCAGGCCTGGTCGGTGCGGATGGCGCAGCTGTCCGTCCTCGCCCTGCCCGGACTCGACGGCCCGGTGCACGACACCGCCCGGGCCCGGGTCCTGGCCCTCGCCCGCGGCACCGTCCGCTCGATGATGCGCCGCGACCTCACCACCGCCGCCCGGCTCGCCCGCTGGCTCGGCTGGGCCGCCGCCGAAGGCCGACCGCTGCCGCTCGACGTCGACCCCGTCCTGGACCGGATCCGGCTGGCCGGCGACGGGAGCGCCCGCACCGGGCTCGAACTCGCCGTCGCCCGCCTGCTGCTCGACCGCTCCCGGCCGTCGACCGCCGAAGGGAACCAGGCCCCATGACCGACACCCACGTCCTCTCCGTCGCCCAGCAGGTCGGCTCCCGCGCGATGACCTGGCTGCACGCCGCCCACCGCGACGGCCTCGGCCGGATCCCCGACAACACCGTCGTCGACCTCGCCACCCCCAACGACGCCTACAAGCCGCTCGGCGAGATCGCCCTGGTCGCCTCCGTCGTCCTGCGCGACGGCGTCGCCGGGCCCGCCGGCACCCGGGCCGCCCGGGAACTGCTCGACTACGCGTGGGAGGAGGTCCGCGAGGGCGACCTGCTGTACGAACGCCAGCTGCGCCACGTCACGATGAGCGACCCGCTGGAGCTCTACGGCCACTTCGCCCGGGCCGGCTACCGCCACCCCGCCCTGGAGGAGCTCCTCGAATCGATCAGCCGCCTGCGCGCGGCCCACGCCACCGAGATCCAGGCCAACCGGCGGCTCGCCGTCGCCAACGCCCGCCGGCTGGTGGGGCTCAGCCACCAGCCGGACTGGGACGCGCTCGCCGCCCGCACCTGGCTCGGCGCCACGCCTGAGCCCTGGGCCGTCGAATGGGAGATCGCCTACCAGATCACGCACACCGTCTTCCACCTCACCGACTGGGGCGCCCACCCGGACGGCCTGCCCGAGCCGATGCGCGACCACGTCCGCGACTGGCTCCCGGTCTGGCTCGACGTCTGGCTGGAGATCGGGCAGTGGGACCTCGCCCTCGAACTCCTCATCGTCGACGCCTGCATCGGCGAACCGGCCACCGGCCGACAGGGCTGGGACGCGCTGGCCGCCGTCCAGCACGACGACGGACTGGTGCCGCGCGAGGCCAACGAGGCGGTGAGCGCGGACCGCGACGAGTCCTTCCGGGAGCACCAGCACACCGCCGTGGTCGCGGTCCTGGCCGGCGACGTCACCCTGGCCCGGGCGCTGGGCACCGGCGCGGCAGCCGCGTGAACGCACTGGACACCGCGGTGGCGGCGGTGGTGCGGGCGGCCGAACCCCACGCCACCGCCGTCACGGTGGCCGTGGCGCGGGGAGAACGGCAGGAGGTGCGCTGCCACGGGCGGACCGGGCGCGGCCGGGCAGCGGCCTGCACACCGGACACCGTCTTCGAACTCGGCTCGGTGAGCAAGACGTTCACCGCCCTCCTGCTGGCCGAGATGGCGGCCCGCGGCGAACTCGCCCTGGACGACCCGCTGGAGCACCGGCTGCCGCCGAACTGGCCACCGGTGCCCAGCCGTTGCTCCCAACCCGTCCGGCTGCTGCACCTGGCCACCCACACCTCGGGCCTGCCCCGGCTGCCGCCCGGGCTCCTGGCGGCCGCCCTGCCCCGCTGGCGCAGCAACCCCTACGCGGCGTTCGGGGACGACGACCTGCGGACGGCGCTGGCCCGAACCGCCCCTCGACGCAGGCCCGGTGAGCACTACCGGTACTCCAACTACGGAGTCGGGCTGCTCGGGCGGGCACTCGCCGAGACGGGCCGCTCCCCGTACGGGACGCTGCTCGCGGAACGGATCTGCGGGCCGCTCGGACTGCGCGCCACCGGGTGCGCACCGGACGCGCCGGGGCGGGCGACCGGGCACCTGCGCGGCCGGGAACTACCGCCGTGGCACGCCCCCGGACTGCCGGGAGCGGCCGCGGTGCGGGCCAGCGGGGCCGATGTGCTGCGCTACCTGCGGGCCCACCTCGACGGCCTGAACGGCATGAACGGCCTGAGCGGCATGAACGGCCTGGACGGTCCGAACGGCCTGGACGCCGCGGTGGGGACCTCCCTGGGGGCCGCCCTGCGGGAGGTGCAGCGGCCGCGGCTTCGACTGCCGCGGTCGGGCGACGAGGTCTGCCTGGTGTGGAACCACCGCCGCTCGGGCGGACACGACCTGTACTTCCACGCGGGGGCGACCAGGGGCTTCACGGTGCTCGTCGGGTTCTCGCCGCAGACGGCGGCCGCGGTGGCGGCGCTGGCCAACACCGGGTCGACGCTCGGCTCGCACGTCGTCCAGGCCGGGTACGAGGTGCTGCGGGTGGCAGCCCGGACGGCGTAGGTCCGTCGGGCGGATCCCGGCGAGTCCGGCGGCTCCCGGCGGCGCGGCGGATCCCGGCGGATCCCGGCGGATCCCGCGGGCCCGCGGCTCCCCGGCCGGGGAGCCTAGGCCGCGACGGCCTTGGCGCGGTCGGCGGCGATGTGCACCGCCAGGCCGGCGAGGACGGTGCCCATCGCGTAGCGCTGGACGCGCAGCCAGGCCGGGCGGCGGTTGAGGAAGGCCGCGATGCCGCCCGCACTCATCGCGATCAGGCCGTTCACGGTCACCGCGATCGCGATCTGCGTCAGACCCAGCACCAGGCTCTGCAGGGCGACGTGGCCGCGTTCGGGGGCCACGAACTGGGGCAGCAGCGAGATGTACATGATGGCGATCTTGGGGTTGAGCAGGCAGGTCAGGAAGCCCATCGCGAACAGGCGCCGCGGCGGGTCCGGGGTCAGCTGCTGCGGGGCGAAGACGGCCGTACCGCCCGGCTTCACCGCCTTCCACGCCAGCCAGAGCAGGTAGCCGGCACCCGCCAGCTTGATCCCGGTGTAGAGGGCGGGCACCACCGAGAAGACCGCGGCCACGCCCGCCGTCACCGCGACGAGGTAGACCAGGAATCCGACCGCGACCCCGAGCAGCGAGATCAGCCCGGCGCGGCGGCCCTGCGCGATCGAGCGCGAGACCAGGTAGATCATGTTCGGCCCCGGCGACAGCACCATGCCCAGTGCCACGACGGCGATCCCGAGTACCGCGTGGCCGTCCACGGCCGATGTCAACGCGTCCATGCAGGGAGGCTAGGACGGGTCACCGGCTCGGTGCAATGATGACTTTGCGCTCGGTGCAATGGCGCCGGCGGAGCCGGCCCACGGCACCGGGACGAGCCGGGACGGCACCGGGACGGTACCGGGCGACAGTACGGAGGGACGACACCGATGGACGACTACCGCCTGATCGCCGACCGGGTCGCCGCCGACATCACCGACGGACGCCTGCGGCCCGGGCAGCAGCTGCCCACCCAACGCGCCTTCGCCCGCAGCCGGGGCATCGCCGCCTCGACGGCGGGACGCGTCTACCGGGAACTCGCCCGGCGCGGACTGACCGTCGGCGAGGTCGGGCGCGGCACCTTCGTCCGCGCCGGGCGGAGCACGGAGGACGGCCGCATCGCGCTCGCCGAACCGACCAGCGCACCCGTCGACCTGGAACTCAACTACCCCGTCACCCCCGGGCAGGCCGAACTGCTCGCCGGCGGACTCGCGCCGCTGCTGCGGCCGGACGCGCTCGGCGACGCCCTGCGGCCGGTCGGCGCGGCCGGCACGGACGCGGCCCGGCAGGCCTTCGCCGGCCTGCTCTCCGCCGGCTCCTGGCAGGCCGAGCCCGCGGACCTGCTGTTCGCGGGCAACGGACGGCAGGCCGCCGCGGGGGCGCTGTCCGCACTCGTGCCGCCCGGGCAGCGGCTGGGCGTGGAGGCGCTCACCTATCCGGTGGTCAAGGCCGTGGCGCAGCGACTGGGCATCCGCCTGGTGCCGCTGGCCGTGGACGAGGACGGGCTGCTGCCCGAGGCCGTCGCGGCCGCCCACCGCGCGGCTCCGCTGCGCGCCGTGTACGTGCAGCCCCGGCTGCAGAACCCGCTCGGTGCGAGCATGCCGCCCGCGCGGCTGGCGGCGCTCGCGGAGGAACTGCGACGGCTCGACCTGCCGGTGGTCGAGGACGCCGTCTGGTCGTTCCTGCGGCCGGACCTGACGCCGTTGGCCGCGTTGGCCCCAGAGCGCACCGTTCTCGTGGACAGCCTGTCCAAGCGGCTCGCGCCCGGGCTGACCAGCGGGTTCGCGCTCGCCCCCGGCGCGCTGCGCGAGCAGGTGGCGGGCGCGCTGCGGTCGGGCGGGTGGACGCCGAACGGGTTCGCGCTGGAGGCGGCGGTGCGCTGGATCGGGGACGGCACCCTGGCCGCGACCGAGGCCGCCAAGCGGGCCGACGCGGCGGACCGGCAGGCGCTGGCGCGCGAGGTGCTGGCGGGGCAGCGGGTGCGAGCCGACCCGTGCTCGTACTACCTGTGGTGGGAGCTGCCGGGGGCCTGGCGGGCGGAGGCCTTCGTGGCGGCGGCCGCGCGGGCCGGGATCTCGATCACACCCGCGGCGGCGTTCGCCGTGGACCCGCGCCGGTCACCGGCCGCGGTCCGGGTCGGGCTCGCCTCGCCGACCCTGCCGGTGCTGGCACGGGCCCTGGGGACGCTGGCGCGGATCGCGACGGCGGGGGCCGGAGGGGCGGGGGGCCGGGGCGGCTGACGGCTGACGGCTGACGGCTGACGGCTGACGGCTGACGGCTGACGGCTGACGGCGAACAGATAACAGCTGACAGATTTCAACATCTGTCAGCTGTTATCTGTTATCTGTTACTTGTCATCCGTCACCGGGGCGTCGGCGCCGCGCCCCGGGCCGCTGTGGCTCCGCCGGACCGCCGTGTCCGCCGCGCCCCCGGCGCCGACGGCGCGCAGCCGGGAGGCCGCGGTGGCCGCGAGCTGCGGGGCGAGCTTGGCGACGTCACGGGAGCCCACCGCCGCGATCAGGCTCGGCAGCACCCAGCGGACGGGCTGCATCCCGCGCAGCCAGGCCTGGGCGTAGACGTGGGCGGACCGGCGGGCGATGCCCGCGGCGATCCGCTCCACCGCCGGCTCCAGCGGGTACGTCTTGTTCGCCGGCCACGGCAGTCGGGTGCGCATCTGCCGCAGCACGGTGTCCTCGTCGGCCCCGCGCACCATGTCCGTGTCGGTCCAACTCAGGTACCCCACACCGACCTTGACCCCCTGGTGGGCGACCTCGGCGCGGAGCGAGTGGGCGAAGGCCTCCACCCCGGACTTGCTGGCGCAGTACGCGCTCATCAGCGGCGCGGGCGTCAGCGCGGCCAGCGAGGCGATCTGCAGCAGGTAGCCCCGGCTCTCGGTCAGTGCGGGCAGGAAGGCCCGGGCGGTGGCGACGCTGCCGAGCAGGTTCACCTCGATCACCCGGGTGAAGGCGCGGTGGTCGCTGTCCGCGAGCGGCCCGCCGATGGCGATGCCGGCGTTGGCGACCACGGTGTCGATCCGGCCGTGGTGCTCCTTGATCCGGCGGGCGGCGTCGGTCAGCGCGTCGAGGTCGGTGACGTCGACCTCCCAGCTGGTCGCGCCGGGCCCGCACTGCGCCGCGACGGCCTTGAGCTCCTCGGGTTCCAGGCCGAGGAGGGCGACGGTGGCTCCGCGCCGCGCGAGCGTGCGGGCCAGCGAGGCGCCGACCCCGCGGGCGGCTCCGGTGATGACGACGACCTGTGCGGACAGCGGCGGAACGGCGTTCATGCGACGGCGGTCCTCTCGGTGGCGGGGCCGGCAGGGGTTTCGGCGGACACGGTGGGCTCGGCGGTGGGCGCTGCGGTGGGCTCGACGGCGGGCTCGGCGGCGGGCTCGGTAGCCGGCTTACCGGACAGGTACGCGGCGGCCAGCCGGTGGATCTCGGCGGCGACCTCCACCGGCCGCTCCAGCGGGGCCATGTGACCGACCCCCGGCAGCAGCAACAGCCCCTGTGGGTCGGCGAGTTCGGCGACCATCCGGTGCGCGTGCACGGGCGGGGTCAGCCGGTCGGCGGTGCCGACCACGACCGCCGTCGGCACGGTGAGCCGGGCGAGCCCGGCGTGGACGTCCAGCCGGTCGAGGACGCCGGCCCAGTGGACGCGCACGCCCGTCGGGCAGGCGTGCACGATCCGCGCCGTCGCCTCGACCTGCCCGGCCGCCGAACCCGGCCCCATGGTGGCGTACTTGAGCGCGGCGCGGCTGACGGACGTGACCGGCCCGAGCGGCAGCCGGGAGCGCAGCAGCTGCCGGTGCAGGAAGCGGCGCAGCCACGGCGGGCGCACCCCACCCGGCAGGACGGTGAGCCGGTCCACCAGCTCGGACGGCCCGGTGGAGATCAGGACGGCGACGGCGGTGCGCTCGGCGACCCCGGGGCGCCCGCCGGCGGCCATGATGGTCATCCCGCCCATGCTGTGCCCGGCGAGCACGGCCCGCTCCCCCGCCGGTACGGTCCGGGCGAGCACGGCGGCGAGGTCCTCGGCGAGCGCGCGGGTGGAGTAGCGGGCCCGGCTCGGCGGGATCTCGCTCCGCCCGTGGCCGCGCTGGTCGTACGCCACCACCCGGTACCGGTCGGCGAGTCGGCGGATCACCGGGGCCCAGAAGGCGGTCGAGCAGGTCCAGCCGTGGGCGAGCACCACGGTCGGCGCCCCGGGCTGGCCGTGCACCTCGACGTGCAGCCTGATGCCGTCGGCCGAGCGCACGCTCAACTCCTCGACGGGCGTGGGCGGGACGTACTCGGCGGGCAGACGGACGGCGCTCATGCGGACACCTCCTGGACGGCGGGGGCGGTGGTCGGTGCGGTGCGCATGATCAGTTCGTACTCGCCGAGGTCGACTCTTCGGGTGGCACGGCGGAACGCGGTGGTGGAGCCGGGCCAGAGCACGGTGTTCCGGCCGTTCGGGTCGAGGTACCAGCTGCGGCAGCCGCCGGTCGTCCAGACGGTGCGGTCCATACGGTGCTGGAGTTCGAGGTTCCACTGGCGCTGGGCGCGGACGGTGGGCTGCATCGCGGTGGCGCCGACGGTGTCGAGGGTGGTGAGCGCGTCGATCAGGTAGTTCAGCTGGGACTCGATCATCAGGATCATCGAGCTGTTCCCGAGGCCGGTGTTGGGGCCGATCACGAAGAAGAGGTTCGGGAAGCCGTGCACGGTCGAGCCGCGCAGGGCCTCCATGCCGCCCTTCCACTGCTCGGCCAGACTGGTGCCGTCGGCGCCGAACACCCGGGCGCCGATGGGCATGTCGGTGACGTGGAAGCCGGTGCCGAAGACGATGGCGTCCACCTCGTGCTCGGTGCCGTCGGCGGCGACCAGGGTGGAGCCGCGCAGTTCGCGCAGGCCCGAGGCGACCACCTCGGTGTTGGCGGCGGCGAGCGCGGGGTAGTAGGTGTTGCTGAGCAGGATGCGCTTGCAGCCGATGCGGTAGTCGGGGGTGAGCTTGGCGCGCAGGGCCGGGTCGGCGACGCCCTGGGCGAGGTGGCGTTCGGCAAACTGCTGGACCACCTTCAGCATGCCCGGGCGGCGGACGAAGGCGTCGACCTGGAGCTCGCGGAGCGCGAACAGGGTGCCGCGACGGATCCTGCCGGTGACGGGCAGGCGGTCGTGCAACCACTTCTCGAGCTGGCTGATCTCGCGGTCCCGGCGCGGCAGGACCCAGGCGGGGGTGCGCTGGAAGACCGTCAGCTTCCCGACCTCCGGCTGGATCGACGGGATGATCTGGGCGGCGGAGGCGCCGGTGCCGACGATGGCGACCCGCTTGCCGGCCAGGTCGTAGTCGTGGTCCCAGCGGGAGGAGTGGAACACCTTGCCGGGGAAGGAGGCGAGCCCGGGCAGGTCGGGGATCTGCGGGTCGGCGAGCGGTCCGGCCGCGGACACCACGGCGTCGGCGGTCCACTGGCCGGCCGAGGTGGTGATCCGCCAGCGGGTCCGCTCCGCCTCCCAGCGCGCCTCCAGCACCTCGGCCCCGAAGCGCAGGTGGGGGCGGAGGCCGAAGACGGTGGCGACCTTCTCCAGGTAGGCGCGGATGTCGGGCTGGCCGGAGAAGCTGCGCGGCCATTCGGGGTTGGGCGCGAAGGAGAAGGAGTAGAGGTGCGAGGGCACGTCGCAGGCGCAGCCCGGGTAGCTGTTGTCGCGCCAGGTGCCGCCGACCGAGTCCGCGCGTTCCAGGACGACGAAGTCGGTGATGCCGGCACGGCGCAGCCGTACCGCCGCGCCGAGGCCGCCGAACCCGGAGCCGATCACCGCCACCCGCACGTGCGGGGCGGCCTCTCCCACCGGGACGGCCTCGCCCACCGGGGCGGCCTCCTCCGCCGGGGCGCCGGACGCGCCGGAGCGGGGGCGCTTGCTGCTGGATGCCATGCGGCCTCCTCCTGAGGGTGGGCGGTGATCTTCGGGCTGCCTGACGGGTGCCGCCCATCATGTGCGGGCGGCACCGCCGGTGCCACTCATCACGTGCGAGCGGCGCCGTCGGGGCCGCGGTGGTGCTGCCTCCCGGGGGCCGGCCCCGGGACCCTGCCAATCGCGCCAGTAATCACTGGCACGATTGGCAGGGTAGCCCTTGCTGACACCGGATGGAAGAAGCGCGACCATCCTGATTCGGGAACCGCCCGAGGCGACGGACCTATGCTGATCGCCGTGGACAAGGTCAGAGCTGCTGCCGACGACAAAAAGCGCGAGTACCGCGTGGAGGAACTGGCCGAGGCGGCCGGCATCACCACCCGGACCCTGCGCTTCTACCGCGAGCGCAAACTCCTCCAGCCTCCCCGCAAGGAGGGCCGGATCGCCTGGTACGGCGAGGAGCACCTCGCCCGGCTGCGGATGATCGGCGAACTGCTGGAGCGCGGCCACACCCTGGGCGGCATCGCCGAGCTGATCGGCGCCGGCGAGAGCGGGCGGGACGTCGCCGAGCTGATCGGGCTGGAGGCCGCGATCGTCGCACCCTGGTCGGACGAGACTCCGGTGCGCCTGGACTGGGACGAACTGAGCGCCGTCTTCGGGGACCAGCTCACCGAGGAGAACACCGCCGAGTCGATCTCCCAGGGCTTCATCTCGGTCGACGACGACGGGATCACCCACGTCAGCCGACGGCTGATGGACGCCACCACCGCGCTGGTCGCCGAGGGCGTGCCGCTCTCGGCCGTCCTGGACGCCAGCAGGCGCACCCAGGAGCACGTGGACGCCATCGCGGAGGTCTTCGTCGACCTGGTCGGCGAGCACCTGCTCGGCGCCCTGGCCGGCGACGCCCCGCTGCCGCCCGGCGAGGCCGCGCGGCTCACCGAACGCATAGTGCGGGTCCGGCCGCTGGCCCGTACGGTCGTCGACGCCCAGTTCGCCCTGGCGATGGACCGCCGCGTGCAGGCCGACTACGACGACCTGCTGCGCCAGCGGCGCGAGACCGACCCCGACGCATGACCACCCCGACGGACGGGCAGGAATTCCCGCGCCCCGCACGCCCGTTGGAGGATCCGCCGATGCCCCGACCGCTCAGCCGCCGCACCGCACTCGGCCTCGCCGCCCGGCTCGCCCCGGGCCTCGTGCTCGGTCCCGCGCTCACCGGCTGCGGGGCGGACCAGCCCTCCCCGGGCACCGGCGCGTCCGCCCCGGGGGGCGGCCCTTCCGGCGGCGCCGGCTCCCGCACCGTCCGGCACGCCCGCGGCGAGACCCGGGTACCCGCCAGGGCGGCCCGGGTAGTGGTGCTGGACACCGACGCACTGGACTCGGCGGTCACCCTCGGCCTCACCCCCGTCGGCGCGACCACCGTCTCCGCGGGCGCGCCCTTCCCCGGCTACCTGCCCGCCGACCGGCTGGCGGGGACGAAGGCCGTCGGAGCCATCGGCCAGCCCAGCCTGGAGGCGATCGCCGCGCTGCGGCCGGACCTCATCCTGAGCAACCAGGTCCGCGACGACCAGCGGTACGACGAACTGTCGAAGATCGCGCCGACGGTGCTCTCCAAGACCACCGGGCCGACCTGGAAGGAGAACGTCCGGCTGCACGCCGAGGCGCTGGGGCGGCAGGGCGAGGCCGAGGCGGCCGACGCGGCGTACCGGACCAAGGCCCGGGACCTCGTCACCGCGCTCGGCGGCCCGGCCCGGGCCGCCGCCACCCGGGTCGCGATGGCCCGCTTCCTGGCCGGTGCACCGACCAGGCTCTACCTCAACGACACCTTCGTCGGCTCGCTGTTCAAGGACCTCGGGCTCGGCCGCCCCGCCAACCAGGACAAGCCCGGGTTCTCCGTCGAGATCAGCCCCGAACAGGTCGACCAGGCGGCGGCCGACGCCATCTTCTACTCGGTCTACGGGGACGCGGCCAAGTCCGACCAGGGCAGGATCACCGAGGGAGCGCTCTGGAAGAACCTGGACGCCGTCCGCAACGGCCGGGTGTTCCGCGTGGACGACAACCTGTGGATGCTCGGCATCGGCTACACCGGCGCCGGCCTGATCCTGGACCAGATCCGGGCGGACCTCACCGGCTGACGACCGACCACCGACCACCGACGGCTGACGGCTGACGGCTGACGGCTGACGGCGCACAGAACAGGATTGACGACGAGTCAGGCCCGTCGGCCGACCCGCCGCCGGGCCGCCGGACTGTCGGAAGCCACCGGCGCGGGGCGACCGCGTTGTCCACTCCTCCAACCCCTCCCCCGCCCACACCCCGACTGCACTGGGTGATCGGACGGTTACCCGGCCGCACCGGCCGCCCCTACCGTCGAGGCTCACCCGCAGGTCGCAGTCGCCTGACCGGGCCGACGACGGGAGGCGGGCGCCCGCGTCGGCTCCGTTTGGGGTCGTGCGCCGATGTCCGTGTCCATGGTCGTCAAGTTCCGAACAGCCGCCCGACTGACCGGCGGCCGGGTGCTGCTGTGGTCGCTGCTCGGCCGGCTGCCGAACGCGATGAGCCCGATCGGCACCCTGCTGCTGGTCAGCCGGAACACCGGCAGCGTGTGGTGCGGCTCCCTGGTGGCCGGGGCGCTGGCGGGCGGGCAGGCCGTCGGCGGCCCGCTGGTGGGCCGTCTCGCCGACCGGCGCGGGCAACGGACGGTCGGGCTGGTCGCCGCACTGGTGAACGCCACCGCGCTGGTCGCCCTGGTGGCGGCCTCGGAGGACGGGCTGGCCCTCGGCTGGCAGGTCGCGGCGGCGGCGCTGATCGGCCTGTCCGTCCCGCTGGTGGGCCCGCTGTCCCGCAGCCGGTGGGTCCGACTGGCCGCCGGGGAGCCGGAGTTGACTTCCACCATGCTGTCGCTGGACGGAATCGTGGACGAGATCGGCTTCACCGCCGGGCCCGCGCTGGTCGGCGTGCTCGCCACCGCCGTCTCCCCCTCGGTCGGGCTGCTCACGGCCGCCGCCCTGTCCGGCGTCTGCGCCACCCTGTTCGCACTGCACCCGACCGCCTCCCCGGGCGTCCCCAAGTCCCCGGCGGGGACGGGCGAGCGGCTGCTGAGCACCCCGTACGTCCTACTGCTGGCCGGGATGGCGCTGCTCGGCGCGTGCTTCGGCTCCGTGCAGGTCGGGGTGACGGCCACGACCGAGGCCCTCGGCCGGGCGGGCGCCGCCGGGCTGCTCTACGGCTTCATCGGCTGCACCAGCTCCGTGGCCGGGATCGCCACGGCCGCCCTCCCCGCCCGGTGGGGGCTGCCGTCCCGGCTGCGGGCCGGCACGGTGCTGCTGTTCACCGCCTCCTGCGTCCTGCTGGTCTCCGGCGGCGGACTGTGGACGCTGACCGCGGCCGTCGGCCTGCTCGGGGTGGCGGTGGCCCCGCAGATGATCACGATGTTCGGCCTGGTGGAGCGGACGGTCCCGGCCGCCCGGCTGGGCGAGGCGATGGCCGTGCTGGTCAGCGCGCTGATCCTGGCCCAGTCGGCCGGCACCTTCCTGGGCGGCTGGGCCACCACGCACTTCTCGCCCGCCGCGCCGTTCGCCGTGACCGCCGCCGCGGCCGCCACCGCCCTGCTGCTGGCCGCCTGCACCGCGACGGAGCGCCGCTACCGCCGCCGCGAACCGAGCGCCCCGGCCACACCGGACCCGGTCGGTGAACCGGTGGGCCGGTGAACCGGTAGGTCGGTGAACCGGTAGGTCGGTGAACCGGTAGGTCGGTGAACCGGTAGGTCGGTGAACCGGTAGGTCGGTGAACCGGTAGGTCGATGAGCACCGGAGGGCGACGGCGGGGGCGACGGTGAGCGCACGACGGCGGGGGTGACGGTGGTCCGCACACCGTCACCCCCGCCGTTCCGTCCTGCCGGCCGGCACCCACGGCCGGCAGGACCGTCGGTCAGGCCGCCACCGGCCTCAGTTGACGTTCACCGCCGTCCAGGCGGCGGCGACGGCGTTGCACTCGGCACTGTCGGCGCCGTACAGGTCCGAGGCCGCGCTGAGGGTGCCCGCCCGGGCGCCCGCGTAGTCGGTGGTGGAGGTGAAGTAGACGGTCAGGGCGCGGTACCAGATCTGCGCGGCCTTGTCCCGGCCGATGCCGCTGAGCGTCGAGCCGTCGGAGGTCGGGCTGTTGTAGTCGAACCCGTTGATGCTCTTCGCGCCGCTGCCCTCGGACAGCAGGTAGAAGAAGTGGTTCGCCACGCCGGACGAGAAGTGCACGTCCAGGTTGCCGACGTCGGCGGACCAGGAGTCCGCGGACTGGCCGTCCTTGCTGGGCTGGTCCATGTAGCGCAGCGGGCTGCCGTCGCCGCGCAGGTTGACCAGCTCGCCGATCTGGTAGTTCGGCGGGTTGGAGGGCAGGTTGGCGTACCACTCGACCATCGTGCCCATGATGTCGGAGGTGGCCTCGTTCAGGCCTCCGGACTCCCCGGAGTAGTTGAGGTTCGCGGTGGCGGCGGTGACGCCGTGGCTCATCTCGTGCCCGGCGACGTCGATCTCGGTGAGCGGGTGGGTGTCGCCGCTGCCGTCCCCGTACGTCATGCAGAAGCAGTCGTCGCTCCAGAACGCGTTGACGTAGTTGGAGCCGTAGTGCACGCGGCTGGCGGCGCCGACGCCGTCGTTGCGGATGCCGTTGCGGCCGAAGGCGCTCTTGTAGAAGTCCCAGGTCGTGGCGGCACCGAACTGGGCGTCCACGGCGGCGGACTCGCGGTTGCCGGCGGTGCCGTCGCCGAAGGAGTTGGACGTGTTGGCGAACGGGGAGCCGCTGCCCGTGGTCCCGTTGTTCATGTCGCTGGTGGACTGGCCGCCGCGGGAGTCGTCCTTCAGCGAGTAGCTCGACCCCTCCTGCGCGGTGGTGAGCGGCACCTGGCCGACGAAGACGCCGGTGCCAGTGCCGGCGGCGGTCTGCACCTTCTCGTGGGTGGACAGGACCTTGCCGCTGGCGGCGTCGGTGACGAGGACCTGGCTGCTCGGGGTGCCGTCGGCGCGCACGCCCTCGACCGTGGTGCGGTAGGCCAGGCGCGGGTTGCCGTCGCTCGCCCAGACCACCAGCTCGGCCTTGCCGGTCTGGTGCACGGCGCTCAGCGGGGACTCGTCCTTGTCGGCGGCCACGCCGACGGTGGCCTGGACCGCGCCGGTGGCCTGCGCGGCCGCCTGGTCGGCCGGGATCTGCGGGGTGAGGCTCGGCAGGCTCAGCTGCGCGGCGACGGCCTTGTTCACCGCCTTCACCGAGCCGTCGGCCTTCTGGTGGACGACCAGGTCGCCGCCGAGCACCGGCAGGCCGGCGTAGGTGCGCTCGAAGCGCAGGTGGCGGGTGCCGTCCTTGTCCACGACGGCGTCCTTGGCGACGAGCCGTTCCTGCGCGCCCAGGGCGAGGGCGCCGGTGAGCGGGCCGGACTGGTCGCCGGCCAGCGCCAGCACGGCCGCGTGCTGCCGGGCGGCCTGGGCGGCACGGGCTTCCCCGGCCTGGCCGACGGGGGCGGGGCTGGCCTGGGCGGCGGTGCTCACCTGGATCACACCGGTCAGGAGGGCCGTGGCCGAGAGAACGGCGACGGCCGCGAGCTTACGCTTCACGTACGAGTCCTTCCGGGAAACCGCGGCTGGCCGCGGTCACGCCGCGTCCCGGGGGCCGGGGTCGGCACCTGTGGGGGCGGAACGGGCGCTGACGTGCTGAAACCCCGGGCGTTCGAGCGGCGGGCCACCGAGGGGTGGGAGTGGGGGCCGGCGCCGGGGTTGAGAAGAAGCATGACGATGCACCAGATGAATTGACAGGTCTGCTTCAGGAATTGGCCAGGTCCCGCCAGCCCGGACCGCCTTCCACGGGGTAGGCAAAACAGGGCAATTCGACCCACCCCGACAGCAGTTCCCATCCGAACCATCACCGCCGACCTGCACCGATGCGCGGCCGGCGGCCGAACGCCCTCCGGGTCGACCGCCCCGAGTGGCCGCACATCGACTTTTACACCGCTGTAGAACTTCCCATACGGAATCTTGACATCCGGTTGGCGAGGTCCCGCCACCGGCCACCCTTGCCCTCGGCCGCCGCGACTGCTAGCCCCGGCTGCTCGCGTGTTCGCCCGACTCCGGTGCGCAGTCGGCGAGTTGAACGCGAAGGCCACCCGGCGGGCGGCCCGACGGACGGCTGTCGACGCACCGTCAGCTTCGCGTGGCGCTGCGTGAAGTGCACCAGACGACAAGGTGGTTGGCGGAAACGGCGGAGCCGTTACTGGAAGCGCCACTCCTGGGCGGCGTTGCCCGGCGTGCAGGCGACCATGGTGACCGGGCTGCCCGGGCCGTTGTTGGTCATGCAGACCTGGTTCTGGAAGTCGGCCAGGGTGTAGGAGCCCTGGGCCGTGCCGTTGCGCACCGTCCAGTTGGTCAGGAAGCTGAAGCCGCCGTTCAGCACCACCTTGCCGTCCGTGGTCTGGACGAGCTGCGGGCCGCCGCTGTTGCAGGCGTTGAACAGGATCCAGGCCCCGGGGTTGGTCGCCCGCACCCAGCCGTACTGGGAGGCGCCGCCGACCACGACCGGGTTGTCGCCGCCGCTGAGCGAGTCGCGGGACAGTCCGATGGGGCGGCCGTCCTGCACGCTGACGATGGTCGTCCAGCTGGTGCCGCCGCAGGACGCGGGGCGGGCCGGGGTCTGCGGCGCGGGCGGGTTGCCGCCACCCGACGGGGAGCCCCCGCCGGCCGGTGAACCGCCCCCGGCCGGGGACCCGCCACCGGCGGCGGCGCCACCGGCCGCGTTCTGGGCGGGCGGCTGCGGGTTGGGGTTGGCCGGCTGGTTGGGCGTGCCGCCGCCCGCGCCACCGTTCTGGCCGCCCGAGGCTCCGCCCCCGGACTGCGTACCGCCCGAGGCGGCTCCTCCGGAGGCGGACCCGCCGGCTGCCGCGCCGCCGCCCGCACCGGCTCCGCTGCCACGGCCCGCCGAGGTGCCGCTGCCGGCCTGCCCGGGCGCGGGGGCGGGCACCGGCGCGCCCTGCTGGTTCGGGGCGCCCGCCGACGGGTCGGCCGCGGGGGTCACCGCCGGGGTGTCGGACGGGGTCGGGGTGTCGGACGGGGTCGGGGTGGCGGGCGTCGTGGTGGCGGCGGCCGTGGGGGTCTCGGTACCCGCCGCGGGCGCCGCCGGCGCCGTCACGACCACGGTGGCCTGGGCGGCGGGCGGCACGGCCGCGTCCGAGCGGCCGGGCCCGCGGTCGACCAGCAGGACGGTGGCGGTGCCCAGCGAGATCACCACGGGAATGACGACCGGCACCAGCAGTGCCCGCCGCGAGCGGCGCCGGACCGGCTCGGTGACCGCCTGCGGCTCCACCTTCGCGACCTCGTCCGGTGCGGGGCGGTCGGCGGCTCCGCCGGCGGGCGCCGCGCCGTCCGCGGCCTTCTCCTCCGGTGCGCCTGCGGCGGCACCAGGGGCACCGGCGGCACCTCCGGGAGCAGCTCCCCTGAGGTCGATCGTCCCGCTGTCCGCCCGGGCGCCGGCGCCGTTCGCGCCCTCGGCACCCGCCCCGCCGGCACCTACCCCGCCGCCACCCGCCCCGCCGGCCGCGGCCCGCGCCGCTGCCGCCATCTCGGCGGCGTCGGCGTAACGGTCCTCGGGCTTCTTCGCCAGCGCCCTCGCGACCAGCTCCCGGACCGCCGCCGGGAAGGTCTCCGGCAGGTCCGGGGCCGGCTGCCGGACGTGCTTGAGGGCGACCTCCAGCACCCCCTCACCCGTGAACGGCGGCCGCCCGGTGAGCAGTTCGTAGCAGACCACGCCGATCGAGTAGAGGTCGGCGGCCGGGCCGGTCCCCAGGCCCTCGGCCTGCTCGGGGGCCATGTAGAGCGCCGTCCCGACGATCGCGTGCGAGGCGGTGATCTTGGTGCTGGCGATCGCCCGGGCGATCCCGAAGTCCGTGATGGTCACCCGGCCGTCGGCGCGCAGCATCAGGTTGGACGGCTTGAGGTCGCGGTGCACGATCTCGCGGAGGTGCGCGGCGTGCAGTCCGTCCAGGGCGGCCGCGACCAGGCCGAGCGCGCGGCCGGGCGCCATCGGGCCCTCCTCGGCGAGCACCCGGTCCACCGGCCGCCCGTCGATCAGCTCCATGACGATGTAGGCGCAGCGCTCCTCACCGCCGCCGTCCCCGCCGCCGCCGTCTCCGTCCCCGCCGCCGTCAGCCCCGTCGGCCCCGCCGTCGTCACCGGAGCCGCCCGCCGCGCCCGCCGGGCGCCCGCCGGTCTCGCCGTAGTCGTGCACGTCCACGACCGCCGGATGGTCGATCGCGGCGACGAGCTGGGCCTCCCGCCGGAAGCGCTGGATGAAGGTGTCGTCCTCGAACAGCGCCGAGTGCAGGATCTTGACGGCGACGGGGCGTGCCAGCACCGTGTCCTCGGCCCGCCAGACGGTGCCCATGCCCCCGCCGCCGATCCGCTCGACCAGCGTGTAGCGCCCGCCGAGCACGGCACCCGGACCCCTCATACCGCTTCCCCCATGTGTCATGACCCTCCCCAGCGGGCCGTTCGGCCCCCAGTGTGCCAGAGGGGGCCGAAGGCCCAGCAGGGGCCGTCCGAAGGGCGGTTGGGGTCCGGATCAGGCGTTCCGGGCCTGTCGGGCGTGCTCGACGACCTCCAGGACGGCGGCGACGACGGCCTCCGGCTGGTCGGTGTGGACGGCGTGGCCGGCTCCCCTGACCACGATGTGCGAGCCCCGGACGGCCCCCTCCGCGATCCTCGACTGCAGGATGGTCCAGCGCTCGCGCAGTGCCCTGGGCAGCCCGTCGCTCGCGCTCAGCACCGTCACCGGCACGTCGGGCAGCCGTCCGGCGGAGCGCCTGCTGCGGAGCTCGGGGACGGCGAGGGCGGCCAGTCGGTTCTCGTCGAGCGCGGCGCGCCACTGGTGGCGGCGGGCGACCTTGACCGCCACAGTCCCGGCCGCCGTCCCGCTCCCCACGCCGCCGGCCCCGTGCGCCGCACCCGTGACGCCGGGGGCACCGGGCGCCAGCGCCTCCCGGATCAGCCCGAGGCTCAGCAGGACGGCATCGGCGGTGCGGACGGCCGGCGGCTGGAACTCCTCGTGGGACGGGTCCACCAGGACCAGTCCGGCGACCAGCTCGGGCTGCTGCCAGGCCAGGAGTTGGGCCAGCAGGCCGCCCCAACCGTGCCCGACCAGGACGGCCGGTCCGGCGTCCAGGTGCTCCACCAGGGCGGCCAGGTCACCGACCGGGGTCTCCAGGGTCGGGCCGGCGGACCGCTCCGGGTCGCTCGCGCCGAGCCCGGCCCGGTCGTAGGCCACCACCCGGCTGTGCGCGGCGAGTTCGGGCAGCACCGGCGCCCAGGTCTGCGCCGGGCTGCCGCAGTCCGCGAGCAGGACCACCGGCGGGCCGCCGAGCCCCGCCTCGGACCATCGCAACGCCCTTCCGGAGCGGTCGAGTTCGCCCCGGCGAACCCCTCCGGGGACGCGTTCGCCGAGCGCCTCCCGGCCCGCGGCTCCCCCCGCCCGCGGGCGCGGCGCCGTCCGTCCGCCGTTCCGGGTGGTCCGTGCGTCGATTCTGTTCAGCGTGTTGCGCATGTGCGTTTCCCCCTGGGTACTGTCCGCGCCCCGGCTCGGGTGCCGGGTGTCGCGGGTTCTCCTGCAAACCGCGGCGGTCGTGGCCGCGGACGCCTCCACCGGCGGCCCGGCCCCGGGCCGCCGGTCGTCCATCGGGCCCGGTCGTTCATCGGGCCCCGACCGTCCATCGGGCTCCGACCGTCCGTCAGGCGCCGGGCCGTGGAGGCAGACAGGCCTCAGACCCTGGCCTCCCGGCGACACGGCAGCCCGAATCCTTCGTGTCCGTCAGGTGACCTCCCGGCGAAGAGCGGGCGCCCTCCGGCGCCGGCGTCCGGCGCTCCCGGTCCTGCACCCGGCCCCTCGCCGCCCCGTCCCGCCCCGTCAAGCCCTGCCCCCGTCCCGCCCTGTCGCGACCCATCCCGCCCCCTGGCCGTCCGGCCCGTGATCCACCCCGTCATCAGCCCCGTCATCGGCCCCCGGCAGGCCTCGGGCCCGTGTCACCGCCCGCCCGCCCCCGTACGCGCGGGCCGGCTCAGGGCGGCTCAGGCCTGCAGCGTCCGCTTCAGCAGGTCGAGCAGCGCGTCCCAGTGCCGTGCGTCCCCGGCCGCGTCGTAACGGGTGGTGTCGGCCTGGGTGTAGCCGTGCAGGGCGCCCGGGTAGACCTCCGCCCGGTGCCGGACGCCGGCCGCGGTGAGGGCCTCGGCGAGCCTGGTCATCTGCTCGGCGGGCATCGACCCGTCCTGGTCGGCGTGGCCGAAGTACAGCTCGGCGGTGATCCGGTGGGCCCCGAGGTGCGGGCTGTCCGGTGCCGGGGTGGCGAGGTTGCCGCCGTGGAACCCGGCCGCGGCCGCGACCCGCTCCGGGTGGCTGGCGGCCGTCCGCAGGGCGAGCACGGCGCCGCGGCAGTAGCCGGTGAGGCCGACCGGGCCGTCCTGGACGAGCGGGGAGTCGGCCAGCCACCGCAGGTACGCGTCGGCGTCGCGGGTGGTCGCCTCGGGGGTGAGCGTGGCGAGCAGCGGGATGAGCCGGTCGAAGACCGACGGGTCGCCGTCCGGGTCGATGAGCTCCGGCAGGTCGACGACGGGCGCCCGGCCCTGCCGGTAGTAGCAGTTGGGGACCAGCACGGTGTAGCCGGCGGCGGCGAGGCGGTCGGCCGTCCGGCGCAGGTGGGGCCGCAGTCCGAAGGCGTCCATGTAGAGGATGACGCCGGGGTGGGCCCGGCCGTCGTCGGGGTGGGCGAGGTAGGCGTCGGCGGTGCCGTCCGCCGTCGGGACGTCCACGGTGGTTCCGCGCGTGCTCATGGTGAGGGGCCTCCTTCGGTCCGCGCGGAAGGGTAGCCGTTCGGGCCCGGCCGAGCACGGCAATTTCCCGGCTCAGGCTCCCCAGCCGCGCGAGCAGAGCACCAGGCGGTAGCCGTCCGGGTCGGCCACCGTGACGCCGAACTCCTCCCAGTACGGGTTGTGGGCGGGCACCCGGGTGCCGCCGGCCGCCTCCAGCCGGGCGACCAGGGCGTCGTCCACCGGCGCGCCGAGGTAGACCACGAACAGGTCGTCGACCGTCGGGGTGGGCTCCAGCGGGTGCTCCGGATCGTGGGTGAGCTCGAAGTGCCAGGCGCCCCCGGGCGGTCCGACCATGAGCAGGTCGTGCTCGCCGGACACCCGCTCGGTGGTGCGCCACAGCACGTCGAGGCCGAGACCGCCCACGTAGAAGTGCTCGGCCGCCCGGAGGTCCCGCGAGGGGCGGGCGATCCGGACCCGTGTCGTCGCATCGATCATGCTCGTGACCCTAGCCGATGCCACTGACACCGGAGCGGCCCCGCCGGGTCGCCTCCGGCCGGCCGGAGGCGACCCGGCCGCCCCCGCCCGCTCCCCGGACGTGCCGTCAGAACCTGCGCAGCCGTTCCTCGTCACCGGTGCGCGGGCAGGTCAGGCAGGCGGTGGCGGCGGGCCCGACGGCGTAGTAGAGGCAGCAGCCGAGCCGGGTGCGGGTGTGGTGGCCGCGCCCGTCGGGGGTGTGCAGCCGGCGGAAGTCGGCGGCGCCGGGCAGCGGGAGGGTGCCGCCGGGCAGCAGCGCCCCGGCGGCCGCGACGGCGGCGTCCTCGTCGCCGAGCATCCGGCCGAGGTACCAGACGGCGGAGGCGAGGTCGTCCGTCACCATGCCCCACAGGGCGCGGCCCCGGCGGCGGGTGGGGGCGGCGAAGGCCGCGAGCAGCGGTTCGAGGTGGCCGACGACGGCGGCCCGCAGCTCGGCGCGCAGCTCGTCGTCTCCGGGGAGCTCGACGTGGCCCCGCGGACGCAGGGCGAGGTCGCCGGTGGGGGCGTGCAGCCACAGGTCGGAAGGGTCGATGACGGGGACCCGCCGGGAGAGGTGCCAGGGGCCGGCGATGAGCAGGCAGACCGACCAGGCGTAGTGGTGCAGCAGCCGGGACGCGGTGACGTGGGGCCGGGGGACGCGGCCGTGTTCGGCGGCGATGCGCTCCTCCGCGCCGGCCAGCACGGCGGCCAGGGCCCGTTCGTCGTCGGCGATCCGGGGCGCGCCGTACCAGCCGTCGGCGGCCTCGGGCGCCGGGTCCGCGGCGTCGAGCAGACGCAGGCTCAGCACCGGGCAGAGGCCGAGCAGCCTCCGGTAGTCACCGAGCAGCGCGGACGCCGGTGCGACGGGCAGGGGTGGTCCCGGGATCATCTTCGCTCCCTAGATCGACTCCACATGATCGAATAAGGTGAGGCTCACCTTACAATGTCGCGGATGGCATGCCATCTCGGGCCGTGCCCTCGTGCCGGTCCGCGGTCGAACGGGCGGCGGGCGGGCGCCCGAGATTGACGAACTTAGGCAAACCTAACCTAAGATGTCGACTCGTGTTGAGAACCGACCCGACGGCCGCCACGGCCCCGGCGACGCCCCGGTCCTCGGCGGTCCGGCGGCCCCTGCTGCTGATCGCCGGAGCGGGCGCGCTCGTGCTGTGCGCCGCGCTGAGCCTCGCGCTCGGCTCCCGATCCATCCCGCTGTCCACCGTCGTGGACGCGCTGACCGGAGCCGCCCACGGCGGCGACGCCGACGTCGTGACGGGCCTTCGGCTGCCCCGCACGGTGATCGGGCTGGCCGTCGGAGCCGCGCTCGGCGTCGCCGGGGCCGTCGCCCAGGGCGTCACCCGCAACCCGCTGGCCTCCCCCGTCACCCTCGGGATCAACGCCGGCGCCGGCCTCGCCGTCGTCGCCGCGATCTACGCGCTGGGCCTCGCCCGGCCCGTCCAGTACGTCTGGTTCGCCTTCGCCGGAGCCGCCGTCGCCGCCGTCGCCGCGTACGCGATGTCCCGCCGCGGCGGGGACCTCGACCCCGTCCGGCTCGCCCTCGGCGGCACCGTGCTCACCGTGGTGCTCACCTCCTGGACCTCCGCCCTGATGCTGGCCAGTCACCGCACCCTGGACGAGGCCCGGTTCTGGCTGGCCGGCTCGATCGCCGGGCGGCAGCTCGACGCCCTCCTGCCGGTGCTGCCGTTCCTGGCCGTCGGCCTGCTGGGCGCCCTGGGCATCTCCCCCGCGCTCAACGCCCTCGCCCTCGGCGACGAGACCGCCCAGTCGCTGGGCGTGCCGGTCGCCCGGATCCGGCTCGCCGGCGGGCTCGCCGTCGTGCTGCTCGCCGGCAGCGCCGTCGCCGTCGCCGGACCGGTCGCCTTCATCGGCCTGGCCGCGCCGCACCTGGTCCGCCCGCTGCTCGGCAACGACCACCGCTGGCTGCTGCCCGGCTGCCTGATCACCGGTCCGCTGCTGCTGCTCACCGCCGACGTGCTCGGCCGGCTCGTGGTGCGCCCCTCCGAGATCGAGGTCGGCATCGTGACCGCCTTCCTCGGGGCCCCGCTGCTCGCGGTGCTCGCCCGGAAGGTGGCCCGGTGACCGCGCTCGCCCTGCCCGTCCGCACCCTCGCCCGGCGCCGGGCCCGCACCGCCGCCTGGTCGGCCCTGGCCGCCGTCCTGCTGGTCCTGCTCACCGGCGTCGCGCTGGGCACCGGACGGCTGAGCATCTCCGCCTGGGACGCGCTGCGCGCCCTCGTCGGACAGGGCGACCCCGGAAACGTGCTGGTGGTGCGGCAGTTCCGCGCACCGCGCGTGGTGTCGGCGCTCATCGCGGGCGCCGCACTGGCGATGGCCGGCTCCATGCTGCAGCGGCTCTTCCGCAACCCGCTCGCCTCCCCCGACACCATCGGCGTCACCGGCGGAGCCTCCTTCGGCGCCGTCCTGATGATCGCCACGGGCGCCTCCCAGCAGCTGATCCCGCTGGCCGCGCTCGGCGGCGGGCTGCTCGCGGCCCTGCTGCTCGGCGGCTTCGCCTGGAAGTCCCGGATGGCCGTCACCCGCCTGGTGCTGGTCGGCCTGGCGGTCCAGCAGGGCCTGGCCGCCGCCGTGAACCTGATGATCGTCCGGTTCCCGGCCGAACTGGCCTCCTCCGCGATGCAGTGGACCACCGGCTCGCTCTACGGCCGCAACTGGACCGAGGTGTGGATCGGCGGCACGGCCATCGCCCTCACCGCCGGCGCCGTGCTGCTCTGCCAGCGCCGGGTCGCCGTCCTCGACCTCGGCGACGACTCCGCCGGCGGGCTCGGCCTCGACCCCGGGCGCGACCGTCTCCTCCTGCTGCTGCTCGGCATCACCCTCGCCTCGCTGGCCGCCGCCCTCACCGGCCCGGTCGCCTTCGTCGCGCTCGCCGTGCCGCACCTCGTCCGACTGCTCGCCGGTCCCCCCACCCTCGGCACCCTCGGGCTCACCGCGCTCACCGGCGCCGTCCTGCTGCTCGGCGCCGACCTCCTCGTGCTCCACGTGATCCCCGTCCACGGCCTGCCGGTCGGTGCCGTCACCGCCACCCTCGGCGCGCCCTGGCTCCTGGCGCTGATGATCCGCCAGGGCCGGCTCCCCGTGAGGAACAGCTGATGACCACGGCCCCCACCGTCGACCCCACCGCCAACCGGCTCGCCGCCCACGGCCTCCACCTGCGCTACGGCGACCGCACCGTCGTCGACGGACTCGACCTCGAACTGCCCGGCGGCGCCGTCACCGCGATCGTCGGACCGAACGCCTGCGGCAAGTCCACCCTGCTGCGCGGACTGGTCCGCCTGCTCGGCCCGGCCGCCGGCACCGTCACCCTGGACGGCTCCGACATCCACCGGATGCCCGCCCGGGCGCTCGCCAAGCGGATGGGCCTGCTCCCGCAGCAGCCGGTCACCCCCGAGGCGATCACCGTCGAGGCACTCGTCCGACTGGGCCGCTACCCGCACCAGCGGATGCTCAGCCCGTGGTCCGCGGCCGACCAGGAGGCCGTCGAGGAGGCGCTGCGGCGCACCGGCACCGCCGAACTGCGCGACCAGCAGGTCGACCGGCTCTCCGGCGGGCAACGCCAGCGCGCCTGGATCGCGCTCGCGCTCGCCCAGGACACCGAGCTGCTGCTGCTCGACGAGCCGACCACCTTCCTCGACCTCCGCCACCAGCTCGACGTCCTCGACCTGGTGGCCGACCTGCACGCCGAGGCCGGCCGCACCGTCGTCATGGTGCTGCACGACCTCGGACAGGCCGCCCGGTACGCCGACCACCTGGTGGTGCTCAAGGACGGCCGGCTGGCCGCCGCCGGCGCGCCCTCCGAGGTGCTCACCGCCGAGCTGGTCGAGGCCGTCTTCCAGGTGCCCTGCCGGGTGGTGCCCGACCCGGAGACCGGCACGCCGCTGGTCGTCCCCCGGGCCCGGACCCGCGCCGGAGCCGCCGCCGGCTGACGGCCGCGCCCGGACACCCCTCCTCCCGTCTCTCCCCTCCCCGTCCCCCGTTCGACCGGATCCAAGGAACCCCCATGAACCGCCGACTGCCCGTCGCCGTCCTCGCCGCCGCCCTCTCCACCACGCTGCTCGCCGCCTGCGGCAGCGACGGCGGGACCAAGCAGGGCGGGGACGCCGCCCAGGCCGGCGCCTCCGCGAGCGCCGGAGCCACCGCCGGCTTCCCGCGGACCGTCACCCACGCCGCCGGAACGGCCCAGATCAAGGCGCAGCCCCAGCGCGTCGTGGTGCTCGACAGCGGCGAGCTGGACGACGTCACGCTGCTCGGCATCACGCCCGTCGGCGCGGTGTCGCCGCACATGAAGACCGAGGGCGGGTTCCCCTCCTACCTCAAGGACAAGATCAAGGACACCAAGGACGTCGGCCCGATGAACGAGCCGAACCTGGAGCTGATCGCCTCCCTCAAGCCCGACCTGATCCTCTCCTCCAAGGTCCGCCACGCCAAGGTCTACGACCAGCTGAACGCGATCGCCCCGACCGTGCTCGCCGAGACCACCGGCTTCCCGTGGAAGCAGAACCTCGCCCTCTACGCCCAGGCCCTCGGCAAGGAGGACCAGGCGAAGAAGGCGCTCGCCGACTACGAGGCGCGCGCGGCCAAGCTCGGCGAGGCGATCAAGGCGAAGAACGGCGGCACCGTGCCGACCGCCTCGGTGGTCCGCTTCGTCGCCGGGCCGACCCGCCTGTACGCCAAGTCCTCCTACAGCGGCGTCGTCCTCAAGGACGTCGGCCTCACCCGCCCGGCCCCCCAGGACGTCGACCAGAACATCCTCGAGGTCAGCGCCGAGCAGATCAACCAGGCCGACGCCGACCTGGTGTTCGTCACCACCGCCGACGACCCGTCCAAGACCAAGGAGAGCGAGGTCCAGCAGACCCCGGTCTGGAAGGGCCTGAACGCGGTCAAGAACGGCAAGGTCTTCAACGTCCCGGACGAGACCTGGATGTCCGGCATCGGCGTCCAGGCCGCCGACGCGATGCTCGTCGACATCGCCAAGGCCGCGGGCGTCGACGCCCCGAAGTAACCGCCGACCGCCGGCGGCGGGCGGGCGCGGGGCGCCCGGTCCGCCCGCCGCCGCCGGCTCGCCACCACCCCGAGGACAACCCGAGGACCCCTCCCCATGCGGCTCTACCTGCTCGCCCTCAACCCCACCGACTCGGTCACCGATGGCTTCCTGCCCGCCGCCGACCGGCTCGGGCTCGACGTCACCGTCCTGACCGACCACGCCGAGCCCCACCTGAAGGCCTACGCCGACCTCCCGTTCACCGCACCCGAGGTGCTGGAGTGCGACGTCCGGGACTTCCGCGCGGTGATCAGCCTGCTCTCCCGGCACCACGCGCCAGACGCGGTGTTCAGCAACAGCGACCACCTGCAGACCCAGACCGCCCTGGCCGCCGAGTACTTCGGCCTGCCCGCGAAGGACTGGAAGGCCGCGCTGCGGGCCAAGGACAAGGGCCAGCTGCGCCGCCACCTCGCCCTGACCGGCCAGGACGCCGTCTGGTCCGCCGAGCTGGCCCCCGGACAGGATCCGGCCGAGCTGGACCCGCCGTTCCCGTGCGTGGTCAAACCGCGCGAGGGCGTGGCCAGCGAGGACGTCGTCCTGGTCGCCGACGCCGCCGAACTCGCGGCGCGCTGCCGGGAGATCCAGCACCGCCGGGCCGGCGCCACGCTCGTCGTCGAGGAGTTCCTGGAGGGGCCGCTGTGCACCCTGGAGACGCTCGGCGACGGCCGCCGCCGGCACGTCCTCGGCGGCTTCCGCACCCGCCTGTCGCCGCCGCCGGACTTCATCGAGGAGGTCCTCGAGTTCGTCCCCGCCCACCCCGCCGCGGTGGTCGGGCAGGTGCTCGCCCAGCTGGACGCGATCGGCGTCGGACTCGGCGCCTGCCACACCGAGTTCGTCGTCCAGCCGGACGGCCGCGCCCGGATCATCGAGGTCAACTACCGCGCCATCGGCGACCAGTGCGACCTGATGCTCGCCGAGATCCTCGGCGTCCCGCTCTTCGAGCACATCCTCGCCGTCCACCTCGGCCGCGAACTCCCCGCCGACCTCGGCGAGTCGTGCGCCGCCACCCCGCGCCGGGCCCGCAACGAGGCGGTCCTCGCCGACCGCGCCGGCGTGCTCACCGCCGCCCCCGGACCGTACGACGAGGAACGCGACGGCGTCCGGCTCGCCTACCGCCCGCTGCGCCCGCTCGGCGAGCGGCACGAGCACTACCGCACCAACCGGGACTACCTCGGCGTCATCTGGGCCGTCGGCACCGACCAGGGCGCGGTGGACACCGCCGTTGCCCGCTTCCTCGCCGCCAACCGCTGGGAGGTCACCCCGTGACCGCCGACGAGCAGCTCACCCTGCGCGTGCTCTCCGCCCTGCTGCGCGAGGACGTCCTCGGCCTGCGCACCCGCTCCGCCGCGCAGGAGCGCGCCGACGGCCGCTGGCTCGTCCCGGCGGACGCCCCGCTCGCCCTGCCCGTCACCGCCGAGGGGTTCCAGAGCGAGTACGCCGCCCGGCTGCCGCTGCTGGAGCTCGACGGGCGGACGGTCACCGGTCTGGACGCCGTCGTGGCGGCCCTCACCGCCCTGGCCGAGGCCGAGGACCGGCCCGGCTGGGCGGCCTTCGCCGAGGAGTGCCGGCAGACCCTCGCCACCATGGAGCTGCACGAACGGGCCCGCGACGAGGTGCACGCCCGGCTCACCGACCTGTACGGCGCGGACCCGGCCGACTGGACCGGCCCGGCCGCCGCACTCGGCCACGACACCCTCGCCGCCTACCTCGACCACCCCGTCTACCCGACCGCGCGCGGCCGGGCCGGTCTCGACGAGGCACAACTGCGCTCCTACGCGCCCGAGTTCCACCCTGCCTTCGAACTGCGCTGGCTGGCCGTGCCGACGGACGCACTCACCACCCACGGCGAACACCCGCTGCCGAGCTGGTGGCCCACCCCGGCCTGGCTCGGCCTGGCGGACGCGTGCCCGGGCGACGGCTGGACCACCCTGCCGGTCCACCCGCTCACCGTCGGGACCGCACTGGAGGAGGCGCTGGCGGCCACCGGCCTGGCCGGCCACGCGGTGCTCGCCGACCGGCCCTACCTGACCGTCGTGCCGACGCTCTCCATGCGCACCGTCGCCGTCGCCGACGACCCCACCTGCCACCTCAAGCTCCCGCTCGCCACCGCCACCCTGGGCCGGCTCAACCGCCGCACCATCAAGCCGGGGACGCTGCTCGACGGCGCCGCCGGCCAGCGCCTGGTCGAGGCCGTGCTGGCCCGCGAGCCGCGGTTCGCCGACCGGATCCTGCACGCCGACGAGCAGAGCTGGGCGCACGCCGGGCACGAGCTGCTGGCCGTGCTGCTGCGGCGCTACCCGGCCGGGCTGGAGCGGGCCGTCACCGTCCCGTTGGCCGCCCTGCTGGCCCCCGCACCCGGCGGGCGCCTGGTGCTCGACCATCTCGCCGACCGCTTCCACGGCGGCGACCCCCTCGCCCTCTACGACGCCCTGCTGGAGCTGCTGCTCGACTGGCAGGCCACCCTGTTCGGCTACGGCGTCGCCCTGGAGTCGCACCAGCAGAACACCTCGCTGGTTCTCGACGAAAACGGCCTGCGCCTGCTCTACAAGGACGACGACGGCCCGCGCGTGCACACCGCCCGGCTCACCGCGACGCTCGGCGAACTCGCCCCGGCCCGCGAGGAGTTCGACGACACCCGGATCTTCGGCGAGGACGACCGGCCGCTCACCGACCTGTTCACCACCATCACCGGCCACCTGTGCACCGGCGCGCTCGCCTTCGGCCTCGCCGCGCACGGCCGCGCCGGACTCGACGAGCTGCTGGCCCTGCTGCGCAAGCGCCTGGCCGAGGCCGTCGACCGGATCGGACCGGCCGGCGCGGCGCTGCGCACCGACCTGCTGGAGGCCGACCGCCTGCCGGTCAAGGCCATGGTCACCGCCGGAACCCTGCTCAGCAAGCAGCGCTCCGGCGCCGCCGACGTCAACAAGCACTACACGACCGGCCCCAACTACCTGCTGGAGCGGGCGATACCGGGCAGGTCCCCGGCCGGGGACGCCCGATGAGCGTGGAAACCCTCCCGCAGCGGACCGGCGGCCGCACCACCGCGGCGGACGGGATCGGCCGACGCCAGGTGCACGCCGTGGCGGCCTGCTACTTCGTCGCCTCCTTCGCCGCACTCGGCCTGCCGCCCTACCTCACCACCATCCTGCCGACCCTCGGGGACCCGCAGGCCCGCTGGGCCGGGGTGCTCTACGTCGTCCCGACGGTGTTCAGCGCGCTCGGCGCGCCGCTGTGGGGCCGGCTGGCCGACCGCTTCGGCCGCAAGCGGCTGCTGCTGCGCGCGCAACTCGGGCTCACCGTCTCCTTCCTGCTGGCCGGGGCCGCCGACAGCCTGCCCGCGTTCACCGCCGCGCTGGTGCTGCAGGGGTTCCTCGGCGGCACCTTCGCCGCCACCAACGGCTACCTCGCCGCCGCCCTCGACGGCTCCAGGCTGTCCCGCGCGCTCACCCTGATGCAGGGCTCCGCCCGCGCCGCCCTGGTGACCGCACCCATCCTGGTCGGCGCGCTGTCCCCCTGGATCGACCCGCACCGCCAGTACCTGGTGATGGCCGTCCTGCCGCTCGCCGCGGCCGTGTTCCTCGCCCTGCTGCCCGAGCCGGCCCGCCCGGCGACCGGCGCGGACCCCGCGGAGCCCGCCGGGCCGGCGGCGAGCACACCGCTCCTGCCGCTCTACGCCTTCGAGTTCGCGTTCGTCTTCGCCACCGTCATCTCCTTCCCCTACCTCATCGCGCTCGCCGAACAGCGGCTGCCGGGCGTCTCCGGCACCACCACCGGAGTACTGTTCGCCGTGCCGCACCTGTGCTACCTGGTCTTCGCCGCGCGCACCCACACCGCCTTCCACACCCGCCCGCACACCGGCATCGCGCTCGGCTTCGGCCTCGTCGCGCTGGGCCTGGCCGGGCACGCCGTCGCGTACTCGCTGCCCGTCTTCGTCGCGGTGCGGCTGCTGCTCGGGGCCGGACTGACCCTCGGCCTGGTGAGCCTGTCCGTGCTCGCCGCCGGGGCCGCCCGCGGCCGCCAGCCGGGCCGGATGTTCGGCACCCTCGAACTCGTCTCCAAGGGCGGCGCCGTGGCCGCCGGCGCGGTGGCCGCGCTGGCCAACGGCCGGTACGGCGCCGCCGCCCCCGTGGTGGCGGGCACGGCCGCCGCTCTCCTGGCCGCCGTCGCGGCCACCGCACTCACCCTCCCGTCCCTCCGCCAGCGATGGAGTCGCCGATGACCGACGAGCCGATCACCCACGCCCGGGTCAGTCACCACCCGCTCGACCGTGAACTCCCGTCCGCCGACCAGGCGGTGGCTCACACCCTGCTCAACTGCCTGCTGCGCGAGGTCTCTGCGCCGGAGCACCAGACCGCCGCGGCCGACGGCCGCCTGCTGCTGCGCCTGCCCCGGCGCGGCGCCCTCCTCCGGGTCGCCCTGCGCCGCACCTCGCTGCTCGGAGCGCACCGCTTCACCGGCCCGGTCGAGATCGAACGGAACGGCGGCTGGGAGGAGTTGGGCTGGCACGAGCTGGCCGCGCACGTCCAGGGCGAACTGGAGCTGCGCACCGGGACGGTCAACGAGGAGTTCCTCGACCAGGTCGCCTCCAGCCACGAGGGCGTGCGCCAGGGGCTGGAGAACCGTCCGGCCCCCGGCGCGGACCGCTACCTGGAGTCCGAGCAGGCCCTGTTGTTCGGCCACCGCTTCCACCCGGCGCCCAAGTCCCGCTCCGCCGCCCGCGGCGACTGGCGCCACTACGCGCCGGAGTCCCGCGCCGCGTTCCGGCTGCGCCACCTCGCCGTCCGTTCCGAACTGCTCGCCGGGCAGTCCCCGGACGAGCGGTCGAACGCCCTGCTCGACGGGCTCGGCGACGTCCCGGAGGGCTACCGGCTGCTGCCGGCCCACCCCTGGCAGTACCGACTCGTCGGCAACCACCCGCTGCTGCGCGGGGCGCTGGCCCGGGGCGACGTGCTCGACCTCGGGCCGCGCGGCGAGGAGTTCGCCGCCACCGCCTCCGTCCGCACCCTGTACGGCGCGGACGCCTTCCTCAAGTTCAGCCTCAACGTCCGCATCACCAACTGCCTGCGCAAGAACGCCGCGTACGAGCTCACCGGCGCCGTCGCCCTGACCCGGCTGCTCGCCCCCGCGCTCGCCGACCTCGCCCGACGCTTCCCCGACGCGGCGGTGCTGCGCGAGCCCGCGTTCCGCACACTGGCCCTGCCCGGCGCCGACGGCCGGCTCGACCAGGCGCTCTACGAGGGCTTCGGCCTGATCGTCCGCGAGGGCTTCGGCGGCCTGCTGCGCCCCGGGGTCACCCCGCTGCTGGCGGCCGCCGTCGCCGACGAACACCCCACCAGCTCAGCGCACGTCTCCCGGCTGCTGGGGGACGACCCGGACGGCGGGCGGGCCCTGGACTGGTGGCGCGCCTACCTGCGGCTGCTCCTCCCGCCGGTGCTCGCCGCCTACTTCGACCACGGCGTGGTCCTGGAACCGCACCTGCAGAACGTGCTCGTCGGCGTCGACGCCGACGGGCACCCCGCCCAGGTCCTCTTCCGCGACCTGGAGGGCACCAAGCTGGTGCCCGAGCGCAACGCCGCCGTCCTCGCCGCCCTCCCGCCCGAGGTGGCCGGGCCGATGACCTACGACGCCGAGCGCGGCTGGGACCGGGTGGTGTACTGCCTGCTGGTCAACCACGTCGCCGAACTGCTCGCCGCGCTCGCGGACCGCCACCCCGGGCTGGAGGGCCCGCTGTGGCAGGCCGTCCGGGACACCCTGGAGGAGTACGCGGCAGCGCACGGCCGCCCGCCCCGACTGCGGGCGCTGCTGGCCGGCGTCCCGCTGCCGGCCAAGGCCAACCTGCTGACCCGCTGGGAACGCAAGGCCGACCGCGAGGCCGGCTACGTCCGCCTGCCCTCCCCGCTGGCCGGCTCGGTCCTCGCCGAGGCCGCCCGCATGCCCGTCCCGCTGTCCCTCGGGAGCGCCGTCCGATGACCGAGACCGTCCGCCGACACGCCGCCGCCCTCGCACCCGAGGAGCTGCCCGCCTACGTGTACGACCTGGCGGCGCTGCGCGCGCACGCCGCCGTCGTCCGGGCCGCGCTGCCCGACCGGGTCGAGTTGTACTACGCGGCCAAGGCCAACCCGGAGGCGCCCGTCCTGGCCGCGCTGCGCGACGCGGTGGACGGCTACGAGGTCTCCAGCGGCGGTGAACTCGCGCACGTGCGGGCCGCCGTCCCGGGAGCCCCGCTGGCCTTCGGCGGGCCCGGGAAGACGCCCGCCGAGATCGCCGCCGCGGTGGACGCCGGGGTGCACCGCTGGCACGTGGAGAGCGAGCAGGAGCTGCACCGGCTCGACGCCGTGCTCGCCGACCGGCCCGGCACCGTCGTCGACGTGCTGCTGCGCGTCAACCTGCCCGTCACCACGGGCGCGCTGGACGAGGTGGCGCTCGCGATGGGCGGCCGGCCCACGCCCTTCGGGCTGGACCCGGAACAGGCCGAGGAGTGCGTGCGGCTGCTCACCGGCGGCGCCGACGGCGATCGCCACGGTGATCGCCACGGCGACGGCGGCGGACGGCTCGGGCGGCGGCTGCGCCTGCGCGGCGTGCACGCCCACCTGGCCAGCGGGCTCGCCGCCGCCGAGCAACTGGCCGTCGCAGGGCAGATCGTGGCCTGGTCGGCCGCGCTGGCCGAGCGGCACGGATTCCCGCTCACCGAGGTCAACATCGGCGGCGGAATGACCGTGGACTACGACGACCCGACCGAACACTTCGACTGGAAGGCCTTCGGGGAGGGGCTGGACGAGCTGCTCGGCGACCGTCCCGGGCTGACCCTGCGCATCGAACCCGGCCGCGCACTGACCGCCCACTGCGGTTGGTACGCGACGGAGGTGCTGGACGTGAAGCAGAGCCACGGCGAGGACTTCGCCGTGGTCCGCGGCGGTACCCACCACCTGCGCACCCCCGCGACCCGGGGGCACTCGCAGCCCTTCGAGGTCCTCCCGGTGGAGGGCTGGCCGCACCCGTGGCCGCGCCCCGCCGTCACCACCGGCCGCGCCACCCTGGCCGGACAGCTCTGCACGCCGAAGGACGTCCTCGCCCGGGCCGCGGACGGCGCCGACGGCCTGCGGGCGGCCGACCGCGTGCTGTTCGCCATGGCGGGGGCCTACGCCTGGAACATCTCGCACCACGAGTTCCTGATGCACCCTCGCCCGGGCTTCCACTACCTGGGCGGGTGAGGGCCGACGGTTGACGGGTAACGGATGACAGGTGACAGATAACAGATTTCGAAAGTTGTCATCTGTTATCTGTCACCTGTTACCCGTCGGCTGCCAGATGTCAGCCGCCGGTCGTCCCCTCTGCCCCTCCCGCCCCCTGCCACCCCGGGGCCGCCGCAGGTCACGTCCGCGCACTCGTGGGACAGTGGAGGCAGCGAAGGGAGCGCGAAGGTGCTGATGGACAAGGTGGCGGAGATACTCGCCGAGGCGTCGGCCGAGGCGGTGGAGCCGCGCTTCCGGGCGCTGGCCGCCGGCGAGGTGATGGAGAAGGCACCCGGCGAGGTCGTGACGGTCGCGGACCGCGAGGCCGAAGCGATCATCGCCCGCCGCCTGCGCGGGCTGCTGCCGGTCCCCGTGGTCGGCGAGGAGGCCGTCGCCGCCGACCCGGCACTCGCACGGGCCCTGCACGACGAGCCGGCCGCCTGGCTGGTCGACCCGGTCGACGGCACCGCCAACTTCGTCGCCGGCCGCCCCGACTACGCCGTCATGTGCTCCCTGGTCCGCTCCGGACGGACCGTCGCCTCCTGGATCTGGCAACCCGCCACCGCCACCGCCTACCGCGCCGAACTGGGCGCCGGGTCCTGGCGCGACGGCACCCGGCTGACCCGGCCGCCGGCGCCGCACGACGCCGCGAAGCTGCGCGGATCGGTCAAGAGCCGCTTCCTGGAACCGGACCGCCAGGAACGGCTGCGGGCCAACGCCGCGGCCTTCGGCGAGGTCTCGCCCGGCCGGCACGCCGCCGGGATCGAGTACCCCGACGTCGTCGAGGGCCGCTGCGACTTCATCCTCTACTGGCGCACCCTGCCCTGGGACCACGCCCCCGGCTCCCTGCTCGTCACCGAGGCCGGCGGCGTGTCCTCCCGGCTGGACGGCAACCCGTACCGCCCGGAGGCCCCCGGCGGCGAGGACGGCCTGCTGGTCGCGGCCGACCCGGAGACCTGGGAGCTCACCCGCGCCGTCCTGCTCCGGGACTGACGACCGGCGCGGGCGCGCGCTCCCGGGACTGACGACCGGCGCGGGCACGCCCGTCACCAGGCCACGGGCCGGTCACCACACCACTGGCCCGTCACCACACCACGGGCAGCCGCTCCGGCATCCGCTTGATGAACCCCGGCCGCCAGGCCAGCTGGTCGGCCGGCAGGGCGAGCCGCAGGCCCGGCAGCCGCTCCACCAGCGCGGCGATCGCGATCTCGGCGTGTGTGCGGCCGAGCGCCGAGGCCGGGCAGAAGTGCCGGCCCGCACCGAAGGCGAGGTGCGGGTTGTCCGTCCGGTCGAAGTCGATCCGCTCCGGGTCCGGGAAGACCGCCGGGTCGTAGTTGGCCCCCTCGACCAGCACCAGCACCAGCTCGCCGGCCCGCACCAGGACGTCGCCCACCTGCACGTCGGCCGTCGCCAGCCGCGGCAGCGCGTCGCCGATCGACAGGTTGACCCGCAGCAGTTCGTCCACCGCGCGCCCGATCAGTGCGGGCTCGCGCCGCAGCCGCTCGGCGAGTTCGGGCTGCTCGCAGAGGTAGACGACGGCGTTGAGCAGGAACGAGGAGGTGGACACGGCGCCCGCCCCGAACAGTGACAGCGCGACGGTGGCGAGCAGTTCGTCGCTCACCCGGTCGGAGACGTCCGGGGAGCGGCGCAGCTCGACGAACCGGCCGAGCAGGCCGTCGACCGGCGCCGGGTCGGCGTTGAGCCGCCCGAGCATGTAGCCGAGGTCCTTGTACCAGTTGGGCGCCGAACCCGCGAAGGGCACCGGGCTGGTGAGGAAGGCGATGTCGATGCCGGCCATCAGCCGCCGCCAGTCGTCCGACGGGATGCCGAGCAGCCGGCAGTGCAGGGCGGCGGAGTAGGGCTCGGTGAAGCCGTCGCGCAGTTCGCCGGGCGCGCCCTGGGCCACCAGGTCGTCGATCAGCCGGTGGGCCTCGGCCTGGAGCCAGCCGTCGAGCTCCCGGTCGGCGCGCGGTGAGAGGGTCTTCATGACGGCGTTGCGCAGCCCGGCGCTGTTGATGTTGCCCATGTTGTCGACCACCTCGGGCGGGATGGTCAGCGCGTACTGGCGCGGCACACCGGGGTTGGCGGTGTCCTTGAGGCTGAACCGTTCGTCCTCGAGCACCTGCTTGGCGAGCGCGTAGCTGCTCACCAGCCAGGCCGGGTCGCCGGTGAGGGTGCGGATGCCGGCGATCGGGCGTTCCTCGCGCAGGCGGATGGCCTCCTCGGGCAGGACGTCCCCCCTCCTGGGGAGCGGGAAGACGGTCGGGTCGGTCGTCAGAAGGTCGGTCACGGTGGTGGCTCCTCGGGCGGATCGGCGGCCGGGCGCGGGCGGCAAGCAGCACGGGCGGCATGCGGAACGGCCGGCGGCGGTGAGGTGACAGCGGGCGGGCGGCGGCGGTCAGGCGCCGGCGATCGGGCCGGCGGCGGTCAGGCGGCGCGGGCGGGCAGGGAGGGCAGCGGCGGTACGGACGGCACGGCCGCCGGGCGGACCACCGCGTAGGCCTGGCCGGGCGCCGCCCGCAGACCCTCGTCACGCCCGAACAGCACGTGGGTGAGCGGGAGCTGCAGGTGGTAGCAGCTGACCGAGGTGGTCACCCCGAGCAGCGCCGGGGTGTCCAGGAAGAACGGCAGCTCGGCCGTGATGTACCGGACGCCGGCCGCGAGTTGCGCCTCGCTGGGCGCCAGCCCCTCATCCAGCCGGGCGGCCAGGAATCCGCGCGCCATGTTCTCGGCGGCGGTCCGGTACGCCGGATCGGTCTGCAGCGCCTCGACGGCCTGCCGGTGCAGGCGGCGGTAGTGGTCGTCGCCGGTGAACTCGGAGAGGGCGTGCATCCGGACGGGGCAGGGGCGGCCGGACTCCTCCACCCCGCGTTCGATCCGGCGGGCGGTGGCCTTGACCTCCTTGGCGGCGCGCCGCCGGGCGTGTTCCGGCGTGTAGCCGAAGGTCTCGAACTGGGTCGCCACGTGGAGGTCCGCGTAGACGATGTCGATGCGCTCGAAGAACCCGCTCCCCCACCCGACGAGTTCGGCGATCCGGCGGTGACTGAAATAGCTGTTCCCCGGGCTGACGCCGATGAGCAGGTGCTCCCCGCGCCGCCAGATCTCCCGGCAGCGGCGGGAGTACGGCAGTGCCTCGTAGCCGGCCGATACGTCGGCCGTCGGGCGTATCGGGATCTCGTCCGGGAGGGTTTCGCGCATGCCTTTGGCTCCGCTTCGCAGCATTGGTCACTGGACGGTGTTCACGTGGATTTACCGGGATTCACAGAAGTGCACGGCGGGTAGGCGGAGTTCACCCGGATGTCAGGTTCCGCTCATCGCGGATCACGGCTCGTGCCTGGTCAGGCGGCCTACCCCGGGGTGCCGTGTGCGCAAGGTGGGGCTGCGACCACATGAAGTTACCGCCGCTGTTCGGGATCTCCGCAAGCCCTGCCCGGGGGTTGGCGAAATGTGATCACCGGGCGGCCGGAAACAGCCTGTACGCCCTCGCGAAGGTATGTCCACGGACGCATTCCGGGAGCGGTTGGATATCGCCCCGGCACCCTCTCACACCAGTGTCGCTTCCTCCAACATCGGCGCCGGAGAAGGTATTTGTTTTGGAATCGAAAGGAGAACGACGCCGTACGAACGGTCCGGCTAGCCGGACCGGTCCCCCGAGGCCCGCCGGCCGGCCACCACCACCTCGCGCAGCAGTGCGCGCACCTCCCCCGGCGTGGTGTGCGGGTTGAGCAGGGTGAGCTTGAGCCGCACCCGGCCCGGCCCACCGCCGGGCAGCTCGGTCCGCCCGACCACGGCCCGCCCGGAGCGCAGCAGCAGGCGCCGCAGCCTCCCGTTGACCTCGTCGAGGACCGCCTCGTCCGCCAACCCCGGCGGCCGGTAGCGGAACAGCAGGGCGGTCAGCACGGGTTCGGCGTGGAGTTCGAGCGACGGCTCGGCGCGGACCGCCTCGGCCGCGACCAGGGCCAGCTCGTGGCAGGCGTCCACGAGCCGGCCGAGCCCGTCGCGGCCGAGGGTGCGCAGGGTGACGGCGAGCTTGAAGGCGTCGGCCCGCCGGGTGGTGCGCAGCGAGCGGCCCAGCAGGCTGGGGTAGCCGGCCTGCTCGTCGTCGACGGGGTTGAGGTACTCCGCGCGGCGGGCGAGCGAGACGTAGGTCTCGGTGCGCCGGACCAGGAAGACGCCGGCGGCGGCGGGCTGCCAGCCGAGCTTGTGCCAGTCGAGGGAGACGGAGTCGGCGCGCTCGATGCCGTCGAGGAGCGGGGCGAGGCGGTCGGAGAGCAGGGCACCGCCGCCGTACGCGGCGTCGACGTGCAGCCAGGCGCCGTAGCGGCCGGCGAGGTCGGCGGCGGCGTGCAGCGGGTCGACGCCGCCGGTGTCGGTGGTGCCGGCCGTCGCCACGACGGCGATCGGGGTGCGCCCGGACCAGCTGACCTCGGCCAGGACACGCTCCAACTCCGCTGCCTCCATCCGTAGTTGGCGGTCGACCGGGACGGTTGCGACGGCTCGCTCGCCGAGGCCGAGCAGGGCCGCGGCGCGCTGGACGGAGAAGTGCGCGGTCTCGGAGGCCACGATGCACGGCCGGACACCGTCCGGGATGCCGTCCAACTCGACGATGCCGTCGAGCTTCTGGTCACGCGCCAGCATCAGCCCCATCAGGTTGGACTCGGTGCCGCCGGAGGTGAGGACGCCCGCGGAGCGGGCCGGGTCGTAGCCGACCAGGGCCGCGAGCTCCGCGAGCAGGGCGGTCTCCATCGCGGTGGCGGCGGGGGCCTGGTCCCAGGAGTCCTGGGAGGGGTTGAGGGCGCTGACCGCGAGGTCGGCGGCGGCGGCCACCGCGAGCGGGGGGCAGTGCAGGTGGGCCGCACAGGCCGGGTCGGCGGGATCGGCGGCGCCGTAGGCGAGGAGTCCGGTGAGCCGGGCGAGGGCATCGGGGCCGGAGGCGCCCGCCAGGGCGTCGGCGACCAGGGCGCCGATCTCGGCGGGGCTGCCCGCGGGCAGTGGACCGCCGCGCCGGGCGATGCCCTCGTCGAGCGCGTCGAGGACGGTGGCCAGCAGCGGCCCGAGCGCGCCGGGCCCGCCGGCGCCGCCGGCGAGGGCGTCCAACGGGGCCGGATCGTCCGGCAGTTCGGGCAGGTCGCCGGGGCTTCCGCCGCCGCCCGGCCCGGAGCCCCCACCCGGCGCCGAACCCGCGGCCCCACCGGAGCCCGCGCCCTCTCCGGGGCCGGGGCCGGGGCCAGGACCAGAGCCGGAGCCGGAGCCCGAACCGGAGTCAGCCCCGGAACCGGAGCCCGCCCCGGGCCCGGCGGTCACTCGGCGCCCCGGACCGCGGCGGCCGACCCGGCCCCACGCCCCTGCCCGCTCCCGGCCGACCCGGCAGACCCGACGGACGCGGCCGACGCCGACGCGATGGCGTCGGCGAGCCGGTCGAGGACCGCGGCGGCCTGCTCGTCCGTGATGGTGAGCGGCGGGAGCAGCCGCAGCACCGCGTCGTGCCGGCCGCCGAGTTCCACGATCAGGCCGCGTTCCAGGCAGGCCTCCCGGACCCGGACGGCGAACGCCGGGTCGGCGGGGTGGGCTCCGCAGGCGTCCGGCGCTCCGGTCGGGTCGACGAGCTCGACGCCGATCATCAGGCCGCGCCCGCGCACATCGCCGATCACCGGCAGTTCGCCGGCGAGGTCGCGCAGTCGGCCGGCCATCCGCTCGCCGACGAGGGCCGCACGCTCGGCCAGCCCGTGCGCGGCGACGTACCGCAGGGTGGCGGCGCCTGCGGCCATGGCGAGGGTGTTGCCGCGGAAGGTGCCGGTGTGCGCGCCGGGCCGCCAGCCGTCGTAGTCCTCGCGGTAGACGACGACGGCGAGCGGCAGGCTGCCGCCGATCGCCTTGGAGAGCACCATGGCGTCCGGGACGACGCCGCTGTGCTCGACGGCCCACATCGCGCCGGTGCGGCCGACGCCGGTCTGCACCTCGTCGACGATCAGCGGGATGCCGCGCTCGGCGGTGATCCGGCGCATCGCGCGCAGCCAGCCGTCGGGCGCCGGGACGACGCCGCCCTCGCCCTGGACGGCCTCCAGAACCATCGCGGCAGGGGGCACGACCCCGCCCGAGGGGTCGTCCAGCAGCCGCTCGACGTAGGTCGCGGCGAGGTCGGCGCCCGCCTCGCCGCCGACGCCGAACGGGCAGCGGTAGCCGTACGGGTAGGGCAGCCGGACCACCTCGCCCCCGCTCGGCAGCGGCTCCTTGACGGCGACGTTGCCGGTGAGCGCGAGGGCCCCCGCGGTCATGCCGTGGTAGCCGCCGGTGAAGGCGAGCGCGCCGGCGCGGCCGGTGGCGGTCTGCATCAGCTTGAGTGCCGCCTCGACGGCGTCCGTCCCCGCGGGCCCGCAGAAGTGGATCCGGGCGCGGGCGGCGAACTCGGCGGGCAGGCTCTCGAACAGCGCGGTGGTGAAGTCGTCCTTCTCGGCGGTGGCGAGGTCGAGCAGGTGCAGCGGGGCGCCGCTGTCGAGGGTGCGGCGGATCGCCTCCAGGACCACCGGGTGGTTGTGCCCCAGGGCCAGCGTCCCGGCACCGGAGAGGCAGTCCAGGTAGCGCCGCCCGTCGGCGCCCTCGACGGTCATGCCGTTGGCGCGCACCGGGACGATGGGGAAGGACCGGGCGTACGTCCGGGCGGCGGACTCGCGCACGCGCTGACGGCGCAGGACGGCCTCACCGGAGGACGGGGACCGGCCCTGTGTCGCGGTGGTGGCCTGGGCCTGGGCGGGAACGGCGGCGAGCGACAAAGCGGACCCCCAGAGGAAGTTAGGTAAGCCTAACTTTATCGCCCCTGACCTGGAGGGATGCCCCCGGGTGCCCAGAACCACCCGAGCGGGTGAACTTCCCCCGGTCCTGCCAACGAGCGGCGCGCCGAAAGGTCACGCCCGGCCCTTCCAGCGGTAGCAGAGCTCCGGCCGGCCGACGTTGCCGTACTGCGGCTCCCGCACCGCCCGCCCGGTGTCGACCAGGTGCTCGAGGTAGCGGCGCGCGGTGATCCGGGAGACCCCGGCGGCGGCGCCCGCCGCGGCCGCGGACAGCCCCGTCGCCGCGTCGCGCAGCACCGAGGCGACGGCGTCCAGGGTGGGCGCGCTCAGCCCCTTCGGCAGGCTGTTCCGCTCCGGCGTGCGGAGCAGCGCGAACGCCTGGTCGACCTCGTCCTGCCCGGTCGCCTCGCCGGTGCGCCCGAGGCTGTCGCGGTACCGGGCGTAGCGCTCCAGGCGGTCGTGCAGGGCGGCGGCGCCGAACGGCTTCAGCAGGTACTGGACGACGCCCGCGGACACCGCCTGGCGGACCATCGCGAGGTCCCGGGCCGAGGTCACCGCGATGACGTCGGTGGTGTGGCCGGCGGCGCGCAGCGTCCGGCAGAGCTGGAGGCCGTGGCCGTCCGGCAGGTAGAGGTCGAGCAGCGTGAGGTCGACGGGCGTCCCGGCGCTCCGGGCGCGGTCCAGGAAGCGCAGCGCGTCGGCGCAGCTGTGGACGGTGCCGGCGGCGCGGAAGCCCGGTTCGCGCTCCACGTAGAGGGTGTGCGCGGCGGCGGCCACCGGGTCGTCCTCGACGACCAGCACGGAGATCCCCGGCGGGGGTGCGGCCGCGCTCACGGGGACGGCACCGCTTCCCGCTCTCGCCCGGCGCCCGGGCGGGCCGGACCGTCCTGCCGTCGCGCGCGGGCCGGCCCGGCGAGCGGCAGCCGGACGGTGAGCACCGCGCCGCGGTCCCGGCCGACCTCGACCGTGCCGCCGTTGCGCCGGGCGGCCTGGGCGACCAGCGCCAGCCCGAGGCCGTGACCGTGGCCGTCCTGCTTGGTGCTCCAGCCGCGGCGGAACACGTCCTCGACGGCGGACGGGTCGATCCCCGCACCGGTGTCGGCGACCCGCAGCAGCAGGTGCCCGTCCGCGCCCGGCCCCGGGCCCGCATCCGCACCGTCCACTCCCGCGCCGGCACCGTCCGCAGCCGCACCGTCGATCCGTGCGGTGACGGTGACCTCCGGCGGCACCGGGCTCCGGGCCGCGCCGGCGATGGCGGCGTCCACGGCGTTGTCGATCAGGTTGCCGAGGACGGTGATCAGGTCCCGCGGGGAGAGCCCGGGCGGGATCACCCCGTCGTCGATCCGGCTGTCCTCGGTGAGGGTCAACTCGACGCCCCGCTCGGCCGCCTGGGCCGCCTTGCCGAGCAGCAGCGCGGCCAGCACCGGTTCGCCGACGGCCGCGACGACCCGGTCGGTGAGCTGCTGGGCGAGCGCGAGTTCGGCGGTGGCGAACTCCACCGCCTGTTCGTGGCGGCCGAGTTCGACCAGGGAGACGACGGCGTGCAGCCGGTTGGCAGCCTCGTGCGCCTGCGCCCCGAGCGCTTCGGTGAATCCGCGGACGGAATCCAACTCGCCACTGAGGGACTGCAGTTCGGTGTGGTCGCGCAGGGTCACCACGCGGCCGAGGCCGGTGCCGATGGTGGAGGTGTTGAGCACCACCACCCGCTCGGCGGTCAGGTGCACCTCGTCCCGCACCGGTTCGTCCCCGAGGACGGCGTCGACCAGCGCCTGCGGCAGCCCCAGGTCCGCCACCGGCCGGCCGTCCACGGCTCCGGCCAGCCCGAGCAGGTCGCGGGCGGCGTCGTTGCAGAGCACCACCCGGTGCGCGCGGTCGAGCAGCACCAGCCCCTCGCGCACCGAGTGCAGGGTGGCCTGGTGGTACTCGTAGAGGTGGCTGAGCTCGGCCGGTCCCATGCCGTGGGTGTGCCTGCGCAGCCGGGAGTTGGCCAGATAGGTGCCGGCGCCGCCCATCGCCAGCGCGGCGACCGCCACCCCGACCAGGGCGAGCAGCGGGCCGCTCAGCTGCGCGGAGATGGACTCCACCGTGAGGCCCGCGCTGACCAGCGCGATCACCCGGTGCCGGTCGTCCAGCACCGGGGTGACGACCCGGACGGACGGGCCGAGCGTGCCGGTGTAGGTCTCGCTGCGGGTCCGCCCCGCGAGCGCCCAGTCGATGTGGCCGAGGAAGCGCTTGCCGATCTGGTCGGGCAGCGGGTGGGTCCAGCGCACCCCGCCGGTGTCCATCACGGTGATGAAGGAGACCCCGGTGTCCACCCGGACCTGCTCGACGTAGGGCTGGAGCAGCGCGGTCGGGTCGGGCTCGGTGACGGCGGCGCGCACCGACGGCGCGTCGGCCACGGCGTGGGCGACGGCGGTGACCTGGCGGCGGGCCGCGTCCTCGGTGCGCCCGGCGGTGAACAGGTAGGCGAGCACCGCACCACCGGCCACCACCGCGGCGACGATGACCACCTGGACGACGAAGAGCTGACCGGCCAGGCTGCGCACCGGTCCGCGCGGGAGGCGGGGGCCGGGACGGGGCGGGAGGACTCGCCGCCGCGCGGGGGCGGGGGCGGTGCGCACGGACATGCCTGCCAGTGTGCACCACGCCCCGACGGCCGTCAGGGGGCCCGTCGCACCCGTCCGCCGTGAACTCTATGAACGCAAACGTGACCTCCGTCACGGCCGGGCCCGATAGTCGGAGCGGCCCACCACCCGGGGCCGCCAGGACCGCAGGGCGAAGGAGCCGCAGATGTCGATCGATGCAGCCGCACGGGCGGGGGGATCCAGACGCCGGGACAGGACGCACTACCTCTACCTCGCCGTGATCGCCGCCGTGGTCGCGGGCGTGGTGGTCGGGCTCGCGGCCCCCGGTTTCGCCGTCGAGCTGAAGCCGGTCGGCACCGGCTTCGTCAATCTGATCAAGATGATGATCAGCCCGGTGATCTTCTGCACCATCGTGCTGGGCATCGGCTCGGTGACCAAGGCCGCCAAGGTCGGCAAGGTCGGCGGCCTCGCCCTCGGCTACTTCCTCGCCATGTCGACCGTCGCCCTGGCCATCGGCCTGGCCGTCGGCAACCTGCTGGAGCCCGGTGGCGGCCTGCACCTGACCGCCGCGCTCGCCAAGTCCGGCCACGCCCAGGCCGCCGCCGGCGGGGCCCAGTCGACCACCGACTTCCTGCTCGGCATGATCCCCACCACGATGTTCTCGGCGCTCACCGAGGGCAAGGTGCTGCAGACCCTGCTGGTCGCGCTGCTGGCCGGATTCGCCCTGCAGGCCATGGGCCCGGTCGGCGCCCCCGTGCTGCGGGGGATCGAGCACCTGCAGCGCCTGGTCTTCCGGGTCATGTCGATGATCATGTGGGTGGCGCCGATCGGCGCCTTCGGGGCGATGGCCGCCGTCGTCGGGGCGACCGGGACCGCCGCCCTGAAGAGCCTCGCCGTCATCATGATCGGCTTCTACGCGACCTGCGTCCTGTTCGTCGTCGTGGTGCTGGGCACGCTGCTGCGCCTGGTCGCCGGGGTCAACGTGTTCGCGCTGCTGCGCTACCTCGGCCGTGAGTTCCTGCTGATCCTCTCCACCTCCTCCTCCGAGAGCGCGCTGCCCCGTCTGATCGCCAAGATGGAGCACCTGGGCGTGAGCCGCCCGGTCGTCGGCATCACCGTCCCGACCGGCTACAGCTTCAACCTCGACGGCACCGCGATCTACCTGACCATGGCGTCGATCTTCATCTCCGAGGCGATGGACAAGCCGATGTCGATCGGTGAGCAGCTCTCGCTGCTGGTCTTCATGGTGATCGCGAGCAAGGGCGCGGCCGGGGTCACCGGCGCCGGACTGGCCACCCTGGCGGGCGGACTGCAGTCCCACAAGCCCGCGCTGGTGGACGGCGTCGGCCTGATCGTCGGCATCGACCGCTTCATGTCCGAGGCCCGCGCCCTCACCAACTTCGCGGGCAACGCCGTCGCCACCGTGCTGATCGGCCAGTGGACCGGTGAACTCGACGCCGGGCGCGCCCGCCGGGTGCTCGCCGGCGAGCTGCCCTTCGACGAGCAGACCCTCGTCGACACGCACGGCGGGCCGGACACCGGGTCGCACGGCGCGCCGCACGGCACGCACGGCGCCCCGGCCGGGACGCCGGTGGCCACCCCGGCGGCGGCGGGAACCGACTCCCCGGAGACCGTCCCCGCCCAGAACGGCGCGGCCACGGCCGCCTGAGCGCTCCGCCGCTCCCCACACTCCCCCGGTCCGGCGCCACCACCTCCCCCGGAAAACGGCGCCGGACCGGGGGTCCCGCGACCACCACGGGCCGCTGGCCCGGACGGCGGCCCGCCCGCCGCCCGGGCCAGCGGCCTTCCGGGCCGGACCGTCCGCCCTCCCGGGCCGCCCGTGCTCCCCGAGCCGTCCGCGCTTCCGGGCCGCCCCGCCGTCCCGAGCCGTCCACCCTCCGAGCCGCCCCCCGCTCCGGGCCGGACCTCCGGTGATCCCGCCCACGGCCTCGGTCAGAGGTCCTCCGAGCCGCTCACCGCCCAGGCCAGACCACAGGCCGGGTCCTCCAGCGCGACGTGCAGATGGCGCAGCCCCGCCGCCGGCTCCAGCCAGACGAAGCAGCGCATCCGGGCCACCAACGCGTCGACCTCCGCCCGCTCCGGACCGTCCAGGCCGTCCACCCCCGCCATCGCGGCCAGGGCCCGCCACAGCGCCAGCCGGCCGTGCGCCGAACCGCGCTCCCGGCCCGCCGCGGCGGCCTGCACCAGTGCCGGATAGGCCAGCGCGAAGGGCAGGTAGCCGCCGGTGACCCTCGCCGTACGGGCCAGCTGGGCCGCCGCCTGCGGGGCCGGTCCGCGGACGCAGACCACCTCCGCCCAGTCCGCCAGCGCGGCCAGCGCCCGGGTGGCCCGCTGCCCGCCCAGGCGTACGCCCGGTGGCGGCAGCAGCACCTCGGCCAGCCCCTCCCGGCTGGCCGGCAGGGTCAGCAGGGCGCTGCGCGCGCCCCCGCACGGCAGGTACTCGCGCACCCGCGCACCCTCCTCCCACCCGGCGTTCTCCCACGGCTCCAGCCGCAGCGGCACGCCCTCCGGATCGGGCTCGGCCCCGTAGGAGAGGTCCTCGCCGAGCAGCACCCGGGTCTGGGCGACCAGGCGGCGCACCGGCGCCGGGCTCAGCAGCGGGGCCAGTCGCAGCCAGGAGTGCCGGGTCGCCAGCACCTCCCAGATCGGGCCGGCGTCGTGGTCGACGACCCCGGCGACGGTCCCCGGACCGCCCTCCCGGTCGAACAGCCGGACGGCCAGCTCCGGCGGCGCCGAGTAGGCGATCAGGTGGCCGAGCGGCGCCGTCAGCGCCGCCGCGGACTCCTCCCCGGCCCGCTCCACGGCGGCCGCCCGGCCTTGCCGGTAGGCGGCCAACAGTTCGGGCCAGCGGCCGTCGTCGGCCAGGGCGCGCAGGCGGTGGTCCTCGTACGTGATCACGATTTTCAGCGTACGGGCCGGGGTCGCCCATCAGCTGACATCCCGTCAGTCCGGTGCGTCGGGGGCCGCCCGCGCCCCGGTCGCCGCTACCCGCGGCGCCGCTCCCGGGTGCACCCCCGGCCGCCGTCCCGGCCGCAGCCGCGCTCCCTCCCCGGATCCCGGGCGGGCGCCTGGCCGGGCACCCGTCCGGACTCCTGCCCGCGACCGACCCCCGACTCGCCCCTGCCCTCACCCTCGCCGCCCCGCTCGCGTTCCCGTTCGCGTTCGCGTTCGCGTTCGCGTTCGACGGCGGCGCGCAGCCGCCCGTGCGCACGGCGCCGGGTGACAGCAAGCGTGCTGCGGTGCAGGCCCAGCAGCTCGGCGGCCTCGTCGACGGTGTAGCCGTCGAGGTCCACCAGGGCCACCACCCGGGCCTGCTTGGCGGTCAGGCAGCCCAGCAGCCGGAGCACCTCCCAGCGCGCCTGGAGCTCCGCCACCCCGCCGACCGGCGGACCGGCCGCCGCCCCCTCGCACCGGAGCTCGACGACCTCGACGGGCCCCGGCAGCACCGCCCGCCGACGTTCGCGACGCCACTGGTCGCGCAGGATGTTGGCCATCGTGGTGAATACGTAGGCGTACGGCTGGGGGTGGTCGAGGAACCGCTCTGGCCGCCGCGCGATCCGCAGGTACGCGTCGTGCAGCACGTCCCCCGCCGTCGACGGGCTGCCGGTGAGCGACACGGCCGCCTGCTGGAGCCTGGGCAGCAGAGCGGTGAACACCCGGTCGAAATCGGCCGACCGGCGATCGGCCGACCCCGGACCGAAATCCTTGCCGCACCCACCGCTCCGCCGACCGCTGCAATCCGCCATGCCGCTCTCCCCGGAAATCGGCACCCCGAACGCCCCGGCGGGCCCGGTCGCGACCATCGGGGAATCCCTGTGACCCGCATCACATCATAGGTCGTCGTTTCACCGTCCGCAGTCATTCGTGTGCAATACGTCATCGGCCGTCCGGGGCACCGGAGTTGACGCCCGCCACCGCCCCCGACGGCCGGAGGCGCGCACACCCGATCGGAACCTTCGAGCGAGGAGAACCGCCATGCGAGGCTGCATCGCCAGGATGACCGCCGTGTTCGGGACGGCCGCCGCGGCGGTCCTCGGGGTCCTCGGCACCACCGCCCCGCCCGCCACCGCCCTGACCGCCGGCGCCCTGTCCGCCACCGCCGTGCCCACCGGCACCACGGCAACCACCGCGACCACCGCGGACCGGACCCTCACGACGGAGGCCCTCGCCACCTCGCCCGGGGTCACCGCCGCCTCCTACCGCTGCGTCATCACCGCGGACTACGGCTGGCGCTGGGAGGGCCGCTGCAACGTCTACTCGGGCCAGTTGCGCACCGTCACCTACTGCGCCGACGGCTCCCACACCACCGGCCTGTGGATCGGCGCGCGACCGCAGGCCTGGGACGTCTGGGGCAACTGCCCGGGCTCCAGCTGGACCAGGATCCTGTTCCAGACCCGGGGCTGAGGCCGCGGAGCCGGCCGGGGGCCGGCTCCGCACCGGCCGGGGCCGGCCGTCAGCGCACGGGTGCGGCGTCGGCGAGCAGCCGGGCGGCGTGCACCCGGCCGGCGTGCTCGACCAGGCCGACCAGGACCTCCTTGCCCGAGGCCCGCAGCCGCGCGTCGCACAGGACCACCGGCGTGCCCGGGTCCAGGTCCAGCGCGCGGGCGACCTCGTCGGGGCCGTACTCGCGCGTCCCGGCGAAGCGGTTCACCGCGACGACGAAGGGGATGCCGCGGAGCTCGAAGAAGTCCACCGCGGGGAAGCAGTCGGTCAGTCGGCGGGTGTCGGCGAGCACGACGGCACCGAGGGCTCCGCGCGCCAACTCGTCCCAGACGAACCAGAACCGGTCCTGCCCCGGGGTGCCGAACAGGTAGACGGACAGGCCCCGGCGGATGGTGATCCGTCCGAAGTCCATCGCCACCGTCGTGGTCGTCTTGCGCTCCACGCCGCCGAGGTCGTCCACCTCCCGGCCGGCCTCGGTCAGGCGCTCCTCGGTGCACAGCGGGCGGATCTCGCTGACCGCTCCGACCAGCGTCGTCTTGCCCGCCCCGAAGCCGCCGGCCACCAGGATCTTGAGCGCGAGGGCACCGTCGTCGGGTCCGGACGGCCCGGACCGCCCGGTCGGTCCGTAGCGCCGCAGCGGTACGGGCGGGTGGTCAGAGTGCGTGAAGTCCATGGACGACCTCCTGGAGGATGCGCTCGTCGGGGAGCAGGGCGGGCAGAACGGGGTGGCGTACCCGGATGAGTCCGGCCGCCTGCAGATCGCCGAGCAGCACCCGCACGACGCCCGCCGGCAGGTCGAGCTCGGTGGCCAGCTCGGCCACGGACAGTGGCGTCCCCCGGCACAGCGCGAGGATCCTCGCCTGCTCGGGACCGACCAGCAGCGCGGGCGAATCCGCGAAGTCACCGGGGCCCGCGGGCTCCCCGAGGGCCAGCGGTTCGCTCACCACCAGGGCGATCAGGTCGAGGCGACGGCCTCCGGCGCCGGTCCGGCCGCCCGTCACGGCGTACGGACGGACCAGCGGGCCGGCGTCGCCGTCGAACCACCGGGCGTGGTGGGCGGCGGCGAGGGGGTTGCGGGGGTAGGGCCCCGGGGCCACCGCCCCGGCGCCGCAGTCCTGCGCGGGCGCCTGCTGTGGCGGTGGTTCCCGTGGTGTCGGCGGTTGCTGCTGTGGCGCTGGTTGCTGCTGTGGCGACGGCGCCTGCCGCGGGGGCCGGTGGGGGCGGGCCACGGTGCTCACCGACCGCCCGTCGCGCACGGCGGCGTGGTCGCGGTGGGCCGGACCGCGCAGCGGAACGCGGGGGCGCGCCGGACCTGCTCGTCGAGGAGCCGCCTCCAGACCGCCGCAGGGTGGTCGGTACCGGTCACGACCGGTCCCCTTCGGGTCTGGACAGGCGCAGCGGGCGGCCGCCACCAGGATCGCCGGGGTCCGAGCCGGGGCCGGTATCGGGACCGGTATCGGAGGCAGAGTCCGGGCCGGAGTCGGGGCCAGCGTCCGAAACCGAGCGCCCGGCCGTACCCGAACTCCCGAACGAGCCCGTGCCGCGCGTCCATCCGGCCCGGAACGCGGACATCGCGGCGCCCGGCGCCTCCGGGCTCCGCCCCGCGGACGTCGACCCGGCCGTGGTACGGCCACCGCGTGCGGCCGCACCGGACGGGGCCTCGCGCAGCTGCGGGGCGAGGCTCGCCTGTCGGACGCGGCGCGGCAACTCCTCGTCCCCGTAGCCCCCGTCGTCCCCGTCGTCCCTGCGGCCACCGTCATCCACTCGTCGGGCCTGCCGTCCACCCGGCCACGGCCCGAGGACCGCGCCACTCCGCCCGGTCACCGGCCGCGGAGGACCGGGCTGCGGGCCAGACCGCGGACCAGGCTGCGGGCGGGGCTGCGGGCCGGGCTGCGGGCCGGGCTGCGGGCCGGAGGCGAGACCGGACCCCCCGCCCGCAGCCGGTCCGCCCGCCCGGGCAGCGGAGGCCCGGGCGGGGGTGCGGCGCGCCGGCCCGGGGTCGCCGCCCCGGGAGCCGAACGGCAGCAGCGCCCCACCTTCCGGCGACGGCCCACCCGCCGCCGGAAGCTCGTCCCCGGCCGGGGACAGCGGCCGGCCGCCCGGCTCCCCCTCCGGCAGGCCGTCCAGCAGCCCGTCGTCCAGGGTGAAGGCCGCGCCCGGACGCGCCCTGACCGGCCGGTCCATGTGCGCGCGCCCCTCTTCCACCGGAACGACGTCCAACTCCGGTACCGGCTCGGACTCCTGGACCTGCCGCCCGCCCTCCGCGCTGTCGGCCAGCAGCACGGCGGGCAACAGGACGACGGCGGTGGTACCGCCGTAGGCGGAGGTCACCAGCGAGACCCGGACGCCGTGCCGCCGGGCGAGCCGGCTGACCACGAACAGGCCGAGCCGATCGCTGTCGAAGAGGTCGCTCTGCTCCACGGCCGCGAGCCGCCGGTTGGCCGCGGCGAGGGCCGCCCGGCCCATGCCCAGGCCGCGGTCCTCGATCTCCAACGCGTAGCCGTTGCCGACCAGTTCGCCCCGGACGTGGACCCGGGTGCGTGGCGGCGAGAACCCGGTGGCGTTCTCCACCAGCTCGGCCACCAGGTGGGTGAGGTCGGCGACGGCCGCACCGCTGACGGCGGCGGGCGGCAGCGGGTGCAGCTGGATCCGGGCGTACTCCTCGACCTCCGACACGGCTGCGCGCACCACGTCCAGCAGCGGGACGGGTCGGCGCCAGGCCCGGCCGGGGGCGGCCCCGGAGAGGATGATCAGGCCCTCGGCGTGCCGGCGCATCCGGGTGGTGAGGTGGTCCAGCCGGAACAGGTCGGCGAGCTCGGACGGGTCCTCGGTGCGGCGCTCCATCGCGTCCAGCAGGGTGAGTTGGCGGTGCACCAGGACCTGGCTGCGCCGCGCCAGGTTGACGAACACCCCGGACACTCCGGAGAGCACCTCGGCCCGCTCCACCGCCGCGGTGACGGCCGCCCGCCGGACCGTCCCGAGCGCCCGGTGCACCTGGCCGATCTCGTCTCCGCCGCCCGTCGGCTCCGGCACCTCGGCCTCGACGTCGACCGGATCCCCGGCCCGCAGCCGCCGCATCGTGGCCGGGAGTCTGCGGCCCGCCAGGTCGAGAGCCGAGTCGCGCAGACCGATCAGCTCGGTGACCAGGCCCCGCCCGATCCGCACCGAGATCACCAGCGAGGCGATCAGCCCGAGCAGACCGAGCAGCACGGCCGCCCCGGCCGGGGTGAACAGGCCCGAGGTGTAGGGGTCCTGTCCCTCGGCGGCGATCCGACCCGCCCGGTCCTCGACGGTGCGCAGGTCACGGGTGAGGTTGCCGGCGGCCAGGGCCCAGCGGTCGGGCGCCACCGCGGCGAGCGCCGCCTTCGGGTCGCCGGCCGCACGGACCCGTTCCTCGTAGTCGGCCAGATCCCTCTGGTCCTGGCCTCCGGTGACGGCGAGCAGTGCCGCCCGGCCCACGGCGCCCGGACCGGCACCCGCCGGGTCGGCGCCGGGCAGATCGGCCCCGGGGAGGTCGGCGACGAGGGCCTGCTCGAACTGCCGCCGGGCGGAGGCCACGCCGGAGAACTCGCGCAGCTGGTCCGCGGTGAGCGCTCCGGAGAGCTGGGCGGCACGCAGCAACGCGTCCTCCCGGGAGAGGAGTTCGCGAGAGCGGGCGAGCTCCGGCAGCACCCGGGCGACGGCGCCGGCCCGCCGCTCCGGCGCCGGGGTGAGCGCGCCGGCGACGGCCAGTGCCCGGTCCACTGCGGCGCCGTACACCGCGTACACCTCGGACCAGTCGGCGCTTCTGGCCGACACCCGGTCACGCAGCCCGGGCAGCGCACCGAGGGCGGCGCCGAGGGCGTTCAGCCTGGTCGCGGCGTCCGCACCGAGGCCTTGCGCGTCGGCCCGGTTGTAGCCGGAACCGGGGCGGGCCGTACCGGCATCGGCCGTGACGGGACGGCCCGAATCGGCGCGACCCTGTTCTCGGTAACGCTGATCGGGGCGCCCCTGATCGGGGAAGAGCGGGGCGACCGCCCGGTCGGTGGCGGCCACGGCCTCCTGCAGGGCGCCCGCCCGGTCGGCGCCGGGCGCGGCCAACAGCTGCCCCGCGGCAGCCCGTTCGGCCTGCAGACCGGCCACGGTGGCGGCGACCGGCGTGAGCAGGGTGCGCTGGGTGTCGCGCACACGGAGCAGCTGCCAGACGTCCTCGGCGGTCGTGACGGTGGCGAACCCCCACAGGGCGAGGACGGAGACCACCGGGACCATCAGCAGGGCGATGATCCGGGCGCGCACGGTCCTGGGCCGCAGGTCGCGCAGCACACGCGGGCCGTGCGGGCCGCGCACCCGGCAACCGGGCCGCCCGGAGCCGGGACGCGGCGGGCGGGCGGGGGCGCCGCGGTCTTCAGGCATGGGTGGAGCGCCTTTCGGGCGGGGAGGGGGCGACGGAGGGGGAGGGCCGGCGGCGGGGACCGGTGCGATCGGGGCCGGCGGGGGCTCCGGAACGGACGGGCGACGGCGGGCGGGTGTCAGGCCGCGCGTTCGTGCCGCTCGCGGGTCCCGTGGCGTCCTGGCCCCGGGTGCCCGGGGCCAGGGCCGCGGCCGGGGTAGGGACCGGCACCGGGGTGCTCGGCGGCGACGCGGAACTCCTCGATCGTCAGCTCACCCTCGTCGTGGCCGCCGGCCCGGTCCTGGGCGGGCGGCGACAGTGCGACGAAGGCCGAGGCGAGGAAGAGGAAGGAGCCGAGCCCGACGGCGAGCGGGAGGACGAACTCCATCGGGCTCGCTCCGCCCAGGCCGGTCCGGGCCGGATCGAGCCGGGCGTGCACGGCGGCCATGCCGGTGTAGTGCATGCAGGTGACGGCGAGGCCCATGGCCAGCGAGGCGGCGGCCGCCGCGTACACGTTGCGGATGGTGACGGCGACCCAGAGGGCGGCGGTGGCCGCGCCGATCGCGATGAGCACCGAGATCGCGACCGTGCCGGCGTCGTACCGCAGGCCGCCGTGCATCCGGACCGCCGCCATGCCGAGGTAGTGCATCGCGGAGACGCCGATGCCGGTGGTGAAGCCCCCGGCCAGCAGGGCCGGGCCGCGGTGACCGCCGCAGCAGACCACCACCAGGCCCAGACCGGTGACCAGGACGGCGACGGCGAGGCTGAGCACGGTCAGCGGCACGTCGTAGCGCAGCTCGGTGCCGTCGACGGCGAATCCGAACATGGCGACGAAGTGCATGGTCCAGATGCCCGAGCCGATCGCGGTGGCGGCGACGAGCAGCCAGTTCCGGCGGGCGGCGCCGCTCGCGGCGAGTGCGCGCAGGGTGCATCGCAGGCCGAGGGCGGCGCCGGCGCAGGCCATCAGGTACGAGAGGGCGGGCGTCAGCCAGCCGAAGCCGAGATGGTTGAGGGTGCCCACGGGACCTCCGGTCGACCGGTCGAACCCGGGGGCGGTTCGCGGTGCGCCCGGGCAACCCGGACCGGGCGGACTCCAGGCGGCCGGCGGCGGATCGGCGGGGTCACGTGAACCGCCGGCCCGTCATATGCCAGCCGCACGTGCGCTTCCGGTCTGGGGTGCGTGGGACGCTATCGAGGGGCCGGAATCAGCCACCCGAAGATGTGAAAAGCTGCCCGCAGAGCGCGGTCGCCGTGTTCGAATGGAGCGGTCGTGTGCCTGGAAGGCCGACGGCCACACCCGTCCGGGCATCGGCCCGGGGCTCCGGCGGCGGTCTACGGCGCCGGACGACGAACAAGTGACAGGTGACAGATAACAGATGACAGCGAACAGATAACAGATTTCAAACTCTGTCAGCTGTCCACTGTCATCTGTTCGCCGTCGCCCGCCCGCCGATCCCGCTCCGACGCCCCGGCGGTCACTCGTACTCCGTGCCGCCCTTGCGGGTCAGGTAGGCGTCGCTGACCACCTTGGCGATCGCGCGTCCGCCCACCGCCATGCTCCAACGCTCGGTCACCGGCCGGACCACCACGCCCTCGCGCAGGTGGAGTTCCCGTCCGGAGACGGTCTCCCTGCCCTGGGCCAGCCCCAGCACCACCTCGGGATCGAACGGACCGCGCCACAGCTCGGGCACCAACGGCAGCTCGCCTTCGAGGAGTTCGGCGGCGGAGTACCACTCCATCCGCCCGTCTACGACGGCCGACACGTCGAACGCGGCGTACCCGGGCAGTTCGGCGCGCCCGGAGGCCCCGTACGTCAGGTCCTGGACCCCCGTACCGAAGACCTCGCCGAAGACGCCCACCCGCTCGGCGCCGAGCCGTTCGGCCAGGCGGGCCGCCACCGCGGGGATGCCGTGGGCACGCACCGCCCGCCAGTACAGGTTGCGCTCGTCCTCGACCAGCGAGAGCCCCTGCGCGCCGATGCCCTTGGACGACACCCGCACCTCTCCGGTGGCGGCGGTGTACGTCACCAGGCAGCAGCTGCCGTGCAGCTTCTCGGTGAGCACGACCGGCTCGCCGGGCTCGAAGATGTCGGGGTAGCGCTTGAGGTTCTCGATGTCCACCCAGGGCAGCAGGTCCGGCGCGCTGAGCACGTCGCCGCTCATCGACGTCGGCACCGGCGGCTGCCACTTGACGATCCCGAGGAGTTCGGCGAAGTCCTCGCCGCGCTCGGCGGCGGCCTCCAGGTCGGTGTCGGCGAGGACTCCGGGCCGGCAGACGATGCCCTGGGAGAGTTCACCGCGCAGCCGAACCGCCCGCACCCGGTCGGCCCGGCTGCCGGCCAGCTTGCCGGTCAGACCCAGCTCACCGATCAACTGCTCCGGGAGCACGGACTGTTCGGGGATGTAGACGGCGTAGTCGCCGGTCCGGTAGCTGCCCTTGGCGACCACCGCCCGGTAGAGACCGACCTGCGCGAGCTCCAGGGCATCGGCGTTCGGGTGCTCCAGGATGACCAGTTTCTCGGCGGTGACGCGCAAGGTGGACATGGGCGGACTCCTCCCCCTCTTCGGTTCCGGCCGTTCGCCGGACGGCGGTGTGTGGTGTGCGTGGTGCGCAATACGGGATACGAGATACGAGATACGGGCGGGATACGGCGCATGTGTGGCGTGTGTGGCGCACACGGGTTGCGGCCCACGGCCCCGCCCCGACCGCTCGCACCACTCTGTCCGCTCGGCCGATCCCGCGCGACGCAATTTTCCGGCCGACACCCCCGCCCGCCTGCCCGTCGTCCGCTCCCTCGGCCTCGCCGAAGCCGCCCGCGGACGCACCGCGACCCCGGCACGGTCCGTGCACGTTTGAGCCTTCCCACAGCCGGGAACAGGCCCTCGCCACACCCTGCCTGTGCAAAGCGACAGAGGATTTATCGCTCGCATTTGCGGCACTATGATCGCCGTAATGGCCGCAGCTGCGGCCTGGTCCCCGCGCCCCTTCCGGCGCGAACCCTGGAGGGGCAGCACCGATGGACACCCGTACGACCACCACCCGCAGACTCGCCGTCGCCGCCGCCGCGGCCCTCGCTCTCAGCCTCGGGGCCACCGCGTGCGGCAGCGACGGCGGCAAGGCCTCCGACGCGGCGTCCTCCTCCGCGGCCCCGGCCGCCGCGACGGGCTCGGCGGCGACCACCGGCGCCGGCATGCCGAAGGCGACCGGCGCCATCACCGTCTTCGCCGCCGCCTCGCTGAAGGAGACCTTCACCGACCTCGGCAAGAAGTTCGAGGCCGCGAACCCGGGCGCCAAGGTCACCTTCAACTTCGGCGGCAGCTCCGCCCTCGCCACCAGCATCAACTCGGGTGCCCCGGCGGACGTGTTCGCGGCCGCGAGCCCGGCCACCATGAAGACCGTCACCGACGCGGGCGGCGCGAGCGGCGACCCGAAGACCTTCGTGCGCAACACCCTCACCATCGCCGTGCCCAAGGGCAACCCCAAGCACGTCGCGGGTCTGAACGACCTCACCGGCTCCGGGGTGAAGGTCGCGCTGTGCGCGAAGGAGGTGCCGTGCGGCGCCGCGGCCCTGACCGCGCTCAAGGCCGCCAACGTCAACCTCACCCCGGTCACCCTCGAACAGGACGTCAAGGGTGCGCTCACCAAGGTCGAGCTCGGCGAGGTCGACGCCTCGCTGGTGTACAAGACCGACGTGAAGGCCGATGCTGCGAAGATCGACGGCGTGGACTTCCCCGAGGCCGACAAGGCCGTGAACGACTACCCGATCGCCGCGCTGGCCAAGGCACCGAACAAGGACGGCGCCGCCGCCTTCGTCGCGTACGTCCAGTCGTCCGAGGCCAAGCAGGTGCTCACCGCGGCGGGCTTCCAGGCACCGTGAGCGACCGCACCACCGCCGGTGGCCCCGACGACGCCCCCGGCCACACCCCCAGTGCCGGCAGCGGTGCCGACACCGGCCCGGACGGCGGGCCCGGCGGCGGCCCCGGCGCGGCCGCAGCGGTGAAGGCCGTGCCGCGCCGGAGCCGGCGGCGGGCGAACCGGGTCCCGGTCGCCCTGCTGCTCCCGGCGCTGCTCGGGCTCGCGTTCCTGGTCCTCCCGTTGGTCGGGCTGCTGATCCGGGCGCCGTGGAGCAGTCTGTCGGACCAGCTGACCAGCGCCGCCGTCTGGGACGCACTGCGCCTGTCGCTGGTCTGCGCGACGGCGGCCACGGCCGTCTCGCTGGTCCTCGGCGTCCCGCTGGCCTGGCTGCTCGCCCGCACCGAGCTGCCGGGCCGGCGGGTGGTCCGGGCCCTGGTCACCCTGCCGCTGGTGCTGCCACCGGTGGTCGGCGGTGTGGCGCTGCTGCTGGTCCTCGGGCGGCGCGGCATCGTCGGCTCCTGGCTGGACTCGACCTTCGGCATCACGTTGCCGTTCACCACCACCGGCGTGGTGATCGCCGAGGCGTTCGTGGCGATGCCGTTCCTCGTGATCAGCGTCGAGGGCGCGCTGCGGGCCGCCGACCCCCGCTACGAGGAGGCCGCGGCGACCCTGGGCGCCTCCCGGCTGACGGCGTTCCGCCGGGTCACACTGCCGCTGATCGCCCCGGGGATCGCCGCCGGGGCCGTCCTGGCATGGGCCAGGGCGCTCGGCGAGTTCGGGGCGACGATCACCTTCGCGGGCAACTTCCCGGGCCGGACCCAGACCATGCCGCTGGCCGTGTACCTCGCCATGGAGTCCGATCCGGAGGCGGCCATCGCCCTGTCCCTGGTCCTGCTGGTGGTGTCCATCGCGGTCCTGGTCGGCCTGCGCGAGCGCTGGATGCCCACGCCGTGAGGGCCTCCGCAGCGGCCGCCCGGGCGGCCTCCCAGCCGGCCTCCCGACCGGCCACCCAACCGGCCTCCCGGGCGCCTCACCACGGCACGGCGACGCATCACTGCACGGCACCTCACCACCGGACGGCACCTCACCGGCCGCCGGGCCACCGAACACCGGGCCACCCGCCGTCGATCCACCTGACGGCGGGCCGCCTGGTACCGGGCCGCCGAAGGCCGAACCTCCGCCCACCGAGCCCCTGGACGCCGCCCCGATGAGCACCGCCCCCGCCCTCGACGCCCGGCTCCGGGTGGACCGCGCCGCGTTCACGCTCGACCTCGCGCTCACCGCCGCCCCCGGCGAGGTGGTCGCGCTGCTCGGCCCGAACGGCGCCGGCAAGTCCACCGCCCTGCGCGCGCTCGCCGGGCTGCTCCCCCTGACCGGCGGCCACCTGCGCCTTGACGGAGTGCTGCTCGAGGACCCCGGCCGGCGGGTGTGCACCCCGGCCGAGGAACGGCCCGTCGGCGTGGTGTTCCAGGACTACCTGCTCTTCCCGCACCTCAGCGCGCTCGACAACGTCGCCTTCGGCCCGCGCTGCCAGGGCCGGCCCAAGCGCGCCGCCCGGACCGAGGCGTCCGTCTGGCTCGAGCGGATGGGCCTGGCCGAGCACGCCTCCGCCCGGCCCGGCCGCCTCTCCGGCGGTCAGGCCCAACGGGTGGCGCTGGCAAGGGCGTTGGCCGTGCGCCCCCGACTGCTCCTGCTGGACGAACCGCTGGCCGCCCTGGACGCCCGCACCCGGCTCGACGTGCGCTCCCAACTCAGGCGCCACCTGGCCGAGTTCGAGGCGGTCGCGGTGCTGGTCACGCACGACCCGCTGGACGCGATGGTGCTGGCCGACCGGCTGGTGGTGATCGAGGACGGCCACGAGGTGCAGTCCGGCAGCCCGGCCGAGGTCGCCCGCCGGCCGCGCACGGACTACATCGCCCGCCTGGTCGGACTCAACCTGTACCAGGGCACGGCGAAGGACCACCAGGTGACACTGCCGACGGGCACGGTGCTGACCACCACCGAGGACCTGTCCGGCCCGGCCTTCGTGGCCTTCCCGCCGTCCGCCGTGACCCTCCACCGGGAGCGGCCCGAGTCCAGCGCGCGCAACGTGTGGAAGCTCCAGGTCACCGGCCTGGACCTGCACGGCGACCAGGTGCGCGCCGATCTCGAGGGCGAACTGCCGATGGCCGCCGACCTCACCCAGGCGGCCGTCGCGGAGCTGGACCTGGCTCCCGGGTCCGCGGTCTGGGCCTCGGTCAAGGCCGCCCAGACCCACGGCTACCCGGCCTGACCGGTCCTGCCCACGCCCCCACCTCCTCGTCCGCCCCCTGCGCGCAGGTGCCGTCAGTCCGACTCCGACGGCTCCACGAACCCCGATTCGTACGCCGCGATCACCGCCTGGGTGCGGTCCCGCGCCCCGAGCTTCGCCAGCACGCTGCTGACGTGCGTCTTCACCGTCTGCACTCCGAGGAACAGCCGTTCGGCGATCTCACCGTTGCTGAGTCCGCGCGCGACGAGCCGCAGCACCTGCGCCTCGCGCTCGGTGAGCGCCGCCCCGGCCATCGCGGCGCGCGCGGCCGGGTTGCCCTGACCGGCCGCGAGACGGCGGATCGCGGCCGGGAACAGCAACGACTCGCCCGCCGCCACCAGCCGCACCGCGTGCGCGATCTCGGCCGGTCGGGAACGCTTGAGCAGGAAGCCGTCGGCGCCGGCCCGCAGCGCCTGGTAGACGTAGTCGTCGTTCTCGAAGGTGGTCACGACCAGGATCTTCGGCGGCCGCTCCCCCGGGGCGCCGGGGCGTACGAGCTCACGGGTCGCCGCCAGGCCGTCCAGGACCGGCATCCGGACGTCCATCAGCACGACGTCCGGGCGCAGCGCCCGGGCCAGCGCCACCGCCTCCGCGCCGTCGGCGGCCTCGCCGACCACCCGTAGGTCCCCCTGCGCCTCCAGGACGGCCCGCAGGCCGGCCCGGACCAGTTCCTCGTCGTCGGCGAGCAGGATGTCGATCGTCGCCCCGGTCGCCCTCGCCCGGCCGTCCCCCGCAAGATCGTTCGTCACGAGCCCAAGCGTAGGGGGAGCCGGACGGCGAGCACCCACTCCCCGGCCCCGTCGGTGGACGCTCCCGCGCCGGCCTCCCCGCCGAGCAGTGCGGCGCGTTCCCGGATGCCGCGCAGACCCTTGCCGCCCCGGCGGCCCGTGCCACCCGCGGGCCGCACCGCACCGGCGCCGGCCACCGCCGTGCGGTTGGCGCAGCGCAGCTCCAACTGTCCGTCGCGGACGGCGATCCGCACGCTGACCGGCTGGCCCGGCGCGTACCTGAGCGCGTTGGTGACACCCTCCTGGACGATGCGGTACGACTCCCGCGAGAGCACCCTGGGCAACTCCCCCGCCGACACCTCGATCCGGGCCTCGACCGGGCTGCCGGCCGCGCGGGCGGTGTCGAAGAGCGCGGGCAGCTGCTCCACGCCGGGCCGCTCGGTCACGGTGGCGGGCGAGTCGGCGTCCGGGCTCTCCCGCAGCAGGACGAGGGTCCGTTCGAGGTCCTCCATGGCCCGGCGGCCGGTCTCCTCGATGACCTCCAGCGCCTTGGCGGTGAACTCCCGGTCCCCGACCTCGCGCGCCGCGCCGGCCTGAAGGACCGTCACCGTCAGTGCGTGGCCGATGGAGTCGTGCAGCTCGCGGGCCAACCGGTTGCGCTCCAGCAGCCGTTCGGCCCGCAGCTCCGCTTCGGCCAGCCGTTCGGCCGGGGACGGCCCCAGCAGCCGCACTGCCATGGCGAGTTGGAGCCGACCGGCGGCGACGACCAGCCAGCCGTAGCCGAACAGGGCCGGCGGCACGAGCGGGAGGTAGCGCAGGGAGTCGGCGCCGGACAGCAGATCGAATCCGCCGGTGAGTCCGAAGATCGTCGCGAACCCGACCACGGAGCCGAGCGCGACCCGCCCGATCAACCACCCTGCGGTGCGCCGGCGGTCGGCCCAGGTGCGGGAGGGCTCGGCGGAGATGTCCCGCTCCCGGTCGGGCACCAGCAACAGCCGGGCCTGGACGCCCTCCGCGAGCCGTGCGGCGGGCACCAGGGCGACGAGCACGAGCAGGGCCGCGTCCACGCAGACGCTCGCCACGACGATCTCGCCGAGACCCTTGTGGTACGTCCCCGGATAGACCATCAGGAGGACGCCCGCGAAGATCCATCCGACCATCAGGTGCAGCAGACGCGCGTACGTGGCGCCGGCGAGAAGTGGCGCGAGGATCCTGGGCATCCCGACATCCTGCCAGGTCAGCGCCTCACCGGTGCTCCCCCACCGGTGCAGGACGGTCTCCCTCCCAGGAGGGAGACCGGTCCCCGCCCGGGCGGGATCCGCCCGCGGCCCCGCTCCGGTCGAATGGGACCCACCGGAGCACGCGGCCACCGGACCACCGGACCACCGGACCACAGGAGGGCCGGAGCGCGGGGCCGCCGGAGCACGGCCCACCGGAACACCGGAGCACCACGGGCGACCAGGCCGCCGAGACGGTGACGGCAGGGGCGCCGGACCGACGAGAGAGGAGCACGGCCGTGATCGACATCCAGGGCCTCACCAAGGAGTACGGCGGCCGACGCGTCGTCGACGAGCTGTCCTTCGAGGTCCGGCCCGGGCTGGTGACCGGGTTCCTCGGCCCGAACGGCGCCGGCAAGAGCACCACCATGCGCCTGGTCCTCGGCCTCGACCGCCCGACCGCCGGACGCGCCCTCGTCGACGGCCGCCCGTACACCGAACTCTCCGACCCGCTGCGCCGGGTCGGCGCGCTGCTGGACGCCCACGCCCTGCACGGCGGCCGCACGGCCCGCGGCCACCTGCGCTGGCTCGCCGCGAGCAACGGCCTGCCGCAGCGCCGGGTGGACGAGGTGCTCGCCCAGGTCGGCCTGGCCGAGGCCGCCGGGCGGCGGATCCGGACCTTCTCGCTGGGCATGCGCCAGCGCCTCGGCGTGGGCGCCGCCCTGCTCGGCGACCCGCCGGTACTGCTGCTGGACGAACCGGTCAACGGCCTCGACCCGGAAGGCATCCGGTGGATCCGCACCCTGCTGCGCCGGCTGGCCGCCGAGGGCCGTGCCGTACTGGTCTCGTCCCACCTGATGACCGAGATGGCGCTCACCGCGGACCACCTGGTGGTGATCGGCCGCGGCCGGCTGCTGGCGGACGCCGCCACCCGCGACTTCCTCGACCGTCACGGCCGCACCCGGATCCGGGTCCGAGCCGTCGACCCGGACAAGCTGGCCGCCCTGCTCGGCGGCGGACTGCTCGGCGGCGAACTGCTCAAGGACCAACTGGCCAGGGACCAACTGCCCGACGGTGAAATGCCTAACGGCCGATCGCCGGGTGCCCGGGACATCGGGGGCGCCCCCACCGCGACCCAGGTCGACGGCGGCGCCTGGGAGGTGACCGGCCTCGAGCCCGAGCGGATCGCCGCCCTCGCCGCCGCGCACGGCGTCGTGCTGTACGAGATCACGACCCGACAGGACTCCCTGGAGGAGGCCTTCATGAGGATGACGGCCGACAGTCTCGAGTACCGCGCGGAGGCCGCCGCATGAACGCCCTCAACGCCCTCACCGCCGAGCGGATCAAGTTCACCACCCTCCGCTCGCTCTGGCTCACCCCGCTGCTCGCCCTCGGCCTGACCGCCGGCGTCACCACGACGGTCGGCGCGGCCCTCGGCGACAAGGACCACAACCTCACCGACGACCCCGGTACGGGAGTCCACTACGGGCTCAACTTCGGCCAGGCCGCGCTGACCTGCTTCGCCGTCCTGCTGATCGGCCAGGAGTTCAACACCCGCATGATCGACGCCTCGCTCACCGCCGTGCCCCGACGCGGCCTGCTGTACGGAGCGAAGCTCACGCTCGGTGCCCTCGTGGGCCTCGCCGTCGGTGCGACCGGCACGGCGGGCGCCTTCGCCGGGTACGCAACCACCGTGCCCGGCGCCTGGGACGGCCCCGGCTTCGCCCGCTCCGCCACCGCCGGTGTGCTGTACCCGGTGCTGCTCGTGGTGTTCTGCCTCGGGACGACGGCATTGCTCGGCAACCTCACCGCCGCCATGGGCCTGTTGGTACCGGTGGTGTTCCTGCTCTCGCCCCTGCTCGGCGGCGTTCCCGGGGTGCGCCGGGTGGCCCAGTTCCTGCCCGACCGGGCGGGCCAGTACGCCCTGCGCTACGCCGACGATCCACAGGTGGCGTACGGCCACTGGACCGGGCTGCTGATCATGGCCCTGTGGGCCGGCGGGGCCGCCTACGGCGGACTGCTCGCGCTGCGACGCACCGGGTGACTCCCACGGCCAAGGTGCCCCGGCCACCCCACGATCGCCGGGTGGATCCGCACTCCCCGGCGGACCACAAACCGCCAACCGACCACGAACGAAGTGGAGACGAGGGATTGAGCCCCATCCACGCACTGCGCGCCGAACGGATCAAGTTCACCACCCTGCCCTCGCAGTGGGCGGCCCCGCTGGTGGCCCTGGCCCTGACCGTCGGGATCACCACGGCCGTCAACGCCGCCTACGGCACGAAGGACCACACACCGGGCGAGGATCCCGCCGGCGGGATCTACTACGGGTTGCTCTTCGGCCACGTGGCCGTGGCCTGCACCGGGATCCTGCTGATCGGCCAGGAGTTCAACACCCGCATGATCGGCACCTCGCTCGCCGCCGTACCCCTGCGCAGGCGGTTGTACGGAGCGAAGCTCGCGCTCGGGGCCGCGGTGGGACTGCTGCTCGGCCTGGTCTCGACGGCGGGCTCGTTCCTCGTCGTCGGCGCCACCGTCGGCCTGGACCTCTCCACCCCCGGCCTGGCCCGCAGCTTCCTCGCCGGAGTGCTCTACCACCCGCTGCTGGTGCTGCTCTGCCTCGGAATGACGGCGATGCTGGGCAACTTCAGCGCCGCGCTCGGTGTGCTGACGCCGATGCTGTTCCTCGGTACCACCTGGCTCGCGGCCATCCCCGGCGTCCGCGAGGCCGGGCAGTTCCTGCCCGACCGCGCCGGGCTGTACGCGACCCGCACCCAGGCCGAGGCCGGTGTCCACTACGGGCACTGGACGGGGCTGCTGATCATGGCCCTCTGGACGGCCGCCGCGGCCTACGGCGGCCTGCGAGCCCTCCGGCGGTTCGAGGCCGGCTGACCCTCTCGACCGCCGGCGCCGGACGAGAGCGAGCGCCGAAGGGACGAAACAGATGACGGCAAACAGATAACAGATTTTGAAATCTGAAATCTGAAATCTGTTCGCTGTCATCTGTCAGCCGGCCTCCGCTGGCTGCCGCGCGTCACGGCTCCCCCACGCCGCTCACCGGTCAAGGGGCACCGATTGCACGTCACCGACCACCGATCACCGCAGCGCCGGGTGGTCCGCGACCACCGTGCAACTGCCGGGCGCGATCTCGGTGAAGCCCGCGTCCCGGACCAACGGCAGGCCACTCGCGACAAGTCCCTGCCACGCCTCAGGAGAGGCCGTCCGCACCGCGAGCGCAAACCCGGACTCGGCCCATTCCTTGCGCTGCGCCTCGTCCAGTCGCCACCACGCGAGCTGCGCCGCGTGACCGGTCTGCGCCATCGTCTTGCCCGCGCTCATCTCCAGCTCGGGGTTGAGCCACAGCACCGACAGGCCCGGCTCCGGAGCGCCGACCTCGGCCGTCTCCTCCAGGTCCGTACCCGAGACCTGGAGCTTGGCGAGCTCCTTGGGCCAGCCGTCCAGCGGGACGGGCGGGAACACCCGCACCTCGGCCTCCCGTCCGGCGACCGTGATCCCCGGCAGCTCGCCCGCCCTGCGCCACTCCCCGCCGCGGGCCCGCCGGACCACCTTGCGGATGCGGGCGTCCTCCCAGGCCACGACGCGTTCCGCCCACTCGCCGTCCGCCCCGGTCACCCGCGCGTCGGCCAGCAGGGTGAGGACCGCCCGCGCCGAGGTCTCCAGCGCGTCCGTCCGCCCGGGCGGCGTGGCCCGCTCCAGCCGGACGACCAGCGGCAGCACGTACTGCGTCCGCGCGTCGCGGTCCTCGGGGTGCGGGGCGGAGTCCCCCTCGGGGACGGGGGCGGAGGCGGGAGCGGGAGTCGGGTCATCGAACGGAGAAGTCACCCGTCCAGCATGCCAGCCCGGCCGAGCCGGTGATCACGCGGTGTCCGGGACGGACGAAAGGAAACGGGCCGACACGAGGCAGGACGGGAGGAGACGAGACGGGACGGGCCGGACACGACGGACGGGCCGGGCGCACTCCGGGCGGGACGGCGGCGCGGCCCGCTCAACGCAGCCGCTGGCGCAGTTCGTCGACCGCCGTCCGGATGCTCGCGCTGTAGGCGTCCTCGGGCAGGGCGTCCAGGCTGTGCACGGCGTGCTCCAGCTGTTCGCGCGCCAGCGAGGGCTCGCCGAGCTTGAGGTGGTCCGAGGCCAGGTTGAGGTGCAGCGAGGGGTAGAAGGCCCGCACCTGGAGGGCGGACCCGTAGGTCTCGGCGCGTTCGGCGGTGAGCGAGTCAGCCGCGGCCAGCGCCCTCAGGTCCCATTCCAGTTCGGCCTGCGGGTCGTCCTGCAGGTCGGCCAGGTAGTGCGCCAGGACGCAGCGGTGGAAGACGTCTCCGCTCTCACCGAGTGCCTCCCAGAGGGCCTCGAAGCTGGCCCGCGCCTGGGCGGTCCGACCGCGCTGCGCGGCCTGCACGCCCTCCAGCCCGAGCGAGATCCGGGCGAACACCTGGTCGCCCTCGCCGGGCGGCAGGCCGTCCGCCCCGGCCGTCCGCCCCGGCACATCACGCACATCAGACGCATCGGACATGCCCGCAGCCTAGCCGGACCCCCGCCCCAGCGCCCGGACACCGGAACGCCGGAACGCCGGGCACGGACCCGACAGCCCGAAAAGCCCGACAGCCGGTCAGCGCCGGTAGCCGCGCTGCGGGTCCCTCGCCTCGGCGTCCTCGTACGTCAGGAACCAGCCCTCGGGGTGCGTGGCCGCCAGCAGCACCTCGGTCCGCTGCTCGGCACCGAGCTCCGGGTCACCGTCGTCCGGCCCGTAGACACCGAACAGCTCGTCGTGGCAGCCGTCCCAGTCGTAGTCGTACAGGTCGGCCGGGAGGTCGCCCATCATGTCGGCCACCGACTCGGGCTGCGCGCCGAGCAGGGCCCGGGCGTCGACCAGGGCCATCCGCAGGGCGATCTCCTCGGCCAGGCAGCGCGGCAGCGGCCACTCGCCGAGCGCGAGGTCGTCGGCCAGGTCATCGAAGGCACGGGCCATCGCGCGGCGCCAGGCGCGGTGGAGCCGCCAGGTGCGCTGGGGCAGCCGGGCGAAAACCGTCCAGTCGGCGTCGTCGCCCTCGGCGACCGGGTCGTCGCCGTGCTCGTCCAGGTCGTCGTAGGCCGCGTCGGCCAGGCCGAGCAGCTGGGCGTGCAGCAGGCACGCGGTGCGCGGGGTGAGCGTCCAGTCCACCCCCGCGCCGCCCTCCTCGTCGTCCCCCTCCAGCGGGAACAGCTCGGCGAAGTCCGGCGCGAAGTCCTCGGTGACGCTGATCTCCAGCGTGCCGCCGATCGCCTCGACGCCCGGGATCGCGGCCACCAGCCGGTCCGGGTGCAGCAGCGCGCCGAGCGCCGCGTTGGCGTCCTCGGCGACCTCGCGCAGCAGTTCACGGCGCTGGCCGGCCGGGTCGATGCCCTCGAACGTCAGGTCCTCGACCGCCCTGATCGCGGCGGCGCGCAGCGCCGGCCAGTCGGTGATCCGCAGGCCCAGCACCACCGTCGCCTCGATCTCCTGCGCACCGGAGTCCTCCGCCGCGCCCGGCCCCTGTGGATGATCGCTTCGCTCGCCCATGGGGCTACGGTACGGCCTTTCGGCCGCCCGATCACCGGTCTGAACCAGCTTCTGGACGCCTTCTCGGCCATCGCCCGGTCGTGCCTCTGTCACTCGGACGCACGACGGCGGCAGGATGGGCGCCATGGCTGACATCAACGAGTACGGCGGCGGGCAGGGCCCGAACGCCGACGTCCTGGTCGTGACCACCAACGACATCCCCGGTTACCGGGTCGACCACGTGATCGGCGAGGTCTTCGGACTGACCGTGCGCAGCCGTCACATCGGCAGCCAGATCGGCGCAGGGCTGAAGTCGTTGATCGGCGGCGAGCTGCGGGGCTTGACGAAGACCCTGGTGGAGAGCCGCAACGAGGCGATGCAGCGGCTGGTCGAGCAGGCCCGCGCGCGCGGCGGCAACGCCGTCCTGATGATGCGCTTCGACGTGACGGAGGCGGCGGACGTCGGCACCGAGGTCTGCGCGTACGGCACGGCCGTGGTGATCTCCCCCGCCACCTGAGAGTGGCGCCCGACCACCGCCGAGCGCGAGGTCGCGCAGGGTCGCCGACCACCGACCCACCGACCACCGGCAGCTGACGGCTGACGGCTGACGGCTGACGGCTGACGGCTGACGGCTGACGGCACGGGAACACCCGCCGCCCAGGAGCGTCCACCGCCCGGGAACACCGTCCCCACCCCGGATGTTTCACGGTCGTGACTGTTTACGGTGCAACGAACGACGGTGGAGCCCGGCGCGTGGACGTGCTGGTGGTGGGCGCCGGCCAGGCGGGTTTGTCGGCCGCCTACCACCTGGGCCGCCGCGGCTTCGTCCCCTACCGGGCGGACGCCGACGGCGGCTTCGTCGTACTCGACGCCGACCCCGCGCCGGGCGGCGCCTGGGCGCACCGCGCGCCGTCCCTGCGGATGGCCACCGTCCACGGCTTCCACGACCTCCCGGACGCCGAGCTCCCGCCGGTCGACCCGCAGGCCCCCGCGCGCGAGGTGGTGCCGGGGTACTTCGCGGCGTACGAGGCCCGCCACGCGCTCCCCGTCGTGCGCCCGGTCACCGTGCGCACGGTGCGCGCCGAGTCCGACCGCCCGGGCTCCCGGCTGCTGGTCGAGACCGACCGGGGCACCTGGTCCACCAGGGCCCTGATCAACGCCACCGGCACCTGGACCCGCCCCTTCCTCCCCCACTACCCGGGTCACTTCGGCGGGCGTCAGCTGCACTACGCGGAGTACCGCGGCCCGGAGGAGTTCGCGGGCCGGCGCGTCCTGGTGGTCGGCGGCGGCGCCTCCGCGATCCAGGTGCTGTCCGAGGTGGCGGCGGTCGGCGAGACCGTCTGGGTCACCCGGAGCGAACCCGTCTTCCACGAGGGGCCCTTCACCCCCGAGTACGGTCGCGCGGTGGTCGCCAAGGTCGAGGAGCGAGTCCGGCAGGGGCTGCCGGTGCGCAGCGTGGTGAGCGTGACGGGCCTCGGCCCGTCCGTCGCCTACCGGCGCGCCGAGGAGCTGGGAGCGCTGCACCGGCGGCCGATGTTCGACCGGCTCACCGAGCACGGCGTCGCCTGGGGCGACCAGGAGCTGGCGGTGGACGCGATCGTGTGGGCCACCGGTTTCCGGCCGGAGGTCGGGCACCTGGCCCCGCTCGGGCTGCGCTCCCCCGGCGGCGGCATCGCCCTCACCGGCACCCGGGCCACCGCCGATCCGCGCGTCCACCTGGTCGGCTACGGCCCGTCCGCCAGCACCATCGGCGCCAACCGGGCCGGGCGCGCCGCCGTCAACGACCTGGTCCGGCTGCTCGGCGACCCCGCCGAGCAGCCCGCCCCGGCCGTGGATCCCGCCACGGCTCCGGTCCCCGTCCCGGTCCAGGCCCCGGTCCCGGTCCCGGTGCGGACCCCGGCCGTGGCCCTGCTTCCGGCTGCGGTACCGGCCGTGGTCTGACGCCCGCCGGCCCGCCCGGCCCGCGAGGCGGACCCCGGCGGTCACCGGCCCGTCGGCAACGGCCCCCGGACGCGGTCATCGGGCCGGCGAGTCGACGGATCAGCGGATCAGCGGTCGAAGTCGACCGTCACCCGGTCGGTGAGCGGCCGGGCCTGGCAGGTGAGGGTGTAGCCGGCGGCGAGCTCCTTCTCCTCCAGCGCGAAGTTCCGGCGCATCTCCACCTCGCCCTCGGTGACCAGGGCGCGGCAGGTGCCGCAGACCCCGCCCTTGCAGGCGAACGGCAGGTCGGGGCGGGAGCGCTGGGCGCCGTCGAGGATCGAGCGGTCGCGCGCGAGGGCGAGGGTGCTGCCGCGTCCGTCCAGGACGACGGTCACCTCGCTGTGCGCGCCGTCGGCGGCGTCCGCGTCGTCGCGGTCCTCGGGGCGCTCGGCGACCGGTTCGTCGTCGGCGTGGAACAGCTCCTGGTGCACCCGCTCACCCGGCACGTCCAGCTCGGCGAGCAGCTCCTTCGCCCCGGCGACCATGCCGAACGGGCCGCAGAGCCACCAGTGCCCGACGGTCGGCACGTCCACCAGCGCCGCCAGCAGGGCCCGCACCCGTTCCGGGTCGAGGCGGCCGGTGAGCAGTTCGGCGTCTCGGGTCTCCCGGGACAGCACGTGGACCAGCTGGAAGCGGCCGAGGTAGCGGTCCTTCAGGTCGGCCAGCTCGTCCGCGAACATCACGGTGTCGCTGCGCCGGTTGCCGTAGAGCAGGGTGACGGTGGAGCGGCGGTCGGCGGCCAGCACGGAGGCGGCGATCGACAGCATCGGGGTGACGCCGGAGCCGGCCGCGAGCAGCACGTGGTCGGCGGGGGCACCGAGTTCGGGGGTGAACAGGCCCGACGGCGTCAGCACCTCCACCTCCTCGCCGGGCCGCGCGTCCCGCACCAGCCACCGGGAGAACAGCCCGCCGGGCACCTCCCGGACGGCGATCCGCAGCGGGCCCCCGGCCGGGGCGCAGATCGAGTACGAGCGGCGCTCATCGCCGCCGTCCACCACCTTGCGCAGGGTCAGGGTCTGGCCCGGCCGGAACGCGAACTCCTCCGCGAGCCCGTCCGGCACCGCGAAGGTCACCGCCACGGCGTCCTCGCAGAGCCGCTCGATCCGGTCGATCCGCAGCCGGTGGAAGGCCGGGCGACGGGCCGGGCGGACGGCCGGGCCGAGGTCCTCGACGGACGGGGCCGCGGTGAGCGAGGCCTCGGCGGAGGAGGCTGCGGGCGAGGCGGCGGGCATTCAGATCTCCTTGACGCGTTCGAAGGGCTCCCGGCAGGCGCGGCAGCGCCAGAGCGCCTTGCAGGCGGTGGAGCCGAAGCGGGACAGCTCCTCCGTGTCCGCGCCGCCGCAGCGCGGGCAGGGCACGGGGAGGGCGGCGGCGGTGCGGGTGGGGCCGAGGGTCAGCGCGACGGGCCGGGGCCCGGCCGCGCCGGCCGCGCCTGCGGCGGCCGTGCTCGGGTGCGGCGGGGCGATCCCCGCCTCGGCGAGCTTGCGTCGGCCCTCGGCGGTGATCAGGTCGGTGGACCACGGCGGGTCCAGCCGCAGCCGGACCCGGACGGCCCGGTACCCGGCCGCGCGCAGTCGGCGGTCCACGTCGGCGGCCATCTCGGCGACGGCCGGGCAGCCGGAGTAGGTCGGCGTCAGCCAGGCCGTCACCTCGGCGCCGTCCGTCTCGACCTCGGCCAGCACGCCCAGATCGGCCAGGGTGAGCATGGGCAGCTCCGGGTCCGGGACGGCCGCGGCGATCTCCCAGGCCGCCCCGGTGACCTCCCTGTCGGCCGCCGCCGGGAGCGCCGCGCCGGCCGCCGTCGTCGCGCTCACCACGTCGCCCCCGGGTGGGCGCGGGCCAGCACCTGGAGTTCGGCGAGCAGCAGGCCCAGTGCCTCGGTGTGCACGCCGTCGCGACCGGCCCGGCCGAGCACGGTGGCCAGCGGCGGCACCTGCGGCACGGTCAGTCCGGCCTCGGCGAGGACGGCGCCGAGCTCGCGCAGCACCGGCTCGCGCAGTGCGGCCGGGTCCACGCCCACCCGGAGCTCCATCGGATGGGCGGTGAACAGCTCCTCCAGCAGCGGCCAGACCGCGTCCAGACCGGCCTGCATCCGCGCCGACGAGTACGGCGTGCCGTCGCCCAGCCGCAGCGTCCAGGCGGTGGCGTACTCGCGGTGGTACGCCAGCTCCTTGGCGCCCCGGTTGGCGACCGCGGCCAGCACCGGGTCCGGGTGCGTGGCGAGCGCCTCGTAGAGCGCGCCGCGGGCGGTCGCGAACAGCAGCAGCCGGGCGATCGAGTGCGCGAAGTCGCCGTTGGGCAGCTCGACCAGGCGGACGTTGCGGAACTCGTGCTCCTCCCGCCAGTACGCCAGGTCGTCCTCGGTGCGGCCGGAGCCGTCCGCCTGGCCGGCGCGGGTGAGCAGCAGCCTGGCCTGGCCGAGCAGGTCCAGGCCCAGGTTGGCGAGCGCGACCTCCTCCTCCAGCTCGGGCGCCCGGGTGCACCACTCGATCAGCCGCTGGGAGAGGACCAGGGCGTCGTCGCCGAGCATCAGGCAGCAGGCGGCGAGGTCGGCTCCGTCCAGGCCGGCCGGCAGAGTGGTGTCCACACCCAGCAGCGGGTCGGCGAAGCCCGTCCCGTACGCCCAGCGGCCCTCGCCCTCGGGGCCGGGGGCGGCCTCGGTGAGGCTCAGGTACACGTGGTCGTCGACGTCGTGCGCGTCGGTGTGCGTGGTGTGATCCTGCATGGCGGTTCCCCCGTCAGATGTGCGGGACATCCTCGGGGATGTCGTAGAAGGTCGGGTGGCGGTAGACCTTGTCGCCGCTCGGCTCGAAGAACGGGTCCCGCTCGTCCGGGGTGGAGGCGGTGATCGCGTCCGAGCGGACCACCCAGAGGCTGACCCCCTCGTTGCGGCGGGTGTAGAGGTCGCGGGCGGCGAGCAGCGCCATCCGGTCGTCGGCCGCGTGCAGCGAGCCGACGTGGACGTGGTTCAGGCCGCGCCGGGGGCGCACGAACACCTCGTACAGCGGCCAGCCGGCCTTGGACCCGGCCTTGGACTCGGTCACTTTCCGTTCTCCTGTTCGGTGTGCGCGTGCTCTCCGGCGGGCCGCGGGCTCTCCGACGGCTCCGCGGCGGCCGGTGCGGACTGCTCGGCCCGGCGCTTGGCCGCGTAGGCGACGGCCGCCTCGCGGACCCAGGCGCCGTCCTCGTGCGCGGCCCGGCGGCGGTCGATCCGCTGGGTGTTGCACGGCCCCTGGCCCTGGATGACCCTGGTCAGCTCGGACCAGTCCGGCTCGCCGAAGTCCCAGCCGCCGCGCTCCTCGTTCCAGCGCAGCTCCGGGTCCGGGAGGGTGACGCCCAGGTGCTCGGCCTGGGGGACGGACATGTCGACGAAGCGCTGGCGCAGGTCGTCGTTGGTGTGGCGCTTGATCCGCCAGGCCATCGAGCGGGCGGTGTTCGGCGAGTCGGCGTCCGGGGGGCCGAACATCATCAGCGACGGCCACCACCAGCGGTCCACCGCGTCCTGGACCATCCGGCGCTGGGCCTCGGTGCCGCGCATCAGCGTCATCAGCAGCTCGTAGCCCTGGCGCTGGTGGAAGGACTCCTCCTTGCAGATCCGCACCATCGCGCGGGCGTAGGGGCCGTAGCTGCAGCGGCAGAGTGGGACCTGGTTGCAGATCGCGGCGCCGTCCACCAGCCAGCCGATCACGCCGACGTCGGCGAAGGTGAGGGTGGGGTAGTTGAAGATCGAGGAGTACTTCTGGCGCCCGGAGATCAGCTTCTCGGTGAGCTCGGCGCGGTCGACGCCGAGCGTCTCGGCGGCGGCGTAGAGGTAGAGGCCGTGGCCGGCCTCGTCCTGGGCCTTGGCGAGCAGGATGGCCTTGCGGCGCAGGGAGGGGGCACGGGTGAGCCAGTTCCCCTCGGGCTGCATGCCGATGATCTCGGAGTGGGCGTGCTGGGCGATCTGGCGGATGAGCGTGGCCCGGTAGGCCTCGGGCATCCAGTCCCTGGGCTCGATCCGCTGCTCGGCGGCGACGACCGCCTCGAACCGGTCTTCCGGCGTCTGCGCCGGGACCGCCTCGGCCACCTCTGCTGTCACCACGGTCCCCTCTCGTGTCCTGCTCCGACGCCCCCTGGGGCGTCAACCGACTGACCGTTCGGTCGGTACCATTCTGCGCGGCGGGACGGAGGGATGGCAAGGGACACGGGAGGAGTGACGGGGTGCGGGGCGGCGGCGAACAGATCACAGACGACAGATGACAGCTGACAGATTCTGAAATCTGTCAGCTGTCATCTGTTCGCCGTCACCGGTCACCCGTCAGTCGGCACCGGCCGGTCGTCGGCCGGTCGCGGGGCCGGTCGCCGGCCGACCACCCATCTACGGCGGGCGAAGGCGCTGGCGAGCGGCACGCCGGGGAGCGGCACGCCCGCGGCCGGGCAGGCCGCGGGCGGACGGGTGGCGGGCTAGCGCCAGCCGACCCAAGCCCTCAGCGGCGGCCGGGCAGGCCCGTCACCCCTCCGTACGGTCCCGCAGCCTCGGCAGCGGAACGGCGAGGAGCGCGGCCAGCAGGGCGATCCGGGGCGCCAGCTGGTCGAGGCGGATGTGCTCGTGCCGGGCGTGGGCACCAGCGCCCACCGCGCCGAAGCCGTCCAGCGTCGGCAACCCGCGCGAACCCGGCAGGTTGGTGTCCCCTGCGCCGCCCGCCGGACCGCCGTCCAGCTGCTGACCGAGCACTGCGGCGAGCGACCGGACGTGCCGCAGCAGCGGGTTGGCCGAGCGCTCCGGCCAGGCCGGCCGGCTCGACAGCACCTCCGTCCGCACCCTCGCGCCCGGGCGCAGCGCGGTGAGTCTGGCGAGGTTGTCGAGCGTACGGCGCTGCGCCTCGGCGGTGGCGAACCGCAGACCGAGCTCCGCCTCGGCCCGGCCGGCGATCACGTTGGCACGCGAACCACCACTGATCCGACCGGCGTTGAGCTCGGTGCCGGGCTGGCCGGCGAGGCCCCGGACGACGACGAGCTGGTCGACGAGCTCGTCTACGGCCGACACCCCGTCGCGGGCGTCGTTGCCCGCGTGCGCCTCGCGCCCGGTGACGGTGAGCCGGACCCGGGTGCTGCCGCGCCGGGCGGTCTTCAGCCGGCCGTCGGGATGCGGCGGTTCGAGGCCCAGGACCGCTGCCGCGCCCCGGAGTTGGCGCTCGACGAGCCTCCTGCCGTCCGGGCTGCCGACCTCCTCGTCCGAGACGACGACCAGCCGGACCGTCCGGTGCGGGCGCTGCCCCAGGTCCGCGAGCAGGGCGAACGCGCCCTCCAGGATGGCGAGTCCGCCCTTCATGTCGACGACGCCGGGCCCGCTGAGCCTGCCGTCCTGCTCGGTGACGGGCCAGTCCGCTAGGGTGCCGACCGGCCAGACGGTGTCGTGGTGCCCGACGATCAGCAGGTGCGGAAGGGTCTCGTCCTGCCCTTCCCACTCCAGGACGAGGTGGTCTCCGGCCGGCCCCGGTTCGCGGCGGGCGGTGGCGCCGGTCGCACCGAAACCGGTGGCCAACTCCTCGGCGAGGCCGTCGAGTCGGGGGGCGTCCCCACTCGGAGACTCTATCCGGGCCAGATCGGCGCAGCGGCGCCGGACGGCGCCGGCGAGGGTGCGCGCTCTCGTGCTGAGGGCCTGCGGCAGGCCGGGGAGCGCGGCGGCGGCCGCGGCGGTCGCCAGCGCGGCGGTGGTGGTCGCGGCCATGACGGCGGCCGGGGCACCGGCGGCGGGGGCCTCGCCCTCGGCGGCGGCCTGGGCCGCGGGGACCACCACGGTGCGAGCGGGCGCGGCAGGGGCGGGCGTGGCAGGGGCGGGCGCGACGGGATCGGCGGGGACGGGCGCGCCCGCTGGGGCGGGGCCGCGGTCCGGGTCGGGTTCGGCGGCGGCACTCGGTGTGGCGGGCGACCCGACGATCTGGGGACTCAACGCTCGCCTCCGCGGCCGCCGCCGGTATTCAGCGGCCGCACCGGCCGACCGCCCCAACCCGGCTGCCGGGCCCGGCCCGACCGTGCCGATCGACCGGGATGGTGCGCGGTCCTTCGGGACGGCCCGTCTGGCCCGGGTGCGGTGGAACGGCTGGTCGGCGTGCTTGGCATTGCGTCCTCCTCGCTCGATCCGGTGGCCCCGGTGCGCCCGGGGCCCCGTGGACGGCGGCCTCCTGGTGACGGGCGCAGTGGCCGGACCGTCGCAGGGAAGCCGAGATGTGAGCCTAGAAGAACCGTTCGACTTCCTGCGAGGTGGCCCTGCTCCCAGCGTGCCGGGACCGGGCCTCAGCCACGGGCACCCGTCGGAGAACGGCGGCGGGCGCTCGGCGCGCGGGCCTGGATCGGCGCGCGGACGCGGTCGCCGGATCGCGCCCATCTCCACCATGGACCCGCCGCCCGCGTTCGGCAGCGCAAACCGCCAAGGCGCGGGATTTCCACGCCGGATGGGTGACAACGGCTCAGCGCACGGTACCAACCGGGGGCACAGCACCGGCTCAGGGGGAGCCCGGTCCGAAGCGTGGGGAACACCCACGTGAACACCGCCCGACGTAACGTCCCACGCGGCTTCGGTGGCACCATCGGAGTGCGGAGCCAGCGGGGCCCCGACAGCTTCACCGGGCACCACCGGCCCCGGTGCCCGCCCTCCCCTGGCGGCGCACCGTCCGGTCGGTGGATGGGTCGGTGGATGGGTCGGTGGACGGGTCGGTGGACGGGTCGGTGGACGGGTCGGTGGACGGCCGGTTGGCGGCGTCCTCGGTTCCACGCGGCGAGCGGCACGCACCGGACGATGTCCGGCGCGGACCGAACGTGGCTCCCGCCCCACGCGGTTCCCACGCATCCGCCCACTGCCCCCGCCCGGCCACCGGGCGGGCCGTCGAGGTCGGCCGGCCCGGCCCCGCGGTCGGGTTCAGCCGCCGTCCTCCACCATCCCGGCGTCCCGGGCGAGCAGCGCCGCCTGGACCCGGTTGCCGACCCCGAGCGCGGTGAGGATCCGGCTGACGTGCGCCTTGACGGTGCTCTCCCGCATACCGAGGGCGCCGGCGATCTCCGCGTTGGAGAGCCCGTCGGCGAGTTCGCGCAGCACGTCCGTCTCGCGCGGGGTCAGCCCGGCGATCCGGTTGCGGGCGGCCACGGACCGGGGCGCGCCCGTGCGGTGGTAGCGGTCGATGAGGCGGCGGGCCGCTGCCGGGTGCAGCATCCCCTGGCCGGCGGCGACGACGTGGACGGCCCGGGCGATCTCGGCGGGTTCGGTGTCCTTGAGCAGGAAGCCGTCGGCACCGGCGGCGAGCGCCTGGTAGACGTACTCGTCGAGGTCGAAGGTGGTGAGCGCGATCACCCGCGGGGGCTCCGGCAGTTCGCGCAGCCGCCGGGTGGCGGCGATGCCGTCGAGCCGGGGCATCCGGATGTCCATGAGGGCGACGTCGATCCGCCGGCGGCGGGCGAGTTCGACGGCCTGCAGCCCGTCGGCCGCCTCGGCGACGACGGTCAGGGCCGGGTCCTGGGCCAGGAGGTCGACGAGGCCGAGCCGCACCAGTGCGTCGTCGTCCACGACCATCGTGCGGATCATGAGGCGTCCTCCGGCTTCGGGGCGGGGGGCTGGGCGGGGATCGGGGAGGGCCCGCCGACCACGGGCCGTACGGGGGCCGGGGCCATGTCCGCGGCCGGAGCCGAGACTGCGGCCGGCGCCGGGTCGGGCGGACGCTCGGGAGCGGGCAACCGGGCGGAGAGCCGGAAGCCGCCCCCGCCGTCAGGGCCCGCGTCGAGCCGTCCGCCGAGTGCGCCGACCCGTTCGGTGAGCCCGACCAGGCCGTACCCGCCACCGGTGACCGGACCGTTCGCCGAGGCCGCGCCCGGCCCGTTGCGGACCTCGACGGTGGTGGCCGGGGCCCCGTAGCGGACCAGCACGGTGACGGGCGCGGCCGGCGCGTACTTGCGGGCGTTGGTCAATGCCTCCTGCACCAGCCGGTGCACGGCCAGGCGGTGCGTGGTGGGCACCGCCTCCGGATCCCCGGCGAGGGCCAGTTCCACCTGCTGCCCGGCCGAGACCGCCTCGCCGACGAGTTCGGTGAGGTCGCGCAGGGCGGGTGCCGGGACGCGGTCCGCCCCGGCGGACCCCGGCGGCCCCTGCCCGGCGGCCGGTGGCGGCGCGGGGTCGGCGCGCAGGGCGCCGAGGACGTCGCGCAGGTCGTCGAGCGACCGGGCCGCGGTGGTGCGGAGCAGTTCGAGGCGGTGGGCGAGCCGGTCCGGGTCGTCGGCGACGGTACCGGCGAGGGCCTGGTCGCGCAGCACCCCGGCGTGCAGCACCAGCAGGCTGAGGCGGTGGGCGAGCACGTCGTGCATCTCCCGTGCGATCCGGGCGCGTTCGGCGGACCGGGCCTGTTCGGCACGCAGTTCGCGCTCGCGGCGCAGCACGTCCACCTGCTCGTGCAGGGTGCGGATCAGCACCCGACGGCCGTGCAGCCACAGCCCGACGGACAAGGTCGCCGACTCGACGAGGAGTTGGGAGCCGGTGGTGCCGGCCCAGCCGATCAGCGAATCGGCACGGGCGGCGCTGACCAGGGCGATGACGGCGCCGCCGGCCGCGGCCGGGCCGGTCCGGCCGAGGGAGGCGAGGTGGTAGACGCTGAACAGGCCGGGGAAGGCGCGGTTGAACAGGCCGCCGGTGAGCACCGGCAGGACGGCGGAGGCCACCGGGTGGCGCCGGGCGAACACCAGGGAGAGCGCGGCGAGGGCGGCCAGTACGGTACGGACGAGGCGCAACGGTCCTTCGGCGTGGGTCCATTGGAAGAGGGACTCCTCGACGGCGAGGCCGAGGATGCCGAGCAGCAGCACCGTGTCGGCCGACGGCCGACGACCCGGGCCGTACCAGCCCAGCCGGGCTGTGTGCATCGGGATCCTCCCGTCCTCCGGCTCCCGCTCCTGCCCTCCCGCCCCGCCCGTGCGTTCCCCGCGTCCTTCCCGGCGCTCTCCCCGCTCTCCCCTGCCCTCCCGCACCCGCTCCGCGGACGTCCGGCTCGATGCTAAGGGCGGGCGACGGCCGAGCGCCCCCTCCTCCCGGGCACCCGCACCCTCGACTTTCGTCGGAGGCCGGCGCGGCTGCCCGGCCGATCCCCGCCCCGGCTCCGCTCCCTAGCGTCGTCGACATGACGACTGGTCAGCTCCGCACCCGCCCCGGCTCCTCCGCCCCCTCCGCCCCCTCCGGCCCGCCCGGATCTCCCGGCTCGCCCGACGGATCCGAGGCCGGTGGCTCCGGCATCCCGTCGCACGGTTCACCGTCCGGCGGCGACCGTCTGCTGTTCCTCGTCGAGGCACTGCGCACCTTCCACGACACGGGGGCGCTGGCGCCGAGCGGCGCGGATCTCGTGAACGCCCTGGTGGTGCCGGCCACCAGTCGCCCGGACCGGCCCATCTCGGTCCTGGAGGTCGGTGCCGGGACGGGTGTGGTGACGCGACGCCTGGCCCAGGTGCTGCGCCCGGGCGACCGGCTGCACGTCGTCGAGGCCAACCCCCGGTTCGCCGCCCGGCTGCGGGCGGACCCGGACCTGGCCGAGCCCCGTACAGGGGTCGCGGTGCGACTGTCGGCCTGCCGGGTGGAGGAGCTGGCGCGGTGGCGCCCGTCCGCACCGGAACGACCGGACGGCGCGCGCGGGGCGGTCGGCAACGGCACCGCGGACGGCGCCGGGGGCGGGACCGCGGGCGACGGCCGGGCCCGGGCGGCGGCCGAGGGCGAGCGGTACGACGTGATCGTGTCCGGCCTGCCGTTCACCAACTTCGAGCCGGCGCAGGTGCGCCACCTCCTCGACCTCTACCTGCGCCTGCTGCTGCCCGGCGGCGAGCTGACGTACTTCGGGTACCTCGGCACGACCGCGGCCCGGACCCTGGTGGCGGGGCCCCGCCGGGGTGCCCGTCACCGTGCGGTGGTGCGGCTGCTGCGGCAGTTCGAGGAGGCGTACGGGCTGGGCGGGCGGACCGCGTGGCGCAACCTGCCGCCGGCCCGCGCCCACCTGCTGCGCTCGCCCGGCGGGCGGGAGGCCGGGACGGCGCCGACGGACGCCCCCGGGTGACAGATGACAGCCGACAGATTTCAGATGACAGATTTCAGATGACAGACGACGGCGAACAGATTTTGAAATCTGTTCGCCGTCGTGCCATAGTGGGACGCGGGTCACCCCGCCCTCGCCCGCCCCGGCGCCGCACCCACCCCTGGAGCCCCCCGTGTCCACCACCTCCCGCCCCGCACAGCGCACCCTCGGCACCTCCGGCCCCGTCACCTCCGCCCTCGGCCTCGGCTGCATGGGCATGTCCGACCTGTACGGGCCGGCCGACGAGGCCGAGAGCGTCGCCACCATCCACGCCGCACTCGACGCCGGGATCACCCTCCTCGACACCGGCGACTTCTACGGCATGGGCCACAACGAGCTGCTGATCCACGAGGCCCTGCGCGGCCGGGACCGCGACAGCGTGCAGATCAGCGTCAAGTTCGGCGCCCAGCGCAGCCCGGACGGCCAGTGGCTCGGCTACGACGCGAGCCCCGCCGCCACCAAGACGGCGCTCGCCTACACGCTCCGCCGCCTGCGCACCGACCACATCGACGTCTACCGCCCGGCCCGGCTGGATCCGAACGTCCCGGTCGAGGAGACCATCGGCGCCATCGCGGACCTGGTGAAGGCCGGCCACGTCCGTCACATCGGCCTGTCCGAGGTCGGCGCGGACACCCTGCGCCGCGCCGCCGCCGTCCACCCGATCAGTGACCTGCAGATCGAGTACTCGCTGATCTCCCGCTCGATCGAGGCGGCCGTCCTCCCCACCGCCCGCGAGCTCGGCATCGGTGTCACCGCCTACGGCGTCCTCTCCCGCGGTCTGCTCAGCGGCCACTGGAACCAGGACCGCCCGCTGGCCGGCACCGACTTCCGCGGCCACAGCCCGCGCTTCCAGGGCGACAACCTCACCCACAACCTCGCCCTCGTCGAGGCGCTGCGCGGGGTGGCCACCGCGAAGGGGGCGAGCGTCGCGCAGGTCGCCATCGCCTGGGTCGCCTCGCGCGGCGAGGACGTCGTCCCGCTGGTCGGCGCGCGGCGCCGCGACCGCCTCACCGAGGCGCTCGGCGCGCTGGACGTCACGCTCACCGCCGCGGACCTGGCCGCCATCGAGGCGGCCGTGCCGGCGGGTGCGGCGGCGGGCGACCGCTACGCTGCCGCCCAGATGGCGCACCTGGACAGCGAACGCTGACCGGTGCTCCCATCGGAGCACACCGGCCGGAACCGGTCCGACCCCGGGCCCGGCACCGCACCGCCCCTGAACGCACGACCCTAAGGACGGCCTCCCCGTGACCACGGACACCACACTCACCGCCGAGCAGATCCTGATCGCGGCGGAGGACGTCCTCCGGCGGTTCGGCCCGGCCAAGGCCACCGTCGTGGACGTCGCCCGGATCCTCGGTGTCAGCCACAGCAGCGTCTACCGCCACTTCCCGAGCAAGGCCGCGCTGCGCGAGGCGGTCACCCAGCGCTGGCTCGACCAGGCGCACCACGAGCTCGCCTTCATCTCGACCGAGCCTGGCCCGGCCGCCGAGCGGCTGCACCGGTGGCTGGTGACGCTCTTCGCGGCCAAGCGGAAGAAGGCGCTGGACGACCCGGAGCTGTTCGCGACGTACATGGTGCTGGTCGAGGAGAACAGCCGCACGGTCGACGCGCACATCGAGACCCTGGTCGGCCAGATCGCCCAGATCGTCCAGGACGGCATGGAGGGCAAGGAGTTCAAGCTCGCCCACATCCTCTCCACGGCCCGCGCCGTCTTCGACGCCACCGCCCCGTTCCACGACCCGGCCTACGCGTCCACGTGGTCGGAGCCGACCGTCGAGGACCGTTTCGAGGCGCTCTGGAAGCTCATCGTCGGCGGGCTGCTCGCCAAGTAGGACGCGTCACGGCCCGGCGGGCCGGGCGCCGGAGGGAATCCGGTGGCCGGCAGACCGGGCCGTCCGGCAGACTGCCGCGCAGGTTGATCTCACTTGGAGGATGACATGCGCGCGGCCCGGCCGGTTCTGGACAGTCTGGAGGGGCTGGCCCTCGGCGACGCCTTCGGCGACCGGTGGTTCTCCGCCCCGCCCGACGAGGCACCCTCGGCACTGGCCGCCCGCCGGATCCGGCCCGCCCCCTGGCACTGGACCGACGACACCGCGATGGCCCTGGTGCTCGTGCGGCACCTGGTGGACCACGGCGAGGTCCGGCAGGACGCGCTGGCGCGGGAGTTCGCGCAGGAGTACGCCCGCGAGTACGGCCGCAAGTACGGCCCGTCGATGCACCGGGTGCTGCGCGGGATCGGCGCCGGCGAGGACTGGCGCACCGTCACCTCCGGCCAGTTCGAGGGCCAGGGCTCGTACGGTAACGGCGCCGCGATGCGGGTCGCCCCGCTGGGCGCCTGGTTCGCCGACGACCTCGACGAGGCCGCCCGGCAGGCCGAACGGCAGGCGCTCACCACACACTTCCATCCGGAGGCCGTCGCCGGCGCCGTCGCGGTCGCCCTGGCCGCGGCCCTCGCCGTCCGCAGCCGGGGCGAAACCCCGCCCGACCGGGCCGAGTTGCTGACCGAGGTCGCCGGGCGGCTGCCGGACGGCGACGTGCGCTCCGGCCTGCGGATCGCCGCCCGGCTGCCCGCGCACACCAGCGTCCGGCACGCCGCCACGGTGCTCGGGTCGGGCCTGTCGATCTCCGCCCCGGACACCGTCCCGTTCGCCCTCTGGTCCGCCGCGGGCCGGCTCGACTGCCTGCCGGAGGCGGTCTGGCACACCCTCGGGGGCTGGGGGGACATGGACACCACCTGCGCGATCGCGGCCGGGGTGGTCGCCGCCCGCACCGGTCTCGGGCAGGTCCCGGCTGCCTGGTCGGCCGCGCGCGAGGCGCTCCCGGGCTGGACCGCCGAGTCGGCGGCGCCGAACTGAGCGCAGGCCCGCCGCGGGCCCACTACGGACCTACGACGGGCCTACGGCGAGCCGACGGCTGGCCTGTGCATGCGACCGCGACATGGCCAGAGGCCAGGCGGCGGTGCCGGGCGGGGCACGAGTCCACCGCCGCCCGGCTCACCGCGGGCCCTAACGCCGCGAACTGCCGAACAGCAGCCGGTAGACGATCAACAGCACCAGGGCGCCACCGATGGCCGACAACCAGGTGGCCATGTCGAAGAAGTGCGCCGTCACCGACCTGTGCAGGAAGTGCGACGCGATCCAACCGCCGACGAAGGAGCCGGCGATGCCGATCAGGGTGGTCACGATCAGGCCGCCCGGGTCCTTCCCGGGCAGCAGCAGCTTGGCCAGGGCCCCCGCCACCAGGCCAAGCACGATCCACGCGACGATGCTCATCTGTCCCTCCCGTTCGCGGCGCGACGGCCCCGTCCCGCCGCTCTGCACCGGAGGACGCCACCCGCCCGGCCCGCGGTTCCGGCGCCACCACCCCCGCGACACCGACCGGCGACACGCACCGGCGACACGCACCGGCGAGACCGGCAGGCGACACGGCAGGCGACACGGCAGGGCGCCCCGCACCGGCCCGACCAGTCCGGAGCCGCCCCTGGCCCGGCTTCGAACCGGCCCCTTCCGGCACACCCGCCCGACGGGCCCCGCGGGCCTCTGCCCCGGGCGTGGCACCCTCCCGCCCGGGCGCCCGCGCCGGGATACTGCCGCCATGCGCATCCTGATCGCCACCGCCGGCTCCCGGGGCGACGTCGCCCCGTTCATCGGCCTCGGTGTCCGCCTGCGAGCGGCCGGCCATCAGGTGGCCGTCGCCACGCACACCACCTTCACCGCGCCGGTGCGCTCCGCCGGGCTCGAGTTCCGCCCGCTGCCGGTCGACCCGCGCGAGGAACTCGCCTCCTCCGACGGGCAGCGGCTGCTGCGCGCCGGCAGCGGACCGTACGCGATCCTGCAACTGCTGCGCCTGGGGCGGAGGTTCATGCCGGCCCTCGGCGAGGGCATCGCGGACGCCACCGCGCTGGGCACCGATCTGCTGCTCACCACCAGCACCACCAGTGCGCTGGGCCAGGTGGCCGCGGAGGCCGCCGGCATCCCCAGCATCGGGCTGTACCTCCAACCCCTCTCTCCCACCCGCGAGTTCGCGCCGGCGGTGACCGGCACCCGGTCGCTCGGCGGGCGGGGAAACCTACTCGCGGGGCACGCCGTCCAGGCCGCCACCGACCGGCTGTTCGCCCCGGCCGTCCGCGGCCTGCGCCGCCGCCTCGGCCTGCCCCCGGTCGGCATCGCCCGGGCCCGGCGCAGGCACCCCGTCCTGCACGGCTTCTCGCCCACGGTCGTGCCGCGCCCGGCCGACTGGCCTCCCGGGCTGGACGTCGCCGGCTACTGGTGGCCGGTGCGGGATCCGGACTGGCAGCCCCCGGCCCGGCTGCTCGACTTCCTGGCCGCCGGGCCCGCGCCCGTCTTCGTCGGCTTCGGCAGCCTGGTCGTCCCGGAGCCCGAGCGGCTGACCGCGACCGTCCTCGCGGCGGTGCGCGGCGCGGGGGCGCGGGCCGTCCTGCAGGCGGGGTGGAGCGGCCTCGGCGCCGAGGACTCGGACGACGTCCTGACCATCGGCGACACCCCGCACGAGTGGCTGTTCCCGCGGACGGCGGCCGTGGTCCACCACGCCGGGGCCGGCACCACGGCCGCCACGCTGCGCTGCGGCACGCCCGCCGTCCCGGTGCCCGCCCAGCTCGACGCGCCGTTCTGGTCCGACCGGCTGGCCAGGCTCGGGGTCTCCCCCGGCCCGGTGCCGCTGCACGCCCTCACCGCCCCCCGCCTCGCGGCCGCCCTCCGCCGGGCCGTCGGCGACCCGCGTTACCGCAGCCGCGCCCGATCGGTGGCCGACGTCCTCGCCGGCGAGGACGGCACCGCCAAGGTGCTGGCCGCCGTAGAGCGCGCCGCGCCGCGCGGGTGACCGCTCCCGGCCGCGCGGGTGACCGCTCCCGGAGGAGGCCGCTCCGGCCGGGGCCCCATCACACGGTGGAAACCGCTGCCCGGACGCCCACGGGGGGCGCGTCGGCGCCGCCGCCTCACACGGCGGACTGCAGGGCCTTCGCCTGGTCCGGCGTGAGGTACTTCGACACCCGGATCAGGACCGGGCCGCGCACGTAGTCGTACTCCAGCAGCGCGGGCATGCCCTTGACGATCGCCTGGATGTACTCGGACCTCTTCCTCGCATCGGCCTCGGTCGCGAACACCTCGACGGCCCCGCCGCGGGCCACCGAGTCCGCGCTCTCGCCCTCGACGTCGGCCGGCTTGATCCGCGAGTCGGAGAACGACACCTTCGACACGTACTGACCCGGGCGGCCCAGCAGGTGGTTCGGGTCGTCCTCGGCGGTGTACTGCTTGACGATCTTCAGCGACGGCACGGCCGTTGCCAGCTTGCCGAGCGCGGCCGCCGCGTCCGTCTCCTCCGGGGGCGCACCGACCGCGGCAGGGCCGCCGGCGGACGGAGCAGCAGGCGGAACGGTCGGCGAAGCGGTCGACGGAACGGCGGGCGGAGCAGCGGCCGACCGACTGTCGGCGCTGCTGCCGCAGGCCGCGGTGGCGGCGAGGAATCCGCCGGCGACCAGGATCGGGAGGGTGCGACGCATGGTGTCCTCTGGTACGTGGTGCGGGTGTTGAGCGGACCGTATCGACGCACCGCCGGCCGTGCAGGCGAGTTGACACCTCCGTGACCGCCTCGGGACCTGGACCCGCCTGGGCACCGAACCGCAGGGGCCCGGCCCTTACGACACCGAGCCGCAACGGCCCTCAACGGCGGCCCCCTCGGCACCGAGCCGCAACGGCCCTCAACGGCAGCCCCCAGCGGCGGCCCTCAACGGCGGCCCTCAACGGCGGCCCTCCTCGGCACCGTCCGTTCCCGCCGGACGGCCGCCCGGGAGCGCGCAGAGCAGCAGGTACAACCCGAAGGCCGCCGCGAAGCCGACCGCCCAGCCGTAGTCGGCCAGCGGTTCGAGCGCGGGCAGCAGCCCGTCCGCCGGGAACGGTCCGCCGTGCGAGCCGCCGACCGCGAGGACGGCCCCGACCAGCAGGGCGAGCACCCCCCGCCAGTTCCATCCGCCCGCGTACCAGTACGCCCCACCCGGCCGGTAGAGCTCGGCCAGCCGCAGCCGGGTGCCGCGCAGCACCCAGTAGTCGGCGATCAGGACCCCGGCCACCGTCCCGAGCATGCCGCCGACCACGCCGAGCCAGGTGAAGATGTACACGTGCGGGTCGGAGATCAGCTTCCACGGGAAGATCGCGATCCCCACGACCCCGGTGATCAGTGCCCCGGTGCGGAAGTCGATGAGCCGGGGCAGCAGGTTGGCGAGGTCGTAGGCCGGCGAGACGACGTTGGCGGCGATGTTCACCGACAGGGTCGCGACCAGGACGGTGAGCAGGGCGAACAGCAGGCCGGCCGGGTTCTCCATCTTCGCGGCGAGCTCGATCGGGTCCCACACGGGTTCGCCGTAGACGGCCTGCGAGCCGGAGGTGACCAGGACGGAGAGCAGCGCGAAGAGGGTCATGGTGGTCGGCAGGCCGAGTGCCTGCCCGCGGATCTGGGCGCGCTGGCTGCCGCCGAAGCGGGTGAAGTCGGGGATGTTGAGCGCGAGGGTCGACCAGAACCCGATCATGCCCATCAGCGCGGGGAAGAAGACCTTCCAGAACTCGCGCCCCCAGCCCAACTGGGAGGGCTGGTCCAGCAGCGGCCCGAACCCGCCCGCCTTGACCGTCATCCACACCAGCAGCGCCAGCGCGCCGACGATCACGAACGGCGCCGCCCAGTTCTCGAACCGCCGCAGGGTGTCCATCCCGCGGGCGATGATGGCCATCTCCAGGAGCCAGAAGAGCAGGAACGAGAGCCACTGCGTCCACGGGTAGCCGCCGAACTGCGCCGCGGTGCTCCAGGACGAGCCGAGCAGTTTGCCGGCGAGCAGGAAAATCCCCTCGCCGCCGATCCAGGTCTGGATGCCGAACCAGGCGCAGGCCACCGCCGCCCGCAGGAGCGCGGGCAGGTTGGCGCCGCGCAGTCCGAACGCGGCGCGGGCGAACACCGGGAACGGGATCCCGTACTTCGTTCCCACGTGCCCGTTGAGCAGCATCGGAACGAGCACCACGAGGTTGGCGACGGCGATGGTGAGCACGGCCTGTTTCCAGTCCATGCCGAGCGCGACCAGCCCGGAGGCGAGCGTCCACGAGGGGATGTTGTGGGCCATGCCGACCCAGAGCGCCAGGAAGTTGTAGGTGGTCCAGGTGCGCCGTTCCACCGGGACGGGTCGCAGGTCGTCGTTGGTGAAGCCGTTGGCTGGCAACCGGCCCGCGGCCGGGTCGAGTTCGACCCGGCCGTCGGGGTGCTGCCGCTGCCCTCCGCCGCCGATCGCGGTCTCGGCCATGGGCGACTCCCGTCTGCGCGAGCGCGGTTGCGGCGGTCAGGACCGGGCGAGGTGCGGGATCACGTCGCTGCCGTAGGCGTCGATGGTGGTCTCGACGGCGTCGTGCATGGCGTAGACGGCGAACTGGTCGACGCCGAGGGAGCGGAGCTGCTCCAGCCGGGCGAGCTGGGCCTGCGGCGGCCCGATGAGGCAGAAGCGGTCGACGATCCCGTCCGGGACGAAGGCGGTGTCCGGGTTCCCGGCCCGGCCGTGGTGGCTGTAGTCGTAGCCCTGGCGGCCCTTGATGTAGTCGGTGAGGGCGTCCGGGACGAGGTCGGAGTGGGCGCCGTAGTGGGTGACCAGGTCGGCGACGTGGTTGCCGACCATCCCGCCGAACCAGCGGCACTGTTCGCGGGCGTGGGCGAGGGCCTCCGGGGAGTCGTCCGCGGTCACGTAGGCGGGGGCGGCGACGCAGATGGTGAGCGCGTCCGGGTCGCGGCCGGCCTCAGCGGCGGCGGAGCGGACCGCCTTGATCATGTACTCGGTGAGGTACGGATCGGCCAACTGGAGGATGAAGCCGTCGGCCTGACGACCGGTCAGCGCGAGCGCCTTCGGCCCGTACGCGCCCATCCAGATCGGGAGCTCGGCGCCGGGCCGCACCCAGGGGAGGTGCATGTCGGTGCCGTCCACCTCGACGGTGCGCCCCTCGGCGAGCTCCTTGACGGCGTGCATGGCCTCGGAGAGCCGGGCGAGGGTGGCGGGCCGACGCCCGGCGACGCGCATGGCGGAGTCGCCGCGGCCGATGCCGCAGACGGTGCGGTTGCCGTACATGTCGTTGAGCGTGGCGAACAGGGAGGCGGTGACCTCCCAGGTGCGGGTGGAGGGGTTGGTGACCATCGGGCCGACGGTCAGCCGCTCCGTCTCCGCGAGGATCCGGCTGTAGATGACGAAGGGTTCCTGCCACAGCACGCAGGAGTCGAAGGTCCAGCCGTGGCTGAACCCGGCCCGTTCGGCGCGGATCATCCGGTCGATGAGCAGGCGGGCGGGCGGGTCGGTCTGCAGGACGAGGCCGATGTCCATGGGTGGCTCCGGGGAGAGGGTGGTGCCGCCGGCCGGGCCGTTGGCGCGGGCCCGGCGGGCGGCGGGATCTGGTCGGCACGGGCTGGTCGGCGGAGGATGGTCGGCGGGGTCTGGTGGGCGATGGCGGGCCGTCGACGGCGGGCTGCCGAGAGCGGCCCGGGCCGGTTCGGGCCGGGTCAGGCCGGTTCAGGTCAGGTACTGGCAGGTGTCCCGGCGCAGGAAGGTGCCGTGGCCGGCCCGGCCGAGCCACTGCCCGTCGTCGAGCACCACGGTGCCGCGTGAGAGCACCGTGCGGGCGCGGCCGGTGAGCCGGCGCCCCTCGTAGGCCGAGTAGTCCACGTTCATGTGGTGGGTGGCGGCGGAGACGGTCTGCACGGCGGAGGGGTCGTAGACGACGAGGTCGGCGTCGGACCCCGGCGCGATGGTGCCCTTGCGCGGGTGCAGTCCGAACATCCGGGCCGGGGTGGTGCAGGCGATCTCGATCCAGCGGCGGCGGGTGATGTGCCCGTCGACCACGGCCTGGTGGAGCAGGTCCATCCGGTTCTCCACCCCGGGAAGGCCGTTGGGGATCTTCGAGAAGTCTCCGCGGCCGAGTTCCTTCTGCCCGACGAAGCAGAACGGGCAGTGGTCGGTGGAGACCACCTGGAGGTCGTTGGCGCGCAGCCCGCGCCAGAGCGCCTCCTGGTGCTCGCGCGGGCGCAGCGGCGTGCTGCACACGTACTTGGCGCCCTCGAAGCCGTCCGCACCGGCCTCGGCGAGGTTGTCGGTGGAGAGGAACAGGTACTGCGGGCAGGTCTCGCCGAAGACGTTGAGCCCGGCGTCGCGGGCCTGCGCCAGCTCGGCGAGGGCGGAGGCGGCGGAGACGTGGACGACGTAGAGCGGGCTGCCGGCGACCTGGGCGAGCTTGATGGCCCGGTGGGTGGCCTCGGCCTCCAGGAGCTCCCGGCGCACCTCCCCGTGGAAGCGGGGGGCGGTGCGCCCGGCGGCGAGGGCCTGCTCGACCAGCACGTCGATGGCGATGCCGTTCTCGGCGTGCATCATGATCAGCCCGCCGTTGGCGGCGCCGCGCTGCATGGCGCGCAGGATCCGGCCGTCGTCGCTGTAGAACACGCCGGGGTAGGCCATGAACAGCTTGAAGGAGGTGGACTCGCCGGAGTCGACGAGGGCGTCCATCTCCTTGAGGACGCCGTCGTTGACGTCGGAGACGATGGTGTGGAAGGCGTAGTCGACGGCGCAGTTGCCGTCGGCCTTGGTGTGCCAGGTGTCGAGGCCCTCGCGCAGCGAGCCGCCGACGGGCTGGACGGCGAAGTCGACGATGGTGGTGGTGCCGCCCCAGGCCGCGGCGCGGGTGCCGGTCTCGAAGGTGTCGGAGGCCGCGGTGCCGCCGAAGGGCAGTTCCATGTGGGTGTGGGCGTCGACACCGCCCGGGATGACGTAGTGGCCGGTGGCGTCGATGACGGTGTCGGCGGTCCAGGCCCCGGCGGCGGTGCTGCCGGTGGTGGCGAGCGCGACGACGCGTTCGCCCTCGACGAGGACGTCGGCGTGGAGTTCGTCGGCGGCGGTGATGACGAGGCCGCCGCGGACGACGGTGCGCTGGTGCGGGTCGCGGGTGGTCATCGCGGTGCTCCTCACGCCTCGGAGATCGGTCCGTAGGCGTCGGGCCGGCGGTCCCGGTAGAACTGCCACTGCTGGCGGACCTGTTCGATCAGGCCGAGGTCGAGGTCGCGGACCACGAGCTCCTCCTCCTTGTCGGAGGCGACGTCGCCGACGAACTGGCCGCGCGGGTCGACGAAGTAGGACGTGCCGTAGAAGTCGTTGTCGCCGTACTCCTCGGTGCCGACGCGGTTGATGGCGGCGACGAAGTACTCGTTGGCGACGGCGGCGGCGGGCTGCTCCAGCTGCCAGAGGTAGGAGGACAGGCCGCGGCTGGTGGCGGAGGGGTTGTAGACGATCTGCGCGCCGGCCAGGCCCAGGGCGCGCCAGCCCTCGGGGAAATGGCGGTCGTAGCAGATGTAGACGCCGACCCGGCCGACGGCGGTGTCGAACACGGGCCAGCCGAGGTTGCCGGGCTTGAAGTAGTACTTCTCCCAGAAGCCCTTGACCTGGGGGATGTGGTGCTTACGGTACTTGCCGAGGTAGCTGCCGTCGGCGTCGATGACGGCCGCGGTGTTGTAGTAGACGCCGGTCTGTTCCTCCTCGTAGACCGGGACGACGATCACCAGACCGAGTTCGCGGGCGAGGTCCTGCATCCGGCGGACGGTCGGGCCGTCCGGGACGGCTTCGGCCCAGCGGTAGTGCTCGGGCTCCTGGACCTGACAGAAGTACGGGGAGTTGAAGACCTCCTGGAAGCCGATGATCTTCGCGCCCTGGGCGGCGGCCTCGCGGGCGTACCGCTCGTGGAGGGCGATCATGCTCTCCTGGTCGCCGGTCCAGCGGGTCTGGACGAGCGCGGCACGGACGATCTGCGACATGGGTACCTCCGCAACTCCGCTGCCCGGCCGTGGGGTCGGGCCTGCGGTCTGAGGGTTGACGGGGCGGGTCTCGTCTGCGGGTCCCTGGGGATCCGCAGGGGTCTACGTGCGTAGAAAGCGACCTGTAGACCGTAGGCCGGGCCTCGGTGGCCTGACAATACGTCGGGGGCAATGCGTCTGGGGCGATCCTGTTGCGCGGACACGCGGATGGCCCTGGATGGGATGAAACGATCATCTACCCCGGGAGCGGGCTTCTTACTCATTCGAGTGAAACCGGGCACTCCACGTGCGGGATCAGCCACGGCCGGGTAAAACGCGGCTGGAAGCGGCTGCGCACCGTTATCCTCCGGGCGCGCAGCGCGACTCAGGGGCGGCAGCACAGCGGGGCGGCAGAGCGGCAGCACAGCGGGGCGGCGGTGCGGCTGCACCCGGGCGGGGCGAGGGGATCGACCGGGCGGATCGAGCGCGGGGAAGAGGCAGTTGAACGCAGTGGGGGAGGCGAAGGTGACGGCCACGGTGGAGCGCGGCCCCGGCAGGCTGCTCCGGTGGGCCCGGCGCGACGGCCACGCGGGGCGGCCGCCCGCCCTGCCCGCCTGGGCCGGTCTGCTGCTCTCCCCCGGCGCGCTGCTGCCGCTCGCCCTGGGCGTCCTGCTGTTCCGACTGCGGGCGCCCCGGGTGCGGAACGTCGCCCTCCAACTGGCCGGCTCCCGGGCGGCGGCCGAGTCCGTGGTCGGCGGGCGGACGGCGGAGTACCTGGCCGCGCTGCGCGTCGACGCCTGGCTCATCGCCGGGTACGGCCTGACCTCGACGGCCGTCGCCCTGCTCGGCGGCTACGTGTTCGGGCGGCCGCGCTGGCGGCTCACCGCGCTCGCCGCCGGCGGAGCCGGACTGCTCGCGGCCTGCTGCGACGCCGGCGAGGACGTCCTGCTCACCCTCGGCCTCGACGGCGGCCGGGCGGGCTCCGACGCCCCCTTCGCCGCCGCCACCGCCCTCGCCACCGTCAAGTGGCTGCTCCTGCTGCCCGCCGGGGTCGCGGCACCGGTCGTCCTGGTGGTGGTCGCCGCCCGGGCCCTGCGCGGGATCGGGCGGCGACGGGCCCGGCGGGGCCTGCCGCCCGAGGCGGCCGAGGCGGCCGACGCCGAAGCCACCGGGGCCACCGTGGACGCGCCCGCCGGTGCCGACGCCACCGACCGGCCGCTGCTGATCCCGCCCTGGCCGGTGGCCCCGCCGCACGCCCGGCACGGCGCGGCGCACCCGCCGGGCCCCGAGCCGTCCGGCTCCCCCGCCGCGGCCGGGCGCCACACGCACTGGCGCGACGGCTCCCGGGTGCCGCCGGGCCGCGAGCCCGCACCGCTCGGCTTCTGCGTCTCGGGCGGCGGGATCCGCTCGGCCTGCGTCACCCTCGGCGCGCTCCAGTCGCTGCGGCCCTGGCTCAAACGGGCCCGCTACCTGGTCTCGGTCTCCGGCGGCGGCTACACCGTCGGCGCGATGCAGCTCGCGCTCACCGACTCCGCTCCCGGCTGCCCGGTGCACGCCGTCTCGGGTCTGACGGCCGACACCGTGCTGGAGCCCGGCTCGCCGGAGGAGGACCACCTGCGCCGCCACGGCAGGTTCATCGCCGACGGCGCCGGCGAGTGGCTGGTCGCGCTCGGCACGCTGCTGCGCGGGGTGATCTCGGCGTTCGCCCTGCTGCTCGCCGCCGTGCTGGTGCTCGGCCTCGGGCTCAGCCGCTTCTACCACCTCGTGCCGCTCACCGACCTGGACGGCCTGGCGGCGGCCGGTCTGCGCAGGGCCGGCGCCGTACCGGGCCCGCTGGAGTTCCGGCCCCCGGCCGTCGCCGCGGTGGCCGGGCTGCTCGCGGCCGCGGCCGGGTGCTGGCTGCTCTGGCTGCTCGCCTTCCCGCCGCTGGGCTGGAGCGCGCTGCTGCCGCGCGCACTGCGCTGGCTCTTCCGCACCGCGCTGGCCCTGGCCGGCCTCCTGGCCGTCGGGGTGCTGGCGGTGCCCGGGCTGGCCTGGGGCGCGGTCAGCCTCCAGCAGGCGCTCGCGGCGGGCCCGCAGCTCACCGGTGCCGGGCTCAGCCTGACCGTTGTGCTCAGCTACCTGGCGCTGCTGCTCGGCATCCTCTGGCGCGACCGGCGGACGCTCCGCCGGGGCGCGGCCGCGCTCGGCGGGGCGCTGCGCGGCGCCGGGCGGATCGGCGGCGGACTGACCGCCAACCTGCCCCAGTACGTCATGGTCTGGGCTGCGCTGACGGCCCTGTCCGCGGCCGCCCTGCTCGCCCTGGGCTGGGCCGTCGCCACCGGGTACGCGTGGCCGGCGTCCGTCCAGGTGCTGCTGCCGCTGGTCCTCGGCGCCGTCGGGCTCAACCTCGACCAGACCTGGACGAGCCTGCACCCGTTCTACCGGCTGCGGCTCGCCTCGGCGTTCGCGGTGCGCCGGGTGGCGGAGGGCGGCCGGGTGCTGGCCCGCCCGTACGACTTCTTCCGGGAGCAGACGTGGCTCAGCCACTACGCCGCCCGGCACCCCGACTTCCCCCAGGTGATCTTCTCGGCCGCGGCCAACCTGTCCGGCAACTCCCGTACTCCGCCCGGTCGTCGGGCGGTGTCCTTCTCGCTCTCGCACGACTACGTCGGCGGCCCGGACGTCGGGTACGCGCGCACCGACGCGCTGGAGCGGCGCACCCGGCGGCACATCGCCCGGGACCTCACGGTGCAGTCGGCGATGGCGGTCTCCGGTGCGGCCTTCTCCTCCGCGATGGGCCGGCAGTCCCGCGTCTACCAGGGGCTCTTCGCGGCCACCAACGCGCGGCTGGGCACCTGGCTGCCCAATCCCGCGGTGCTCGGTCCGGCGTGGTCCGGCCCCCCGGACTGGCGCCGCCCGGCGCAGCCCGCCGTACGCCGCCTCCCCTACCAGCTGCGGGAGTTGACCGGCCGGTTCCCGGCGGACGACCGCTTCCTGCTCACCACCGACGGCGGGCACTACGAGAACCTCGGGCTGGTCGAGCTGCTGCGGCACCGGGTGCGGACGGCGGTCTGCGTCGACGCCAGCGGGGACTCCGGTCACGAGGACAGCCTCGCCGCCGCGATCACCCTGGCCCGCGAGGAGCTCGGCGTCGTCATCACCCTGCACCGGCCGGACCTGCTGGCCCCCGGCAGCGCCGCCGAACAGGCCGGGGACTGCCACGGCGGGCCGGGCGCACCGCCACCGGCCGGCGCGCTCGCGGCGCGCTACTCGGCCCGGGCGGTGATCACCGGGGACATCCTCTACCCCGAGCCGCTCGACGACCGGTCGGCCCCGGGCGGAGCACCGGTCGAGGCGGACGAACGGACCGGAGCCCGGGCCGGCACCCGGGACGGCGGCCGGCACGGCACGCTGATCGTGCTGCGCGCCGCCCTCACCGCCGACATGCCGTACGAACTGCACGCCCACGCGGCGGTCAACCCGGCCTTCCCCAACGACGGCACCAGCGACCAGTGGTTCGACCACCGGCAGTTCGACGCCTACCAGACGCTGGGGCGCTACCTCGGGGACCGGGCCGCGCCGGTGATCGAGGCGGCGCTGGCCGGGCACGCGGCAGCCGCGCACGGGGGCGAAGCCCGGGGCGGGGGCGCCGCCTGCCCGGGCGGAGCCGGGACCGTCCACGGGAGCGCGTACGGGGGTGAGGGTTTCGGCGAGCACGAGGGCGGGGCCGGCGAGCGGGCCCCGGCGGAGGCGGACGCCGGGGGCGCGGCCACCACCGGGTCGGTGCCCGCACAGCCGGCGCCACCGGTGCCCGCCGCGCCGGCTCCCCCCTCGGCCGGGGGCCCGACCGTCACCGGGTGACCGGACCGCCGGTCGGGCGGCGGCGGGGCGGGTGACACGCCTTCCGCCTTCACGATTGCCCTGGCCACCTCCCGGATTGCCCGGGCCACCTCGGAGATTGCCCTGGCTTGACTTCGTCCGGTTCGCTCGGGAAGGATCCGGCACATGGACTCCGGCGCCACTCTGGTTTGCCGCCTGCACGTCGATCTGCGACGCCAGGCGAGTTCCATCTGTGCCTGTTGACCTTGTTCCTTCCCGCCGGTCCCGCCCTGTGACGTCCGCCAGGGTCCGTGCCGCGCAGCCGCACCCGACGTTCTGATCCCCCGCCCCGCCCGGCGCACCCGTACGTGCCGTGCCGCTCCGTCGGCCCGCGCCCGCCTCGTCGCCGCCGGAGCAGGGCGCACCCGCCGACGTTCCCGCCGCACCCGAGGACGCCTCATGAGCCTGCACCTCGTACCCGACGACCCGACGACCACCCCCGACACCGGCACCGGGGCCACCGGCACCAGGACCGGCACCGTGACCGGCAGCGGCACCGTGCCGGTCCGCGCGGGCGTCCCCGCCACGGGGGCCCCGGCCTCCCCCGGCACCGCCGGCCCGGCGACCGCCACGGCCACCGCCCTCGAGGAGGCCCGCGCGCCGCTCACCCCGAGCGCGCTACGGGCCGTCGTCCGCGAACTGGCCGAGCAGCCCGACCAGTGGATCCACCTCGTCCGCCTCTCCACGGACGAGCGCTGGTACCAGCGCCTGCTGTCCGACGACGACCACGAGGTGTGGCTGATCAGCTGGCTGCCCGGCCAGTCCACCGGCTTCCACGACCACGGCGGTTCGCGCGGCGCGTTCACCGTCGCCCTCGGAGAGTTGGAGGAGCTGTCCCTGGGCGGGCCGGACCAGGGCCTGCTGATCCGCCGGATCCCGGCCGGAACCGCCCGCGCGTTCGGTCCCGAGTACGTGCACGACGTGCGCAACACCGCCTCGGGCCCGGCCGTCACCCTGCACGCCTACTCGCCCCCGCTGGGCACGATGGCGCACTACGACCTGCGGGCCGGAGGGCTCGTCCGCACCTCGACGGAAGGACCGGAGCAATGGTGACCACGATCGACGACCTGGTGGAGCGGGCCCGTGAGGGAGTCCACCGGCCGCGCGCCCGGGAGGCGTACCAGTCGCAGCTGGAGGGCGCACTGCTGGTCGACATCCGCCCGGCGGCGCAGCGGGCGGCGGAGGGCGAGATCCCCGGCACGCTGATCATCGAGCGGAACGTCCTGGAGTGGCGGCTGGACCCGACGGGCAGTCACCGGATCCCCGAGGCCTCGGGCTACGACGTCGAGGTGATCGTGGTCTGCTCGGAGGGGTACGCCTCCAGCCTGGCGGCGGCCTCGCTGCGGGAGCTGGGGCTGCACCGGGCGACCGACCTGGACGGCGGCTTCGTCGGCTGGGCGGCCGCCGGGCTGCCGACCCGTTCGAGCGGCGGGGCTGCCGGGTAGTCGGGGCGGTTTGGGCCCGCCCCGTCGGACGGGCGGGCTCCGTGCCGCCGGCCGGGTGGTAAATGAGAGACAGGAGATGACTCAGGTCATAGGCTGATCGGAGTTTCCGCCGGTCCAAAGCTGGGCAGCCACGCGGGCGGAAGAACGCCCGCACGGACGGTCCGACAGACGCGTCACCGGGGTGGCGGCCGACACGGCCTCCACCGACGTCGCCGCCGATTGTCGACAAACCGTCATCAACCGAAAGACCGAACGACCGAACAGGCGCCGCCTCCCCGGGGCGCCCTGACGAGGAAACCTCCCCGTGATCAGATTCGAGGGCGCCGGCAAGCGCCACCCCGACGGCACCATCGCCGTCGAGGGCCTGGACCTGGAAGTCCCGACCGGCCGGATAACCGTCCTGGTCGGACCATCCGGGTGCGGCAAGACCACCCTGCTGCGCATGGTCAACCGGATGGTCGAACCGACCTCGGGCCGGGTGCTGCTGGACGGCACGGACGTCGCCGAGCTGGAACCCGCCGGGCTGCGCCGCGGCATCGGGTACGTGATCCAGCAGGCCGGCCTCTTCCCGCACCGCAAGGTGATCGACAACATCGCCACCGTCCCCTACCTGCTCGGCTGGGACCGCAGGAAGGCCCGCGCCCGGGCCGCCGAACTGCTCGAACTGGTCGGGCTCGCGCCCGAGACCGGCAAGCGGTACCCCTTCCAGCTGTCCGGCGGCCAGCAGCAACGCGTCGGCGTCGCCCGCGCCCTGGCCGCCGACCCGCCGGTCCTGCTGATGGACGAGCCGTTCAGCGCCGTCGACCCGGTCGTGCGCGCCGGGCTCCAGGAGGAACTGCTGCGCCTGCAGTCCGAACTGCACAAGACGGTGCTCTTCGTCACCCACGACATCGAGGAGGCCGTCCGGCTCGGCGACCAGGTGGTGGTCCTGCGCGAGCAGGGCCGGATCGCCCAGCTCGCCGACCCGCACACCCTGCTCACCGCCCCCGCCGACGAGGGCGTCGCCGCCTTCCTCGGCCGCGACCGCGGACTGCGCGGCCTCGGCCTGCGCCCGGCGAGCGCCATCGACGTCCGCCCGGTGGGCGACGGGCTGCACCACGGCGGCTGGGAGCTCGCGCTGGACGACGAGCGCCGCCCGATCGGCTGGATCGACCGCGACGCCGTCACCGCCGAGCTGCACCCGGCGGCCGGGTACCGCCCGGACACCGACACCCTGCGGACCGCCCTGGACGCGGCCGTGCTCTCCCCCGCCGGGGTGGCCGTCGCCCTGGACCCGGACGGACGGGCCACCGGCACCGCGACGCGCGACGCCGTTCTCGCCGCCCTGTCGGCCCCCGGCGCTCCCGGCGCTCCCGGCGCTCCCGGTGGCCTCGGCACCCCCAGCGCTTCCGGTGCCCCCGGCACACCGGGGCCCGGCAGCACGGCGGCCGCCGGGGCGGCGAAAGCCGCCGGAGCTGCGGATCCGACGGGCCCCGCGGAACCGGCCGAAGGCGCCGAGCCGGCCCGCGCCGCGGACGGAGCCGACGGTGGACGGTGAACCGATCGTCCGCTGGTACTGGATCGGCGACCACCTCGGCTACCTCGGCGACCTGCTCGCCGACCACGCGGTGATCGCGCTCCTCCCGGTGCTCATCGGCCTGCTGCTGGCCGTCCCGCTCGGGCTGGCGTGCAGCCGCTTCCCGCGGCTGTACCAGCCGCTGGCCGCCGTCTTCAACGTCGTCTACGCGCTGCCCTCGCTGGCGGTGTTCGTGGTGCTCATCCCCTACACCGGTCTCGCCACCCAGGCGACCGTGATGATCCCGCTCACCTTCTACGCCGTCGCCGTGCTGCTGCCGACCACCGTGGACGGGCTGCGCGCCGTCCCGGACCCCGTCCGGCAGGCCGCGACCGCGATGGGGTACGGGCCGTGGCACCGGCTGACCGCCGTCGAGCTGCCCGCCGCCGTGCCGTACCTGATCGCCGGGCTGCGGGTCGCGGCGGTGTCCAGCATCTCGCTGGCCAGCGTGGGCGCCCTGGTCGGGCGCGGCGGGCTCGGCTACCTGTTCATCGACGGCTTCCAGCGCACCTTCCCGACCCCGATCGTGGCCGGCATCGCGCTGATCGCCGTCCTCGCCCTGGCTGTCGACCTGCTGCTGGTGGGCGCCCGGCGGCTGCTCACGCCGTGGGCCGTCCGGGAGAAGGGGGCGGGCTCGTGAACTGGCTGAGCTGGCTGGGCGACTTCTTCTCCGCCCCCGACCACCGCAGTGGTCCGGACTCGATCGCGCACCGGGTCACCGAACACCTGCTGCTCTCCGGCGAGGCTCTGCTGTGGGCGGCGCTGCTCGCCGTCCCGGTCGGACTGCTGATCGGCTACACCGGGCGCGGCGTCACCGTCGTCACCGCCTTCGCGGGTGCCGCGCGCGCCCTGCCGACGCTCGGACTGGTGACGCTGGCCGTCCTGCTGGCCGGGGTCGGCGACACGGCCGTCCTGGTCCCGCTGGTCGCGCTGGCCGCGCCGCCACTGCTGGTCGCCGCCGTCGAGGGGGTCCGCGGCACCGACCCGGACGTCCGGGACGCCGCGCGGGGCATCGGACTGACCCACCGCCAGGTGCTGTGGCAGGTCTGCCTGCCTTCGGCGGCGCCGACCCTGCTCGCCGGACTGCGCACCGCGACCGTCCAGGTGATCGCCACCGCCACGGTGGCCGCCTACGTCGGACTGGGCGGCCTCGGCCGCTACGTGATGGACGGGCTGGCCACCCGCAGGTACGCCGTCACCGTCGGCGGGGCGCTGCTGGTGGTGCTGCTCGCCGTCGGCGCCCAGGCCTTCTTCGCACTCCTCGCCCGGTACGCGCTCCCGCCCGGGATCCGCGCCCAGCGCCGGGCCCGCTGAACCCCGTTCCCACCCTTCCGGAAGGACACCTGTCACCATGTCGACACACCACAGAGGCCGACGCGCCGTCGTCCTCGGCACGCTCGCCGCGCTCGCCCTCGGCGTCACCGCCTGCGGCTCCTCCGGCGGCGACCCGCTCGGCGGCGGCTCCGGCGCGACCGCCTCCGGGAGCGGTTCCACCGGCGGCTCCGGGAGCGGCTCCGGGTCGACGGTGGTCGTCGGTTCGGCGAACTTCCCGGAGAACGTCCTGCTCGGCTCCATCTACTCGCAGGCGCTCAAGGCCAAGGGCGTGAAGGTCGAGGAGAAGTTCAACATCGGCAGCCGCGAGGTGCTCTACGGGCAGCTGCAGAGCGGCAACCTGACCGTCCTGCCCGAGTACAACGGTGCACTGCTGTCCTACCTGGACGCCAAGGCCACCGCCGTCACCAAGGAGGACGTGAACGCGGCGCTGACCAAGGCCCTGCCCGGGGCGCTGGCGATACTCGACTCCTCCCCGGCCGAGGACAAGGACTCGCTCAGCGTCACCCAGGCGACCGCCGACAAGTACAACCTCAAAAGCATCGCCGACCTGGCCGCCAAGGCGGGCGAGTTCACCATCGGCGGCCCGCCGGAGTTCAAGACCCGCCGCGAGCAGCAGTTCAAGGACGTCTACGGCCTGACGTTCAAGGAGTGGAAGCCCACCGGTGACACCACCGCGAACGCGCTCAAGGACGACAACGTCCAGGTCGGCAACGTCTTCACCACGGACCCCAAGATCGTCCAGCTGAAGCTCGTCCCGCTGGCCGACCCGAAGAACGCCTTCGGTGCGCAGAACGTCACCCCGCTGGTCAACAAGGCGGGCGTGGACGCCACGGCGACGGCGGCGCTCAACGCGGTGTCGGCCAAGCTGGACACCGCGGGTCTGACCTCGTTGATGAAGCGCGTCGCCATCGACAAGGAGGACCCGTCGGCGGTGGCCAAGGACTGGCTGAAGGCCAACGGACTCGGCTGAGCCAGGAGTCCGGAGCGACGGGACGGCGGCCCGGCGGCGGGCCCGGGGGCGATCCCCGGGCCCGCCTCCCGGGCCGTCGGCCGCCGCACGGGGATCTTCCCTTCGACGCCGCGAACATGACAGTGTGACGCCATGCGCACTCGTCTCCTCGCCGCCACCCTCACGGCATTCGCCGCGGTGAGCCTCGCTGCCTGCTCCAGTTCCGGAACGGGCTCCGGCACGTCCACCGCCGCGGCCGGCTCCCCCTCCACCGCCGCCACCACCACCGCGCCCGACGCCGCCTCGCCCGGCGCCACCACGGCGCCCACGGCCCCCGCGACCACCACGGCGCCCTCGGCCGGCGCCACCGACCAGGCCACCCCCTCGGCCGGCGCCACCGGGGCTCCCGCGCCCGCCACCCCCTCGGCGCCCGCCGCGGACGGCGGCTCCACCGCGGCCCCGGCCAAGCCCGCACCGCCCGCCGACGCCGGCCTGCCCGCCAAGCCGGACGGCGGCCTGACCGACAAGCTGGTGGCGGCACTGAAGGCGATCGACCCGGCCATCGTCGGCGACAAGCCCGACCAGGCCGTGGACCGGGCCCGCAACCAGTGCCAGGCCATGTACCAGTTCCCCAAGGACAAGGCGAAGCTGGTCGAGCTGGCCAACCAGCGCTTCACCTCGCCCGACCACCCGCAGGGCTTCGGGCCGGACACCGCCGCGAAGATCAACGACGCGCTGCGGGCCACCCTCTGCCCGCCGGCGTGACCCGCCGCGGAGCCTGCCGCGCGACCCGTCTCGCGACCCGCCGCGTGACCCGTCTCGCGACCCGCCGGCCCGTGAGGACCACCGGAACCGGCGGGACCGCCCCGGCGACGACACGCCCCGACCGCCCGGCGTCCTGAGCGCCGGGCCGCCGTGGGGGGGCCCCCCCCCCCGGGGGGGGGGCCCCGGCCCCCCCCCCCCCCCCCCCCGGGGGGGGGGGCCGGGGGGCCCCCCCCCGCCGCCCGGCCGCCCCCGGGGGGGCGGCGGGCCCCCCCCCCCCGGGGGGGGCCCCCCCCCACGGCCCCACCCCGCGCGCCCGCCTGCGGCGGAGCGCAGGCCTGCCTGCCCGCGCTGCCGGCTCCCCGCCACCCGCCACCCGCCGCCCGAGGTGCCGGGACGTCCCCTTGGGCCGCCACGGCCGTTTGCTGACGAACTGTTAGGGCTCTTGACAGACAAGTGGTCTAGTCCAACCATAAGCATGTCGATCCGACCGGGATGCACTGTGGGGGTGTGACCACCGGCGGCTGAGGCACTGCCCTGCCCTGCTCCGCTCCACCCCCGCACCGTCCGGCGCGCACGCCCGCGAACCGCCACCCGCCCCCGAGCGGGCCGGTGGGCCTCCGCGCGCCGACACGTCCCCTTGTCCCCGTGTATCCGCGTATCCGTGTCCACGCACCTGCACGTCCACGCACCCGCACGTCCGCACACCCTTGCGCCTTCCCGCCCGGACCGGCACGCCCGAAGCCGCCCGGCCGACCCCACACGGCCGCCGCGACCCGGCCGGACCGCAGGTCCTGGGCCCGCACCACTCCGCATCCCCAACGTCCCGCCCCACCAATAATGTTGGAGAACCCATGCGTCTACGCAGAACGATCCAGGCAGCCCTGACCGCCTGCGCCACCCTGGCCGCCTCGGCCGGCCTGGTCGCCGCCGGAACGGGCACCGCCCAGGCCGCGACCCCGCTCCCCAGCCGGGTCTTCGCCCCCTACTTCGAGTCCTGGACCGGGCAGAGCCCCGCCACCCTGGCCGCCCAGTCCGGCGCCAAGTACCTGACGATGGCCTTCCTCCAGGCCGCCACCAAGGGCTCCTGCACCCCGTACTGGAACGGCGACACCTCCAAGCCCGTCTCCAGCTCGACCTTCGGCGCCGACATCGCCGCCATCCGCGCCAACGGCGGGGACGTGATCCCCTCCTTCGGCGGCTACACCGCCGACAACACCGGCACCGAACTGGCCGACAGCTGCACCGACGTCAACCAGATCGCGGCCGCCTACGAGAACCTGATCACCACCTACGACATCAGCCGGATCGACCTCGACATCGAGGACAACTCGCTGACCAACACGGCCGGGATCGACCGCCGCAACAAGGCGATCAAGGTCGTGCAGGACTGGGCCGCGGCCAACGGGCGCAACGTCCAGTTCTCGTACACGCTGCCGACCACCACCAGCGGGCTGGCCTCCAGCGGCCTCGCCGTACTGAAGAACGCGGTCACCAACAACGCCCGGATCGACGTCGTCAACATGATGACCTTCGACTACTACGACAACGCCGCCCACGACATGGCGGCCGACACCCAGACCTCGGCGCAGGGCCTCTACAACCAGCTCGCCAAGCTCTACCCGTCCAAGACCCCCGCACAGCTGTGGGGTTCGATCGGGATCACCGAGATGGTCGGCATCGACGACTTCGGCGCGGCCGAGACCTTCACCGTCGCCAACGCCACCACCGTCTACAACTGGGCGGTGTCAAAGGGCATCAACACGCTGTCCTTCTGGGCGCTCCAGCGCGACAACGGCGGCTGCCCGGGCAAATCCGGCGACGACTCCTGCTCCGGGATCAACCAGAACACCTGGGACTTCACCCACATCTTCGCACCGTTCACCAGCGGCTCGACGGTGAGCAACGACTTCTCCGTCGCGGTCAACCCCAACTCGGCCACGGTCAGCGCCGGTTCGTCGACCTCGGCGGCCGTCGCCACCGCGGTGACGGCGGGGTCGGCCCAGAGCCTCACCCTCTCGGTCAGCGGCGCCCCGACCGGCGTCACCGCCACCGTCACCCCCGGCAGCGTCACCGCCGGCACCGGCGCCACCCTCAACGTCACCACCACCGCGGCCGTGGCGCCCGGCGTCTATCCGCTGACCGTCACCGGCAGCGCCGCCTCCGGCAGCCACAGCAGCGTGTTCACCCTGAACGTCACCGGCACCCAGCCGGGCAACGACTTCTCCGTCGCGGTGAACCCGAACTCCGGCACCGTCGCGGCCGGTTCGTCCGCCTCGGCGGCCGTCGCCACCGCGGTGACGACGGGTTCGACCCAGAGCCTCACCCTCTCGGTCAGCGGCGCCCCGACCGGCGTCACCGCCACCGTCACCCCCGGCAGCGTCACCGCCGGCACCGGCGCCACCCTCAACATCGCCACCACCGCGGCGGCCGCCGCGGGCACCTACCCGCTCACGGTGACCGCCAGCGGGCCGTCCGGCAGCCACACCGCCGCCTACACGCTGACCGTCACCGGAACGACCCCGCCGACCGGTCTGGTCAACGGCGGCCTGGAGAGCGGCAGCCTCGCCCCGTGGACCTGCCAGAGCGGCGGCGCCGTGGTCTCCACCCCGGCCCACTCCGGGTCCTACGCGCTGCAGGCGGCGGCCACCGGCGGCCAGACCGGCGAGTGCTCGCAGACCGTCACCCTGAAGCCCAACACCAGCTACACGCTGAGCGGCTGGGTCCAGGGCAACTACGCCTACCTCGGCGTCAGCGGCGGGGCCACCGGCAGCACCTGGGCGAACGCCACCGGCTGGACGAAGCTGACCGTCCCCTTCACCACCGGCGCCTCCGGCACCGTCACCGTGTACCTGCACGGCTGGTACGGCCAGGGGAACGTCTACGGGGACGACTTCGCGATCGCCTGACGATCACCTCACGGGTGACGGATAGCGGATAACAGATTTCAGATGACAGCTGACAGATTTCATCATCTGTCAGCTGTCATCTGTTTGCGCCTTCGGCGCCCGGCACAGCGTCAGATAGGTCACCGTGGCCAGCACCCCGCAGGCCAGGACGACCACGGCCAGCAGCACGGCCGACGGCTTCCCGCCGAGGCTGCTCAGCGGCGCGACCACCGCCCCGGACAGGAAGTTCCCGGTGCCGAGCAGCGCCGAGGCCGTCCCCGCGGCCGGCGGCTCCACCAGGCTCAGCGCCTGCGCCGCCGTGTTCGGCAGGAGCACGCCCATGCTGCCCATCATCACGAACAGCGGCGGGCAGAATCCGAGCAGACCGGAGTCCCAGACCGTCGTCGTCAGCACCAGCACGGCGCCCGCGGCCACCGCCGTCCCGAGCGCGGCCAGCATCAGCGCCCGCGCCGTGAAGCGCTTCGCCAGCACCCGCCCGTTCAGCTGGGTCATGACGACGATGGCCAGTGAGTTCGCCCCGAACAGCAGGCTGTAGGTCTGGGGCGAGACCCGGTACACGTGCTGCAGCACCGTCGACGACCCGCTGATGTAGCCGAACAGCGCGCCGTACGCGAAGGCGCTGGTCAGCGCCACCCCGAGGAACGGCAGGTCGCGCAGCAGCCCGCCCATCGTGCGCAGCGCCGCGCCGACGCCGCCCCCGTTGCGGGCGTGCGGCGGCAGCGTCTCGCGCAGCGCGCCGAACGCGACCAGGGTGAGCAGCAGTCCGAGCGCGGTGAGCGCGCCGAAGGTGCCGCGCCAGGACGTGAACCGCATCAGCTGCGCGCCCACGATCGGGGCGAGGATCGGTGCCAGCCCGGATATCAGGGCGATCGAGGCCAGGAAGCGCAGCATGGCGACGCCCTGGAAGCGGTCCCGGGCGACGGCCCGGCCGATCACCAGTCCGGCGGATCCGGCCGCGCCCTGGACGAAGCGGGCGACGATCAGCACCGTCAGGCTCGGCGCGATCGCGCACACCACGCTGGCCAGGGTGAAGAGGGCGAGTCCGGCGAGCAGCGGCGGGCGGCGGCCGAAGCGGTCGCTGAGCGGTCCGAAGAGCAGCTGACCGGACGCCACGCCGAACATCGAGAAGGTGAGGGTGAGCTGGACGGCGGCCGGGTCGGCGGCCAGCTCCTGCGCGATGTCGGGGAGCCCGGGCAGGTAGAGGTCCGTGGTGAGCGGGCCGAGCGCGACGAGACCGCCGAGGACGGCGACGGTGGCCCGGCCGGTCCCGCCCCGGTCGGTGGCGGTCGTGGCGGAGGTGGTGGTCGACGTGTCACCGGCGGGGCCGACGGTCGGGCCGGGCATGGGGCTCCTCACGGAACGGGGGCGGGGCGGGACAGGGGGCGGGACGCGTTCGTCCAGCTCCGTCCTATCGCAGCCCGGGGCGCCTCCGACAGCGGGGGTCCACCAGGTGGTTCAGCGTCGGCCGTGCTCAAGGCCCCCGAGCGGCGTCCGCGCCGCCGCCGTACGGCCTGCGGTGGGCCTGCGGACGGTCTGCACACGGCGACGGCCCGCCGCGCACGGGGGTGCGGGACGGGCCGGTCGGGGAAGGACGGTGGGCCGGTCGAGGGGCGACCGAGTCCCGGTGGGGCCGTGGAGCCGAGGGGCCGTGCAGCAGAGGAGTCCGGCGGGTCAGTGCTTGGTCGGCCGCTCGGCGCGCAGCGCCGCCTGGACCGCCGCGCCGTCCTGCCACGCGTAGAGCTGGTTGCCGGTGAGGGTGACGTTGTAGTGCCCGCAGGTCGCGCTGGCCTTGGCCGCGACGCCCTCGGGGAACCAGCCGGCCTTGAGCGTCACGGGCACCGAGTGCGCGGACCTGCCGGGCATGCCCGTGGTGCAGCCGACGGGCAGCCGGCCGTCCGGGAGGGTGGCGCGCAGCAGGCGGTCGTCACCGGTCGTCGACATCAGGTACTGCACCGCGGAGGCGTTGTCGGGCAGCCAGGTGGGCATCGAGCGGCGCTCGGCCTTGGCCTGGCTCCCGCTCGCGAAGGAGGCGTGCTCCTGGTGGCGCCCGTCGTACCACTCGGACACCCGCGGGCCGACTGCCACGGCTGCCACGGCGACGGCCATGCCGGTGCCCGCGACTCCCAGCGCGACCTTGCTCACGATGCCCTTCATGCCCGTCTGCCCTCTCCGTGTCCGTTGCCTTTGCGGTGCCGGTCGCCGTGTCGGTGACCGCCCCCGGCCCGGTCCGCGACGTCCGCCGCCCGGGTGTATCCATCGTGGCGTGCGCCGCCCGGCCGGAGCGTCACCACCAGGTCGAGATCTCGCCTCCATCCCACGGGGTACGGTCTCCACCTTCAGAGGTATGTCCGGCGGCCGGGTCTCAGGGGTAGGCCGCCCTCGTGGTGGTGTCCTGCGGCGGTCGGGCCTTGCCGGGGCCCCGATCGAGCGTCACTCAGGTGCGGCTCCGGCGCAGCCCGGTGTGCTGCACCCGGGGGGCGGCGCGGGGTTTCTGAGGTGGCGTCCGGGTCGTTCCGGCGGGCCGGTCTGAGGCTCCGTCCGGGGCGGACTGAGGGGTGGGGCGGGGTGCCGCCCCACTCAGACCGTCACGGGCTCCGCTTGCGTCACGGGCGTCACGGGCTCCGCGGGGGCCGCGGGGGCCGCGGACACCGGTCGGGCGAGCGGGAAGGGCCGGCCGTCGAGGGTCCAGTGCGGGTCGATGGGGCGCAGCAGGGAGGCGTACACCTGGGCGGCGACGTCCGGGTGGCGGATCTCCCCGGTGGGCGGACCGGCCGGGACGTCGTGCCCGGCGCAGGCGACCCAGGCGGTGCGCTCCTCGGGGGTGCGGCCGCCGTGCCCGCCTGCGTCGACGTGCCCGTGGTCGGTGACGACGATGACGGTCCACTGCTCGTCGGCGTGGGTCGCCCGGCCGCGGACGGCGTCGAGCAGCCGGCCGAGGCGCGCGTCCGCGGTGCGCATGGCCGCGCGGTACTCCTCGCCGCAGCCGAGGAAGTGGGCGGTCTCGTCGACGGCGCCGAGGTAGACGAAGGAGGCCTCCGGGTCGGCGGTGGACAGGACGTGGACGGCCTCCCGGGTGACCTCCTCGTCGACGGTCTCCCATGCCTCGGGGGTGTCCTCCGCCGGGGATATGTAGGAGAGCCGGCCGGGGGCGCGGAACAGCGGGCCGCCGGACTGGTTGATCGCCAGAGGGTCCCAGCCGGCCGCGACGAAGGTGCGGCGGCGGTCACCGCGGGCGAGCCGGGTCGCGAAGTCGGGGAAGACGTCGAGCCGGTTGCCCGCGAGGTGGTTGCCCCAGACGCCGTGCTTGGCGGGCTCGACCCCGGTGACGATGGTGGCCCAGCACGGTCCGGACATGGTGGGCGTGGTGTCCGCGACGGTGACCGGCACCAGGAAGCCGGCCTCGGCGACCTCCTGGAGCCGGGGCATCGGCACGTGCTCCAGGTAGTCGTGGCGGACACCGTCGATCCCGACGACGAGCACACGGGGGCGGGGCCACTGGGCAGCGGACATGGCGGGGCTTCCTTTCGGTCGTGCACACCCGGCCGCGCCCGCCGAGGGCGCCGCCGACCGCGCCATGTTTCACCTCCCGCCGTACCGCCGGGCGTCCGCCTGCCGAACGCCGGGTGTCCGCCAGGTGCCAGGCGGCGGTACGGACGAACCGGCGGTCGGCCGCGGCGAGTTCCGCGGCCGGTCCGGCCGCGCGCAGCACCACGTCCAGGACGCGGTCCGGGTCGGCGGCGTAGCAGTGCGCGAACCACGGCATGTTCGCCTCGACGACGGCCCAGTGCACGGCCGGGTCGTAGGGGTCGGCGATCGGGCCGACGTCCAGGACGACCGCGCTCGGCAGGGTCTCGCCGACGTCGGCGAGCAGGCGCCGGGCGAAGGCGGTCGCCCCGGCGTCCAGCGGTGCGGGGTCGAGCCGTCCGAAGCGGGCGTAGCGGCTGCCGGTGAGCACCTCGCCGTCGCGGACGAACAGCCGGTACTCGGCGGCGAAGGTCACCGGCTCGCTGACCAGGACGGGCGTGTCGGGGCCGATCCGGTCACCGGTGCGCGGCAGCCGGGTGCCGTCCGGGTAGACGGCGGGCGGGATCGACTTGTCGGCGGGTGGCTTGACGAACGCCGGACGGCGCAGCGCCCACGCCTCGGCGAGGGTGGTGAGTTCGATCCGGCGGCGGGTGTACTCCGCGGGCAGGCGGGTGAGCCAGTCGTCCTCGGGTTCGAGCAGGGCGAGGCCGAGCGGGCCGGCGACCCGGGCGGCCGCGAACGGGCCGCCGTACCAGTGGAGGGGTCGCCCGGCGAGGCGCTCGACGGTCGCGGGGCCGTCGAGGACGGCGGTGGCCAGACCCCGCCCGGCGGCGGCCTCGACGAGCAGGGCGGTGGTGCTGGTCCGCTGGGCGGAGGTGAGCAGCACGCGGCCGGGCCCGGTCTGGCCCGCCGTAGCCCGGCCCGTCACGGAGCGGCCCGTCACGGAGCGGCCCGCCGCCGCTTGGCCCGTCACCGCCCGACTCGTCACGGAGCGGCCCGTCACGGCTGGGGGTGGAACGTGTGGACGACCTCGATGCGGCCGACGATGTTCCGGTTGAACTCGGCCAACTCCTCGGCCGGCACCCAGAGTTCCAGGATCGTCCGGCCGCCCGCCTGCTGCACGGGGTAGCGGGCGAGGAAGGCGGTGTCGACCTCGAAGCGGGTCACGTAGCCGACGCCGGAGGCCGGGACGTTCCAGTCGCGGGCGATGCGGATCGCGTAGTCCTCGTTGAGGACGGGGTAGAAGATCGGCTGCTCGGGCAGCCGGGGCGGCCAGGCACGCCGGCCGGACGCCTCGACCAGGGCCAGTTCCTCGGGGCCGGTCGGGCGCCAGAGGGTGGTGGTCGGGGCGGTGCCGCTCGTGGTGGGCCGGTTCTCCATGGCCGGGACGGTAGCCGGGCCACGGCGGACCCGGCCACCGGATTTCCCGGCGACCGGGTTCCCAGCGGCCGGGTTCCCCAGCGGCCTGGGCGGACCGCGGACGCCGAGGCGCGCCCCGAAGGCGTACCAGAGGCGCACCGGGCGCCGGAGTACCCCGGCACCCGGGACGGCCGGCGCCGGGTCAGCGGTACGCGGACTCGCCGGTGATGGTCTCGCCCAGCACCAGGGTGTGGATCTCGCTGGTGCCCTCGTAGGTGAGCACCGACTCCAGGTTGTTGGCGTGCCGGAGGACCGGGTACTCGGTGGTGATGCCGTTGGCTCCGAGGACCGTCCGGGCGCTGCGGGCGATCTCCAGCGCGGTGCGGACGTTGTTCAGCTTGCCGAAGCTGATGTGCGGCGGGCGGGCGGCGCCCTCCTCCTTGAGCCGGCCGATCCGCAGGGCGACCAGGTAGGCCTTCTCGACCTCCAGCATCATCTCGACGAGCTTCTGCTGGGTGAGCTGGAAGCCGGCGATCGGGCGGTCGAACTGGATCCGGGACTTCGCGTAGTCGAGGGCCGCGGTGTAGCAGTCGCGGGCGGCGCCGACGGTGCCCCAGAGGATGCCGTAGCGGGCCTCGTTGAGGGAGGAGAGCGGCCCGCGCAGACCGGTGACGCCGGGCAGGACGGCGTCGGCCGGCAGGACCACCTCGTCGAAGGCGAGTTCGCTGGTCACCGAGGCGCGCAGGGAGAGCTTGCCGTGCACGTCGGTGGCGGTCAGACCACGGGCTCCGCGCTCGACCAGGAAGCCCCGCACACCCTCCTCGGTCTGCGCCCAGACGACGGCGACGTCGGAGATGCTGCCGTTGGTGATCCACATCTTGCTGCCCGACAGCACCCAGTCGCCGCCCTTGCGCACCGCCCGGGTGCGCATGTTGGCCGGGTCCGACCCGAAGTCGGGCTCGGTGAGGCCGAAGCAGCCGATCAGCTCACCGGCGGCCATCCCGGGCAGCCACCGCTGCTTCTGCTCCTCGGAGCCGAACGCGTGGATCGACCGCATCGCGAGCGAGCCCTGGACGGAGACGAAGCTGCGCAGCCCCGAGTCCGCGGCCTCCAGCTCCATACAGGCGACCCCGTACGCGACCGCCCCGGCGCCGGCGCAGCCGTAACCGTCGAGGTGCATCCCGAGCACGCCGAGGGCGCCGAGCTCGGGGGCCAGCTCGCGGGCCGGGAAGACGCCGCGCTCGAACCAGTCGCCGATGTGCGGGCGGATCCGTTCCTCGGTGAACCGGCGGACGGTGTCGCGGATCAGCCGCTCCTCGTCGGAGAGGAGGTCGCCGACGGCGAGCAGGTCGGACGGGTCGATCCGGGTCGGCTTCGTCATTGAAGCTCCTTGTAGTCTCGGCGGAGTACCGGCGAGTATTCCGCACCCGGGAGGGCGGCGGGCGGGCGCGAACGAGTGAGGAAAGCGACATGGACGGCGGCAGGCCCGCGGGCGCGGAACACGGCCGGCGGGGCGGCCCCGTCGGTGGCACCGCGGGCGGCGACGGCAACGGTTCCGCCGGCGGGGTGGGCGGCGTGCGGTACGCGGTCGGCCGGGTGACGGCGGAGGAACTGCCCGGTGCGGCGGAGGAGCTGGCCGCGCTGCTGGCGGACACCGTCCGCGGCGGCGCCTCGCTCGGGTTCCTCGCACCGCTGGGGCAGGCCGAGGCCGTCGCGTGGTGGCGGGCGCTCGCCCCGGACCTCGAGACCGGACGGCTGCTGCTGTGGACGGTCCGGGCGGTGGACGGCGGGCGGCTCGCCGGGACGGTCCAGCTGCGGCCCGCGGCGACGGCGAACGGCCGGCACCGCGGCGAGGTCGCCAAGCTGATGGTGCATCCGGAGCACCGCGGGCAACGGCTCGCCGGGCGGCTGCTGGCGGCCCTGGAGGAGCAGGCGGGCGAGTTGGGGCTGCGACTGCTGGTGCTGGACACCGAGACGGGCAGCCCGGCGGAGCGGATGTACGAGGCGGGCGGCTGGACCAGGGTCGGCTCGGTACCGGACTACGCGACCGATCCCGCCGGCGTCCCGCATCCGACGACGATCTTCTTCAAAGCCCTGGGCGGTGGTCCCGCGGTCAGCTGACGGATGACGGATGACGGCGAACGGATGACGGCGAACAGATGACAGATTTCAGATTTCGAAATCTGTCATCTGTCATCTGTTCGCTGTTCGCCGTCATCCGTTCGCTGTCGGGCTCGTCGAAGCCCGCCCGGGCGCGTGCGACCGTCACGCCTCCCGGTCCGCGCAGTCCGTCACGCGACCCCGCACAGCCGGAGCAGCGCCGTCGTCGCCGCCCCCGCGACGACCACCAGCGGAAACGGAGCCCGGCGAAGCGCGAGCACTCCGGCGACCAGCACACCGGCCGGACGGGCCACGCCCGCGAAGCCGTGCCCCTGCGTCAGGGCCCCGGTCGCCACCAGAGCGACCAAGAGGACGGCCGCCGCCACGGCGAGCAGGTGCCGCAGACGCTCCGAGAGTGCGAGCCGGTGGCCGAGGAGCGGCCCGGCCAGACGGAAGGCGTACGTCCCGACGGCCAACAGCAGGACGGCGTACAGCGGCATCATCGGACTTCCTCCTTCTCGGCCGCGCCGACGTTCGCCGCCACCGCCGGCACCCCGCCTGACGCCCCACCCGAGGCCCCGCCCGGCGCCGTCGGCACCACCGACTCCGACGCACCGGCCTCCGACCCCCCGACCTCCGACACACCGGGGGCTCCGGGCCCTCCGGCGAACAGCAGCCCCACCAGGGCGAGCAGGACGGGCAGCCCCGCCGGGACGAACGGCGTGGCGGCGACGGCCACGACGGCGCCCACGACGGCCGCGGTGCGGGTGCGGCGGTCGGCGAGCGAGGGCAGGACGAGTGCGAGCAGGACGGCAGGGAAGGCCGCGTCGAGTCCCAGCGCGTCCGTGTCGCCGATCAGCCCGCCGGCGAGGGCCCCGAGCAGCACCGAGACGTTCCACACCAGGTACAGCGCGACGCCACAGAGCCAGAACGCGGCCCGGCGCCGGCGCCCGTCGCCCTGGCGCAGGACGAAGGCGGCACTCTCGTCGGTGATCAGCTGGGCCCCGAACAGCCGCCGCCACAGGGGGCCTTCGAGCGCGTCGGCCACGGTGAAGCCGAAGGGCAGGAGCCGGGCGTTGAGCACCAGCCCGGTGGCGACCGCGGCGAGCGCGCCGCCGCCGGAGAGCACCACACCGACGGCCGCGAACTGGGATCCGCCGGCGAAGACGAGGACGGAGAGGGCGATCGGCACCCACAGGGGCAGGCCGCCGGAGACGCTGATCGCGCCGAAGGAGGCGCCGACGAGGGCGTCGGCCAGGCAGACCAGAGCGATGTCACGGAGGGTGGCATGCTCCAGTGTTCGGAGGAGCGAACGCATGTCCATCAGAGTGAACCCACCCGGCCGGGTTCGTCAAGCCGAACGAATGAACCGACAGAGCGAACGCAGGTGCCGGAGGCAGCCGCCGTCGACAGTGGCAGCATGAACGGCACCAGCCGGAGCGGCAGAAGGAGCCAGGGAGAATGCGCGAGTGGCAAGCATGAGTGACCGGACCGCCCCGCCCGCGGGCTCGGGCGTGGAGCTGATCAGCCTGATCGCCGCGTCGATCCGGCGCGAACGCGAGCGCAGCGGGCTGTCGATGGCCGAGCTGGCGCGGCGTGCGGGCATCGCCAAGTCGACGCTCTCGCAGCTGGAGTCGGGCGCCGGAAATCCGAGCGTGGAGACGCTCTGGGCGCTCGGCGTCGCCCTGAACGTCCCGTTCAGCCGCCTGGTCGATCCGCCCCGGCCGGCGGTCAAGGTGATCCGGGCCGGCGAGGGTCCGGTGACGCACTCCGAGCGCGCCGACTACGCAGCCACCGTGTTGTCCTCGTGCCCGCCGAACGCCCGCCGCGACATCTACCGGATCGAGGCCCAGCCGGGCGAGACCCGGGCCTCCGACCCGCACATGCCCGGCACCGTCGAACACGTGATGATCGGCTCCGGCCGGGCGCTGGTCGGCCCGACCGAGGCACCCGTCGAACTGGGCCCGGGCGACTACGTGAGCTACCCGGGCGACGCCCCGCACGTCTTCCGCGCACTGGCACCGGACACCCTCGCGGTGATCGTGATGGAGCACATCTGACGATTCGCCACCACTGCCCGTCCGGCAGGGATCCTCGGGAGGAGCCCTTGCGAGGCCCGCCCGCACCGGCCGACCAGCCGTCCGACCACCCAGCCGGCCAGCCGGCCGGCCGGCCAGGTCACTTCAACAGGCCGTCCAGGAACGGGTTCCCGAACACCCGGTGCGGGTCGTGGCGGTCCAGGACGGCGACCGCCTCGTCCCAGCCGGGCCCACCGCCGTCGCGCAGGCTGGCGGGGATGACCCGGCCGAGCACGTCCGGATCGGACCAGGCCGCCCCGGCCGTGTAGGCCCAGCCCTTGGACCACTCGACCCGCAGGCCCGCCCGGGTGCCGTCGAAGGTGCGCAGCAGCCACTGCTCCAGGTCCCGGGCGAAGCGCTCCAGGCCGGGAGTGCCGGGGAAGGCGAGGACGTCGAGCCAGACGGCGGTGTCCCACTCCGGCCGGTCCGGCCGCGGGCGCAGCGCGGACAGCAGCGGCGGGCGCGCCCCCGGCACCCCGACCGCGCCTGGGTCGTCCAGGCCGGTGGCCCGGATCTCCACCGCGCCGTTCACCGGGAACTCGCCGCGGGACTGGTACTCGGCGAGCAACTGCCGGTAGTAGGAGGCGAATTCGCTGACAACCCACTGCAGGTCGGCGCGCCGCGCGAGGACGGCGTACCCGTTCGCGGTGACCCGCAGGGTGGTGGGGCGGACGTACTGCAGCAGGGTGCGCGAAGGACCCCAGAGGTCGGACCGCAGGCCGCCGGCGAGCAGGTGGGTGAGCAGGTCGCCGGAGAACAGGTCCCGCAGGACTCCGCCGGAGAGCAGGACGTCGGTGAGGTCGCCGGTGAGCGCCACCTTGGCGATCAGGTACTGGAGTTGGCCGAAGAGCGGGGCCGATCCCCAGGCGCCGGCGACGATCTGGCCGGCCAGCCGCGCCACGGGCTCCGGAACGATGTCCGAGAAGGGGTAGTTGTAGGGCTCGTCGACGGCTCGGGAGGCGAGCGGCTTGGCGGGGGTGACGCTCCAGGTCTTGAGCCACGGGTAGTCGGTGTAGGCGAACCAGATCGCCTCGGCGCGGCCGTCGCGTTCGACGAACTCGGCGAAGGTGCGGGGCCCGCCGCCTTCGCCGAGGAGGCCGCCGAGGACACCGCCGAGCAGTCCGCCGCCACTCCCGGAACCGGAGCCGGACCCGCCACCGGCACCGGCACCGGCACCACCGGCACCACCGGCGGTTCCGGGTCGGGCGAAGAGTTCGCTCGCCGGGATGTCGAGGCGGCTGACGCAGCGCAGCGGGCGGTCGGCGCCGGCCCGCAGCACGACTTCGGTGAGGAAGGCCCGGCCCAGGTGCACCAGGAAGGCGGCCGTGTCGGCCTCGGCACGGTCGAAGGTGCGCAGCGCGTAGCGGCCGGCGGCCGGGTCGAGGACGACGGCGGTGAGCCGGACGACCTGGTTGCTGACCGATCCGTAACCCTGCCCGTCCGGCCGGAGTTCGCCGGTGGCGGGGACGGCGGTGCCGTGGCCGCCGATGGCGAGCACGCCGCCGACGGTGAGTTCGCCGGGGGCCGGGCAGGCGGTCAGGCCGAGTCCACGGCCGGCCAGGTGGGCCAGCAGGTCCTCCATGGTGGCGCCGGTCTGGGCGCGCACGGTGGTCGGCGAGTCGGCGGTGATCGCGGTGAGGTGGCGGCTGGTGTCCAGCAGCAGGACACGGGCGCTTCCGGGCGTGCCGTCGGCGACGGTGAGCGGCGCCCAGGTGTGCCGGTAGCCGGTGGCGCGCAGCCGCCAGCCGTTGGCGTGAGCCCAGTCCGCCAGGGCCGGGACCTCCTCGGGGGTGCGCGGCGCGCAGGTCCACAGCTGGTCGGTGCGGATCTCCCCGGACCAGTTCTGGAACACCCGCTGGTACAGCTCGGTGCCGGCGGGCAGTCCGGGCGGTGCCGGGGTCGAGGCCCCGGCGCTGTCCGGGCCGACGGTGCCGCGCAGCAGCCAGGCCGCGCCGCCGAGGGCGGCGGAGGCGCCGAGCAGCTGCCGCCGGGTGAGGCCGGCTCCCCCACCGGCCGCCCGGGCCGCGCCCCGCGCGTCGGCCCGACCCCGGCGGGCCGCGTCCGCGCTCGGGTCCGCGGTCTCCGCGCTCAAGCCCGGGTTCACGCCCGTGCCCGGGTTCACGCCCGCGTTCACGCCTCCGCACGAATCGGCGTTCGCGCCCCCACCCGCGTTCGCCCCCGCAGCCCCGTCGCGCCCCGTCGTCGTCATCCGTCCGCCCCCCTCGTCATGGCCAACCGTGTCGCGGTGGCCCGGCAGGAGCGTACGAAGCGGCGCACGGCCGTTTGAAGCGCTCCACGCGAGTATTCATCCGTTCGAGTGATCATGACCCTGCCGGACGACGGCGGGGCCCCCGGGGCGCGCCCTGGCGGATTCGGCCGCCCGGACGGTCCCGGGCACCGTCGGAAATACCCGGGGCCCGCGCGCGGCTGTGGTGATCGAAGACAGCCCGGGGGCCGGACCGGCCCGTTCAGGAGGTGCAGCGCGCGATGGGTGACGAGCAGGTGGAGCGGCAGGACGACCGCCGGCAGGGCGGGTCCGCGTTCCGGATCGAGCACGACTCGATGGGCGAGGTGCGGGTGCCGGCCGCCGCGAAGTGGCAGGCGCAGACCCAGCGGGCCGTGGAGAACTTCCCGGTGTCCGGTCAGCGGCTGGAACGTGCGCACATCGCGGCCCTGGCCCGGATCAAGGCGGCGGCGGCCCGGGTGAACGCCCGCCTCGGCGTCCTCGACGAGGAGACCGCGGCGGCGATCGCGGCGGCGGCCGAGGAGGTCGCCGAGGGGCGCTGGGACGGCGAGTTCCCGGTGGACGTGTTCCAGACCGGGTCGGGCACCTCGTCCAACATGAACACCAACGAGGTGATCGCGACCCTGGCGACGGAGCGGCTGGGCCGGCCGGTCCACCCGAACGACCACGTCAACGCCAGTCAGTCGTCCAACGACGTGTTCCCGTCGTCGATCCACATCGCCGCGACCGCCGCCGTCACCCACGACCTGATCCCGGCACTGGAGCACCTGGCGGAGGCCCTGGAGCGCAAGGCCGCCGAGTTCGCTCAGGTGGTCAAGTCCGGCCGGACGCACCTGATGGACGCCACGCCCGTCACCCTCGGCCAGGAGTTCGGCGGCTACGCGGCCCAGGTGCGGCACGGCCGCGAGCGGCTGCTGGCCACGCTCCCCCGGGTGGCCGAACTCCCGCTCGGCGGCACGGCGGTGGGCACGGGCATCAACACCCCGCCCGGTTTCCCGGCCGCGGTCATCGAGGAGGTGGCCCGCGCCACGGAGCTGCCGCTGACCGAGGCCAGGGACCACTTCGAGGCGCAGGGCGCGCGCGACGCCCTGGTCGAGCTGAGCGGCCAACTGCGCACGGTGGCGGTCGGGTTCACGAAGATCGCGAACGACCTGCGGTGGATGGGCTCCGGGCCGCGCACCGGCCTCGGCGAGATCAACCTGCCTGATCTGCAGCCCGGTTCGTCGATCATGCCGGGCAAGGTGAACCCGGTGCTGCCCGAGGTGGTGCTGATGGTCGCCGCGCAGGTGGTCGGCAACGACGCGACGGTGACGTTGGCCGGCGCGAGCGGCAACTTCGAGCTGAACGTGATGCTCCCGGTGATCGCCCGCAACGTACTGGAGTCGGTGCGACTACTGGCCAACAGCGCCCGGCTGCTGGCGGACCGGACGGTGGACGGCATCACCGCCAACGTCGAACGGGCCCGCGAGTACGCGGAGTCCTCGCCCTCGGTGGTGACGCCGCTGAACCGGTACATCGGGTACGAGGAGGCCGCCAAGGTCGCCAAGCAGGCCCTCGCGGAGCGCAAGACGATCCGCCAGGTCGTCCTGGAACGCGGCTACCTGGAGCGGGGCGCGCTCACCGCGGAGCAGCTCGACGAGGCCCTGGACGTGCTGCGGATGACCCGCCCCTGACCCGCCCCCGACGCGGCGCGCCGCCCGCCGGTGCGGCGGGCGGCGCATGCCGGGGCGCGGAGGTCGGTTCCGTCCTCCGCGCCCCGGACCCCGACGAGGGGAGGATCAGTCCTTCGCTCGGCCGGCCCGGCCGAGCCGCATCGCAGCTCCGTTCGACGTGATCGTGGCCATCGAGATCGCCGCGAGTCCGAGCAGGAACATCACGGCGCCGACGATGACGCAGGTGACGATGTTCTTGCCGTGCGCGACCGACCCGGAGACGACCCAGGGGGAGATGATCGTCCACGCGCCGAGCGCGGTGGCCGCCCAGGCCCTCGCGTGCGTGCGCTCGTAGGCCGATCCGTAGCCCGCCATCAGCAGGCAGTAGGCCAGGCCGACGATCAGACAGGTGACGGTCAGGGTGCTGAACGCGGTGAAGCCGACGATCCACGGCGACGCGGCCAGGAAGAGACCGGCCAGTACGGCCAGGGCCTCCACGCCCTGGGCCCGGGGGGTCGAGGTGACCCGCTCGTAGTGTTCCCGGAGTTCCACGATGTCCGGGTGGTGTTCCATGCCCATCGGGATCTGGGTAGACACCGATACCACCTCCTACGGTTCGGAACATGGAAGGCGCTTGCCCCGTACCCATTCTGGCTCTTATCTAACGCTTTGTACCTGATTGTCCGAAATGATCGATAACCATCCGATCACGCCGGTGACCTGCGTCTCACCGGCCCGAGGCCCCATTGCCTATGCAACTCGTTGCATAGCAGGATGCGGGCATGGCACTGGAGCACGCGATCCTCGTATCCCTCCTGGAGCAGCCCGGCTCCGGCTACGAGCTGGCCCGGCGGTTCGACCGCTCCATCGGCCGTTTCTGGACCGCCACCCACCAGCAGATCTACCGGGTGCTGCGACGCATGGAGGCCGACGGCTGGGTCGCCGCCGAGGAGGTCGCCCAGGACGGCAGACCGGACAAGAAGGTCTACTCGGCCGCCGAGCCCGGCCGGGCCGCACTGGCCGGCTGGCTGCGCGAACCGGTCGAACCGGAGACCGTCCGCCACGAGCTCGCGGTCAAGATCCGCGCCGCCGCCTTCGACGACCCGGCCGCCCTGATCTCCGAGGTCGAACGGCACCGCGAGGGACACGCCGCCCTGCTCGCCCGCTACCTGCACGGCGAACAGCGCGACTTCCCCGACCTCACCTCGCTCGACACCCGCCAGGAGCTCCAGCACGTGGTGCTGCGCGGCGGCATCGAGTACGAGCGGATGACCCTCGCCTGGCTCGACGACGTGCTCGAAACGCTCCACCGCCTCGCCGCCGACCGGCAGTCCTGACGACTTCGCCCGGCGCCCCGCCACCGCATCCGACGATCGAACAGCGGACGGCGCACGACGCACGGCGGGGAACCCGGGCCGGAGGACCGATCGACGAAGGGCGCCGGGCGGACGGCCGAAGGCGGCGCCGGACACCGGACGCCCGCCGACGGATGACGAATGACAGATGACAGATGACAGATGACAGATGATGAAATCTGTCACCTGTCATCTGAAACCCGTGATCCGCCATTCGCCCCGCCCGGCCGACAGCAGCCCGACCGACCCACACCCCCCGACACACCCTCGACCCCCGGGAGCCCGTGATGCTCTTCAACCCGCGTACGTACGACCCCGCGCAGTTCGACGAGCCGACCCGCCGGCTGCTGCGCGCGACCGTGGACTGGTTCGAGTCCCGCGGCAAGAAGGCGCTGATCGACACCTACATCGACCGCAGCTGGTACGGCGACTTCCTCGAGTTCGCCGCCAAGGAGGGCCTGTTCGCGGAGTTCCTGACGCCGTCCTCGGCCGACGCCGACAAGCGCTGGGACACCGCCCGGATCGCCGAGCTGAACGAGATCCTCGGCTTCTACGGCCTCGGCTACTGGTACACCTGGCAGGTCACCATCCTCGGCCTCGGCCCGGTCTGGCAGAGCGGCAACGAGGCCGTCCGGGCCCGTGCCGCCGAGCTCCTGACGGAGGGTCACGTGATGGCGTTCGGGCTCTCCGAGCGCACCCACGGCGCCGACATCTACTCCACGGACATGATCCTCACCCCCGACGGCGAGGGCGGCTTCACCGCGACCGGCTCCAAGTACTACATCGGCAACGGCAACGTGGCCGGCCTGGTCTCGGTCTTCGGCCGCCGCTCGGACGTCGAGGGCCCGGAGGGCTACGTCTTCTTCGCCGCCGACAGCCGCCACGAGGCGTACCACCTGGTCAAGAACGTGGTGAACGCCCAGATGTACGTCAGCGAGTTCCGGCTCGAGGACTACCCGGTGCGCGCCGAGGACGTGCTGCACACCGGCCAGGCCGCCTTCGACGCGGCGCTGAACACCGTCAACGTCGGCAAGTTCAACCTCTGCACGGCCTCCGTCGGCATCTGCGAGCACGCGATGTACGAGGCCGTCACGCACGCCCACAACCGCGTGCTCTACGGCCGCAAGGTCACCGACTTCCCGCACGTGCGCCGCGAGTTGACCGACGCGTACGCCCGTCTGGTGGCGATGAAGCTGTTCAGCGCGCGGGCCGTGGACTACTTCCGCACCGCCTCCCCCGAGGACCGCCGCTACCTGCTCTTCAACCCGATGACCAAGATGAAGGTCACCACCGAGGGCGAGAAGGTCATCGATCTGATGTGGGACGTCATCGCGGCCAAGGGCTTCGAGGCGGACACCTACTTCGACAAGGCGGCGAAGGACATCCGCGGCCTGCCGAAGCTGGAGGGCACCGTCCACGTCAACCTGGCGCTGATCCTCAAGTTCATGGGCAACTACCTGTTCGCCCCGACCGAGTACGCGCCGGTGCCGAGCCGCCTGGACGCCGCCGACGACGCCTTCCTGTTCCGCCAGGGCGCGGCCCGCGGCCTGGGCGCGATCCGCTTCCACGACTGGCGCACGGCCTACGACCGCCACGCGCAGGTCCCGAACGTCGCCCGCTTCCGCGAGCAGGCCGACGGCTTCTGCGAGCTGCTGCTCAGCCACGCGCCGAGCAAGGAGCAGCAGGCCGACCTGGACTTCCTGCTGGAGATCGGCCAGCTCTTCGCGCTGATCGTCTACGGCCAGCTGGTGCTGGAGCAGGCCGAGCTGACCGGCCTGGACGAGGACGTGCTGGACCAGATCTTCGACGCGCTGGTCCGCGACTTCTCCGCGCACGCCACCGAGCTGCACGGCAAGTCCTCGACCACCGAGGAGCAGGCCGCCTGGGCGCTGGCGAACGTGCGCCGGCCGGTCGCCAACGCGGTGCGCGCCGACGCGGTGTGGGCGATGGTCGAGGGGCTGTCGGGCGCGTACGAGATGCAGCCGTAGGCACCCGTCGGGGAAAACCACGGAGGGACCCCCGGGGGTGCCGGTCGGCGGACCGGCACCCCCGGTTCCGTCCTGCGGCACCCCCGGCACCCCGGCGCGCCCAGGACCCCGGCACCCCCCGGCACCCCGGCCCCGTTCAGCCGTCGCCGAGGCCCATGTCCCGGGCCCGGGCGACGGCCTCGGCCCGGGTGGCGACGTGCAGCTTCTCGAAGATGTGGGTGACGTGGTTGCGGACGGTCTTCTCCGCGACCACCAGCTCCCGGGCGATCCGCCGGTTGTCCAGGCCGCGCGCGACCAGGTCCAGCACCTCGGCCTCCCGCGCGGTGAGCTCCGGGAAGAGCTGTTCCGCCTCGCGCATCCGGGCGCCGGCGAGCAGGGCGGTGATCCGCCCGGCGACCTCGCCGCCGAAGACGGCGCCGCCCGCCGCGACGGTGCGCACCGCGTGCAGCACCTCCTCCCGCCCGGCGCCCTTGACCAGGTAGCCGCGCGCACCGGCCTGGAGGGCGGCGAGCAGGTTGCCGTCGTCGTCGGACATCGTCAACATCAGCACCGGCGGCGCCTGTTCCTGCGCCGAGAGCCGCCGGACGGCTTCCAGGCCCGAGCCGTCGGGCAGCGAGAGGTCCATGATCACGACGTTGGGACGGTGCCGTTCGACGGCTCCGGACACGTCCGCGACCCGCTCGGCCTCGGCCACCACCACGACGCCCTCGGCGCTCTCCAGCGCCACCTTGAGCCCCTCCCGGAAGAGGGGGTGGTCGTCGACGATCAGTACACGGACGGGCGGGGCGTCGGGCGCCCGCCCCGGGGGTGCCACCGGCGGCTGTTCATCCACCCGGCCGACACTACCAGCGATGATCTCGTGACTTTCCGTGACATGCTCGGAGTCGCCCCTCCCCGGGGTGCTCCCGGGCGCGGCGGCCCGCCGGCCCCGACCCGTCCCGGCCGGAAAGCGGGACCGCTGCCCCACGCGCCCGGGACACCGGGCAGCCGAGACTGGACCGTGTGCCGGCCGACCAGTACCGGCGCACCACATTCCGGCCGGTGGACCACACCCCCAGTCCATTTCGAGGCGGTTCCATGATCACGGTGACCTCTCCCCGGTCCGGCCGCGCGCCCTCCCGGCGCAGTTCCGGACCGTCCCCCGCCCGACGGCAGCTAGCCGCGGCGGCCACCGTCACCTCGGTCTGCCTGGTCGTGTCGATGCTCTGGACCTGCTACGTGCTCGTCCATCTCGGCGACCCCGCCATCACCTACCCGCGCAACGAACTCGGCACCCTGATCTACGCGCTGCCCACCGCCGGTGCCGGGATGCTGCTGCACGCCCACCGCCCGGGCAGCCCGCTGGGCTGGGTGATGCTCTGCTACGCGCTCGCCCTGATCCTGCCCAACGCGGCCTCCGCCCCGGTGTGGGTGGAGGTCTCCGACCCGGGCATCGTCGGCGCGGCGGTGGCGCTGCGCGCGGTGTGCGACGTGGTCAGCGCGACGCTGTTCTACGTGCTGCCGCTCTGGCTCCCCTCCGGACGGCTGACCAGCCGCCACTGGTGGTGGTACATCGGGGCGGTCGCGCTGTGGCAGCTGCCGGCCAACCTCTGGTTCCTGCACCGCACCAACGCCTTCGGCCACCCCAACCCGCTGGCCGACACCGCCCCCGCCACGCTCTTCGGACACCTCTCCAACCGGCTCCTCGACCTCTACCAGCCCGTCAACTACCTGCTCATCGGCTTCGCCGCACTCGTCCTGCTGGTACGCCTGGTCCGGCCCGCGCGGCCGCCGGCGCCGGACCCCCGGAAGGACTGGGCGCTGCGGCACCGGGCGCACGTGGCGGGGCTGCTGGCCGCGTACCTGCTCCTCGCCGGCATGCAGGACTTCTACACGCACAACTACCAGGAGCACTACTGGCTCAGCTACACCGTCTTCGCCGTCGCCGGGGCCGTCTGGGCCGTCGCCATCGGCTACCTGGTGATCCGCGACGGCGGCTGGCGGCTCGACCGGGCGGCCCGCAGCGTGCTGACCGGGCTGCTGCTGGCCACCGGGTTGCTGACGCTGTTCGTGGTGCTGGCGGCCGTGCTGTCGAGCTGGCTGGTGCCCGGGCGGGGCGGGGCCGCGCTGCTGCTGATCGGGCTGGTCTTCGCGCTCGGTGCGGGCCTGCCCCGGGCCACCCGCCGGGCGGTCTCCCTGATCGACCACCTGTACTACGGCGAACGCGCCCACCCCTACCAGGTGTTGCGAACCCTGGCCGGGCGGGTGCGGCAGGTCGGCGAGCCGGAACGGCTGCCGGACGCGCTGTGCGCCGCCGTCGCGGAGCAGCTGCGGCTGCCCGGCGTCGCCCTGACCGTCGCCACCCGTGCCGGGCAGCGCCGGCTGGCCGCCGTCGGCCGCCTGGACGGGCGGAGGCAGGCCTTCCCGCTGGTCCACCGCGGCGCGCCGATCGGCGAGTTGACCGTCGGCCTGCGCGAGGGCGAGCAGGAGCTGGACGCCAGCGACATCGACATCCTGCGCTCGCTGTCCGACCAGGCCTCGCCCGCCGTGGCGTCCCTGCAGCTCCTGGAGGACCTGCAGGCCAGCCGGGAGCAGATCGTCGCCGCGCGCGAGGAGGAGCGGCGCTGGCTGCGCCGGGACATCCACGACGGCCTCGGGCCCGCGCTGGCGGGGCTGCGGCTGAGAGTGGACAACGCCGCCGCCGGTGGTGGCGGGGAGGACCGCCTGGGCGGGACGCTGCACGGCATCTCGGACGGCCTCGCGATGGCGATCAGGGAGGTCCGGCGGATCACCGACCGGCTGGGTCCCGCCCCGCTCGGCGAGTTCGGGCTGGCCCGGGCGATCCGGCAGCTGGCCGCCGGCTTCGACACCGCCGAGCTCACCGTCACGGCCGACCTGCGCCCGGACCCGTTGCCCGAGCTGCCGGCCGCGGTGGAGGTGGCGACCTACCGGATCGTCGCCGAGGCGCTGAACAACGTGCTGCGGCACGCCCGGGCCCGCACCGCCGAGGTGACGGTGCGGGTCGACGACGCGGCGCTCACCCTGACCGTCCGGGACGACGGGGTCGGGGTCGGGACGGGGACCGGGGCCCGGGGCGGGGACGGCGGCGGGGCCGGGACCGGGCTCGGGGGCGGTGCGGCCGACGGAAGCGGGCTGGAGCCGCGGTCGCCGCAGGAGCCGTACGGGGACGGGCCGGGCGGGGTGGGGCTTCGCTCGATGGCGGACCGCGCCGCGGAGATCGGCGGGCACTGCACCGTGGAGTCGCTGCCGGGCACTCCCGGCACCCGGGTGGTGGCGGTGCTGCCGCGCTCGGCGGCGGCCGGTGCACCGGGCGCCGCCGGTGCTGCTGGTACTGCCGGTGCGGCGGGTGCCACCGGCGCGACGGACGCCCCGGGCGGGACGGGGGCGGGTTAGCCCGTTCGGGTGCCGGAGCCGTGCCCGGGACGGCGGGCGCAGGAGCCGGAGGCGACACGGGAAGGGCTCTGGGCACGGGGAGGCCCCCGGCACTGGTGGTGCCGGGGGCCCGGACGGGACGGGTGGCGGGTGCACCGCCACGGTCGTCACACCGGAGTCAGGAGGGGTTGCAGTCGCCCTGCCCGAGGGTGCAGATGTCCGCGGGCGGAGGGGTCGTGTTCGGCTTGCTGGGCTTGGCCGGCGCGGCGACGGCGCAGGCGTTCCTGAACGCGATGGCTGAGGCGATCGCTCCGGCCAGGGCCGAGGCCAGGCAGAGCGCCTTGGTCGCGGTGTTCGTAGCCATGGGGTGGTTCTCCTCAATGTTCCGAGCAACCGTTCGGTCGATCGCTCTTGTCTCCACTGTGCGGAGCGCGACGCCCCGGTCGCATGGGCTCGCCGTCCCATTCCGGTCCCGGAATCCGACGGCGGCCGGAGCCGTCGGGGTACCGGAACGGCCGTCGGCCGCGACCCCGGGCGGGGGCCGCGGCCGACGGGCCGGAGGGTGCGGGGTCAGGGGAGCGACCGGGCCCGCTCCTCCCGGCGCTCGGCCCGGAGACCGGGGGCGAGCTCCCCGGCACGCCCCAGCACGGCCGTGAGGGGCCCGCGCGGGCCGGCCCGGAGGCCGCAGCGCTCCCCCGCCCGCAGGTAGAGCAGGTCGCCGGGGTACAGCGACGCCCCTCCGGCGGTGTCGAGGAAGCCGCCGGTGCCCGAGAGGACCAGCAGGAAGGCGTCCGCCTCCGGGCCGGCCGACACGCCGTGGACCTCGCCCGGGGCGAGTTCCACGGTCTCCACGGTGACCCGCCGGCGGTCGTCGGCGGGGTGTGAGCTCGAGCGCTGGGACGGGATGGCGGCCTCGGACGCGACCGGGCGGACGGTGAGCAGCACGGTCGGCGCGCCGCGGACGGCGGTGAACCGGCAGGCCCGGCCCGACCGGTGGTGCAGGACCTCGCCGGGCGACAGGATCCGGTCCGCCGCGATCAGCCGGCCGGCGAGCACCACGGTGGCCGACTCGGGCCCGGTGCAGGGGAGTTGCTCGACGTGGACACCGGGGGGCAGGGCCTCGACGGTCAGTCCGGCGAGGACCGCCGGGCGCTGTGCGGGATCGATCAGCCGCCGGAGGGCGGGCGCGGTACGGGGGACGGCGGCGGGGACGAGGATCACGACGGCCTCCTCGGGCGGTGCGGTCAGGGGCGGGCGCGGCGGTCGGCGCGGCGCCGGGCCAGGGCGGCCCGGGTGCCGGCGGCGTGCCGGGGGACGGCGAGGGTGAGGCAGAGCAGTTCCACACCGAGCGGTCCGGCTTCGAGGTGGAGCGCGTTGCCGCGCGGGGCCAGCAGCAGGTCGCCGTCCGAGGCCAGGTGGTCGGTCCCGTCGGGGAGCCGGCCGACGACGGCGGCCCCGCGCAGGACGTGCAGCACGGTCTCGGCGTCCGGGCGGCCCGGGAGCACGTGGTGGGCGCCGGGGCTCAGCCGCAGGTGGTCGAAGGACTCGCAGGCGCTGGTGAGCATCGCGCGGCGGGCGAGCGGGCGGACCCGTACGCGTTCGCCGTCCGGGCCGAGGAGGACCATGGCGGTGCCGGTGTCGGTGGTGACGATCACCTGGGTTCACCTTCGTTCGGGGTGTCGGGGCTGTCGGGAGCGTCGACGTCGTCGGCGGCGTCGACGTCGTCGGGGGCGCCGGGAGCGTCGGGGGCGTCAGGGATGTCGTCGGAGGTGTCGTCCGCGCCAGCGGTTCCGTCCGCGGAGAAGGGGTCGGCGGCGGCCGTGCTGCCCGCCGGGACGGCGAGGACGGCGTGGAAGAACTCGAGCCCGGCGGTGCCGGCGGTGAGGACGGTCCGGGAGCCGAGCGGGAGGACGACCGAGGTGCCCTCCACCAGCGGGACGCCCGCACCGGCCTCCTCCTCCCGGAGGGCCCCCGCGGGAACGGAGGCCAGACCGGAGCCGGCGGTGACGTAGCACGCGTGCTCGACTTCGTCGGCGGCCAGTTCGGTGCTGTGGCCCGGGTCGAGCCACTGGAGTCCGACGCCGCACAGGGGACCCGACAGCAGGCGGCCGGGGTCGACCGCGCCGCGGCGGCGCAGATCGGTGATGACGGTGCCCGGCATTTCGGGGCTCCTTCCGATCGCGGGCGGGCCCGGCGGTCCGCCTCTGTGACCAACCGTGCGCCGCCCGTTGTCCCGGCTACACGGGGGTGTCGTCCCGTCCCGTTCCCGTGCACCGCCCGGGCCCGGCCCGGCGCGCACCCGGGCCCGGCCCGGGTGCGCGCCGGGTCCGCCCAACCGCCCGTCCCGGAAGCGCCCGGCTCCGGCCCGGCCCACCCCGGGTCCGTCCAGGTCCGTGCCCGGGGCGCCGCCCGCACGCCCGGGGCGCCGGAACCCTCCCGCACGCCCGCGTGTGCGCCCCTCCCCGCGCGGGTCCGCCCGCCCCCTCCACCGGCCACCGCCCGGCGTACGGTGGAACACGGAGGCCGTGTCATGCACGTCACCGGGACGCACTTCACCGACCGCACGGACGCGGGCCGGCGGCTGGCCGCCCGTCTGGGCCACCTGGGCGGCCCCGGCACCGTGGTGGTCGCGCTGCCCAGGGGCGGGGTGCCGGTGGCCGCCGAGGTGGCCCGGGCGCTCGGCGCACCGCTGGACATCTGCGTGATCCGCAAGCTCGGGGCGCCCCGGCAGCCCGAGCTCGGCATGGGGGCGATCGGCGAGGACGGCGTCCGGGTGCTCAACCAGCAGGTCATCCGCCTCGCCGGGGCCGGTGAGGCGGAGCTCGCCGAGGTGGAGCGGCGCGAGCGCGCCGAGCTGGAGCGCCGGGCGCGCCGCTACCGGGGCGACCGCCCGCCCGCGGACCTGCGCGGACGCACGGTGGTCGTGGTGGACGACGGCGTCGCCACCGGCTCCACCGCCCGGGCCGCCTGCCGGATCGTCCGGGCCCGGGGAGCGGCCCGGGTGGTGCTCGCCGTGCCGGTGGCCCCCGTGGACTGGACGGAGCGCCTGGCGGACGTCGCCGACGAGCTGGTCTGCGTGGGCACGCCGTCCCCGTTCTTCGCGATCGGCGAGTTCTACCGCGACTTCTCGCAGACCGGCGACGAGGAGGTGCTGCGGCTGCTGGCCGAGGCCCGGGCCGCGCCGGCAACGGCCGACGGGCCCTTGGACCGCGAACTCGTGCTGCCGGCCGCCGGGGTCCGGCTGACCGGCCGGCTGACCGTCCCGGCCGGGGCCCGCGGCATCGTGGTGTTCGCGCACGGCAGCGGCAGCGGCCGGCGCAGCCCGCGCAACCGCCACGTCGCCGGGCACCTGAACCGCTCCGGGCTGGCGACCCTGCTCTTCGACCTGCTCACCGAGGACGAGGAGGCGGACCGCCGCAACGTCTTCGACGTGGGGCTGCTGGGAGCCCGGCTGACCGCCGTCGCGGGACGGCTGGCCGCCCGGCCGGAGACCCGCGGTCTGCCGCTCGGCCTGTTCGGCGCCAGCACGGGGGCGGCCGCCGCGCTGCACACCGCCGCCGCGCTCGGGCCGGCCGTGGGCGCGGTCGTCTCGCGCGGCGGGCGCCCGGACCTGGCCGGGCCGCTCGTCCTGGGCCGGGTGAGCGCCCCGACGCTGCTCCTGGTCGGCGCCCTGGACGGGATGGTGATCGACCTGAACCGACGGGCCAGGGCCGGGCTGCACTGCGAGAGTGAACTGACGGTGGTGCCGCGCGCGGGCCACCTGTTCGAGGAGCCGGGCACGCTGGACCTGGTCGCCGAGCTCGCCGGGGACTGGTTCCTGCGCCACCTGACGGCCTCGGACGCCGCTACGGGGCCGGTGCGGCAGACCCCGTGAATCACCCCCGATCGACAGCACATATTGCGCAGCCGGAGACCGGAATTCCTGATCAGCTTGTACACATTGAACAGTGAAATCCCCACCTGTTGCCCAGCCACCCGGACAGGAGCAAGCTCTCCGCCAACCGCACCGCCCACCCGTTCACGGCGCGGCCGCGATCCAAGCGGAAGCCTCAGAGCCGAGGCCCAAAGTGGAGGAACGACCGATGACCCCGCAGTCCCACGCCCTTGAGCTGACCCCCGAGGAGCGCGAGGCCGGCCTCGACGCCGAGCAGCTGCGCCGCCTCGTCGGCCTCGTCGAGCACGACCCGGCCACCGACCCGTTCCCCGTCACGGCCCAGGACGCGGTCGTCTTCGTGGTCGGCAACGCCACCCAGACGGCCCAGTTCTACCAGGCCGTGTTCGGCATGGAGCTGGTCGCCTACTCCGGCCCCGAGACCGGCCGCCGCGACCGCAAGGCCTTCGTGCTCCGCTCCGGCTCCTGCCGCTTCGTGATCAAGGGCGGCGTGCTGCCGGACAGCCCGCTGCTGGACCACCACCGCCGCCACGGCGACGGCGTCGTCGACCTGGCCCTCGAGGTCCCGGACGTCGACAAGTGCATCGAGCACGCCCGCGCGTCCGGCGCCACCGTCCTGGAGGAGCCGAACGACGTCTCGGACGAGAACGGCACCGTGCGCCGCGCGGCCATCGCCACCTACGGCGAGACCCGCCACACCCTGATCGACCGCTCCCGCTACAAGGGCCCCTACCTGCCCGGCTACATCGCCGCCGAGAGCAAGGTCCGCCACCCGGAGGGCTCGCCCAAGCGCCTGTTCCAGGCCCTGGACCACGCCGTCGGCAACGTCGAGCTCGGCAAGATGGACGAGTGGGTCTCGTTCTACAACCGGGTCATGGGCTTCGTGAACATGGCCGAGTTCGTCGGCGACGACATCGCCACCGACTACTCCGCGCTGATGTCCAAGGTCGTCGCCAGCGGCAACCACCGGGTGAAGTTCCCGCTCAACGAGCCGGCCGTCGCCAAGAAGCGCTCGCAGATCGACGAGTACCTCGAGTTCTACACCGGCCCCGGCTGTCAGCACATGGCGCTCGCCACCAACGACATCCTCACCACCGTCGACGTGCTGCGCTCGCGCGGCGTCGAGTTCCTCAACACCCCGGACTCGTACTACGACGACCCGGAGCTGCGCGCCCGGATCGGCAACGTCCGGGTGGACATCGACGAGCTGAAGTCCCGCGGCATCCTCGTCGACCGCGACGAGGACGGCTACCTGCTGCAGATCTTCACCAAGCCGATCGGCGACCGCCCGACCGTCTTCTACGAGTTCATCGAGCGCCACGGTTCGCTGGGCTTCGGCAAGGGCAACTTCAAGGCGCTGTTCGAGGCGATCGAGCGCGAGCAGGACGCGCGCGGCAACCTGTGAGCGGTCGGGGCAACCCGAGCACGGTCGACCGACGCGCGACCGGCTGAGCACGGTCGAGGAGGAGCAGGGAGATGGCGTACTACCGGCAGCTGGGCAGTATCCCGCCCAAGCGGCACACGCAGCACCGCACACCCGAAGGCGGGCTGTACTACGAGGAGTTGATGGGCGAGGAGGGGTTCTCCTCGGACTCCTCGCTGCTCTACCACCGGGGCATCCCCTCCGCCGTGGTGAACGCGGTGCCGTGGGAGCTGCCCGACCAGTCCACGGTGCCCAACCATCCCCTGCTCCCCCGCCACCTCAAGCTGCACGAGCTCTTCGCCGGCCAGGAGTGGAAGTCGGCGGACGTCGTGGGCAGCCGCCGGCTCGTCCTCGGCAACGCCGACGTGCGGATCTCCTACGTCGCCGCCGGGGCCCCGAGCGAGCTCTACCGCAACGGGCTCGGCGACGAGTGCGTGTACGTGGAGTCCGGCTCCGGCACGGTCGAGACGGTCTTCGGCTCGATCGAGGTCGGCCAGGGCGACTACGTGATCATCCCCCGCGCCACCACCCACCGCTGGGTGCCGGCCGGGGACGAACCGCTGCGCGCCTACTGCATCGAGGCGAACAGCCACATCACCCCGGTCAAGCGCTACCTGTCCAAGTACGGGCAGCTGCTGGAGCACGCGCCGTACTGCGAGCGCGACTTCCGCGGACCGGTCGGCCCGCTCGTGGTCGACGCCCCCGGGGACGTCGACGTGCTGGTCAAGCACCGCGGCCCGAACGGGGTCGCGGGCACCCGCTACACCGTGCCGCACCACCCGTTCGACGTGGTCGGCTGGGACGGCTGCCTGTACCCGTACGCCTTCAACATCGCCGACTTCGAGCCGATCACCGGCCGGATCCACCAGCCGCCGCCGGCCCACCAGGTCTTCGAGGGCAACAACTTCGTGATCTGCAACTTCGTGCCGCGCAAGGTGGACTACCACCCGCTGTCGATCCCGGTGCCGTACTACCACGCCAACGTGGACAGCGACGAGGTCATGTTCTACTGCGGCGGCGACTACGCGGCCCGCAAGGGCTCGGGCATCGGCCAGGGCTCGATCTCGCTGCACCCCGGCGGACACACCCACGGGCCGCAGCCGGGCGCCTACGAGCGAAGCATCGGCGCGGAGTTCTTCGACGAGCTCGCCGTCATGGTGGACACCTTCCGCCCGCTCGAACTGGGCGAGGGCGGCCGGGCCAGCGAGGACGGCAACTACGCCTGGACCTGGGCCGGTCGGGGGCCCGGGCGATGAGCAGCACCACCGGCCCGATCCCCGAACTGTTCCACGGGCTCTTCGACGACGCGGCGGTGTTCCCGCCCGGGAACCTGCCGGTCGCCGAGGCGGTGCCCGCCCACCGGGCCCACCGCGCGGCCTGGTACGCCGAGGCCGTCGGTCCGCTGCTGTGCGGGGCCAGCCGGCTGGGCGAGCTGGCCGCCGCGGTGGCGGGCGGCGCTGCGACGGCCGGAGACCCGCCGCTCGGGGTCGGGCTCGTACTGCCGGGGGGCAGTGCCGAACTCGGCCCGGCGCTCGCCGCCGCCGCTCCCTTCCGGGTGGCCGGCGTCGAGCTGGCCACCCGGGACGCCGCCGAGGCCGTCGCCGAACTCGACCGTCTGCTGCCCCCGGACGTCCCGGCCGCCGTCGAGCTGCCGCGCGAACTCCTGCGCGGCGACGGCCTGGACGAGGTCCTGGACGTGCTGGTCGACAGCCCCTACCGGGCGAAGTTCCGCACCGGTGGGGTCGTCCCGGAGGCCTTCCCGGACGAGGCCGAGCTGGCCGCCTTCCTCACCGGCTGTGCCCGGCGCGGGCTGCCGTACAAGTGCACCGCCGGACTCCACCACGCCGTCCGGCACACCGACCCGGCCACCGGGTTCGAGCACCACGGCTTCCTGAACGTGCTGCTGGCCGCCCAGGAGACCGACCCGGCGGCCGCCGCGGCGGTGCTGGCGGAACGCGACGGCGCGGTGCTGGCGAAGACCGTGCGCGAACTGACCGATCGTCAGGTTACGGTGATCCGCAACTCGTTCACCGCGTTCGGCACCTGCAGCATCGCCGAACCCCTGGACGACCTGGCCGCGCTCGGCCTGCTGTCGCCCAGTCCACTGCCCCAGGAGGACCGTTGAGCACCCCCCGCAGCTGGCTCGCCAGCGCCCAGGACTCGCCGTACGGCGTGCACAACCTGCCGTACGGCGTCTTCACCGCCGCCGACCGGCCCGGACGGCGCCGGATCGGTGTGCGGGTCGGGGACTTCGTGCTGGACGCCGGGGCGGCCGCCCGCGCGGTCGGGGCGCCGTCCGCGCTGCTGGACGCCGACTCGCTCAACCCGCTGATGGCGGCCGGCCGGCCGGTGTGGACGCAGGTCCGCGCCGACCTCACCCGGTGGCTGACCGACGAGTCGCACCGCGAGGCGTTGTCGCCGGCGCTGCTGCCGGCCGGCGAGGTCGAACTCCACCTGCCGTTCGAGGTCGCCGACTACGTCGACTTCTACGCCTCCGAGCACCACGCCACCAACCTGGGCCGGATCTTCCGCCCGGGCTCGGAGCCGCTCACCCCCAACTGGAAGCACCTGCCGATCGGTTACCACGGGCGGGCCGGCACGGTCGTCGTCTCCGGCACCCCGGTGGTACGGCCGCACGGGCAGCGCAAGGCGCCCGCCGACCCCGCGCCGACCTTCGGGGCGACCCGCCGGCTGGACATCGAGGCCGAGGTCGGCTTCGTCGTCGGCACCCCCTCGCAGCTCGGCCGGCCGGTGGCCCTGGCGGACTTCCGCGAGCACGTGTTCGGCGTCTGCCTGCTCAACGACTGGTCCGCGCGCGACATCCAGGCCTGGGAGTACGTGCCGCTCGGCCCGTTCCTCGGCAAGTCCTTCGCGACCTCGGTCTCGCCGTGGATCGTGCCGCTGGACGCCCTGCAGGACGCCCGGGTCACGCCGCCGGCGCGCGACGTCGAGCCGCTGGCCTACCTGGACGACCGCGGCGGCGAGCCGTGGGGCCTGGACCTCGCGATGGAGGTCCGGCTGAACGGGCACCTGGTGTCCCGCCCGCCGTTCGCGTCGATGTACTGGACGGCGCAGCAGCAGCTCACCCACATGACGGTCAACGGCGCCTCGCTGCGGACCGGCGACCTGTTCGCCTCGGGCACCGTCAGCGGGCCGGAGCCGGACACCCGCGGCGCGCTGATCGAGCTGACCTGGAACGGCGAGGAGCCGCTGAAGCTCCCGGACGGCACCACCCGGACCTTCCTGGAGGACGGCGACGAGGTGGTCATCACCGCCACCGCCCCGGGGCCGGACGGCACCGTCGTCGGGTTCGGCGAGGTCGCGGGGCGGGTGCAGCCGTAACGGGCCGGACGAAGGACGGCTGACAGGTGACAGCTGACAGATTTCAGATGACAGATTTCGTCGTCTGAAATCTGTCGGCTGTCATCTGTCGTTCCCGCTGGCCGCGGCCCGGCACCGCTGACGTACCGGCAGCAGCGGGGAGCCGGGCCGCCGAACCCGCCCTGCGGGCCCGGCCGCAGCCGGCACCCGGGCGGCGCCCCGGGCGGGCCCCGCCTCGTGATCACCGCGCCGGACCGCCCCGGTACGGTGGACGGCAGGAGTCGTCGACACCGAGGAACGACCGAGGACGGGAGCGGGCCCGATGAGCGCAGAGGTGGCGGAGGTCCAGGTCCTCCTGGACGGCGGGGTCGGACGGATCGTGCTCAACCGGCCGCGCGCCCTCAACTCGCTGACCCACGGCATGATCCGCACCGTCCACGCGACGCTGTCCGACTGGGCCGCCGACGACCGGGTGCGCACCGTCGTGCTGACCGGCGCCGGCGAACGCGGCCTCTGCGCGGGGGCCGACATCCGCGCGCTGCACGACGACGCCAAGGCCGGCGGGGCCGGCGCACGCGCCTTCTTCCGCGACGAGTACCGGCTGAACGCCCTGATCGCCCGCTACCCGAAGCCCTACGTCGCGGTGATGGACGGCATCACCATGGGCGGCGGCGTCGGCCTGTCCGCCCACGGCGCGATCCGGATCGTCACCGAGCGCTCCACCGTCGCGATGCCCGAGACCCGGATCGGACTCGTCCCGGACGTCGGCGGCAGCCGCCTGCTCGCCCTCGCCCCCGGCCAGACCGGTACCCATCTGGGGCTCACGTCGGCCTCGATGGGCCCCGGTGACGCCCTGCTGTGCGGCTTCGCGGACCACTTCGTCCCGTCCGCGGCCGTCCCGGCGCTGCTCGACGCGCTGGCCGGCGGCACCGACCCGGCCGGCGCCGTCGCCGCACACGCCGAGCCCGCGCCGCCCGCCCCGCTCGCCCGGCAGCGCGAGTGGATCGACGCCTGCTACGCGGCCGACACCGTCGAGGAGATCGTCGACCGGCTGGTGAACTCCGGTGTGCCGGAGGCGAAGGAGGCCGCCGGACTGATCCTCGGCAACTCCCCCACGGCCGTCAAGGTGACGCTGGCCGCGCTGCGGCGGGCCCGCACCCTGCCCTCCCTGGAGGCCGTGCTCGACCAGGAGTACCGCGTCTCCTGCGCCGCGCTGGCGGGGCACGACCTGGTCGAGGGCATCCGGGCGCAGGTGATCGACAAGGACCGCACCCCGCGCTGGTCCCCGGCCGCCCTCGCCGGGGTGACGGTCGCGGACGTCGAGCGCTTCCTCGCCGTGCGCGAGGGGGACGAGTTGGGCCTGGCCTGAGCGCACCCGCGCACGCGCACGCCGCACCGGCGCCCGGGCCCGGGTCCACGCCGGTGCCCGCGGCCGGGCCCGGTGCCCGTGCCCGTGCCCGTGACGACCGTCTCGCATGCCAAGACTGGCGCGAGCCCGGGCGCGTCGTAGATCGTTGGGTGGTCAGGGCGCGCCCCAGCGGCGCCGAGCAGCGGAATGGGAGTCAACGGCGATGACCGAGACCTACGAGACGATCCTGGTCGAGCGCAAGGGGCGGGTCGGGCTGATCACGCTCAACCGGCCGAAGGCGCTCAACGCGCTGAACACCCAGCTGATGAACGAGGTGGTCGCGGCCGCCACCGCCTTCGACCGGGACCCGGAGATCGGCTGTCTGGTGATCACCGGCTCGGAGAAGGCCTTCGCGGCCGGCGCCGACATCAAGGAGATGCAGGGAAACCGGTTCCCGGACGTCTACCTGGACGACTGGCTGGGCCCGTGGGACCGCCTCGGTGCGCTGCGCAAGCCGGTCGTGGCGGCGGTGGCCGGGTTCGCGCTGGGCGGCGGCTGCGAGCTGGCGATGCTCTGCGACATCCTGCTGGCGGCCGACACCGCGAAGTTCGGGCAGCCGGAGATCAAGCTCGGGGTGATCCCGGGCATCGGCGGCTCGCAGCGGCTCACCCGGGCCGTCGGCAAGGCCAAGGCGATGGAGCTGTGCCTGACCGGCCGGATGATGGGCGCCGAGGAGGCCGAGCGGGCCGGCCTGGTCTCCCGGATCGTCCCCGCGGACCAGCTGCTGGCCGAGGCCCTCGCCACCGCCGAGACGGTCGCCGCGATGTCCGCCCCCGCGGCGGTCATGATGAAGGAGAGCGTCAACCGCGCCTTCGAGACCACCCTGGCGGAGGGCGTGCGCTTCGAGCGCCGGATGTTCCACGCGGCGTTCGCCACCGCCGACCAGAAGGAGGGCATGGCCGCCTTCGCCGAGAAGCGCCCGCCGTCCTTCACCAACCGCTGACAGCCGACGGCGAACAGATCACAGCTGACAGATTTCGTCATCTGAAATCTGTCAGCTGACATCTGTCACCTGTCATCTGTCGGGTGTCACCCGTCAGGTGCCATCCGCCGGTCGTCTGACGCCGGCCCGCTCGGACCGCCCCGGACGCCGCCCGGGCACCCGCCCGGGCGGCGCTGCCCCTCACCCCTCCTCCACCAGTGCGGTGTTGAGGCGGGCGAGCCCGCTGCGGGTGGCGGCGACGACGATCCGGTCGCCCGGGGCGAGGCGGCGGGTGCGGTCCGGGAAGTTCCACTGGAGCTGCGCGCTGCGGGCGAGCCGGACGGCGATCACCCGGACGCCCCCCGGGTCCTCCAGGTCGTGCCGGTTCATCCCGATCAGCCCGCTGCCGTCCTCGACCGTCAGCTCGGCGATCAGCAGCACGTGCCGGAACACCGACAGCATCCCGCGCACCTCGCGCCCCATCAGGGCCGCCGCGAAGGCGGGCGCGGCCAGGTAGGAGACCGACCGCGAGGCCGCGTTGTCCAGCGTGGCGTAGAAGTGCCCGGCGAAGTCGTCGTCGAACAGCCGCACCACCACCCGGACTTCGGGGTTCCCGTGGCGCGCCTCCAGGGCCGCCTCCAGGTTGGTGGCGTCGTCGCCGCTGACCGCGACCAGCGCCCGGCTGTGCTTCAACCGGGCCCGGCGCAGCTGCTCCTCGAACGGCCCGTCGCCCAGCACCACCGGGATGCCGAGGGCCCGGACGGCGGCGATCCCGCGCGCCTGCGGGTCGCGCTCCATGCAGACCACCGGTACGCCCAGCTCGTGGAGTTGGGCCGCGACGCGGGTGCCGACGTTGCCGAGACCGACGACGATCACGTGGTCCCGGGTGCCTGCGCCGGGGTTGCGGGGCTGCCCGCGGCGCCCGGAGCCGAGCACCTCGACCGCGATGGCGGTGGCGACCGGCGCGAAGGTGATCCCGCAGATGGTGATCACCACCTGGGCGATCCGCTGCCAGAGGCCGCCCGTCCCCGTCCCGGCGGCGAGGTCGGCGGGCTGGTCGGGCTGGGCGGCGCCCGCGAGGTCGAGCAGCGAGACGTAGACCGTCCAGCCGAAGTCCCGGTTGAGGTACCAGAGGACCCCGAAGGCCATCAGCACCGCGGCGAGGGCGGTGAGCAGCACCAGCCGCATCCGGGCGCTGGTGAAGAAGCGCATCGTGTCGAGGAGCCGCCAGCGCAGCCGCCGTGCCCAGCCGATCGGCTCCCGGGGTTCGATGCGCAGCGCCTGGAGGGCGGCCACGCCGCCCGGTTCCTCCTCCGCGCCGGTCCCCGGCTCAGGTTCGCGGCGGACGCCGCCGGGGCGGACGGGTCCGTCGTCGCCGAACTCCGTGGCGAGGCGGACGAAGTCGGCGGAGTCGCCGCGCTGTTCGGGCAGCAGCCGGATCCTGCCGAGGTCCTGGCGGTCGATGTGGTCGGCCACCACGCAGATCCGGTCGGAGGTGACGGCGTCGTCGAAGGCGATGTGCAGGAAGCGTCCGCCGACCTCGACCGAGTGGGGCCGGCCGAGCGCCGCCGCGGCGAAGGCGGGTGCGGCGGTGGCGGAGCCCGAGAGCGCGGCGCCGTTCCTGAGCAGCCGTTCGATGTTCTCGCCGAGGCGCTGGTTGAACATCCGCAGGACGATCCGGATGTCCGGGTTGTGGCCCTGGGCGCTGAGCGCGGCGTGGATGTTGTCCTGGTCGCTGCCCTCGACGAGGGCGAGGCCGCGGGCCGTCTCGACGGACACCGCGCGCAGCGCCTCGTCGGTGATGCCGGCGAACTCGACGACGGCCGCGACGCCGGGCACCTCCTCGATCTGCGGTGCGTGGTCACGGGTCCGGTCGGCGACCAGCACCACGACCGGGACCTCGTAGTGCTCGACGAGCTCCAGGACCAGCCGGTGCGCCAGCGCATTGCCCCCGCAGACGATGTAGTGCTGGTTGATCGGCTCGACCGGAGGGGTCCCCCACCCTTCAGAAGTCATACCGCAGGACGATATCGACGGCGGGTGTCCGGAGGGTTTCGTTCCGGCGACCGGAGGACCATCAGTCGAACATCCGTACCGACCCGGGGTCGTCGCCCGGACGGCCGCACCCGGCGCGCCGTGCTCCGGCGACCGGGCCACGCTGGGCTTCGTCCCCTGCCCGTTCCCGGCCCGAGGAGTCGCCACCGTGGTCCCCCCGATCATCACCCCCGAAGGTTCCCCGGTCCAGGGACCGCTCGGCCTGCTCGCCAAGGCCGCCTGGCAGGTCCTGCTGGTCGCCGGGCTCGTCTCGCTCGGCCTCGGGGTCATCGTCTTCGCCTGGCCGGAACAGACCCTGCGGGTGGTGGGCGTGCTGTTCGGCCTCTACCTGCTGGTCATCGGCATCGTGCAGCTGGTCGCCGCGTTCGGCACCCACGCGACCACCGCGATGCGGGTGCTGGCCTTCATCAGCGGGGCGATCTGCGTCCTGCTGGGGTTGCTCTGCTTCCGCAGCGCGGCGGAGTCGCTGCTGCTGCTGGCGCTCTGGATCGGCATCGGCTGGCTGTTCCGGGGCATCACCCAGCTGTTCGCGGCGATCTCCGACCCGCTGATGCCGGCCCGTGGCTGGCAGGCCTTCGCGGGCGTGGCCAACACCGTGGCCGGCGTGCTGCTGATGGTCTGGCCGGTGGGCTCGATCACCGCGCTGACCGTGCTGGCGGGTTGCTGGCTGCTGATCCTGGGGCTGATCGAGATCGTGACGGCCGTGCGGGTGCGCGGTCAGGCCAAGCAGATCCCCGCCGGGGTCTGACGGGCTCACCGGCCCGGCCGCGGGGCCCCGGGGTGCCCCGCGCACCGTCGGGCGCCCCGGGCCCCGGGTTGGCGGCCGACGCTACCGCTACGGCTAAGGCCGCGGGGCGTAGCCGATCCGGAACGTCGCGGCCTCCAGCCGCTCCGGGCCGAGCCGGACGTCCGTCAGCCGTTCGGCCAGCGCGAAGGCGGCCTCGGTGTGCAGGTCGTACCGCTCCCCGTCGAGCTGGAAGCCGCAGGCGGTCAGCAGGTCGGGGACGCCGGGGGCCTCCGCGTCCGAGCCGTGCCGCTGCGTCGGGAACAGCGGTTCGAACTGGAGGCGGCAGCCACCGCGCTCCCACCAGTTGAAGTGATCCACCGCGTTGACGTTGCGGAAGTGCGAGACCAGCCGGGTGCCGTCGGCGAGCCGGGGGATGACCTCGTGCAGGCTGCCCAGGTACCCGTAGACCTCGACCGCGAGGGCCCAGCCGTCGAGGTCGGTGACGGCGACGAGCAGCCGGTCCTCGTCCTCGTCGAACAGGGCGCCGGCCTCCTCGTCCTCCCCGTCGTCGAAGACCTCCCAGGCGGCGACCACCGCGTCCAGCCCGGTGACCTCCCGGCCGGGCAGGGCGTCGAAGCGGCGCAGCAGTTCGTCGGCGGTGATCCCCTCGACCTGGGTCAGGCAGTAGGCCTCACCGAGGACGGGGTACCGCTGGTCGAACCAGGTGTAGTCGGTGGCGTGTGCGGTCATGCCCGGCATGCTGCCAGACGGCGGTGACAGCCGGGACACCCGGTCGTGGGCCCGGCCGGGGCCACCCCGGCCGGGCAACGGGCGCGCCCGGGTGGCCAGGGAGGGCGCGGCGCACCCGGGGCCACCCGGTGGCGTCAGAGCCAGACCGGCTCGTCCGTCCCCCAGCGCCCCGGCGGGCGGGACCAGTCGGTGGGCGCGCCCTCGTAGGCGACCGGCGGCAGGGCGTGGCGCAGCCGTCCGTAGGCGGAGTCCGTCTCGGCGAGCCAGCGGGCCGGGTCGTACGGCGGCGGGGCGGCACTTCCGGCAGCGGCTCCGACCGCGGTTCCGACCGCCGGAGCGGCCACCGGTCCGGCCGCGGCGCCGTCCGCCTCGGGTGCGATGCCGTGGAGCAGCCAGGAGGCGGTGCCGGCGAGGGAGTAGCGCAGGTGGCGGCCGCCGGGCCGGCCGGTGCGCTGGTCGGTGAGGGCGCGCAGGACCCCGGCGGCGATGAGGTAGCCGGTCCCGTGGTCGAGGGCCTGGGCCGGCAGGACACCGGGGTGCCCACCGGGGCCGGCCTCGTGGGCGGCGATGCCGACACCGGCCTGGACGAGGCTGTCGAAGCCCCGGCGGCCGGACCACGGGCCGGTCCAGCCCCAGGCGCAGAGCTGGGCGAGGACCAGGCCGGGGTGGCGCTGCGCCACGGCTTCGGCGGCGAGGCCGTGTGCGTCCAGGGCGCCCGGCCGGTAGGCGGTGACCAGGACGTCCGCGTCCGCGAGCAGGCCGTCGAAGACCGCGCGGTCGGCACGGTCCGCGAGGTCGAGACGGGTCGAGCGCTTGCCGAAGCCGGTGTCGGCGTGGGCGTCGTCGGCCTCGGGGATCCCGGGCGGGTCGACCCGCAGGACGTCGGCGCCGAGCAGGGCGAGCGTGCGGGTCGCGACCGGTCCGGCGATGACCCGGGTGAGGTCGAGGACGCGGATCCCGGCGGCAGGCCGGGACACGTCGGCGTCTCCCAGCGGTCGGGGCGGTGCGGAGCCGACCACCCGGTGCTCCACGAGGGGAAGCTTGGCGTCCCGGACCGGCGCGACGGCCACGGCGAGCGCCCCCGCCGCATAGGCCCGCTCCTGGATCCGCTCGGCCGGCAGCCCGCCCAGCACGGCGGCGAGCTGCATGGGCCCCGCGTCGGCGGGCAGGTCGAGCGCGGCGAGCAGCCGGGCGCGGTGGTGCGGGTAGTTGGCGTGGGTGCGGACCCAGCCGTCGGCGGTGCGCCAGAAACCGGAGTGCGGGGCGAAGCTGACGGGCGTACGGCCGTCGACCGTCAGGTGGCGCTCGCTGACGAAGGCGGTCGCGACGGCGCCCTCGTCCACCCGGACGGCCGGGACGGGGCCGCCGCCGCGGTGGGCGGCGAGTTCGGCGGCGGCCAGCGAGCAGGCGGCCACGGTGGCCCGGGCGAGCCGGCGCACCGGCAGGCCGGAGGGCAGCAGGTCGTCGGGGCCGTGGAAGGAGACCCGCTCGAGCAGGTCGGCCGCACCGCCGAGGGCGGCCCAGGCCTCGGCGGTGGGCCGGTCCGCGGACCCGGCCGGGGCCGGACGGGGTGCGGCCGCGGCCCGGGCGGGTTCGGCGGGCTGCGCGTCGGGCCGCGCGGCGGCCCCGCTTCCTGGGGAGGTCGGACGCTCTGTCATGTCCCGCATTGTGCTCCCCGACCGCGCCCCGCGCCGTGACGCCCGCCACCGCCGTCGGTACCGTCATCGACACCCACCGGGCCTGCGCCGACCGGCGGGTGGGGCCACCCGGACGTCGACCACTGCGGCGGCAACCCGCTGCCGACCGGGACCCCGGTGCTGGTGCAGGCCGCCGAGCCGGCCACCGCCCGGCGCGGCGGCCACACCACCGACGCCCCGGAGCGACCGTGCCGGACCGGGGCGTCGGTGGCGTGGTGCACGATCGGCCCGACGGCCCGCACCCGACCGGGCCCTTACGGGAAGGGGAGGCGCCGTGGCGATCACGCACCCGCAGGTGGCGGAGCACGGGTTCCTTCGACAGCTGTACGCGGACGACTACTACCCCGACCACGTCCTCGACCGGGGCAGGGCGGTCCTGCTGCGGCTCTGCGAGCGGATCGAGGCCGAACGGCCGTCCGGCCTGGCGGAGCTGTACGTGCTGACGCAGGCCGCGACCGAGGAGTTCAACCGGCTGGAGGCGGAGTTCGAGGCGGCCGGGAGCGAGATCGAGACGGTCGCCCGGGAGGAGATCGCCGAGGACTTCTGGTTCGTCGCCTCGTCCTACGGCTTCGCGGACGCGGACGTGGAGGAGCTGATCGCCACCCGGGAGTGGTGAGCGGCGGCCCGGGCGGCCGACGTCAGTAGGTGAAGCGCAGCGACCGGACGCGGTGGTCGAAGCTGGACGGGACGAGCTCCGGTTCGCCCACCGAGCGCAGCTCGGGCAGGCGGGTGAACAGCTCGCGGAACAGTGCCTTCATCTCCTGCCGGGCCAGGTGCGCGCCGAGGCAGTAGTGCGGCCCGCCGCCGCCGAACCCCAGGTGCGGGTTGGGCGTGCGGGTGATGTCGAAGACCTCCGGGTCGGGGAAGACCGTCTCGTCCCGGTTGGCCGAGCCGAAGAACAGCGCGACCTTCTCCCCCGCCCGCAGCAGCGGCCCGCCGGGGCCGCCGAGCTCGTGGTCGACGGCGAGCGTCCGGCGGAACTGGACGATCGGCGTCGCGTACCGGACCATCTCGTCGACCGCGCCGCCCAGCCGCCCGTCCAGGTCGGCGAGGAGCAGGGCGCGCTGCTCCGGGTGGACGGTCAGCAGGTGCAGGCCGTGTGCGAGGGCGTTGCGGGTGGTCTCCACCCCGGCGACCAGCAGCAGGGAGAAGAAGGCCCCGAGTTCGCGGCCGGAGAGCCGGCGGCCGTCCACGTCCGCGGTGACCAGCGCCGAGATGAGGTCCTCGGTGGGCCGGCGGCGGCGCTCGCGGCCGATGCCGGCGACCATGCCCTGCATCCGGGCCAGCGCCATCAGCCCGCGCCCCGGCACCCGGATCCGGCGGCGCAGCGGGCGGGCCACCCCCGCGTGCTCGGACGCGTGGTTGACCTGGTCGAGGATCGCCCGGCGCGGCCGCTCCGGGATGCCCATCATGGTGCAGATCACCTGGAAGGGGAGTTCGGCCGCCACCGAGGTGACGAAGTCGCCCGGTTCCTCGGGGCGCCGCCGCTCCAGGTCGTCGACCAGTCGGGCGGCGACCCGGCGGATGTCCTCCTCGACCTGGCCGAGCAGCCGGGGGGTGAAGGCCCGCGAGATGATCCGGCGCAGCTGGGCGTGCCGGGGGTCGTCGAGGTTGACCATCGAGTCGCCGAACAGCACCCGTACCCAGCGGACCGGCTCGGGGATGGTGACGCCCGGACCGCTGAGGAAGACGGCGGGGGTGCGGCTGGCCTCGACGACGTCGGCGTGGCGGACCAGCGCGTGGAAGCCCCGACCGGTGGCCGGATCGGCGAAGCGGACGGGGGCCGGGCGTCGGCGCAGTTCGGCGAAGGCGGCCGAGCGGGCGGGGGCCGGCAGCTGCCAGAAGCGGGGGTCGGCGAGGTCGACGGCCGGGGCCGCCGAGCCGGTCGAGGTCGCCATGGCCGGGCCTCCTGCTCGTGTGGTGTCGGGTGTCCTTGCGCCGCCCGGGCGCCCACCGGTGGACACCCTCTGCGCCTGCGTGTGCACATTTAGTGAGCAACCGGGGGGAGATGTCAAACCGCGCTGGTAGTCGTACCGGGGGCCGCCAGTCCGGGGCGGGCCGCGGTGTACCGACAGGGCGGACGGGGCGGGGGGTGGGGCCGACGGGGCGGGGGACGGGGCACATGGCTCCGACTGGGTCGACGGCCGGGCATGCTCTCACGGGGCGGAACCGGCCAATACCGGAGGGTGCGGTACGGACCGGGCCCGGCGAATGCGACGATGAGTGCCATCGTGATGACCGACCGGATCCGCCTGCTGCGCGCCGCGGTCTTCGCCGCGCTCTGCGTGGCGCTGGCCGCCGCGGCACACGTCGCCATGGCCGGGGCCGGAGTCTCGCCCCCGGTGCTGGCCGGCGCGTTCGCGGCCGTCCTCGGTCTGACCTGGCTGCTCGCCGGCGAGCGGCGCGGGCTCGGGGCGATCAGCGCGTGGATGGTCGCGGCACAGAGCGCGCTGCACCTGGTGTTCGAGCAGGCCGGGGCGCTCGGCGGCGGGCACGCCGGTCTCGGCCGGCTCGCCTCGACGGACTGGGCCGCCCTGCTGCTCTGCAACCCGGAACGGATCCCCGCCGGGCTCTCCCCCGCCGAGCTGGCCCGGATGGCGGGCCTCGATCCGGACGCACCGCCCGCCGCCGGGCTGCACCCGATGACCGGCATGCACCACGCGGCCGGTTCGCTCCCGGCCTCGGCCGCGGCTCCCGCCGCGACCGACGGCATGGCGATGGACATGGCCGGGATGGCGGGCATGCCGGGCCCGTCCGGGGTCTCCCCGGCGCACGGGATGGCGCACGGCATGGCCCACGGGATGTCCCTCGGGATGATCGCCGCCCACGCCCTCGCCGCCCTGGCCTGCGCCCTGCTGCTGTGGCGCGGAGACGCCGCGCTGGTGCGGCTCTTCGACCTGCTCGGCGCGCTCGGGTCGGTCGTCGCGGGCGTCCTGCTGTTCGCACTGCCGGCGATCTTCGCGCGGCCCTTCGGCTACCGGCCGCCGGCCGCGCCCCGGCCTTCTCACGACCGGGCCCGCCCGCCGAGGTCGGTGCTCCTCACGCACGCCGTGGTGCGGCGCGGCCCGCCGGCCACCGCCCTCGCCTGCTGACGCGCCCGCCGCACTCCTCTCCGCTACGAGGTCTCCGCGACGGGCAGGTCGCCCTGCCGTCCGGTCGCGCCGTCGGCCGCCGCACCGCCAGGGCCCGGGCCCGCGCCCGTCGTGCCGCCCGCCTCCCCGACCGGGGTACGGCGCGCCGCGCGGTCGCCCACGGACACCGACGGCACCGCCCAGGGGCGGCCGCCGTTCCCAGCCCTCCCCTCAGGACCTCTCCATGCCCGACCACGACGGCGCACCGGCCTGCCCCGGCGCCACCGTCCTAGCGCTCCGCGGCCTCCGGCCCGTCCGGAGCCTGACCGCCCACCGCCTCCACCGGCCCGAGCCCGCCCAGCAGCCGGGCCGTCCACTCCTGCGACGGACCGTCGGCGGCGCCCGTGCGCACCAGCCCGTGCAGCCGCTCGGCCTGCTCCAGCCACTGCCGGCACCCGGCGCAGCGCGCGACGTGCTTGTCCAGCCGGCCGCCCGGCAGGCTGGTCGGCTCGCCGTCGAGCCGGGCCGACAGAGCGGTACGGAACTGCGCGCATCTCATACGACCATCGTCCCGCACGGCGGGGACGGCGCGGCCGACCGGGTCGGAGGACGCCGTGGATGACGACCAGCTCACCGCCCTCGCCCTGACCGCGCGCGCGGGCCGGGCACCCGACGTCGAGGCCTTCGTCCGCGCCACCCAGCGGGACGTCTGGCGGTTCGTCGCCCACCTCACCGACGTGCAGTCCGCCGACGACCTCGCCCAGGAGACCTTCCTGCGCGCGCTGCGCAGCCTGCCCGGGTTCGCCGGCCGCTCCTCGGCCCGCACCTGGTTGCTGTCCATCGCCCGGCGCACGGTCATCGACCGGTACCGGACGGCCGCGGCCCGGCCGCGCTGCGCCGCCCTGCCGGACTGGCAGGAGGCCGCGGAACGACAGGGAGTCGACCGGGCGGGCGGGTTCGAGGACGGCGTGGCGCTCGGCGACCTGCTCGACCGTGTGCCCGCCCAGCGGCGGGAGGCGTTCGTGCTCACCCAGGTGGTCGGCCTGAGCTACGCCGAGGCGGCGGAGGTCGCCGGGTGCCCGATCGGCACCGTCCGCTCCAGGGTCGCCCGCGCCCGGGAGGAGCTGATAGCCCGGCTCCGGGCCGCCGAGAGCGGGGAGCTCGCGGCTGCCTGCTGAGGCAGGGGGCAGGGACGTGTGGGCGGCCGCGCACCGACGCACGGGCGACGGGTAACAGATGACAGCAGACAGATAACAGATTTCGAAAGCTGTCATCTGTTATCTGTCATCTGTCATCCGAGTCGCCGCCCTCGGGCATAGGGTGACGGGATGGCCGACCCCACCGTCCCGCGGGACGACCTCGACCTGCCCGTCCGGCTCGGCCCCCGCCCGCCGCGCCGGGTGGTGTCCCTGGTGCCGTCGCTCACCGAGGCGGTCGCCGCCACCGCCCCCGGGCTGCTGGTCGGCGCCACCGACTGGTGCAGCCACCCGGCCGACCTGGCCGTCACCCGGATCGGCGGCACCAAGAACCCGGACGTCCCGGGCGTCCTCGGCCTCGCCCCGGACCTCGTGCTGGCCAACGACGAGGAGAACCGGCGCACCGACCTGGACGCGCTGCGGGCCGCCGGGGTCCCGGTGTGGGTCACCGACGTCCGTACCCTGGACGACGCCTTCCGCTCGCTCGACCGGATGCTCACCACCGCCTGCGGGCTCCCCCGTCCGGCCTGGCTGGACGAGGCCGAAGCGGCCTGGGCCGCCCCGCTGCGGCGTGCACCCGGCGGCCCGCGGGCGGTCGTACCGATCTGGCGCCGCCCGTGGATGGTGCTCGGCCGCGACACCTTCGCCGGGGACCTGCTGCACCGCCTCGGCGTCCGGCTCGTCCACGCCGAGCACCCCGAGCGCTACCCGGCCGTACCGCTGCCGGAACTCCTCGCCTGCAGGCCCGACTTGGTCGTCCTGCCGGACGAGCCGTACCGCTTCACTGCGGACGACGGCCCGGAGTCGTTCCCCGGCGTCCCGGCGGCACTGGTCAGCGGGCGTCACCTGACCTGGTACGGACCGTCCCTGATGACGGCCCCTGCAGTCCTCGCGCGGGCATTGGACCACCCGTTCGTCCGGGGCACGGACGGCCCATCGTAGGATGACCGCCACTCGCCGGGACCGCCGGTGACAAGTGGGGGAACCTCAGATGACAGTCAGCACGTCCCGGCGCGCGCTGGTGATGGTGTCGGCAGCGGCCGTCTCCACCGCCGTGCTGGCCGGCTGCGGCAGCAAGCACGCCGACGACCACCAGAACGCCGCGGCCGGCACCACGGCCGTGGCGGCGACGACCACGCCGACCGAGACGCCGAGCACCAGTCCGTCCGCGACCGCCACCACGAGCGCGAGCGCGACGCCGACCGCGTCGCCCACGGCGAGCCCCAGCGCCTCGCGCAGCGCGAGCCCGTCCGCGAGCAGGTCGGCCAAGCCCGGCACCACCAGCGCGGCCCCGAGCAGCGCCGCCCCCGGCCAGTCCGCCGCGGCCGCCGCACCCGCCGCGCCCACCACGCAGCCCCCGGTCGCCAAGCCCGTCGTCGCCGCCCCCGTACCGACCGCCAAGCCGGGCCCGGTCGCACCCCCGCCGCCGCCCGCGCCGGCCACGCCGCACGTCCCGCCGCTGCAGAGCGGCTGCCAGCCCTCCAAGCCCCAGCCGGACGAGCCCAAGGACGCCGTGGGCGCCGCCCTGGTCGCCGCGGCCGGGCAGAGCCGCACGCTCAACCTCAGCAGCGGAGGCACCGACAAGCTCCCGCCGCTGCCCGTCGCGCTGGTCAAGGCGATCGCCTGGCAGGAGAGCGGCTGGCAGTCCGGCATCCTCGCCTGCGACGGCGGGATCGGCACCATGCAGATCATGCCGAACACCGTCAGCTGGATGAACAGCAAGTTCGGCACCACGTCCGACCCGAAGACCCTCGCCGGGAACGTCCAGCTCGGCACCCAGCTGCTCGACTGGCTGGTCGCCTACTACGGCGACTCGTCCTTCGGCGGCAAGTACGACCTGTCCCCGGACCCGGCCACCGGCAAGACGCCGCTGCTCGACCTGGTCATCTCCGCGTACAACGCCGGTGCGGGCAACGTGCACTACAACACCGTCACCGACCCGACCACCAACCAGGTGGTCGGCAGTCTGGCCATCCCCAACCCGAGCTACGTGTCCAACGTCAAGGCACTGATGTCCGGGCAGCCGTGGAACAAGGCGGGCTGACCCCCACGGACGACGGAAGGGCCCGGGACGCGACATCCGCGTCCCGGGCCCTTCGTCACGCACCGTCCGAGGCGCGCCGTCCGCTCTCCGGGGTCAGCCCCGAGCGGCGGTGACGGCGGCGCCCAGCGCCTCCTTGATCCGCGGACCGAGGCGGGCGAAGCCCAGCTCCTTCATCGCCGCGCGCAGCAGTTCCTCCTCCGACCGCGTCTCGCCGTCGCCGTCCACCCACCGGACGACGGCGAGCAGCTCGTCGGCCGAGTAGGCGGTCACGGGCCGACCGGGCGTGAAGTCGGGCTTCGCGGGACGGCCGGCGGCGACGGGCGCGGGCTCCAGCTCAGGTTCCGGCTCCTTCACCGGCTCAGCGGCCTGCTCCTGGACCGCCGGCTCCTCCAGGGCGACGGGCTCGGCGGCCTCCTCGACCACGGCAGCGGGGGTCTCGGTCTCGGTCTCGACCTCGACGACCTCGACCTCGGGCTCCTCCACGGCGACCGGCTCGACGGTCTCGTCGACGACCTCGACCTCCGCGACGACCTCGGCCTCGGTGACAACCTCGGCGACGATCTCGGCCTCGACGGTCTCGACGACGACGGGCTCCGCGGCGACCTCGGCCTCCGGCTCCTCCACGGCGACCGGCTCGACGGTCTCGTCGACGACCTCGGTCTCAGTGGCAACCTCGGCAACGACCTCGGCCTCGACGGTCTCGACGACGACGGGCTGCTCGGTCACCTCCGCCTCGGCCGCAGGCTCCTCGACCGCGACCTCGACGGCGGCCTCGGCCTCGGGCGCCTCGGCAACCTCCGCCTCGGCTTCGGCAATCGGGGCGGCTTCCTCGACGGGGTCGACGGTCTCCTCGACCGCCTCCGGCTCGGCAACCGCCTCGGCCTCGACGGCCGGCTCGCTCGCGACGACGGCCGGCTCCTCGACGGCGGGAGCCTCGGCGACGGCCTCGACCTCCGGTGCCTCCTCGACCGCTTCCTCCACGGGCTCGTCCGTCGCCACCGGCTCCGCGGTCTCCGGCTCCTCCAGCGCCTCCGGGACGTCAGGGGCCTCCGCGAGCGAGGCGGTCGCGGCGGCCACCAGGTCGTCGGCAGCCGGGGACGGCGCCGGAAGGGTGACCACGACGGGCTGGGCCTCCACCGTCACCTCCTCCGCGGCGACCGCCTCGTGGACGTCCGTCTCCTCGGAGGGCTCGGCCTCGACGGCCACCGTCTCCGCAGCCACCTCGGCCTCGGTCTCGATCTCGGCGTCGGCTTCGGTCGCGACCTCGGCGACGACGTCGGTCGAGGGCTCCTCGACCGACACCGGAGCCGTGGAGGACTCAGCGGACTCCGGCTCAGCGGACTCGACCGATTCGACGACCTCCGACCCGACGACCTCCGACCCGACGACCTCCGACCCGGCGGTGTCCGACTCGACGGTGTCCGACTCGACGGTCCCCGCGGCGGTGCCCCCCGCGAGGCCGTCGCGCTGGCCGCCGGCCAGGGCCTGACGGGCGGCGTAGGCGGCCTCGGCGGCGTAGCGGTCGGCGCGGGTGGCGGCGAGCTCGGAGAGGAGGTCGGCGAGGCCGGCGTCCTCGAGGGTGGCGCGCAGCCCGCGGATGGTGGGCAGGCGGTAGAGCGTGCCCTCGTCGGCGGCGAGGCGGTCGACGAGGTCGATCAGCTCGGCGAAGGCAAGCCCGTCGAGGTCGTGGCCGGGCAGCAGCCGGGCGAGCTCGCGCAGGCCGGCGTTGATGGACTCGAAGGTCTGGGCGGTCCGGTCGACGAGCGCGCCGTCGGCGGGTGCGGCCGGGAGGGTGCCGGAGGGGGCGAGGGCGGCCCAGGCGCGGCGCTCGATCTCGGCGGAGGTGAGCGCCTCGTGCAGGTCCTCGCGGCGGACGCGGCGGTCGGTGGCGAGGGCAGTGGCCTGCTTGCGCAGGGAGCGGGCGCGCAGCCACGACAGCTTGACGCCGTTCTCGCGGCGCCAGGCACCGTCGGCGGTGGCGGCGGCGAGGGCGCCGAGGTCGGCGTCGTAGGCGGCCCGGTGGAGGGTGGCGGCGGTCCGGTGCACGCGCTGGAGGAGTTCGACGAGCAGCACGGTCTTGGCGACGGTGTCGGGCTCGTCGAGCTTGGCCTCGGAGGCGAGGGCGGTGACGTCGTCCCAGGTCTGCTGGAGGTCGTGGCCGCGCAGCTCGGCGAGGGCCGTGGAGCCGGCGCGGGCGTCCTCGGGCGTGGCGACGGTGTCGACGGCCGCGTACCAGGCGTGGGTGTCGGCGGTGAGGGTGAAGGCTCCGAGTTCGGCGTAGCGGCCGAGGTCCTCGCGGAGGTCGGGCTCCGCCGTGGTGGCCTTGGCGTCCTGGGGGTCCTTGACGTCTGCGGCGGCGACGTCCGCCGGGTCGGCTGCGTCGGCGTTGCGCGAGTGAAGCACTGTCATGTGAGGTCCGGTTCTGGGCGGCGGCGGCGGGGCTGGCGGCGAGGGGGCGGCGGACCGGTTGCGCGGGGTGCCCCGGGGCGGGGGCGGGGGGCGCGCGTGCGGGCCGCCGGTTGTGGACGCCCAGAATACGGGTGCCCGTTCGAGCCTTGCACGCACCCACCGCCCGACGGGTCGGTGTCGTATGCCGCACCGCCCGCCTGGCCGCTACCGGGGAGGGCCGCCCGGGTGGCGGGGCGTGGGGCCGGACGGGTGGTCGGGGCCCGGGTGTGCGGTGCCGCCGGAGGGGTCGGCGGGCCGCCGGGCCGGGCGGCGCAGCCGGTCCAGGGGGACGGTTCGGGTCCGTCGGCCGAGTGGCGGGCGGTGGCCGGCGCGGCTGAGGGCGGCGAGGTCGACCGGCGCGAGGTACTCGTGGAGGGCGGTCCGGTGCCACCAGGCGCCGGTGCGCCGCAGTTCGCGCCAATCGGTGAACCGGTAGAGGTGGAGGGTCGCCCGGACGTGGGTCGGCGGGGCGTCGGGGAAGGGGTTGTGGCGCAGCAGGCGCAGGGTGGCCGGGTCGCCGGCGAGCAGGCGGGCGACGAAGGGCAGGAACCAGGGGCGGGCGTAGGCGGGCGAGATGGCGGCGAACCACATCAGCCAGTCGAGCCGCAGGTGGTAGGGGGCGTACTGGCGCGGAAGGCGGTGCACGTCACCGGGTTTGCCCTTGAAGCCGTACTCGCGCCACACGGTGCGGGGGGTGGGGTGCGGCTCGTCGGTGCCCTCGATGACGATCTCCTGGCGGATCCGGTTGATGCTGCCGAAGGCGCCGTAGGAGTTGACGAGGTGCAGGCGGTTGAAGGAACGGTTCATGACCTGGCGGCGGGAGATCAGGTTGCGGACCGGCCAGTAGCTGAGGACGGCGACGGCGACGGTCAGCGCGACCACCAGGGCCTCGAACCAGAGCGGGGCGGCGGGGCGGGGGTGGGTCCCGGCGGGCAGGCCGAGTCGGGCGGGCTCGACGGCGGCGAGGGCGAGCGCGATGGTCAGCCAGTTGAGCCAGGCGAAGTTGCCGGAGGCGATCAGCCACAGCTGGGTGGCGACGACGGCGCAGGCGGCGTAGGTCGCGACCGGTTGCGGGAGGAGGAGGCAGAGCGGGACGAGGAGTTGGACGACGTGGTTGGCGCCCGCCTCGATCCGGTGCAGCGGGTCGGGCAGGTGGTGGAAGAACCAGCTGAGCGGTCCGGGCATGGGCTGGGTCTCGTGGTGGTAGCGCAGGCAGGTGAGGTCGCGCCAGCAGCTGTCGCCGCGCAGTTTGATCAGTCCGGCACCGAACTCGACGCGGAGGACCAGCCAGCGCATCAGCCAGAGCACCAGGGTGGGCGGGGCGGTGTCGGCGTTGCCGAGGAAGGCGGCGAGGAAGCCGGCCTCGAGCAGCAGCGATTCCCAGCCGAAGGAGTACCAGGTCTGTCCGACGTTGACGATGGAGAGGTAGAGGGACCACAGCACCGCCCACAGCAGGACGGAGGCCCAGAGCGGGACGGCGTCACCGAGTCCGGCGGTGACGGCGGCGGCGAGTGCGGCTCCGCCGAGGGCGACGGCGGCGAAGAAGCGGTCGCTGTAGTGGAGGTGGAAGATCCCGGGCGCGTGGCGGAAGGGGACGCGGGCGGTGAACCGGGGCACCGGCAGCATGCCGTCGGTGCCGATGAGGGGGCGGAACTGGGCGGCGGCGGCGAGGAACCCGGTCAGGTAGAGGGCGGCGATCAGCCGCTGGACGAGCAGTCGGCTGAGCCAGTAGTCGGGGGCCGCGAACCAGTCCATGCGGCCCATGCCTACCACCGGCGGCCGTCGGGCGGGCGTCGGCCGGGGGCGGGCGGTGGGCGGTTCACCCGCTCGGGCCCGGCATCGGGGGCCGCGGCGCGGGCCGGCGCGGGCGCGGGGCCCGGTGGCCCACGGCAGGTGGCCCGAGGCGGGCGGCCCCGGCTCGGCGGCCGGAGCCCGTCCGGCCGTCGGGTGGTGCGCGAACTCCGGAGCGCCGGGGGCGGGGTGTCCGCAACGGCACCGTGGCGGGGAGCCTCTCCTCGGGGGTGAGAGGCGCCCCGCCACGGTGGTGGACGGTGCCCGCCGGCGCGGTGCGCCGTGCGCCGGGCGGTCTGCGGTGGTGACGGTGCGGATGCGGGCGGCTGCGTCGCCGCCGGATTCCGGGTCGACGGGTCGGATCGGCGGCTCAGCCCGGCAGGACGAGGCCGGACTCCCCGGCGATGCCCGGGCGGCCGGCGGGGGCGGCGCCGTTCTGCTGGAGCCGGTCGACGAGCAGGGCGGCCAGCGTGCCGAGCTCCTCCTCGGTGCGGGACTGCGCGGTGACGTCCATGCCGACGGTGAGGACGCCGTTGACCTGGCCGGTGCGCGCGACCCGCAGCGGAGTGCAGGTGAAGCTGAAGATCTGCTGGCCGCGCTGGGCGTCGGGCCGGCTCGACTGGATCCGGACGTCGTTGAGGACGGTGCTGCGCCCGGTGTGGTAGGCCTCGGCGACGGCCTGCTGGAGACCGGCCGCGCCGAGCTGCGGGTAGGCGACGCCGATCGCGCCGTAGGCCACCGGAGCGCCGAAGGTGTCGGCGTGCTGGGCGTTGGCGTAGCGGATCTCCTGGCCGGGGCCGTCGGTGAGCATGATGGGGAACGGGGAGCCGTCGAAGGCGGCGAACATCTCCTGCTGCTGGGCGAGCAGGTTGTCGCGCAGCCGGATCTCGGAGAGCAGGGCCTCGGCGAGGTGCTGGATGTCGCGCAGCCGTTCGCGTCCCCACTGCCGGGGTTCCCGGTCGAGGACGCAGACGGTACCGATGACGGTGTTGGTGTCGTCGACGAGCGGTGCGCCGAGGTAGGCGCGCACGCCCAGTTCGTCGACGACCGGGTTCCCGGAGAACCGGGGGTAGGCGAGGATGTCGTCGAGCGCGAGGGGGGAGCGCTGGGCGACGACGTGCGGGCAGAAGCCGTGACTCAGCGGCATCTGACGGGTGGGAAGGTCGAAGGCGATGCCCCGATCGGCCCACGAGGCGCCTTCTTCGACCGCGGCGTCGTTGGAGTTTGGCGGAATGTAGAGCCCCCGGAACATCTGGCGCTCGTCGTTGATGAAGTTGACCATCGCGATGGGAGCGCGGGTGATGCTGGCGGCCAGGTGGGCGAAGCGGTCGAAGGCCTCGTCCGCGGACGGTTCGTTGAGACCGAGGCTGCGCAGCCTGCGGGTCCGCTCGGACTCCCCGGGGGCACCCGGGAACTGGCCTTGAGTGCTCATCACATCAGTCATGGCGCACATGTAATCAGACATCCGGGCGCTGCGGTGCTCCCGGTCCGGTTCGCCACCCCTGCTGATGAACAGTCAAAGCCGCACGTGAACGGACGCTCAGTAGGCGGCGGCAGCGGGGGAAGATCACTTCCCACTTGGCGTCACGACAAAACACCCCAGAGTAAGGATGAACCGAATCCCGCCAATCCAAGATCGACTCTGGGTCGGCACAGGAGGCCCATATGACAATGAGCCCTGCCGAAGACACGGACGGTATTCCCAACCCTGGGAAGCCCGCCCCGAGTTCCGCACGCACCGATGGCAAGGGGCAGTCGGCCGCCACCACCTCCACACACCCCACCTGTTCCCGGGGGCGGCCGGAGCGGCTTCGACGGCACGGACGGAGGCACGACACACCCGCTGAACGAGAGGACCCAGCATGGCGATGGACTACTTCACCGACGAGCGACACGAGAGTCTCCGGGTCGAGGTCCGGGAGTTCGCGGAGAAGGAGATACGCCCGCACGTGGCCAGAATGGAGGCCGATCGAACGGTCGAGTTCGAGCTCGCACGGGAGATCGCCCGCCGGGGCTGGATCGGTGTGACGATTCCGCGCGAGTACGGCGGACTCGGGCTCGGGCACCTCGCCAAGACCGTGATCGTGGAGGAGCTGGCCCGGGTCAGCGGCGCCATGGGCGCGATGGCCCAGGCCTCCCAGCTCGGCGTCGCCAAGGTCATCCACTTCGGCTCGCCCGCCCAGCGGCGCGCCTGGCTGCCGCGGTTCGCCTCCGGACGGTCCCTGCCGACCATCGCCGTCACCGAACCGGAGTCCGGCGGCCACGTGCTGGGCATGGCCGGCACCGCCCGCCGCGAGGGTGACGAGTACGTGCTCAACGGCCGCAAGTGGTTCGTCGGCAACTCCCACATCGGCGACGTGCACGGCGTGGTCCTGCGCACCGACGAGGGAAGCCGGGGCCTGTCCGCGTTCCTGGTGGAGAGCGACCGCCCCGGCTTCCGCACCGGGGAACTCGGCTCGCAGAGCGGTCTGCACGGCTTCAGCTTCGGCGAGATCGTCTTCGAGGACTGCCGCATCCCGGTCGGCAACCGGCTGGGCCGCGAGGGGCAGGGCCTGGACGTCGCCTACTCCTCCTCGACCCTGTACGGACGGCTCAACCTCGCCGCCGTCGCCCTCGGCATCCACGTCGCGATCGTCGAGGACACCGCACGCTTCGCCGAGGAGCGGGTGCTGTACGGCAAGCCGCTCAACCAGCTGCCCAACATCGCGCTCAAGCTCGGCGAGATGCAGTCCCGGCTGATGACCGCCAAGTTGGCCGCGTACCACGCCTCGCACCTGCTCGACCACGGCAAGGCCTGCGACGCCGAGCTGATGAACGCCAAGCTCATCAACACCGAGTACGCGCTGGACTCCGCGCGCAACGCCATGGAGATCCACGCGGCCCGGGGCCTGCAGACGGAGTTCGGCATCGAGCGCTACCTGCGCGACGCCACCCACGTCTACCCGCCGGCCGGCACCTCGGACGTCCAGCGGCTGCGGCTCGGCCAGGTCGCCTGCGGCACCTACGGCAAGCAGTGGTCGGCGGAGCTGTCCGGCCTGGCGAGCTGGGCGTGGACCGAACTGTCCCAGCACGAGGCCGCGGTGGAGGAGCAGGCCTTCCGCGGCGCGCAGATCGTGCCGATACCGCTGGCGGGCTGACCGGCGGCCGCCGTCCGGCCGGGCCGCGGTGCGCGCCCGCGTGCGGCGGCGGGTGTTCGTGTGCGGCGGCAGCGGAGGAGGGCGAACGTTCAGCATAGCGGCGGATTGACCTGTTCCTGACGGCTCTCCGGGAGGCTCCCCTGGCCCCCCGGAGAGCCGTACTCTCTCCCCCGGAACCGAGTTGAGCTGCGATGATGCGTCGGCGAACGCTTCGACCGGAATTGTGCGGCGACGCCAGAAGCCGTTCACATATCGTCAGTTGATGTTGCGATGAGGGCACCTGGGACTGGTAGCGTTCCTGCCGTCGGCGGCCGTGCTGCACCCCGTCCGGACGATGACACCGCGTCAACCCGTCCGGCCACCCCGGCCGTGGCGCCCTGAAGCCCCGGCCGAACCGCGCACGGGCCGACCCGCCGTTCGGCCCAGCGACCCGGCCCTGCAACAAGGAATCAGATGCCAGGCATATCGGCCCCCCGCACGGGCCACCGCGCCGGCCGGTCCGGCTCGCTCCGCAGCTCCCTCCTCGCCCTCGTGCTGGTCCCCAGCCTGGGCCTCGCCGCCGCCTGGGGCTACGCCGCCTACCTGCTGCGCGACGCCGAGCACCGCACCGCGCTGGTCGTCGGCAGCGCCGTCGTCGCGCTGGTCCTGCTGGTCAGCCTGGTCCGCGGCGTCCGGGCCGCCCGGGCGCTGTCCGCCCGCCTGTCCGGACTGCGCTCCGACACCCTCGCGCTCGCCCAGCAGGAGATCCCCGAGGTCGTCGACCGGCTGCGCGCCGGCGAGCCGGTGCCCACCCCGCCCGCCTGGTCGCCCTCCCGCCGCGCCGGCGACGAGGTCCAGCAGACCACCGACGGCCTCGCCGCCGTGCGCCAGGCCGCCGTCGCCGCCATCGTGCACCAGGCCCAGGGCCGCGAGGGCACCAAGAAGGTCTTCCTCAACATCGCTCGGCGCACCCAGATCCTGATCCACCGCCAGATCAGCATGCTCGACGCCCTGGAGCGCGAGCACGAGGAACCCGAGCTGCTGCGCGAACTGTTCGCCGTCGACCACCTCGCCACCCGGATGCGGCGCAACGCCGAGAACCTCGTCATCCTCGGCGGCGCCCTGCCCGCCCGGCGCTGGCGCAACGCCGTGCCGATGGTCAACGTGCTGCGCAGCGCCGTCTCCGAGACGGAGAACTACGCCCGCGTCGTCGTCCAGGGCGTGCCGCGCGCCTCGCTCAGCGGGCAGGCCGTCGCCGACGTCATCCACCTCATCGCGGAACTGATCGAGAACGGCACCACCTTCTCCCCGCCGTACACCCAGGTGCAGGTCTCCGCGCAGGAGGTCACCAAGGGCCTCGCCGTCGAGGTCGAGGACCGCGGCCTCGGCATGGGCGAGGAGGAGTACGAGCGGCTCAACGACTACCTGGCCAACCCGCCCGAGCTGGACGTCTCCGCCCTCGGCGACGACCTGCGCCTGGGCCTGTTCGTCGTCGCCCGGCTCGCCGCCCGGCACGACATCCAGGTGACCCTGCGGCCCTCGCCGTACGGCGGCACCCGGGCCGTGGTGCTGGTGCCGTCGGTGCTGCTGGAGCAGGCCGAGCAGCCGGCCTCGGTGCCCGGGCTGCCCTCCGGCGCCCGGGTCACCCGGACCCCGGTGCCCGAGGCGCCGGCGTCGGCGGACGACGCCGCGGCCGCGGAGCTGTCGGGCGCGCTGGCCGGGGTGCTCGGCGGGCTGCTGGGCGGGGAGCCCGGCGCGGCTCCCGGGGGCACGGGCGCGCCGGGCCTGGACGGCGGGTCCGACTCTGCCGGTCCGGCTGGCGCGGCCGGTGCGCCCGGGCTCCCCGGGGGGGCCGACGCCGCAGTGGTCACCGGAGCGCCGGATGCGCCGGGGGTTCCCCGTGTGCCGGGTCTGCCGGGTGTGCCGGGCGGTCCCGACGGGCCGGGCCTGCCTGGTCTGCCCGGCCTGCCGGGTGGTCCCGGGATCCTCGGCGAGGGCAGCAGCGGTGTGATCATCGGTGAACTGCTCGCCCAGTACCCCGTGGACCCCGGGCCCGAGGACGGCACCGCCCAGGCCCCGGCCAACGGCGGGCTGCCGGTCGGCGCCGAGATCCCCGGCCTGCCCGGTGCGGTGGTCGTCCCCCGGCCCGCCATGCCGCGGCCGTACGACCTCCCGGGCGGCGAGCCGGCCACCGGACCGGACACCGTGGTCGAACCCGCCGGGCCGCCCTTCGACGGCGTCGGCGCCGGCCGTGGCACGCCCACCCACGAGCGGGCCGAGGAGGCCCCCTTGGAGCACGGGCCCGACGGCGAGCTGCGCACCCCGCGGATCCTGCCGCAGCGGGTCCGCAACGCCAGCCTCGCCGAGCAGCTCCGCGAGGCCAACGCGCCCGGCGCCATGATGCCCCCGGCGGCCGGTCTCCCGGCCCAGGCGGGCCCGGCGAACGCCCCGCGGACCGGCCCCCGGCACCTCGGCGCGGAGATCGACGACCCGTCACCGCAGCGCTCGCGCGCCACCATGGCCGCCATCCAGCGCGGCACCCGGACCGCCCGCGCGGCCGACCACGAACCGGACGGGCCCGCCACGCCCGCCGCCCCCCAGGCGCCGGCCGCGCCGCACGCCCCGGCCGCACCCGCCGCCGCCCAGGAAGCCTCCGCCGTTCAGGAAGCCAAGGATCAGCAGTGATGACGCAGCACACCGACACCCAGCGCGACCTCAACTGGCTGCTGGACCAGCTGGTGGCGCGGGTCCCCGAGACCCGCCACGCCATCGTCCTCTCCGAGGACGGCCTGCTGGTCGGCATGTCGCAGGGCCTCGACCGGGCCGACGCCGAGCACCTGTCGGCCGTCGCCTCCGGCCTGCAGAGCCTCGCCCGCGGCGCCGGGCACCGGTTCAACGGGGGCCGGGTCCGGCAGACCGTGGTCGAGATGGACCAGCTGTTCCTCTTCGTCACCACCGCCGGCCAGGGCGCCCGGCTCGCCGTCCTCACCAGCGAGCAGGTGGACGCCGGACTGATGGCCTACGAGATCAACATGCTGGTCAAGCAGGTCGGCCAGTACCTCACCGCGGCGCCGCGCAGCGACGCCGGCCAGGCCGGCGCGGGTGGCGGTGCGTGACCGCCGACGCCGACGAGGCCTGGTTCTACGACAAGGACGCAGGCCATCTGGTCCGCCCCTACGCCATCACCAACGGGCGTACCGGTCCGGTCCGTGACGGCTTCGCGCTGATCACCCTGGTGGTCACCGCGGACCCGCGCACCGACACCAGCCGGCTCACCCCCGAGCCGGCCGCGATCATCGACCTGTGCCGCGAACGCCCGCTGGCCGTGGCCGAGATCGCGGCCACGCTCGACCTGCCGGTGAGCGTGGTCAAGGTGCTGCTGGACGACCTGGCCGAGGCCCGGCTGATCCTCACCCGTGCCCCGGTGGCGCTCGCCGAGGCACCGGACATCGCGCTGATCCAGGCCGTGATCGAAGGCGTCCGCCGGCTCTGACCGGGCGGCTGCCGACCGTTCCCCGCAGCTCTCCCCAGCTCCGCCCAGTCCTCCCCAGTCCTCCCCAGCTCTCCGCACACTCCAGCAGCACTCCAGGAGACCCGAATTGACGACCCAGAGCCTGGTGCCGGGCGCGGTCAAGATCCTCGTCGCCGGTGGCTTCGGCGTCGGCAAGACCACCATGGTCGGATCGGTCAGCGAGATCGAACCGCTCCAGACCGAGGAGCGGATGACCCGCGCCAGCATCGGGATCGACAACCTCGACGGTGTCCAGGGAAAGTCCACCACCACCGTGGCGATGGACTTCGGGCGGATCACCGTCCGCGAGGACCTGGTGCTCTACCTGTTCGGCACCCCCGGCCAGTTCCGGTTCTGGTTCATGTGGGACGACCTCGCCCTCGGCGCGCTCGGGGCGATCATCCTCGCCGACACCCGGCGGCTCGAGTCCAGCTTCGCCGCCGTGGACTTCTTCGAGCAGCGGGGCATCCCGTTCGCGATCGGCGTCAACTGCTTCCACGGCCGCCGCGACGCCAGCCCCGAGGACGTCCGCCGCGCCCTCGACCTCGGCCCCGAAGTCCCGATCGTGCTCTGCGACGTCCGGGAGCGCTCGTCCAGCAAGGAACTGCTGCTCGCCCTGCTCGACCGGGTCCGCCAGGACGCCTTGGCCGCCGGTCGACGCTGAGCACCCGCCGGCCTTCGGGGCCATCGGGGCCGGCAGACCCGGCAGACCCTCGCGGCCCGGCCGCGGTCGGCCCGGGCGGCGGTCAGGCCCGGGCGGCGGTCAGCCCGGGGCCGGCCTCCGCGGTGGCCTCGTCGTCGAGCTCGGCCAGGCCGCGCACCAGCGGGGCCAGTTCGGGGAGTTCGGCGGCCTGCGCCAGGGTCGCCTCCAGGGCCGCGTCGTGCACCGGACGGGCGGCCTCCAGCAGGGTGCGGCCCTCGGGAGTCAGCTCGGTGTAGATGCCGCGCCGGTCGTCGGCGCAGAGGTAGCGGGCGAGCAGCCCGCGGTCCTCGAGCCGGGTGACCAGCCGGGTGGTCGCGCTGCTGCTCAGCGCCGCAGCGCGGGCCAGCTGCTGCATCCGCATGTGCCACCCGTCCTGGCGCGACAGCGCGTCCAGCACGGTGTACTCGACCACCGAGAGCCGGTGCTCCGACTGGAGCGCCTTCTCCAGGGCGGTCTCGATCAGGCCGTGCAGCGCGGCGAGCGTCCGCCAGCCACGGGCCCGGACCTCGGCCGCGTCGTCACGGATCCCCATCGCCCGCCGTCCCTTCCGTCCTCCGGTGCCGCCGTGCACCCACAACGCTCCGGCTGCGACCAGTATGCCAGCCGACGCCGATTACCTGTCCGTGCAATTAGCTCCCTGCGGGCATCTCCTCCGGCCTCCCCTCCGGTCTCCCCTCCGCGGCCGGAACCCGGTCCGCCTCCCCCGACCAGCCGGCGGCGCAGAGCGCGGTGGCCACCGCCTCGGTGTAGCAGGCCGCCGCCAACCATGCTCCGGCGAAGGCCTCGTGGTCGTCCGCGACCACCCGGCCGAACACGTCGCGCCGCTGGTCGGCCGCCGCCGACCGCAGGACGTCGAGCAGCTCGGCGGCCGTGCCGAGCCCGGCGGCGCGCAGCAGCTCGCGGTCGGCCGCCGCCGTGGCCGCACTCGGGGCCGTCGCGTGCCGCCCGGTGGTGACCGTCTGGTCGACCCGGCGGCCCAGCACGTGCACCGGCGGGCCGTAGAACGCCGCGGCGGGCAGGTCGCGGGGAGCGGCGCCGGTGGGGGCCGGGCCGGTGGGGGCGGGGCCGGTGGGGGCGGCAGCCGTCCGGTCCGCGCCGGCCAGGTCGGCGGTCTGGAGGCGTTCGAGGCCGAGGTTGACCCGGTCGGCCCGGTCCACGGGGAGGGCGAGGGCCGGGGCACCCTGCGGGTCGTGGTCGCCGGGGGCCCGGGGCGGCGCCGGGGGCGTGCCGATCGCCAGCAGGCGCAGGGCCGGGCGCTCCGCGCGCTCCAGACGACCGATCACGCGCAGCCGCAGGCCCGGCGCGGTGGCCAGCAGGGCGAGGTTCGCCCGGAAGGCCAGCCCCGGGTGCTCGTGCCCCGGCCGCAGCGCGAGCAGCAGGCCCGGCCCGTCCGCGCCGGGACCGGCGTCCGCACCGTGCCCGCCCTCCGCGCCGTCCGTGCAACGGGCCAGCAGCCGCGGTGCGCCGCCCGGGCCGTCCGGCACGGCGCCCAGAAGCGTCACGTCCAGGAACAGCAGGTCGCTCCCGGCCCGCCGGGTGTCGTGCGGCTCCTCCTCCGCCTCCAGCGCCCGTGCCACCTGGACGGCGGCCGGCTCGGCCCAGAGCGCCGCCACCGGCTCCGCCGTCCACGCCGTGCCCGACGCCCGCACGGCCCGGACGGCGGCACCCGCGCCCAGGCGCCCGGCGGCGGACCTGGTCGCGCCCTGGACGAGCAGCCCCGCCCGGCTGAACTCCCGGTGGCTGAGCTGTGCCTCGCCCAGCCGGACCGCCCGGTTGCCCGCCCCGACCGCCTGCGCGGCGGCCGCCGCCGCGTCCCCGTGCGGCACCACCTCGGCGATCGTGCTCAGCCGGCCCCCGGCGTCCACCGCCCAGCTCAGCGCGCCCGCGTGGGTGGCCGTCAGCACCGGCTCGGCGAACAGCCCGTGCAGCCGCAGCCCGCCCTCCTCCTCGTACACCTGACGGGCGGTGCCGCGCAGCCCGGCCACCGGGCCGACGCCGCAGGTCAGCGCCGTGGTGAGGGCGAGCAGCTCGCGCAGACCGGCCACCAGGTCCGCCAGGCGGTACTCCGGTGCCCCGGACCGGGCCGCGCGGACCCTGGTCACCACGGTGACCGCGGCCGCGGCCGGGCGGTACAGACCGGCCAGCCGGGCCCGGTGGGCCGCCCGCAACAGCTCGGCCTGGGCGACGGCGCCCGCGCCGCTCACCCCCGCCGCCAGGATCGCGCACCCGGCGCGGTGGAGGTGGCGGGCGGCGGCCGACTCGGTGCCGGTCAGGGCGGTGCCGGCCGGTTCGGGGCCGGTCGGTTCGGGGACGGCCGATTCATTGCCGGTCGGTTCGGGATCGACGGGCTCGGCTCCGGTCCGTTCGGGTCCGGCCGGGGCCGGTGCGGCGGACTCCCCGGCGCGCTCCTCGACGGGTTCCTCGGCCAGCGGACAGAGCATGACGGCCGCCGCCCGGTGCACGCAGGAGGGCGCGAGCAGACAACCGCAGCGGACGTCGGCCTGGTCGGCCACCACCGCACCCGCGGCGTGCAGGACCAGCGCCGCCTCCTCGTCCACCTCCACCCGCCACTCGTCGCCGGTCCGCAGCACCGGGCGCTCCGCCAGCTTCGCCGCCGCGGCGTCCAGCCGCTTCTGCAGCCGGGCGCTCAACCCGGCCACCACCTCGGCGACCACCTCCGGCCGGACCGCCGGCCAGCCGACCGCCTGTTCGGACACGCTCATCGCACCTTCTCCCCCACCCAACGGGCCAGTTCCAGCGGACTCAGCGCCGCCACGGGCATGCCGGCCGCGACCAGCCGGCCCGCGACCGCCTTCGAGTAGCGGGCCGTGCCGGAGTCGTCCAGCGCGGCGCAGCCCAGCAGCTGCACGCCCGAGTCCACCAGCGCCCGGGTCTCGGCCAGCAGCGCGCCCAGCGGGCCGCCCTCCTCGAAGTCGCTGACCACCACGACCAGTGTCCGGGAGGGCACCGACACCAGCTTCCGCGCGTAGCGCAGGCCGGTCGCGATGCTGGTGCCGCCGCCGATCCGCACCTCCAGCAGCAGGCTCAGCGGATCCTCCACCCGCTCGGTCAGGTCGACGACCTCGGTGGAGAAGGCCACGAAGTGGGTGCTCAGTGCCGGTACCCCGGCCAGGATCGAGGCCGTCAGCGCGGCCCAGACCGTGGACGCCTCCATCGACCCGGAGACGTCCACCACCAGGACCAGCCGCCAGTCGGCCGCCTGCCGGGCCCTGGTCCGGAACACCGGGCGCTCGGGCACGATCAGAGTGCCGCCGCCGTCCGACGGGCGGGCGGTGGCGAGATTGGCCCGGATGGTCCGGTCCAGGTCCAGCCGACCGCCCGGGCGGCGGGTCGGACGCGGCACGCTGATGCCGGTCAGGGCCGGGCGCAGCCTGGTCGCCAACGCACGGGTCAGCTCGTCCACCAGACGGCGCACCAGCGGGCGCAGCCGGGCGATCCGCGCCTCCGGCAGCCCGCCCGCGTGCTCCAGCACCGTGCGCAGCAGGTCGACCGAGGGGCGGACGGCACCCGGCTCGATCGCCTCCAGGGCGTCGGTGCGCCCCTGGGCGACCGCGGCCGCCAGCACCTCCTCCCGGATGCCCGGCCCGAAGAGCGCCGAGAGCTCCTCGGCCCACTCCCGCACCCCCGGGTAGGGCGCCTCTCGGCCGCCCCGGCCGGCGCGACTGTCCAGGCCCGGGCCGGACCCCTCGCCGTGGCCGGTGCCGTACAGCTCGTCGAGGGCGGTGGCGAGTCGGGATCCCCGACCGCTCAGGCCTCCACGGCCCGGGCGGCCGAGCAGCAGCCGCCAGCGCTCGGCGGGGGCGAGGGTGTGGGCCGGGCCGGGTGCCGGGGCCGGTGATGGTGCCGGGACCGGGGCCGGTGATGGCGCCGGGGTCGGGGGCTCAGCGGGCGGCGTCGGCAGCAGGCAGCGGCGGGCCAGGGCCGCGCGGGCGGCGAGGTCCGCGCGGACCCAGCCGGCGACCACGGCGGGGTCGACGTCCTCGGGCAGGCCCGTCAGCCGGGTGCCCAGGCGCTCCTCCACCAGCGTCAGCAGGCGCTCCCGGGCGGCCGGGCTGAGGGTGTCGAAGCCGCCGCGCAGGGCCGGCAGCCGGTCCAGGAAAGCTGCGTCCGGCAGCGCGGTGACCCGCTCCAGCAGCGGTTCGAGGGCCTCGGGTGCGGAGTCGAACAGACCCTCGGCCGCCGTCAGCAGGCCGGTCAGTCCGCGCCCGAGCGCGTGGCGGGCCTGCGGACCGGTCGCGCCGTCCACCCAGGAGGCCGCCCGGCCGCCCAGGGCCGCCGCGGGCTCCTGGCCCAGCAGCACCCGGACCGCGCCGGCCGCACCGCGCACCAGCGGGCTGCCGTGGTCGGCGAGGTCGGCCAGCACCTTCCCCAGCCGCAGGCCGCCGTCGCGGTCCGCCCGCCGCGCCAGCTCCACCAGCGCGCGGGCGTCCGCCGGATCGTCGGACCCGCCGAGGCCCTCCAACTGCCGCACGGCCGCGACCGTCAGCAGCTCGCGCACCGCGCCGAGCCGTGCGGCCGTGCCCACGCCGGGCGGGGCCGGGGCCCCGCCCCCGGCGTCGTCCGCGGCCTCGACGCCGTCCGCGCCGACCGGCGCACCCGGGTCGCTCGTCGGCGGCCCGCCGGGCACGGGGTAGCCGGCGACGTGGCCGGCCAGCAGGCGGTCGAGGAGCGCGAGGGCGTCGAGGAGGTCGGGGAGGGTGCCGGAGGCCGGCAGGACGGCGGCGAGTTGGCCGAGGCGGGTGTCGGCGAGCACCGGCAGACCGCAGGCGGCCGCGTCCGCGAGGCCCTGGACGACCTCGCGGGCGGTCGGCTCCTCGCGCAGGCGTTCGCGCAGGGCGCCCTCGGCGGCCTGCGCCGGGGTGACGCCACGGGTGCCGGCGACGGTGAGCACGGCGGCGGTGGCCGGGGTCCAGTGGAGGCGCCAGCGGGTGCCGATGGCCTCCGTGCCGCCCGCGCCGGCGGTCGGGACCGGGTCGGCGTAGCTGACGCCGCAGGCGGCGAGGCGCCGGAGCAGGATCTCGCGGCGGCGGTCCAGCGGGGTGCGCAGCGGGTCGAGGCGGACCTCGCGGGGGCCCGGGTCGGTGGGGCCGGGCAGGCCGAGGTCGTCGAGGAGGCGCTCGACGGCGGGGGCGAGGCCGCTGCGCGGGGCCGCCGGGGTGGCGCGGCCGGTGCGGGTGCCGACCAGGACGCGTTCCAACGCCCGGGCGACGGCACGGCCGCGGCCGAGGGGCTCGCCCTGGGCCAGGACCGTCTGGACGGCTTCGACGAGTTCGCCGCGGCCGGGGGCGGCGTGACCGCGCAGGCGGGCGAGGTCCCCGGCGAGGCGGACGATCTCGCGGGCGTCGGCCGGCCCGGAGGGGTGGTCCTGGTCGCGCAGGGCGGCGCAGATCCGGACCGCGGTGGTGGTGAGGGCCCGGGCGAGGCGCTCCGGGTCCCCCGCGGCGTCCAGCACGGTGTGCTGCCACTCCGGGTCGCGGATGCCGGCCGGGTAGCCGGAGCGGGCGTCCAGCAGCGGGTAGGTGTAGGGGATCAGCGAGAGGACGTGGCCCGGGCCGGCCAGCTCCGCCTCGGCGGTGCGAACGGCCGGCCGGCCGGGAGCGTCGCGGAGGTCGGGAGCGCCCGGGAGCTCGGGATCGTCGAGCAGCGCGGGGGCGTGGAAGGCACCGACCACGGCGGCGACCCGACGGCCACCCGCCGCGACGGCCCGGATCCGGGACCGCATCCAGGCCTCGCGCCGCAGGTCGTACCCGTCGACCCCGGGGCCGGCCGCGGCGTCGCGGCGCAGCGCCCAGCCGACCAGCAGGGCGGCGCGCCGGACCGCCTCGGGGGTGGAGCCGGGGGCGGCCGTCTCGACCAGGCGGTCCCACAGGTCGTCGTCGGTGTCGCGTCCGGAGAGCCGCCGGCGCAGCGCGTCGGCGACGCCGGGCTCCCCGGGGGCGGGTGCGCCGGCTCCCCGCCCTCCGGGGGTGGCCGGAGCGTCGCCGCCGGCGGTGCCGCGGTGTGCCAGCGGGAGGTCGCAGGCGACCGCCTCGACGCCGTTGCGGCGCGCCCAGCGCAGGGCGGCCAGCTCCGGGGAGAAGTCCGCGAACGGGTAGAAGGCGGGGCCGTCGGCGCCCCCGGCCTCCTCGGGACCGGAGGGCGCGGCCGCGAGGGCGACCGGTGCCTCGGTGGCCTCGTCCGCCAGCCAGCCGAGCCAGGGCTGGAACTCGGCGGGGAGTTCGACCAGCAGCACCTCCGGTCGGGCCGCGTCGAGCAGCGCGGGGACGACCGCGCTGAGCGACGGCGCGTGGTGACGCACGCCGATCAGGTAGGGCCCGGGCCGGTCGGTGCCGGAGGCGGCCAGCCGGTCGGCCTCCGCCCGGACGGCCCGGCGCGGGTCGTCCGGGCCGGCACCGCCTGCGGGCGCCGGGCCGTCCGGTCGTGCTGGGCCGTCCGGTCGTGCCGGGCCGAGGGGGACTGCCGGGGCGGGCGTCACCGCGCTGCTCATCGGATCAGGCCTCCAGTGCCGGGCGGAGGTCCCACAGGGTGCGCCAGGTGGCGGCGCCCTGTTCGGCGCGGCGGCGGACCGGGCCGTCCCAGTAGCCGAGCAGCCGGGCGGCGTCGGTCGGGTCGTCCTTGCGGACGACGCCGATGAGCTGGCCGGGGAGGCGGCCGAGCAGGTCGCCGCCGTCGGGGAGGTAGGCGGCGGTGACGCCGAGGGCGGTGGCGACGGAGACCGCCTCGGCGGTGCTCATCACGGTGGAGGGGCGTTCGACGTCCCAGCCCTCGGTGGAGCGCCCGGTGCGCAGGTCGCGGAAGGCGGTGACCAGGGCCTCCAGGACGGCGTCGTCCACCGCGTAGGGTGCTCCGGCGCGGGCGACGGCGGCGGTGGACTGCCGGCGGACGAGCTCGACCTCGGCGGCGAGGCTGCCGATCGGGCCGACCGTCTCGAAGTTGAACCGCCGCTTGAGCGCCGCGGACATCTCGCTGACGCCCTTGTCCCGCAGGTTGGCGGTGGCGATCAGGGTGAAGCCTGCGGCGGCGTGCAGCTGCCCGTCCGGGCTCCCGGCCAGCTCGGGCACGGCGATGCGCCGTTCGGAGAGCAGCGAGACCAGGGCGTCCTGCACCTCGGGCAGGCAGCGGGTCACCTCCTCGACGCGGGCGACCGCCCCGGTGGTCATCGCGGTGAGCACCGGGGAGGGGACGAGGGCCTCCCGGCTGGGCCCCTTGGCGAGCAGCAGGGCGTAGTTCCAGCCGTACTTCAGCTGGTCCTCGGTGGTGCCGGCGGTGCCCTGGACGGTGAGCGCGCTGGTGCCGCAGACGGCGGCGGCGAGCAGTTCGGAGAGCATGGACTTGGCGGTGCCCGGCTCGCCGACGAGCAGCAGGCCGCGCTCCCCGGCGAGGGTGACGACGCAGCGCTCGACGAGGGCCCGCTCGCCGACGAACTTCTGCTCCACGACCAGACCGCGGCGGCCGGCCTTGAGCTTCTCGCCGTCGCTGCCCATCACGAAGGTGACGACGGCGCGCGGGGTGAGCCGCCAGCCGGGCGGGCGCGGGCCGGTGTCGTGCGCGGCCAGGAACTCCAGTTCGGCGGCGTACCGCTCCTCGGGCGGGACGGTCTGGCGGACCGCGACGGTGCCGTCGGCCCCGCCCGGGGCGGTGGTGGCGGTGGTGGTGCTCATCGGCGGGCCTTCCTGCGCTTGCTGGTCCGGAGCTCTTCGTAGCCGGGGGTGTCGCCCTCGACCGTCCGCTGCCAGGCCCGGGCGAACAGCTCCGGGACGGGCTGCAGCGGCAGCGCGGCGTCGTGCGTGGTCGGCCCGTACAGGGCGGCCTTCCAGGTCTCGACGGGCAGGGCGGGCGACCTGGCCTCCTGCCAGCCGCCGGGCAGGAAGAGCGAACGCCCGGCCCGGGCCCGCTTGGCCTCCAGGACCAGCCCGGTGCCGGCGAGTTCGGCGCGGGCCCGCTTGAGCCGGGCGGGCTTCCAGCCCGTCCATCGGGCGACGTTGCGGTCGGTCGGGTCGGGAAGGGCGAGCAGCTGGAGGTAGAGCGCGGCCGCGTCCTCGCCGAGGCCGTGGGTGCGGGCCGCCTCGGTGACCAGCGCGGGCACGGTGGACTGCGGGTTCTGCAGCCACGCGGGGCCCTCGGTGCCGGCCGGGGCGGGGACGGCGCCGGCGGCGGATCCGGCGAGGCGCTCCGCGTCGCCGCGCAGGACGGCCGCGATGGCGACCCGCTCGGTGCCGAAGTAGTAGCCCTGGCCGAGCCCGGCGAGCAGGTCGAGCACCGGGTCGTCGGGCCCGGTGAGCCCGGCTGGGCGCAGCCAGACCCGCTCGTACTCGTTGTGGTAGGGCGTCAGGACGAGGGCCGGACCGCAGCGGACCAGCCCGTCCGGATCGGCTCCGCCCTCGGCCGGGAGGCCGAAGTGGGGGCGCAGCACGGCCGCCAGCGACCCGCCCTTGTCGGTGTGGACGAGGTGGAAGTCGAGCAGCAGCTCCGGGTCGGCGAGGCGGGTGCGCAGGGCCTCGGCGGCGGTGGGCAGCAGCGGACGCAGCGGGCTGTCGGCGGGCAGGTGGTAGGCGAGCCAGCGCAGCGCGGCGAGGGTGTGGCCGATGTCCCCGGCGTCGGGTGCGGCGCTCGGGTCCTCGGCGGCCAGGCCGGAGTCGGTGGGCCGGAAGGCGGTGGTGCGGGTGAGCCACGGGCTCCGTGCGGGGTTGAGCACCGTCTCGACATGCTCGATCCGCGCGCCCTTGACGTTGGCCTGGTCGGCCTCGGGCAGGGTGACGAGGCGTCCGAAGTGCCGCACCCAGGCGGCGGCCCCCGCCTGGAGGTCGGGGCCCTCCGTCCAGAGGGCCTGCGGGTCGGCGGGCAGCAGGGCGCCCCACACGGCGGCGAGGCCGTCCCGGGGGTGCCCGCGCAGCCAGTTGCGGGCGGCCTTGGCCTCGGTGGCCTTGAGGCCGTACTCGGCGAGGCGCTCGGCGGGCAGGACGGAGCTGTTCCAGTGGAAGAGCGCGGGCGGCGGGCTGAGCAGCAGGCCGGCGCGGGCGGCGCCCATCCCGGTGAGCTCGCCGAAGGCGGTGCCGCGGGCGGGCTGCCAGGGGACGCCCCCGTGCTCGGTGACGGCCCGCCGGAAGGCGGTGGCCCAGGCGGCGTCGATCCGCTCCTCGGTGCCGCGTTCCCGGACGGTGGTGAAGTGGGCCACCGGGCCGAACTCGCCGCTCGGGTCGTGGTCGGCGGCGAGCCAGTGCGAGGTGCCGTCGTGGGTGTGCTGCCGGCCGAGGATGACGACGGTGCGTGCGCCGCGGCGCAGCACCTGGCCCTGGCGGTGGTCCCCGGCCCGGCGGGCGGTGCCGGTGTCCTCGGGTTCGGCGAGCACCGTCTCGCGCAGCGTGGCGCCGCGGTCGGCGAGCACGCCGCAGGTCAGCTCGCCGAGCAGCAGGAGCAGGCTGGAGCGGTGCTCCGGCGTGGTGAGCGGGGCGGCCGCCGCGTAGGCGAGGACGTCGAGGCGGCCGAGCAGGTGCAGCCAGGCGTGGCTGTCGTCGCCGCCCTGCAGGGTGACGGTGGCCGGGGTGCTCCAGCCGTCGCCCGCGGCGGCCGGCGGGTCGGCGAGGACGGCGGTGACGGTGCGCAGGTTGTTCACCACCCGCCAGCGCGCGGTGCCCCAGCCGCCGAAGCCGCCGACGTCGGGCAGCAGGGTGGCGACGGCGTCGCGCAGGTCGTGGTCACGCCCGTGGTCGGGCCGGAGTTCGGCCGCCTCCGCCCGGGAGGGCTTCTCCGCCTCGGGCTGCGGGACGAAGCGGGCCGTCCGGTCGAGCAGGTCGGCGGCGGCGCGGGCGAGGCCGGCGACCCCGGCGAGCAGCAGCGGGTGGCCGATGCCGGGCAGGACGTCGCCGACCGCCCGGACCGGCAGGGTGCGACGGGCGTCGCCGCGCTGGGCGACCGGCCGCCGCACGCCCTGGGTGGTGATCCAGCGCTGGTCCTCCTCGGGCACCGGCTCGGTGTCGACGGGCCAGGCGGCGTCGATCAGTCGGGCGGCCCGCTCGGCGTCGACGGTGCGCAGGACGCGCGAGCCGGCCTCGTCGCGGGGCCGCAGGGCGTGCCAGTGCTCGAGCGGCGGGACGAGTGCGGTGCCGGCGGCCGCGAGGTCACCGGCACGGCAGGGGCGCAGGTCCGCGGTGCGGTCGGTGTCGGCGGTCAGGTCGGGCAGGGTCAGGGCGAGGGCGTCGCCGCCGTTCTCGGTGACGACCGGTCGGGCCCGGCCGGGGAGGGTGAGGCGGCCGACCGGGACGGCGTCCGGGTGGCGGCCGGTGAACGGCAGGACGATGGCCTCGCCGGCGGCGGTGCCGGTGGTGACGGCGCGCCCGGGGTCGATCCGGACCCAGCTGCCGAGCACGGTGCCGTCGGTGCCGAGCGGCGTCCCCTCCAGGCCCGGCTGGAGCGGCAGCAGCCGGGTGCGTGCGGTGTCCAGCCGGCCGGCCGCCGAGGTGGCGGCGACGATCGGCGGTTCGGCGGTGCGGCCGAGCGCACCGGTGTGCGGGTCGAGTTCGCGCAGGGCGGGTCCGCCCTGGCCGTGGCGCAGCGTCCAGTGGCCGGTGCCGTCGCCGAGGACGCGGTGTTCGGCGGGCAGCCGGGTGTCGCCGGGGTGCAGCGGGCGCTCGCCGGTGGTGCGGCCGCCGCCGGGCAGGGGCAGGGAGGGCGTCTCCGGGATGCGGTCGCCGTAGTGGTAGCCGGCGATGTGCTCGCCGCCGAGTTCGAGCGTCTCGTCGGGCCGGCTGGACCAGTAGCCCCGCTGCTTGCCGTCCTGCTGCCAGACGACGAGGAGTTCGCCGTCGACGTGGCGCAGCCGGGGCCGGTTCCAGCTCTCCAGCTTGGGCACCCGGAGGGTGTGTTCCAGGACGACGCCCTGCGGACCGACCACGACGGCCTTGTCGTGGCGGGTGAGGATCAGCTGCGGCCAGGAGTCCTCGACGCTCAGGCCGAGGAGGCCGCCGGCGGTGTGGCCGGGGGTGTCGGTGGGCCGGGTGTCCGGGTCGGCACCGTCCACCGGGTCGGCGAGGGCGGCCAGGGCCTCTTCGAGAGCGGGCCAGCCGAGTTCGTCGAGGATGCCGGCGCCGAGGGCCGCGGCGAGCAGGCCGGCGACGTCGAGGGCGGCGATCCGTTCGGCGGCGGCCGGGGCGACGTCCCGGATCGCGGTGCGGTGCGGGGTCAGCGCGCGGACCAGGTCGGTGGCGGCGGCCAGGCCGCGGACGGCGGAGAGCTCCTCGGCGCGCTGCTCGGCCCACTCGGCGAGCAGCTCGCGCAGCAGCGGCAGGGCCGGTACGCGGTGCGTGACGGCGGCGTCCCAGGCGGCCGGGGTGGCGGCGCGCAGGGCGGGCCGGAAGCGCGGGTCTGCGGCGACGGCGGCGAGGGTCGCGCCGGCGGGGCCGCACTGCTCGACCCAGCCCTTGAGCTCGAAGCGGTGCCCGGGGGCCGGGTCGGCGACCGGGACGCCGTCGGCGAGCAGCCGGTCGAGCAGGTCGAGTTGGGTGTGGCTGCGGCGGACGCCGGTGTGGAGGTCCACCGGGACGCCGTCGGCCCGCAGCCGCTCGGCCATCCGGCCGGCCAGTGCGACGGTGGCGGCGCAGCCGGGCCGGCTGCGCCAGCCGCGGCCGAGGTGGTTGGTCCAGCGCTGGAGCCAGGCCGCGGCGGGCTCGGCACCCTCCGGACGCGGACCGGTGAGCAGCTGTTCGGCGCCCGTCCCGGCGAGGACGGCGAGCCAGCCGGCGTCCTGCGCGGCCGGGTCGTTGCCGCCCGGGTCGGGGGTGAGCTCCAGCAGGCGGGCCCGGGTGGCCCGGTCGCGGGTGCCGAGTTCGAGCAGCGCCCCGTGCCAGGACTTCCAGAACGCGGCGGGCGCCCGGTTGGCGCCGGGGGCGGCCAGCAGTTCGGCGAGCAGGGCCTGTTCGTGTTCGGTGCGGTCGAGCCCGGCGGCCCGGAGGAGGGAGCGGGCGTCCTCGGCGATCCCGGCGTAGGGCGCCATGCCGGCCGCGGAGCGCTCGGTGCAGAGCTGGCGGAAACGCTCCCAGGCGGTGACCGGGTCGAGCCGGCCGGCGAGCTCCTTGACGTACTGGCGCAGGGACTTGACGGTGAGGGCGCCGGCGAGGGCGAACTCCAGGAAGACGGCGCGCAGCCGCTCCTCGTCGACGGCCAGGCCGTGGGTGCGCTCGGCCTCGCGGGCCTTGCCGAAGTACCCGGCGGCGTAGGTCTGGTTGCCGTGGGCGAGGAAGATCCGGCCGACCTCCTCGCAGAAGGTGGGCAGGAAGTGCGGGACGGCCCGGCCCAGCCGGGTGGCGAGCTCCTCGAAGCCGTCCTTGGCGGCGCCGGGCTTGGACCTGGCCTGGCGGCCGAGCCGCTCCATCTCCTTGACCAGGGCGAGCGCGTGGTGCCCGTTGGCCGGGTCGTGGACCAGCGCCCAGGCGGGGAAGCCGAGCGCCTCCTGGCGGACCTGGCCGACCTCGGCGGGAGCACCGTCGGGGGCCAGCCCGAGGAAGTCGACGGCGAGGTCCTCGGCCGCTCCGAGGGCGCCGGGGACCAGGCGGACGATCCGCCGGCCGTCGAGCGCGGGGTGGGTGTAGGTGCGGGCGGTGAGGACGTCGACGGCGCTGTCGGGGCGGCCGGCGCCGGGCACGGTGCCGGGCGGCAGCACGGCACCGGCGTCGAGCAGGCGCTCGTGCGCTGCGGTGCCCCGGGCGGCCTGCTGGTGGGACGCGGTGGCGGTCATGCGGCTTCCTCCCCCTCGATCGTGCGGCCGGCGTGCAGCGCGGCGGCCATCCTCATGCCCTCGGACCAGGCGACCGGCCCGACCTCGGCGAGCGGTAGGGCCCGGCCGTCCGGCCCGGCCCAGCTGAGTGGGCCCGTCTCGCAGGCGTCGTACTCGTAGTAGTCGCCGACCCAGACGCGCGCCTCGACGCTGCGGCCCGCCTCCACCACGGTCTGGACGGCGTGGCCGCCGCGCACCCGGTGGCCGAGCCGGGCGCAGCGCCCGACCAGTTCGCGCAGCTCGCGGTAGCGCCCGCCGGCGTAGGTGGTGACCTCGGTGCCGGCCGGCGGCTCGGCCGGGCGGTGCCAGACCTCCCGGTAGAGCTGCTGGACCCGCTGCGAGACGCCGAGCTCGACGGCGAACTCGCGCAGCTCGTCGAGGTCCTGGAGCAGGACCGGGTGGGGTATCAGGACCTCGCCGTCGGTGAGGCGCACGGTGTCGCCGTCGAGGTCGACCAGGCCGAGGCCGCGCTCGGCGTCCGCGCCGCGCAGGAAGCCGGCGACGGCGCCGTCCGGGCCGGTGACCACGAGGTCGCGCAGGACGGCCCGCCAGGCCTCGTCCGCCCAGACTTCGGTGAGCACGGCGGCGGGCACCGGCAGGGAGCGCACCATCCACCGTTCGACGTCGTCCAGGCAGCTCCGCTCGTGCGCGGCCAGCCACTCGGCGAGCTGCTTCAGCTGGGCGACCACCGGGTCGTCACCGAGCTTCGGCGGCAGGGACTTCAGCTCGCGGCCCGCCGCGTTGCGGCAGACCACCCGCCCCTCCCCGTCGAGCGTCACGCGGTAGCCCCCCGCGCCCGTTTCCACCCATGCCACGGCCGTTCTCCTCCCACCTGCTGGTCAGCGATGCGAGGAACGTAGCGAGGCCCACTGACACACCACCGCGGAGGGGGTGCCCGTACGGCGGCCCACGACCCCCAAACCCGTCGAACGAGTGAACGGGCGGCCGGGGATCCGGGGTCACGGGCCCCACGGGAGCGACCGGTTGCCGGCCCCGGCCGCCCGGCGTCCCCCGGCCGCCACGGCGGCGACGGCGACAGCGACAGCGGCGTCAGCACCCGCTACGGCGACGGCGACAGCCGCAGGACCCGGTCGTCGCCCGGGCGGGGCTCGCCGCGGCCGTCGGTGTTGTCGGTGGCCAGCAGGAGGCTGCCGTCCCGGTCGGCGACGACGGTGCGCAGCCGCCCGTAGTCCCCGTCGAGGAAGCCCTGCGGCGGCCCGGCGAGCCGGTCGCCGGTGATCGGGACGCGCCACAGCCGGGTGCCGCGCAGGGCGGCCACCCACAGCGCGCCGTCGGCGTGGGCGAGGCCGCTCGGGGAGGCGTCGGCCGGGTGCCACTCGACGACCGGGTCGAGGTACGCGGGGTCGTGGCCGACGCCCTCGACGGCGGGCCAGCCGTAGTCACCGCCGGGGCGGATCAGGTTGAGCTCGTCCCAGGTGTCCTCGCCGAACTCGGTGGCCCAGAGCCGGCCGCCGTCGTCCCAGGCGATGCCCTCGACGTTGCGGTGGCCGTAGGAGTAGACGGGCGAGTCGGGGAACGGGTTGCCCGGGGCGGGTGCGCCGTCGGGGGTGAGCCGCAGGATCTTGCCGCCGAGCGAGCCCTTGTCCTGGGCCAGCGCGGGAGTGCCGCTGTCGCCGGTGGTGGCGTAGAGCAGCCCGTCCGGGCCGAAGGCGATCCGGCCGCCGTTGTGCCGCGGGCCGCGCGGGATGCCGGCCAGCAGGACGTCGGGCGCGCCGAGCCGGGCGCCGGCGGGCTGCTCCGGGTCGTAGCGCAGCCGGACGATCCGGTTGTCGGTGGCGGTGCTGTGGTAGGCGTAGAGGAGGTGGTCGGCGGCGAAGTCGGGGGACGTCGCGATGCCGAGCAGTCCGCCTTCTCCCCCGGCGGTCACCCCGGGCACGGTGCCGGCCTCGGTCGTGGCGCCGCCGGCCGCGGCGACCAGGACGATCCGCCCGGCGTCCCGTTCGGAGACGAGCAGGTCGCCGTCGGGCAGCAGGGCCAGGCCCCAGGGCACCGGCAGGCCGTCGGCGACGGTGGCCCGCACCACCGGACCGCCCGCGGTGGGCGAGCCGGAGCCGGCGGGGGCCGGCGCGGTGGAGGAGCAGGCGGTCGGCAGCAGCCGGGCCAGCAGGACGGCGGCGAGTCGGCGGGGGTGCACGGGAGGCCTCCGTGGACGTCGGGCGCTTCGGCGCGGGGGTGCCCCAGCACACCACACCGGCCCGGGCCCGCCCCCGCAACCCGCCGCGGGCCGCCGGTGGTGGACGGCGGCCGGCAACGGGCGGGCCGGTGCGGCGCCGACCGCCCGTCAGCCGTCAGTCCGCCGCGACCCGCAGGGCGGTCGCCGGCGCCCGCGGGACGATCACCGGCGCGCCGTCGCCCGGCGCGGCCAGTACGTCGCTGTCGATGTCGTACAGCGCCCGCACCAGCGACGCGTCGACCACCTCGCGAGGCGGGCCGCAGGCCACCACCGAGCCGCCCCGCAGGGCGACCACCAGGTCGGCGTAGCGGGCGGCCGCCGCCAGGTCGTGCAGCACCATGACGACGGTCCGCCCGCCGGCCGCGACCTCGCGCACCAGCTCCAGCACCTCGACGGCGTGGCCGAGGTCGAGCGCGCTGGTGGGCTCGTCGAGCAGCACCACGGGCGCGTCCTGGGCCAGCACCATGGCGAGCCAGCAGCGCTGCCGCTGGCCACCGGAGAGGCGGTCGAGCCGGCGGTCGGCGAGCTCCTCGACGCCGGTGGCGCGCAGCGCCCGCGCGGTGAGCCGCTCGTCCTCGGCCGACCACTGGCGGAACAGCCCCTGGTGCGGGTGCCGGCCGTAGCGGACCAGCCCGGTGACGGTGACCGCCTCGGGGGCCTGCGGGCTCTGCGGGAGCAGCGCGACCCGGTGCGCGGCCTGCCGGGGCCGCAGCCGCCAGAGGTCCTCCCCGCCGACCAGGACCCGCCCGCCGTCGGGCCGGTGCAGCCGGGCGGCGGCCCTCAGCAGGGTGGACTTCCCGCAGCCGTTCGGGCCGACCACGGCGACCACCCGGCCGGCCGGGATCGTGAGGTCGACGCCGTCGAGCACCGGGCGGCCCGGGCCGTAACCGGCGGTGAGGCCCTGGATCGTCAACTCCATCGCGGGTTCCTTCGGTCGGGGAGGGTGCCGGGAGCCGCGGGGCTCCCGGCACGGGCCTCGTGGGGGCGGGCCCGTCGGGACGGAGCCCATCGGGACGGCCGGGCCAGGACGGCCGGGTCGGAACGAGGCGGGTCAGGACGAGGCGGGTCAGGACGAGGCGAGCGCCTTGGAGATGTCGCCGATGACGACGTCGGCCGCGAGCGGGCCGCCGCGGGTGGACCAGACCGAACCGTCCACGGTGACGGCGTGGTTGTTCTTCACGGCGTTCAGCTCCTGGTAGGCGGGCTTGGACTGGACGTCCTTGAGCGCGGCCTTGCCGTCGTCGGTGAGGGTGGAGAGGAACAGCCAGTCGCCGTCGATCTCGGCGAGCTTCTCCAGGCTGAGCGCGGGGCTGTGGGCGTTGCCGTCCTTGTCCTGCGCCTTGGGGCGGGTGAGGCCCATGTCGAGGGCGACGCCGCCGGCGAACTGCTTGCGCTCCATCCAGCTGGGCCCGGTCGGGTTCCAGCGGACGATGGAGACCGCCGCGCCCTTGTTCTTGCCGAGCTCGCCGCCGGCCTTGGCCGCCTTGGCCTCGTAGTCGGCGATCACCTTGTTGGCCTGGTCCAGCTTGTTGACGGCGTTCCCGATCCCGCGGAAGGCGAGCTTCCAGTCGTCGGTGGGCGCCATGGTGACGAGCGTGGCGGGGGTGATCTCGCGCAGCTGCTTGAGCACCTGCTCGTCCTGCATGTCGCCGGCCAGGATGAGGTCGGGCTTGGCCGCGATGACCTTGTCCATGACGGGCTGGAGCAGGTTGCCGACCACCGGCACGCCCTGGACCTTGTCCTTGAGGTACGCCGGCGGCTCGTTGAGCCCCTGGCCGTTGGTGATGCCGGCCGGCTTGACGCCGAGGGCGAGCACCGCGTCGAGGTCCTCCTGGGTGAGGGTGACGATCCGCTGGGGCGAGGCGGGGATCTCGACGGCCTTGCCGGTGGCGTCCTTGACGGTCCGCTTGCCGCCGGCCTGGTCCGGGGCGGCACTGCCGGCGGCGGACGACCCGCCCGCGGCGGGGGCGGAGGAGCCGGAGGAACCGCACCCGGCGAGGAGGAGGGCGGCGGCCCCGGTGACGGCCAGCACCTGGACCGCACGGCGGCGGACGGCGGGGAGCGGGCTCTGGGCAAACGGCATGGGTGCCTCCGGGCAGCGGTGTTGCGGGAGTTGAACGGCGTCCGGACGGATCGGCGCGGTGACGGTGCCCCGGCGGCGCCCCACAGGACGGTACGACCATTAGGTTAGCCTTACCTTATGACATCGTCGCAAGTGGGCGAACCCACGGCGTCCCGCACCGCACCCGACGCCCCGCCGCCACCCCGGCCGCCGGAGCCTGAGCCGGCGCAGGCGGACGACCGCCGCCGGCCCGTCTGGCCGATCGCCCTCGGCACGGTGGCCGCCCTGCTCGCGCTGGCCGCGCTCTCGCTGTCGGTCGGCGCCGGCGAGGTCGGCGCCGGGCGGGTGCTGGACTACCTGCTCGACCGCGGCGGCGCCCGCGGCGACGGCCGGCTCGCCCTCGTCGTCGGCGACCTGCGACTCCCCCGCACCGCCACCGCGCTGCTGGTCGGCGCCGCCCTCGGCGTCGCCGGGGCCCAACTGCAGTCCGTCACCCGCAACCCGCTCGCCGAGACCGGACTGCTCGGCGTCAACGCCGGCGCCTCCCTCGGCGTCGTGCTCGGCATCGCCGCCCTCGGCGTCCAGACCTCCTACGGCTACCTGGCCTGCGCGTTCGGCGGCGCCGTCCTCGCCAGCACGCTGGTGCTGCTCATCGCCGGCGCCCGGGGCGGCGGATCACCGATGCGGCTGGTCCTCGGCGGGTCCGCGGTCGGCGCCACCTTCGGCGGACTCACCGGCGTGCTGATCGTCAACTCCCCCGAGACGTACGACCGGTACCGGGTCTGGGTGCTCGGCTCACTCGCCGGCGTGGAGGGCTGGGCGACCCTGCGCCAGCTCGCGCCCGTCCTCGCCGCCGGCTTCCTCCTCGCCCTGCTCGCCACCCGCCCGCTCACCGCGCTCGCCCTCGGCGACGACCTCGCCCGCGGCCTCGGCCACCGGCCCGGCGCCACCCGTGCCACCGTCGCCCTCGCCGTCACCCTGCTCACCGCCTCGGCCGTCGCGCTGGCCGGGCCGATCTCCTTCCTCGGCCTGCTCGCCGGCTTCCTCGCCCGCGCCGTCGCCGGGCCCCGGGTCGGACGGCTCACCCTGTTCGCCGCACTGTTCGGCGCCGCCGCGCTCACCGGGGCGGACGTGCTGGCCCGCGTGGTGGCCAGGCCATTCGAGGCGCCGGTGTCGGTCATCGTCGCCCTGGTCGGCGCCCCGGCGCTGATCGCCATCGTCCGCTCCCGCCGCACGGCCGCCCTCGACCTCACCGACCCGGCCGAGGCCGCCCGCCCCCGGCAGGCCGAACCGCCCGCGCCCGCACCCGACCTGGTGCTGCGCCGCGGGGCGTGGTCCCTGCTGCTCCCCCGCCGGTCGCTGCTCGCCGCGCTCGGCCTGGCAGCCGCCCTGCTGACCGCCGTCGTCGTCTCCGCCCACGCCGGGCAGGGCGAACTCGGCCTCGGCCGCACCTTCCAGGCCGTCTTCGGCTACGGTGAGCGGCTCGACGTGCTGCTGGTCCAGAGGTTCCGGCTCGGCCGGATCGTCGCCGGACTCGCCGCCGGCGCCGCCCTCGGCCTCGCCGGGTGCCTCACCCAGACCCTCGCGCGCAACCGGCTCGCCACCCCCGAACTGCTCGGCGTCAACGACGGCGCCACCGCAGCCGTGCTCATCTCCGCCACCGCCTCCGGCACCTTCGGCGCCTGGTGGGCCGGGCCGCTGGGCGCCCTCGTCGCCGTCCTCGTCGTCGCCCTGGTCTCCGGCGGCCTCGGCGCCCGCGGCTACCGGGTGCTGGTCGTCGGCCTCGCGATGTCCGCCCTGGCCTCCGCCGTCATCCAGGTCGCCCTCGCCCGGCGCTCGCTCAACTCGGCCGGATCGCTATACGTCTGGACCTCCGGCAGCCTCAACGGCCGGGACTACGCCGTCGCCACGCCCGTCCTGCTCGGGCTGGCCGTCCTGGTGCCGCTCGCCCTCGTGGTGGCCCGGCGGCTCGCCGTGCTGCGGTTCGACGACAGCGTCGCCGCCTCGCTCGGCGTCGACCCGGGGCGGGTCCGGCTCGCCTGCCTGCTGCTGGCCGTCGCCCTGGCCGGGCTGGCCGTCGGCGTCTGCGGACCGGTCGGCTTCGTCGCCCTCGCCGCGCCCGTCCTCGCCGGGCGCCTCGCCGGGCCCGCCCGGGTGCCCGTGCTCGGCTCGGCGCTCACCGGCGCCCTGCTCGTCGTCCTCGCCGACACCCTCGGCCGGGTGCTGATCGGCGGGGTCGAGATCCCGGTCGGCATCGTCACCACCGTCCTGGGCGGGCCCTTCCTCCTGTGGGTGTTGCTCGGCCGCCGCGGCGACCCGGCGTAGCCCCCGTCCCGTCGCCCGTCCCCTGCCCCGTCCCCTGCCCCGTCCCCTGCCCCTGCCCCTGCCCCTGCCCCTGCCCCTGCCCCACCCTTCCCCGCCCCGCCCTTCCCGCCACCGAGTCCCGGAGTGCTGCCCATGGAACCCCACCCCCTGGTCGAACCCGACCCGCACGACCCCGCGTACCGGCTGGTCACCTTCGTCCACGAGCCCGAGCCGGACCAGCCCTGCGACGGCGTGCTCGCCCTCCTGCACACCGTCACCGACAAGGACCGCCACGCCGGCGACCTCGCCCCGCACCTGATGGACCGTACGACCGACGGCCGTTGGACCATCACCTACCGGCTGCGCTCGGACCACCGCGCCTCCTACCAGCTCCACCCGTACCGCGGCGCCGCCCCCGGCACCGCCCGGGCCGACTGGCTGCACGTCCTCGACCACGCCCGGCCGGACCCGCTCGACGAGCAGCCCCGGCTGCCCGCCCGCGACGGGCGCCATCCCTCCTCCGTGCTCAGCCTCCCCGACGCCCCCGCCCAGCCGTACGTCCGGCGCCGCGACGGCGTGCCGCGCGGCCGCACCGTCGCCGCCGAGCACGCCGGCCGGCGGGTCGACGTCCACCTGCCCGCGGGGCACGAGGCCGGCCCGCACCCGGTGGCGGTGCTGCTCGACGGGGAGATGTGGGGCGAGGTGCTGTCCGTCGGCGACACCCTCGACAACCTCACGGCCGACGGGGCGATCCCGCCCACCGTCGCGCTGCTCGTCCACACCATGGGCCCCGGCCGGCCCGGGGACCTCAGCTGCAACCCGGAGTTCGTCGACCTCCTCGCCGACCGGCTGCTGCCCTGGGCCGCCGAGCGGTTCGGCGCCACCACCGACCCGGCCGCCACCGTCATCGCCGGCCAGAGCGCGGGCGGACTCACCGCCGCGTTCGCCGCCCACCGCCGCCCGGACCGGTTCGGCAACGCGCTCTCCCAATCCGGCTCCTTCTGGTGGCCGGACGGCACCGACTTCGACGAGGGGAGCGAGTGGCTCACCCGCCGCTTCGCCGCCGACGAGCGGCGCCCGGCCCGCTTCTACCTGGAGGTCGGCCTCCAGGAGTGGATGCTGCTCACCCAGAACCGGCACCTGCGCGACGTCCTCGTGGCGCGCGGGTACGACCTCGAGTACCGGGAGTTCAACGGCGGCCACGACTACGCCTGCTGGCGCGGCGGCCTGGCCGACGGGCTGGCGCACCTGCTCGGCGGCCCGACCGGCTGAGGGCCCGGCGGGAGGCGCCCCCTCGCGGTACCGGGCCCTCACGACACCGGGCTCACGACACCGTCCTCCCACGACTCCGGCCCCTCGACACCGTCCGCCCACGACACCGGCCCCTCACCGCACCGGCCCCCGCGGGGCCGGACCGCCGCCGCGGGCGCGTGCTAGCGTCCCCATGGCGGCGCGTCGGCGCCGGCCCCGGACGAGATGTGCGCCGTACCCGGCCCGCCAAGACGACGCACGCTGGGAGGCGTCATGGCTGCCGGTACCCCGGTCGCCCGTCCGCTGGACGTGCGGTGGATCCACGGGTCCCCGTCGGCGAAGCACGACACGGACCCGGAGATCCAGGTCTACGAGTACGACGAGCACACCGTCATCCTGCGGCAGAACATGGCGGTCAACTACGAGGCGCCGTTCCTGTTCCTGCTCTTCGGGGACGACCGGGCGGTGCTCATCGACACCGGGGCGACCCCGGAACCCGCGTTCTTCCCGCTGCGTACGGTCGTCGACGGGCTGATCGACGCATGGCTCGCCCGCAACCCCCGCGACGGCTACCGGCTGCTCGTGCTGCACACCCACCCGCACGGCGACCACGTCGCCGGCGACGGACAGTTCACCGGGCGTCCCCTCACCACCGTGGTCGCGGCGGACCCGGCCACCGCCTGGGCCCACTTCGGCTTCGACCGCGACCCGGAGGCGGTGGCCCTCGTCGACCTCGGCGGCCGGGTCCTGGAGTGCCTGGCCACCCCGGGACACCACCCGGCGGCCGTCACCTTCCACGACCCGCACACCGGCTTCCTGCTCACCGGGGACACGGTCTACCCCGGCCGGCTCTACATCGACGACTGGCCGGCCTTCACCAGGACCATCGACCGGCTGATCGCCTTCGCCGAACGGCGACCGGTGACGCACGTGCTCGGCTGCCACATCGAGATGACCCGCACCCCCGGCGTCGACTACCCGATCCGCTACACCCACCAGCCCGACGAGCCGCCGCTCGAACTGACCGTCGACCACCTGCACCGGATCCGCGCCGCCCTCACCGAACTCGGCGGCCGCCCCACCCGCCACGCGCTCGCCGACCTGATCCTCTGGCCCAGCGACTGAACCCGCCCCGCGGGCGGGCGGGCAGACGGGGGCGGCGCCGGTCAGCGCCGCCCCCGGGCCCCGGTCAGTCCTCCGGGGGCGGCGGGGCCGGCGGCTCCACCGGGAGGCGCTGCGCGACGAGGACGCCGACCGCGACCAGGCCGGCGGTGCCCAGCAGGGCGACCCGGTAGGGGCCCGCCGAGCCGGCGTCGTCACCGAGGGCCCCGATCACGGCGGCCGCGGCGGCGATCCCCAGAGCTCCGCCCAGCGTGCGGACGATGGTGAACAGGCCCATCGCCCGGCCCATCGCGGGCGGCGGGACGTCGGCGAAGCCGGCGATCTGGACGGTGAGCACGGCGGTGCCGAGGACCAGCCCGACCGCGAACATCAGCGCCCGCACCGCCCACGGGTTCTCGGCGAAGCCCAGGGCGGCCAGCACCAGCGCGGCCAGCAGCAGGGCGGGCCGGGCGAGGCGGCGCGGACCGAACCGGGGCAGCAGGCGGTCGACGACCTGGGAGGCGGCCATCAGGCCGAGCGCCTCCGGGAAGACGCTCAGGCCGGCGTCCAGCGCCGAGGCCCCGAGCGCCGCCTGGTAGAGCAGTGGGAGCGCGAACAGGGCGCCCATCAGGCCGGCCGAGGTGAGCAGGGCGAGCCGGGTGGCGGCGCCGTAGGCCCGGTCGGCGAGCAGCCGCACGTCCACCAGCGGTTCCTCGGCGCGGAGTTGGTGGCGCACCGCCGCGCCGAGCAGCAGCAGTCCCGCCAGTCCGCCGAACGCCACGCCCGGCGAGGACCAGCCGTGCGCAGGGCCGAAGCCGAGCGCGTAACTGAGCAGCCCGAGGCCGGGGGTGGCGAGCAGGAATCCGGTGGTGTCGAAGCGGCCGGCGGGCGGCTCGGCCTCGGCCCGCAGGCCGGCCAGGCCGGTCACCAGCGCCGCGACCCCGATCGGCACGTTGACCAGGAACAGCCAGTGCCAGGAGAGGTGTTCGGTGAGGAAGCCGCCGAGCGGCGGCCCGAGGGCGGGCATCAGGGCCGTGGGCACGATCAGCACGCGGCCGAGGCCGGCCCGCTCGTGCGGGGCGAACGCCCGGAACAGCAGGGTCATCCCGACCGGTGTGAGCAGCCCGCCGGCCACGCCCTGGACGGCCCGCGCGGCGGCGAGCGCGCCGAGGCCGGGAGCGGCGGCGCAGAGTGCGGAGGCGAGGGTGAAGGCGGCCAGCGAGCCGAGGAAGACCCGCTTGACGCCGTACCGGTCGCCGAGCCAGCCGGCGACCGGCAGGCCGACGGCGAGTCCGACCAGGAAGGCCGTCTCCACGGCGTTGGCCGCCGAGACCGGCCGGCCGAAGTCCTCGGCGATGGTGAACAGCGCGGGGTTGACGATGGTCGAGTCCAGGCCGTTCATGCACATCGCGGCGGTGTAGACGACGACCACCGCGGCGCGCCCCGCGAGGAGGGGGCGCGCCGGGGCCCCGGCGGCGGGAGGGGTCACAGGTCGGTCCAGTGGGCGGTGATCCAGGCGAGCGCGTCGGCGCGCCCGCAGGGCCCGTGGGAGACGTCCCAGCCGGCCGGGACGGCGGCGAAGGCGGGCCACAGCGAGTGCTGGCCCTGGTCGTTGACCAGCGCGAGGAACCGGCCGTCGGCGTCGAAGGGGTTGGTGGGGGCGTCACTCATCGGAGGACTTCTCCAGGTGGTCGGAGATCACGCGGGCGATGTGCGCGATCGGGGCGGGCAGGGTCATGTCCTTGTGCGAGCAGGCGACGTCCGTGTTGTCGATCCGGCCGGACACGTACGGGGTCCACAGCTCGGGGACGAGGGTCTCGTCGATGGTGTCGACGGTGGCCCGGAAGAACAGCGCGTCCCCGTCGAAACGACGGTGGTCGTAGCCGCGGACCAGGTCGTTGGTGTTGAGGTAGATCCGGTTCAGCGCGGCCACGGTGGCGTCGTCGAGCCCGGCCAGCGGGCTGCCCTCGCGGCGCAGCAGTTCGGTGACGGCGCCGAGTTCGAGCGGCCGGCCGTCCAGGTCGGCGGGGCCGTAGCCGCCCATGGTGAGCAGCGCCTCCAGGGCCTCGGCCTGGTCGGGGACGGGCAGGTCGCGGAAGCCCTCGGCGGGGTAGGCGTCCAGGATGGCCAGCAGGTCGACGCGGTGGCCGAGTTCCTGCAGCCGGACGGCGACGGCGTGGGCGATGATCCCGCCGGTGGACCAGCCGAGCAGCCGGTACGGGCCCTCGGGCTGGACCTCGCGCAGCCGGTCGGCGTAGTGCGCGGCCAGCTCCTCCAGGGTGCCCGGCAGCGGCAGGCCGGCGGTGGCGGCGCCGACGCCCTGGGCCTGGAGGCCGTAGATCGGCTGGTCGGCGGGCAGGTGGCGGATCAGGCCGGTGTAGCACCAGCTGAGGCCGCCGGCCGGGTGGACGGCGAACAGCGGGGTCCGGCGGCCGGGCGCGGCGGGGCGCAGCGGCAGCAGCACGTCGAGGGCGTCGGCCTGCCGGGCGCCGCCGGACAGGGCCGCGTCGAGGGCGGCGACGGTGGGTGCCTGGAACAGGGTGCCGATGCCGGCCTCCAGTCCGAGCACCTCGCGGATCCGCCCGGCGAGGCGGACGACCAGCAGCGAGTGGCCGCCGAGGGCGAAGAAGTCGTCGTCGACGCCGACCGAGGGCACCCCGAGCACCTCGGCGAACAGCTCGCACAGCTGCTGTTCGCGCGGGTTGCGCGGGGGGCGTCCGCCGCCGCCGGCCGGCGCCTCGGGGGCGGGCAGGGCCCGGCGGTCGAGCTTGCCGTTGGCGGTGAGCGGCAGCCGGTCGAGCAGGACGACGGCGGAGGGCACCATGTGGACGGGGAGTTCGGCGGCGGCGTGGGCGCGCAGCTGCTCGGGGGTGACGGCCGCCGGGGCGGGGTCGGGCCGGTCGGCCGACCGGGCGGCGACGGCGTAGCCGACCAGTCGGCGGTCCCCCGGCGCGTCCTCGCGGACGACGACGGCGGCGTCGGCGATGCCGGGGTGGGCGGCCAGTACGGCCTCGATCTCGCCGAGTTCGATCCGGAAGCCGCGCAGCTTCACCTGCTGGTCGGCGCGGCCGAAGTACTCCAGCACGCCGTCGGCGCGGCGGCGGGCGAGGTCGCCGGAGCGGTACATCCGGGTGCCGCGCTCCCCGAACAGTTCGGCGTACGGGTCGGCGACGAAGCGCCCGGCGGTGAGCTCGGGGCGGCCGAGGTAGCCGCGGGCCAGACCGGCCCCGGCCACGTACATCTCGCCGGTGACGCCGGGCGGGACGGGCTGCAGGTACTGGTCGAGCACGTAGATCCGCAGGTCGGGGATGTTGACCCCGATGGTGCTGCTGCTGCCGGCGGCGGCGCTCGCCCGGTCGAGGGCGATGTGGGACACGTGCACGGTGGTCTCGGTGATGCCGTACATGTTGACCAGGGTGGGCGCGTGCTCGGGGTGGCGGTCGTACCAGTCGTCCAGCCGGGCGAGTTCGAGCGCCTCTCCGCCGAACACCACGTAGCGCAGGGCGAGTTCGCTGCCGGGGCGGTCCCGGTCGGCGGCGCTGAGCTGGTAGAAGGCGGACGGGGTCTGGTTGAGCACGGTGACGCGTTCGCGGGCGAGCAGGTCGAGGAAGGCCGCCGGGTCCCGGCTGACCAGGTGCGGGACGACGACCAGCCGGCCGCCGTGCAGCAGGGCTCCCCACAGCTCCCAGACGGAGAAGTCGAAGGCGTAGGAGTGGAAGAGGGTCCAGACGTCGTCGGCGCCGAAGCCGAACCAGTGGTCGGTGGAGCGGAAGAGGCGCACCACGTTGTGGTGGGTGACGGGCACGCCCTTGGGCCGGCCGGTGGAGCCGGAGGTGTAGATGACGTAGGCGGTGTCCTCGGGGCGCAGCGGGCGGGTGCGCTCGTGCTGGGCGGGCGGGGTGGCCGGGTGGCCGCCGTGGTCCGGTCCGTCGACGAGCAGCCGGGGCAGGTCGTGGGCGGGCAGCCGGGGCTCGGTGGCGCGGTCGGTGAGCAGGGCGGCGGGGGCGGCGTCGGCCAGCATGTAGGCGAGGCGGTCGGCCGGGTAGTCGGGGTCGAGCGGCAGGTAGGCGGCGCCGGACTTGGCCACCGCGAGGAGGGCGACGACGAGGTCGAGCGAGCGCGGCAGGGCGAGGGCGACGATGGCGCCGGGGCCGATGCCGTCGGCGATCAGCCGCCGGGCCAGCCGGTCGGCGCGGGCGCCGAGTTCGGTGTAGTCGAGCTGCTCGTCGAGGTGGCTGACGGCGACCGCGTGCGGGTGGGCGGCGGCCGCGGCCTCGAACAGCTCGGGCAGGGTGGTGTCCGGGGCGGTCGGGGCGGGAGTGCCGTTCCACTCGACCAGCGCGCGCGTCCGTTCCCGCTCGCCGGTCAGCGGGAGCCGGCCGATCGCCGTGTCCGGATCGCCGGCGGCGGCGGTGAGCAGTCGGGCGAGCCGGGCGGCGAGGGCCTCGGCGGTGGCGGCGTCGAACAGGTCGGTGCGGTACTCCAGGAAGCCGCCGATGCCGCCGCCGGGCAGCTCGCCCGCGTTGAGGGTGAGGTCGAACTTGGCGGTGCCGCTGGGGACGGCGGCGATCCGGGCGGTGAGGCCGCCGCCCATCGGGTGGGTGTCGTCCGGTCGGCTCTGCCAGGCGAGCATCACCTGGAACAGGGGGTGGCGGGCCAGCGAGCGGGGCGGGTTGAGCTCCTCGACGAGCCGGTCGAACGGCAGGTCGGCGTGCTCGTGCGCGGCGAGCACGGTGCCGCGGACCCGGTCGAGCAGTTCGCGGAAGGTCGGGTCGCCGGAGGTGTCGGTGCGCAGGACCAGGGAGTTGACGAAGTAGCCGACCAGGTCGGCGGTGGCCGGATCGTCGCGCCCGGCGACCGGGGTGCCGACGGGGACGTCGGTGCCGCAGCCGTGCCGGGTGAGCAGGGCGGCGAGCCCGGCCTGGACGGCCATGAAGACGGTGCCGCCGCAGGCCCGGGCGAGGGCGGCGAGGGCGGTGTGGGCCCCGGCGTCGAGGGCGAACGGCACGGTGGCGCCCCGGTGGCCGGCGACGGCGGGGCGCGGCCGGTCCGCGGGCAGCTCCAGCTGGTCGGGCAGGCCGGCCAGGGCGGTGCGCCAGTACTGCGCCTGCCGGGCGGCCAGCGGGCTGGGCCGGTCGGCGGTGCCGAGCAGCTGCCGCTGCCAGGCCGCGTGGTCGGCGAACTGCAGGGCCGGCGGCGGGAGGTCCGGGGCGCGGCCGGCCAGCCGGGCGGTGTAGGCGGCGGCCAGGTCGCGGGCCAGCGGGGTGGTGGAGGCGCCGTCGCCGGCGATGTGGTGCAGCAGGAGCAGCAGGGTGTGCTCCTGCGGGCCGTGCGCGAACAGGGTGGCCCGCAGCGGCGGTTCGGCGGCGAGGTCGAAGCAGTGCCCGACGGCCTCGGCGAACGTGCCGCCCGCGCCGCCCGTGCCGCCCTCGTGCAGCTCGACGGGTGCGGCCGGGAGGATCCGCTGGTACGGCGTGCCGTCGGACTGCTCGCCGTAGACGGTGCGGAGCACCTCGTGGCGGGCGCTGACGTCGCCGAGGGCGAGGGTGAGCGCGGCGCGGTCGAGCGGGCCGGTCAGGGTCAGGGCGAGCGGGATGTTGTAGGTGGCGCTCGGGCCCTGGAGCCGGTTCAGGAACCAGAGTCCGCGCTGGGCGGCGGAGAGCGGCATCCGCTCGGTGCGCGGCGCCGGGACGAGGGCGGGGCGGGGCTCCGGGGCGGCGTCGGCGGAGCCGTCCAGCAGGTCGGCGAGCCCGGCCGGGGTCGGGTGGCGGAAGACGTCGGCGAAGCCGACGGGCGTGGCGAAGGTCTCGCGCAGCCGGGCGGCGAGCCGGCCGGCCAGCAGCGAGTGGCCGCCGAGGTCGAAGAAGGAGTCGTCCCGCCCGGGGGCCGCGGGCAGGCCGAGCACGTCGGCGAACAGCCCGCAGACCAGCTCCTCGCGGGGTGTGGCGGCCGGTGCTCCGGCGGCCGGGAGGGCGGCGGCGGGTTCCGGCAGGGCACGGTGGTCGAGCTTGTCGTGGGCGGTGCGCGGCAGTTCGTCGAGGAGCAGGACGGCGGCCGGGACCATGTGCCCGGGCAGCCGCTCGGCGAGCGCGGCGCGCAGCGCGTCCGGGTCCGGGGCGGCGCCGGGCGCGGGGACGGCGTAGCCGAGCAGCCGCTTGCCGTGCGGGCCGGGGCGGGCGATCACCACGGCCTGGGCGACGCCGGGCAGTTCGGCGAGGACGGCGGCGATCTCGCCGGGCTCGATCCGGAAGCCGCGGATCTTGACCTGGTCGTCGGCGCGGCCGAGGAACTCCAGGGTGCCGTCCGGGCTGCGGCGGGCGAGGTCGCCGGTGCGGTACATCCGCGCGCCGGGCGGGCCGAAGGGGTCGGCGAGGAAGCGCTCGGCGGTGAGGTCGGGGCGGCCGAGGTAGCCGCGGGCCAGACAGGCGCCGGCCACGTACAGTTCGCCGGTGGCGCCGTCGGGGGCGGGCCGCAGCGAGCCGTCCAGCACGTAGGCGCGGGAGCCGCGCACCACCCGGCCGACCGGGGCGCCGTCCGGGCCCGGGGTCCAGGCGTAGGCGTCGACGGTGGTCTCGGTCGGGCCGTAGAGGTCGATCGGGTGCAGCCCGGGGACGGCGGTCAGCCGGCGCCAGAGCGCGGGCGGGGTGGCCTCGCCGCCGACCGCGACGACGGCGGGGCGGTGCCACTCGTCGTCCAGGATGCCTTCGGCGAGCAGGACTTCGAGGTAGGAGGGGGTCACGTCGAGGTAGTCGACGCGCTCGCGGTGGAGGTGGCCGGCCAGCACGGCGGGGTCGCGGTAGGTGGCGTCGTCGAGCAGGTGCAGCTCGTGGCCGTGGACCATCCAGAGCACCGGGTCCCAGCTGGCGTCGAAGGCGAACGAGGCGCTGTGGGCGACCTTGAGGCGCTCGCGGCCGGTGCGGCGCACCGCCGGGGCGATGTGGTCCTCGCCGTGGCCCGCGCACAGGTTGGCGAGCGAGGCGTGGGTGACCAGCACGCCCTTGGGGCGGCCGGTGGAGCCGGAGGTGTGCAGCACGTAGGCGGCGTCCTGGAGCCGGGGGGCGGGCGGCGCGGAGGCGGGCTCGCCGTCGGCGTCGCCGGGCAGGACGGCGGGCAGCCCGGCCGGCAGGTCCAGCGCGGCCAGGGCCTCGGGGGTGCCGATCGCGCAGACCGGGCGGGCGTCGGCCAGCACGGCCGCCAGGCGCGGGCGGGGGTGGGCCAGGTCGAGCGACACGCAGGCGCCGCCGGCCTTGAGCACGCCGAGCAGCGCGACCACGGTGTCGGTGCCGCGCGGCAGGGCGATCGCGACGGGCGCGCCGGCCCGTACGCCCAGGGCGGCCAGGCGGTGGGCGAGACGGTTGGCGGCGGCGTCCAGCTCGGCGAAGGTGAGCGCGCTGCGGCCGCTGCGGACGGCGACGGCGTCCGGGGTGCGGGCGGCCTGGGCGGCGAAGAGCTCGGGCACCGTCCGGTCGACCGGCGCCTCGGTGCGGCCGGCGGTGGCCCGGCGCAGCGCGGCCGGGTCGAGCAGGTCGATCCGGGCGATCGGCGTCCGCGGGGCGGTGAGGAGCAGCTCGGCGAGGGCGTCGAGGTAGCGCAGCAGGCCGTCGCGGTGGGCGGCGAGCGAGGCGGCGTCGTAGCGCGCGGGGTCGGCGTCCAGGACGAGGCGCAGGGCGCCGCCGGGGGCCGGTGACACGCCGACCGCGAGGTCGTCGACGGGGCCGGCGGCGAGGTTGCGGACGACGCCGGGCAGTCCGGCGAGGTCGAGGTCGCCCTCGAAGGCCTTGATGTTGATCATCGGTCCGAACACGGCGCGGCGGTCGCCGGTGCGCCCGAGGTCGCGGCGCAGGTCCTCGAGCGGGTAGCGCTGGTGGCGGCGGACGGCGCGCAGCTCGCGGACGACGCGGCGCAGCAGCTCCTCGGCGGGGTCGGCGGCGTGGACGGCCACCCGCAGCGGGAGCACGTTGGCGGTGGCGACGGGGGTGCGCAGGGCGGCCGGGCCGCGGCGGTTGGCCAGCGGCAGGCCGAGCACGACGTCCTCGGTGCCGGCCAGCCGGTGCAGGTAGCCGGCGGTGGCGGCGAGGAGCAGTTCGGCCCAGGTGGCGCGGGCCGGGGCGGCGGCCCGCTCCAGGCGGTCGCGGGTGCCGGCGGGCAGGTCGGCGGTGAGGCGCAGCGGGGGCGCGACGGGTGACGCGGAGGGTGACGCGGTGTCATCGCCTGTGGCTGGGGCCGGGGTCGGGCCCGGGGTCGTGGCCGGCGCACCGGGGAGGGTGGCGGGGGTGCCGGCGTCGGCCAGGCGGGCGGCCCAGTGGGCGCGGTCGGCCGGGTACTCCTCGCCGTCCCGGTAGGCGGCCTCCTCGGCGGCGGCCTCGGCGAGGTCGGCGAAGGGGCGCGCGGCGGGCTCGGTGGCGGTGGCGTGCGCGGTGTAGAGCTCGGCGACCCGCTCGCCCAGGAGCGTCAGCGCGTAGGCGTCGACGGCGAGGTGGTGGATCCGCCGGTACCACCAGGTCCGGTCGTCGGCGAGGCGGATCAGGGCCTGGGTGAACAGCGGGCCGCGGGTGAGGTCGGCCGGGCGGGCGAGGTCCGCGCGCATCCAGGCCTCGGCCTCGGCGTCCGGGTCGTGGGCGGCGCGCAGGTCGAGGCGGTGCAGCGGCCAGCGCGGGCCGGGGCTCAGCCGCTGACGGGGCGTTCCGTCGGGGCCGGTGACGACGACGGCGCTCAGGGCCTCGGCCTCGTCGACCGCCTGCCGCAGGGACTCCTCGAAGAGGTCCTCGTCGAGGAGTCCGGTGATCTCGACGGCGTCGCCGGTGTTGTAGGCCGGGCTGTCGGGGTCGAGCGCCTGGGCGTACCAGATGGCGGCCTGGGCGGCGAGCAGCGGGACGTCGGCGGCCTGGGTGTCGACGGCAGGCATGGTTCGGAGAGCTCCTCGGGGTCCGGCGAACGAAACGCCATACTTAGGTTAGCCTAATCTAACTTCATATGATCTGGTCAACGGCCCCCCGGGGCCACGGCCCTGACACCCCGGAGACGCCGCCCATGTCCCCGAGCGACGCCAAAGAGGCCGTCCGCGCACGCGTCCACGCCCACCGCGACGAGCTGCTCGCGCTCAGCCGCCGCATCCACGCCCACCCCGAGACGGCCTTCGAGGAACACCGCGCCGCCGCCTGGTGCGCCGAGCTGCTGCGCACCCATGGCTACGCCGTCACCGCACCCGCGCACGGCCTGGCGACCGCGTTCACCGCGAGCCTCGGCGACGGGCCCACCACCGTCGCCCTCGTCTGCGAGTACGACGCGCTGCCCGGCCTCGGACACGCCTGCGGGCACAACCTGATCGCCGCCGCCGGCCTCGGTGCGGCCCTCGGACTCGCCCCGTACGCGGACCGGCTCGGGCTCACCGTGCGGGTGATCGGCGCACCCGCCGAGGAACGCGGCGCCGGAAAGGCGCTGCTGCTCGCCGACGGGGCCTTCGACGGGGTGGACGCCGCGATGATGGTGCACCCGTGCCCGGTCGAGGTCGCCGACTTCCGCTCCTTCGCCCTCGGCACGCTCTCCGTCCGCTACACCGGCCGCGCCGCCCACCCGAGCCTCAACCCGCACGAGGGGCGCAACGCCGCCGACGCGCTGACCGTCGCCCAGGTCGCCCTGGGGCTGCTGCGCCAGCAACTCCCGCCGCACTGGCGGGTGCACGGCATCACCACCGCGGCCGGCACGGCGCCCAACCTCATCCCGGACAGCGCCAGCGCCGAGTACGAGATCCGCACCTCGGCGGCCGAGGACCTCGCGGAGCTGCGCGCCCGGGTCGAGGACTGCTTCCGGGCCGGGGCGCTCGCCACCGGCTGCGAGGTGCTGCTCGAACGACCCGAGCCGGACTACCTGGACATGCGCTCCGACCCCGCCCTGCTCGACCTCTGGCGGGCGAACGCGGCGGCCCTCGGCCGGCCGGAGCCGATCGAGAGCGGACCCTTCGCCTGCACCGACATGGGCAACGTGTCGCACGCGGTCCCGGCCATCCACCCCGTCCTCGACATCACCGGCGGCGCCTGCACCCCGCACGAGGCCGCGTTCGCCGAGGCCGCCGTGGGGCCGGAGGCGGACCGGGCGGTCCTGGACGGCGCGGTCGCCCTGGCCTGGACGGCCGCCGACCTCGCGGCGGCGCGGAGGGACGGGGTGAGCGGAGGGGCGGCGTGAACGGAGACGGGCGGGTGACAGCTGACAACTTTCAGATTTCAGACGACAGCTTTCAGATGACAGATTTCATCATCTGTCATCTGAAAGCTGTCATCTGTCCCCCGTCACCTGTCCCCCGCCGCCCGTCACCCGCCGAGCAGTACCGTCGAGGTCGCCCGGACCGCCGTCACGCCCAGGTCGCGGACCAGGGCTCCGACGTCCCCCGGCCGGTGCGGATCGGCCAGCACCACGGCGGCGCCGGTCCGCAGCGGCCACAGGAACTCCCAGATCGGCAGGCCGAGTTGGAGCACCCGGTCGCCCGGTCCGAGCGGGTGGGCGGCCTGCAGCTCGCGCACCCGGCGGTCCGCCTCGCCGTGGGTGAGCCGGACCTCCTCCGGTCGCCCGCCCGGCCCGAACCCGATGCAGAGCGGGTGCTGCGGGGTGAGCGCCCGGGGCGGGTCGGTGGCGAGCTCGCCCGCCGCGTCCAGCCCGGCGAGCGCCCCCGGCACCCCCTCCCCCAGTACGCACACCGGCGCCGTGCGGGCCAGCAGCAGCTCCCGGCGCCCGGGCGCGTCCGCCGGGTCCAGCGGCAGGTAGGCCGCACCGGACTTGGCGACCGCCAGCAGCGAGGTCAGCAGGTCCGCCGGCCGGCCGGCGGCCGCCAGGCCCACCACCGCACCCGGGCGGGCGCCCCGCGCGGTCAGGACCCGCGCCAGCCGGTTGGCCGCGGCGTTCAGCTCCCGGTAGGTGACGACGGCGCCGCCCGCGATCACCAGGGCCGGCAGCTCCGGCGTCCGCGCCGCCTGGGCCTCGACGGGCCCCACCGCGGTGGTCGGCGGGTGCTTCGGCGCCCGGGCCGCCCGGGGGTCCGGCGCACCGGGCCCGGACGGCGGAGCCAGGGTCAGCACACCGGCGGCCGGCCGCACGGGCGCGCTCCCCGGCGTGCTGCCCGCCGCTCCCCCCGACGCCGGGGTCGCCCCCGCCGCTCCCCCCGCGGCTCTCTGGACCGCGAGCGCCTCCATCAGGCCGCGCCCAGCAGCGCGGCCCAGGCCTCGACGGCCGGGCGCTCGGCCAGCTGCACGAACCCGACCTCGGCACCCTCGGCCCGCCAGCGCTCGGCGAGCGCCATCAGCCGCACCGAGTCCAGGCCCCAGTCGGCCAGGTTCTCGTCCAGCGGGATGTCCGCCGGGTCCTCCCCGAGCAGGTCGGCGACCTCGGCCCGGATCCGCTCCACCGTGAATGCCATGCCCGTCACTTCCCTTCCAGCGCCGCGGACACGGCGTCCGCGGTCGTCACCAGTCCGCAGCGGCCGGCCACCCACGCGAGTGCGGCCCGGTGCTCCTGCGGGCCGAAGTCGGCGACCGCGTCGGCCACCACGAAGGCCTGCACGTCGCGCATCCAGGCGTCGCAGGCGGTGGCCTGGACCCCGATGTGCGCGTAGACGCCGGTGATCACCAGCTGGTCGCGGCCCTGCTCGCGCAGCAGCCGCTCCAGGTCGGTGCGCACGAAGGCGCTGTACTTCCACTTGGTGAGCACGGTGTCGCCCGGCGCCGGGGCGACGGCCTCGGCGATCGCGGTCGCCCGCGGGTCGTCCGGGATGCCGGGGCCCCAGAAGTCCTGCTGGAGGCCGCGCTCGGCCGGGCTCTGCCCGCCGGGCTGGGCCGAGTAGACCACCGGCATGCCGTGGACGGCGGCCAGCTTCGCCAACCGGGCGACGTTCCCGAACAGTTCGGGGACGGGCGGGGCGGCGGTGTCGAAGGCGTCCAGGAAGTGGTTCTGCAGGTCGTGCACCAGCAGCACGGCGCGCGCCGGGTCCACCGTCCAGGCGACCCGGTTGGCGGGCAGCTCCCCGGCGGCGGGCATCGGATAGGAGGGAATGCGGGGCAGGCCCACGGCGGTGGTTCCTTAGGGGACGGGGTGGATGGAGGGGGCGGGGGCCGGCAGCGCGGCCGCGATCGCGGCGCGCAGGTCCTTCTTGCTGACCTTGCCGATCCCGGTGGCGGGGAAGGCGTCGACGAACTCGACGCGGTCGGGCACCTTGTACTCGGCGAGCCCGCGTCCGCGCACGAAGCGCTTCAACTCGACGGACTTCGGCGGCCGTTCGGCGTGCTCGGGCCTCAGCAGGACGTACGCGCAGGTGCGTTCGCCGAGGTACGGGTCGGGCATCGAGACGACCGCCGCGTCGTGCACGGCGGGGTGCGCGAGCAGGTGGTTCTCGATCTCCTCGGCGGCGACCTTCTCGCCGCCCCGGTTGATCTGGTCCTTGGCCCGCCCCTCGACCACCAGGTGGCCGGTGGGGGTGCGGCGGACGAGGTCCCCGGTGCGGTAGAAGCCGTCCGCCGTGAAGGAGGCGGCGTTGTGCCCGGGCGCGTTCCAGTAGCCGCGGATGGTGTACGGGCCGCGGGTGAGCAGGTGTCCGGTGGCACCCTCGGGGACGTCGCGGTCCTGGTCGTCGACCACCCGGATCTCGTCGTCCGGGGAGATCGGCCGGCCCTGCGTGGTGGTGATCAGCTCGTCCGGGTCGTCCAGACGGGTGTAGTTGACCAGGCCCTCGGCCATTCCGAACACCTGCTGGAGGGTGCAGCCGAGCACCGGCCGCACGCGGCGGGCGGCCTCCTCGCTGAACTTGGCGCCGCCGACCAGCAGCACCTCCAGGCTGTCCAGGTCGTTCCCGCCGGGCCCGGCCGCGCCGCGCTCGGCGGCGTCCAGCCAGAGCAGGGCGAGCGGCGGCACCAACCCGGTGACGGTCACGCCCTCGCGCTCGATCAGCGGGAAGGCCGTCTCCGGGTTGGGCTGCGGGCACAGCACCACCCGGCCGCCCGCGTACAGCGTGCCGAGCGAACCGGGCGAGCTGAGCGGGAAGTTGTGGGCGGCGGGCAGCACGCACAGGTAGACGCTGTCCGCGTCGAGGGCGCACAGCTCGACCGAGCCTCGCAGCGAGTAGATGTAGTCGTCGTGGGTGCGCGGGATGAGCTTCGGCACGCCGGTGCTGCCGCCGGAGAGCTGCAGGAAGGCGACGTCGGCCGGGCCTGGCGCCTCGGTCGGGCCGGGCCCGTCGCAGGGCACGTCGGCGAGCCGCAGGTGCTCCCCCGGGTCGTCCCCGGCCACCAGGACCAGCCGCAGCGCGGGGTTCTCCGCCTGCACCCGGCTGGCGAGTTCGCGGTAGTCGAAGCCGTTCTCGACGGCCGGGACGACGTAGCCGGCCGCGCCGGTGAAGGAGCAGAAGTGGCCGATCTCGGTGGCCCGGTGCGCGGGCAGCGCGAAGACCGGCAGCGCGCCGATCCGGAAGAGGGCGAAGACCACCTCGAAGAACTCGGCCACGTTGGGCAGTTGGACCACCACCCGGGCGCCCCGGCGGATCCCCCGGGCGAGCAGCCCGGCGGCCATCCGGTCGGCGCGGCGGTCGAGTTCGGCGTACGTCCAGCGGCGCCCGGCGCCGGCCGGGTCCACGACGGCGATGCGCTCGCCGTGCTCGGCGGCCCGCTCGCGCAGCATCCGCCCGAAGGTCTCGCCGCGCCAGTACCCGGCGGCCCGGTAGCGCTCGGCGAACTCGGCGGGGTACGGGGTGAATCCGTCCGGGAGCGTCACTGCGGCACCCCCGCCGCGTCCAGGAAGGTGCGGAACTTTGCGCTGGTCTCGGCCAGTTCGTCCTCCGGGCGGGAGCGGTCCACGACGCCCGCGCCCGCGTAGACCCGCAGGGTCCGCTCGTCGGCCTCGGCGCAGCGGATGGTGACCACCCACTCGCCGTCGCCGTCCGCGTCGCTCCAGCCGACCATGCCGGTGTAGAGGCCGCGGTCGAAGGGCTCGACCTCGCCGATCACCCGCCGGGCCACGTCGGTCGGGGTGCCGCAGACCGCCGGGGTCGGGTGCAGCGCGGTGGCCAGCTCGAGGGCGGAGACCGCCGGGTCGGCCAGCTCGCCGCCGATGGTGGTGGCGAGGTGCCACATCGCGGCGGTCCGCACCAGGGTGGGCCGGTCCGGTACGTCCAGGGTGCGGCAGTACGGCGCCAGCGCGGTGCGGATCGCGTCCACCACCACGGCGTGTTCGTGCAGGTCCTTGGGCGACTCCAGCAGCGCGGCGGCGCGCCGGACGTCCTCGCCGAGGTCGGCGCTGCGCGGCACCGAGCCCGCCAGCGGGTTGGCCAGCACGGTCGTGCCGCGCCGGGAGAGCAGGAGTTCGGGGCTGGCGCCGATCAGGGTGCGGCCGCCGCCGGCCGGGACGGCGAAGGTGTAGCCGCCCGGGTCCCGGCGGCCGAGCCGCTGGAGGATCGCGGGCAGGTCGAGGGCGCCGTCGGCGCTCAGCTCGACGGTGCGGGCCAGCACCACCTTGCTCAGCTCCCCGCCGCGCAGCCGCTCGACGGCCGCCGCGACCCCCGCGCCGTACGCGGCCGGCTCGGGCACCGGGCGGACCCGCCAGGCGACCTGCTCGGCCGGCGGGGCGGGCAGCGCGATCAGCGGGTCGTCGCGCAGCGCCCCGGCTCTACGGACCTTCAGCGGGACGGCGAGCTCGGCCCGGCTGTCGTGGTCGAAGGCCAACGCGCCGACCACCAGCGGCCGTTCAAACCCGGCGCGGCGCGCCTCGGCCAGTGTCGCGGCGACCCGCTCGGGCAGCGGGCGTCCGTCCTGCGGCACCCTGGCGTGCACGCCGGTGGTGAGCAGGGTCCGGGTCGGCGAGGCGAAGAACGCCTCGTCGGTGGCGGCCCGGTACTGGCCGAGCAGACCGCTGGCCGCGCCGATCACGGCGTGGTCGGGGCCCTGGTCGGGGCGCTGCGCGGGGGCGGCGGCGGGGTCCGCGAGCGCGGCGGGCCCGGCGGGGGCGTGGTGCACCGTGGTCACCGTGGTTTCTCCAGTCGTGGGACGGTCGGGACGGTCGGGGTGTGCCGGCGTGTCGGCGCCACCGGGGGCCTCGGCCTGCCGGATGCGCCGGGCCCCGGCCCCTGCCCCCGCACGGCGGCCCGGCCGCTGGGGCACTCCCGGGCGGCCGGCGGGCGAGGAGCGGGGGGAACGGGGAGGAGGGGAACGGGGCAGGACGGGCCCGGCGACGGGTCAGGCCCGCAGGGTGGCGCCGCCGTCGACGTACAGGTCGTGCATGGTGATGTGCCGGGCGCGGTCCGAGGCGAGGAAGACGACGGCCTCGGCGATGTCGGCGGGTGCGGCGATCCGCCCGAGCGGGATGCCGACCCGCCAGGAGCCCGGGTCGCCCTCGACGACGCGCCGCTCGGCGGCCTCGGCGTCCTCGCCCCAGAGCGCCCGCTGCATCGCCGTGTCGGTCGAGCCGGGCGAGACGATGTTGCAGCGCACACCGGAGCGGGCCAGCTCCAGCCCGAGGCAGCGGGTGAACATGGTGGCCGCCGCCTTGGACGCCGCGTACGCGGCCATGCCGGCCCGCGGCACCCCGGCGGCGTTGGAGCCGACGGTGACCACGGCGCCGCGGCCGCGGCCGGCCATCCGGCCGCCGACGGCGCGACAGGTGTGGAAGACCCCGGTGGTGTTGACCGCGAAGGTGTCCGCCCAGTCCTGGTCGGTGAGTTCGACGGCGGGCGCGGTGCGCAGGATGCCGGCGACGTTCACCAGCACGTCCACCGGCCCGAGTCGGCGCTCGATGCCGTCGACGGCGGCCTCCACCGCGCGGGCGTCCGAGACGTCCAGCTCGTAGGGGTGTACGGCGGCCGTGTGCTCCGCGAGCGTCGCGAGCGCGCCGGCGTTGCGGTCCACCGCCGCGACGACGGCTCCCTCGGCGGCGAGCGCCCGGGCGACGGCGGCACCGATGCCCTGCCCGGCTCCGGTGACCATCGCGACGGTACCGGCGAATTCGGACTGTTGCACGGGACATCCCCTCCGACCAGCAAGATTAGGCAAGCCTAACCTAACACATTTGTTCGCCTGCGCCGAGAGTCTGCGCGACCGTCAACTCCCCGCCTCGCCGACCGACTCCGCCCCATCCCCACCCGTTGCGGCATCGAATCTGGACGCAACGTTGCGTCTAGTGCTAGCTTCCGACCTATCGAAGCGCAACGCAACGTTGCGTCCACTTTCCGCTTCGAAGGGAGCACCCCCATGCCCTCAGGGCCACCCACCCCCGCCACCGGAACCGGCGGCGCCACCGGCGCGCGCACACCCGGCCCCGCCCCCCACAGCGCCGGCCCCGACCCCCGCACACCCGGCCCCGACGCCCACAGCGCCGGCCCCGCCACCCCGGGCCGCCGCCTCGCCCGGGCCGCCCTGGCCTTCGCCTTCTGGACCACCATGGCCGGCACCACCGTGCCGACCCCGCTCTACCCGCTCTACCAACACGCCCTGGGCTTCACCCCGTTGACGGTCACGGTGATCTTCGCGGTGTACGCGGCGGGAGTGGTCGCCGGGCTGGTCGCCCTGGGCCGGCTCTCCGACGAGATCGGCCGCCGCCCCGTCCTCGCCCTCGGCCTGCTGCTCGCCGCGAGTGCCGCAGGCCTGTTCGAGGCCGCCGACTCGCTGCCCTGGCTGCTCGCCGCCCGGGTGCTGTCCGGCCTCGCCGCCGCCCTGGTCACCGGCGCCGCCACCGCCGCCCTGCTCGACCTCGCCCCGCCGGAGCGCCGGCTGCGCGCCCAGACCGTCGCCCTCGCGGCGAACATGGGCGGCCTGGCCGGCGGCACCCTGCTGGCCGGACTGCTCGCCGAGTGGGCCGGCTCCCCGCTGCGGCTGCCGTGGACGGTGATGCTGGTCCTCACGGGCGTGGCCCTGACGGGCCTGCTCGCGGTGCCGGAGACCGTCACCGCGCCGGTCGGCTTCCGCCCGCGGCTCCAGCCGCTGCGCGTGCCCGCCGCCGTCCGCCCTGCGTTCCGGCGCGCGGCGGTCGCCGGCGGCTCCGGCTTCGCCGTGCTCGGCGTGCTGACCGCGGTCAGCGGGCTCTTCCTGGCGACCGTCCTCGGACTGCACGACCACGCGCTGGCCGGGCTGGTGGTCTGCCTCGCCTTCGCCGCCACGGCCGTCGGGCAACTGCTCGCCCGGAGCCTGCCGAAGGCCCGCGCCCTGCCCGCCGCCTGCGCCGGACTGGTGCTGGCCGCCGCGCTCGTCGCGACGGCCCTGCTCACCTCCTCGCTCACGCCGCTGCTGCTCGGTGCGGGGGTGAACGGCCTGGCCACCGGGACGGCCGTGGCGACCGGACTCGGCACCGTCAACGGCGGGGTCCCGCCGGAGCGGCGCGGCGAGGCGGTCTCCGCGTTCTTCGCGGTGCTCTACACCATGCTGTCGGTGCCGGTGGTCGGCGTCGGCCTGCTGATCCGGGCCACCGACCTGCGCACGGCCGGGGTCGTCTTCAGCGCCGTCGTCGCCCTCCTGGCGCTCGCGGTCGCCGCCGGGCTGCTCCGCAGCGGTGGCACCGCTGCACCCGGGCACCGGGAGGACGCGGCCCGGGCACCGCAGGGACGCGTGAGAGGATGACCCCGGCCGAGCCGTACCCCCGCCCGTGTGAGGACCCCAGCACCATCGCCAGCCAGCCCAGCCCCGCCACCGCCGGCACCCGCGCCACCAGCGGCCGCCGCAGCGAGGCCGCGCGCCTGGCCGTCCTGAACGCCGCCGACGACCTCCTGGTCGAGCACGGCTTCGAGGCGCTCACCATCGAGGGCATCGCGGCGGCCGCGGGGGTCGCCAAGCAGACCATCTACCGCTGGTGGAAGTCGAAGGTCGACATCCTCTTCGACAACCTGGTGCTGGACGCCGAAGGCGCCCTCGCCTGGCCCGAGCCCGCCGACCTGCGCGGCTACGTCCACCTGCACGCCCGGTTCCTCGCCGAGGAACCTGCCGGCAAGGTCCTGCTCGCCCTCCTCGGGCACGCCCAACTCGACGCCCGAACGGCCGAGTTGCTGCACACCGGATTCCTCGACGGGCTGCGCGCCCGGGACGTCTCCCTGGTCCGCGAGCAGCTCGGCCTGACCGAGGACGACGCCGCCGCGCTGCTCGACGCGCTGCTGGCCCCGCTCTACCACCGCGCCCTGGTGCTGCGCCGCCCGCTGGACACCGCCTTCGTGTCCGCGCTGGTCGACCGCCACCTCCCGCGCTGATCCCACCTTCCTCCAGCCCGGCGCGCTACCGCCCCGGCCGATCCAGGAGTCGCCGTGTTCCGACGCCTGCGCCCCACGCACGACGTGGTGCTGACCGCCGTCACCCCGCTCACCCCCACCCTCACCCGGCTCACCTTCGCCGGGCCCACCCTGGCCGCCCTCGGCGTCGAGTTCCCCACCCAGTGGGTGAAGTTGGCGATTCCCGACGGCCAGTCCCGGGCCTACACCATCCGCCACCACCGCCCCGCGCAGCAGGAGGTCGACCTGGACGTCGTGCTGCACGGCGGCGGGCCGCTCTCCCGGTGGGCCTCCGTCGCCAGGCCCGGCGCACGCGCCCGGCTGGTCGGGCCGCGCGGTGGACGCCCCGCCCTCGACGGCGCGGCGCACCTGCTGCTGGCCGCCGACGAGAGCGCCCTGCCCGCGGCGCTCAGCCTGCTCGAACAGCTCCCGGCGGGCACCCGGGTGTCCGCCCACTTCGAGATCGCCACCGCCGCGGACGCCCTCCCCCTCGCCACCCGCGCCGACCTGACGGTGCGCTGGCTGCCGCGCGACGCGGGCGGCGGCCACGGCGTTCCCGGCGACAAGGGCCGTCTGTTCGCCCGCTCCGCCACCGCCGCCGAGCCACCGCCCGGCTCCGCGGCCTGGGTCGCCGGCGAGGCCTCGGCCGTCGACGACGTCCGTCGCCACCTGCTCGCCGGGCGGGCCGTCCCCCGCGAGCTGCTCCACGCCAAGGGCTACTGGCGGCACGGCCGCCCGCTCTGACACCGCTGTCCGGGGCCGGGTTCCCGCCTGCGCCGTTCCCGGTCCGGCGGCGACGGGCCGCCGCAGGACCGGCGCGGACGGAGAACGCGCGCCCTCGGCCGCGGTCAGCGCGCCGGTGTCGCCGGCGCCCCGGCGGCCGGAGCCCCGGTCGCCCGGCCCGCCCCCGTCGGGCGGGGCGTCGCCGGACCCGACCCGGTCGGCGCCGCGCCGGCCCCGGGTGCCGCGCCGGCCCCGGGTGCCGCCGGGGCCGGGGCGAGGCCGGCGCAGCCGCGCAGGGAGTCCCGGCGCTTGAGGGCGGCCTCGGCGGCGGCACCCGTGACGGGCTGAGGAACGCCCTTGTCGTCGATGGTCGCCGGGGCGAAGGCCTCCCCGTCCACCTTGCCGTCCTTGCCGATGGTGAGGGTGGTGACGCCGGTCTCGTTGGAGAAGGCGTAGTTGGAGGTGCCGTACCAGAGGAAGTTGCCGAAGCCGTAGCCGACGTAGGTGCTGCCGAGCATGCCGGAGCCGACCATGGTGTGGGCGTGGGTGCCGACCACCGCGGTGGCGCCGGCGGCGGCGAGCTTCTTGGCGATGGTGGTCTGCGGGCCGGTCGGGCAGGCCTTGCCCTCGTCACCCCAGTGCAGGTAGACGAGGACGACGGGCGCCTGCCGCTTCGCCGCCTCGACCGCCTTGACCACGGCGGGGACGTCCAGGGCCGAGGCGATGCCCGGCTTGTCGGCGCCGGCCCGCCACTTCTGGTTGGTGAGGTCCTCCACCTGGCTGGCGGCGACCACCGCGACCTTCACGCCGCGCACGGTGGTGACGTAGGGGGCGTACGCCTCCTTGGCGTCGTGGCCGACGCCGACGACCGGGATCGGCGAGGAGTCCTTGGCGGCGAGGGTGTCGGCGAGGCCGTCGGCGCCGAAGTCGACGGCGTGGTTGTTGGCCATCGAGACGACGTCGACGCCGGAGTCCTTGAGCGCCGAGAGCGCCTTGGGCGAGGTGCGGAAGGTGTAGGTCTTCGGCTCGGGGGCGCCGCGATCGGTGATCGCGGTCTCCAGGTTGAGCACGGAGAGGTCGGCGTCGGCGAGCGTCCGGGAGAGCGGGCCGAGGGCCGGCTCGGGCGGCTGGACGGCGAGCCGGGCCTCGGTGCGGCCCTCGAAGTGAACGTCCCCGGCGAAGGCGACGGTGATGCTGCCGTCGGGCCGGGGCGTGGTGGTGTCCTTCCCGCCGGTGCTCCCGGTGGGGGCGGCGCCGGGGGTGGCGGCCGGGCCGCTCGCCGCGGCGGAGGCGGCGGGGCTCGCGGCGGCGGGTGCCGGGTCGGGGTCGTCCGGGCCGCAGGCGGTGACGGCGGTCAGCCCGACGAGCAGCGCGACGGCGGCCGCGGCACGGCGCATGAGTGGTTCCCCCCGAGGTCGATCCGAGCGCGGTCAGCCTACGCCACGGCTCCGCCACCCCTCCGCCCCGGATCCGCAACATTTCGGACACAGGCCGACACGGCGACCCGCTCCGGCCCCAGTGGGCCCGTCCGTCCCGACCGGCACGCGGACCGGGCCGTCCCGTCCCTGGCGCTCCGCCCGCCCGGGCGGGCAGCGTGGAGGAGGGGACCGCTCGACACGGGCGTGGGGCCCGTTCCGGAGGTGGTTCGTCATGGGCAGCATCGAGGCCGTCGCCGGCCGCTCGCGCCGGATCGTGGTCGGCATCGACGGTTCGGCGCCGTCGAGGGCCGCACTGCGCTGGGCGGTCGACCAGGCCGCGCTGACCGGGGCGGTGGTGGACGCCGTCGCGGCCTGGGAGTACCCGTCGCTGTACGGCTGGTACATGCCGGTGGTGGACGACGGCTTCGAGCAGACGGCCCGGCGCACCCTGACCACCGAGGTGGACGAGGTGCTGGGGCGCGACCGCCCGGTGGAGGTCCGGGAGAGCCTGCTGCCCGGGCACGCCGCCGAGGTGCTGCTGGAGGCGGCCGAGGAGGCGGACCTGCTGGTGCTGGGCAGCCGGGGGCGCGGCACCTTCGCCCGGACACTGCTCGGGTCGGTCAGCGTCCGCTGCGCCGTGCACGGGACCTGCCCGGTGGTGATCGTGCGCGCCGACGGGACGGCCTCGGCCGCACCGCGCGTCCCGGCGGAGGCGGCAGGGGCGGCGGTCCCGCCGGAGGCGACCGTCGCGGCGCGGTCGGCGGTCGGCGAGGAGCCCGGCGGACCGGGCCCCGATCCCGTCCGCACCAAGGACTGGCAGCTCAGCCTGCACGTGGTCGAGGACGGCGGCACCACCCGGGTGCACGCCGTGCTGGACGCCGACGGCACCGTGCTGCACAGCGACGCCCTCGCCCGCCGCGGCCCGTTCGACGCCCCGGCGCCCGCCGTCGGGGACGAGTTCGCAGCCGGCCGCGCCCTGGTCGACCTCGGCCACCAGCTGCTGCGGGCCGGCGTCCACGGCGCCACCGGCCCGGCCGGGGACTGAGGGAGGCCCGGCCGGGGAGCGCCGGACGTGGCCCGCGGAGCACCGCACCGGCCGCCCCCGAGACCGGGGGCCGGGCGCCGACCGCCCGTGGTGCGGGATCCTGGAGCCCCGACCACCCCGACCACCCCGACCACCCCGACCACCCCGTCCGCCCGAACCCGGAGCCGCGAGCCGCCCATGGACGAGACCGTGACCACCCCGCCGGCCGACCCCGATCCCGACCCCGGAGCCGGATCCGGAGCCGGATCCGGAGCCGGCCCCGGCGACTTCACCCCCGCCGAGCTCGCCCGCGGCCGCGCGCTGCGCCGCGCCCAGCTGCCGTGGGCGCTGGGCGGGCGGCTCGCCGGGCTGGCGCTGACCCTGCTGCTCGGTCTCACCCCGGCCGGGGCCGGCCTGGTCGTGGCCGCCGGGGGCTGGTTCGGCGGCTCCCGGACGGCCCAGGTACTGGCGGGCGCGGCGGCGCTGCTGGTGCTGGGCCAGGCGCTGCAGCTGCCGTTCGGCGCCCGGGTCCGGGTGGTCCGGGCCCGGTACGGGCTGGTGACGCAGGGCTGGGCCGGGTGGCTGCTGGACGCGCTGCGCGGTCTGGCGCTGGGCCTCGCGCTGGTGCTGCCGCTCGCGCTCGGGCTGTTCGCGCTGACCGCGTGGTCGCCGCGGCACTGGTGGGTGCCGGGGGCCGCGGCCGCGGCCGGGCTCACCGTGGCGCTCTCCTTCCTCCACCCGCTGCTGATCGAGCCGGTCTTCAACCGCTTCGCCCCGATGGCGCCGGGCGGGCTGCGCACCGCCCTGCTGGCGCTGGCGGAGCGGGACGGCGTGCGGGTGCGGGACGTGCTGGTGGCGGACGCCTCGCGGCGGACCACCGCGCTCAACGCCTACGTCTCGGGGCTGGGCGCGACCCGGCGGATCGTCGCCTACGACACCCTGGTGGCGACCGCGCAGCCCCGCGAGGTGGAGCTGGTGGTGGCGCACGAGCTGGGCCACGTGAAGCACCGGGACGTGCTGACGGGCACCGTGCTGGGCGCGCTGGGCGCCGCGGTGGCGGTGGCGGTGCTGGGCGTGCTGAGCGGCTGGGCGCCGCTGCTGTCGGCGGCCGGGGCGACGGACGCCGCGGATCCGCGCGCACTGCCGCTGCTGGCGGCGTGCGCGGCGCTGCTGGGCGCGTTGTCGGGCCCGGCGCAGTGTGCGGTGAGCCGCCGGATCGAGGCCAGGGCGGACCGGCACGCGCTCGAACTGACGGCGGACCCCGAGCAGTTCGTCGCGATGCAGCGCAGACTGGCTCTGGCGAACGTCTCCGATGTCGACCCGCCGAGGGTGCTTGAGCTACTGTTCGCCACTCACCCGAGTACGACCCGCCGGATCGCCGCAGCCCGCGCCTGGGAAGCGGCCCGGGCCGGTCGGCCGTCGGGGGTGCGGCGCACGGGCCCGAGTGATTCCGTTGTATAGTGCAACAAATATCGAGGAGGTAGGAACCCCGTGCCCGGCCGCCAGTCGTCCATCGACACCATCCAGCGCGAGCTGACCGCCTTCGCCCGCCGTGCCCGGCACAAGGCCTCCCAGCTGCACCCCGACCTCTCCCTGGTCACCTACAGCATCCTCGACCTGATCACCGAGCGCGGCGGCTGCCGGGCCGCCGACGTGGCCGCCCACTTCATGCTCGACAAGTCCACCGTCAGCCGCCAGGTCACCGCCCTGGAGAAGCTCGGCCTGCTGCGCCGCGAGGCCGACCCGGACGACCAGCGCGGCCAGATCCTGCGGGCCACCGAGGCCGGACTGACCCTGCTGCGGGACGCCAACGAGCAGCGCCGGCTGGCCTTCACGGCCCGCTTCACCGACTGGTCCGACGCGGACGTCGCCCGTTTCGCCGACTACCTGGCCCGCTACGGCGAAGAGGGCTGACGGCGGGGCGGCGCCGGCCGGGCCCGCCCGCCGGCTCCGGGTGCGCCGCACCGCCCGCACGGTGTACAGAGGAGGGGTGCCACTCCGGCAGCGTCCCCGTGACCCGCGCCCGCGCGACCGCCCCCGCGACCGCCGCCGTTCCTGGCGGCCCGACAGCCGGGTGATGACGGCCCTGTCGCTCGCGCTGATCGTCGTGATCACCGTCGTCGACATCGTCTCCCCGCCGGACATCCACCTCGGCCCGCTGCTGATCGTCGCCCCCGCGCTCACCGCCTCCGTCGCCGGGCCCCGGGCCACCGCCGGCGTCGCCCTGCTGGCCCTGGCCGGGCTCACCGTGATCGGCCTCGCCCGGGACGGCGTGACCACCGCCAACCACGAGACCCAGCTGGGTGCCCAGCTGGCCGTCTCCGTGCTGATCGTCGGCCTGCGGGTGCTGCGCGCCCGGCACGAGCGCGAGCTGGCCCAGGTCCGCTCGGTGTCCGAGGCCGCCCAGCGGGTGCTGCTGCGCCCGCTGCCGGAGCGGATCGGCCCGCTGCACCTGGCCTCCGTCTACCTGGCCGCCGAGGCCGAGGCGCAGGTCGGCGGCGACCTCTACGCGGCCGCCCGCACGACCACCGGCACCCGGCTGCTGGTCGGCGACGTCCGCGGCAAGGGCCTGCCCTCGCTGGGCGACGCGGCCCTGCTGCTCGGCGCCTTCCGCGCCGCCGCCCACCTGTACCCCGATCTGCCCGGCCTCGCCGCCTACCTGGACGGCACGGTCTCCTGGGGCCTCGCCCAGCCGGCCGAGCAGTCCCGCCCGCAGCGGGCACCGGGAGAGGAGGCGGACGCGGCGGCGGAGGACGGCGGGGAGTCCTTCATCACCGCCGTGCTGCTCGACATCCCCGACGACGGCTCGGCCGTCCGCCTGATCGACTGCGGCCACCCGCCGCCGCTGCTGCTGCGCCCCGACGGCATCACCACGCTGGCGGCCCGCCACCCGGCGCCGCCGCTCGGCCTGGGCGACCTCGCCCCGGTCCGGTACGAGACGGAGACCTTCCCCTTCCACCCTGGTGACCGGCTGCTGATCTACACCGACGGCGTGATCGAGGCCAGGGACGCGCACGGGAACTTCTACCCGCTCGCCGAACGCCTCGCGGCCCGGCAGGGCGAGAGCCCGGCCGTGCTGCTGAACCACCTGCACCGGGACCTGCTCGCCCACGCGGGCGGCCGGCTGGGCGACGACGCGGCGATGGTCGTGGTCGAGCGGCTGCCCTGACCGGCCCCGGAGCCCCGGAGCCCCGCGGCCCGGGCCCCGGTACGGCCCCCGTGGCCCCTGCACCGCCCCCGACGCCGCCCCGGTCACGGCCGGTACGGCAGCTGCGGGACCTCGAAGCAGGTGGTCGTCATCGACGGCACCTGGGTGGCCCAGCCGCCCCGGCCCGACTGCGCCGCGTCCTGCCAGCGGGCGGCGTTCAGACAGGCCCTGGTCGGCCCGCTGGGCGGCGGCTGCGGGACGAAGGAGGCGGGCAGGATCAGGCCGTGCGCGTCGTAGGGCTCGACGCGGTTCATGAAGGCCTCCGTGCAGGAGCGGGTCAGCGCGGCCCCGCAGGACGCCATCGCGTCGGCGAGCCACTGCGCGCCCGCCCAGCCCTCCAGTTCCCAGGCGGACAGCTGCGGCCCGCGGTCCGGGTAGTACCGGGCCATCGCGGTGCGGAACTCGTGCACCGCCGGGTACTGCTCGTCCGCGTAGTTGAGGCTGGAGGAGGTCGCCCAGAGGACGTCGCGGCAGTTCGGCACGGCCTGGTAGTCGGTGCGCACCGACTCCGACCAGTTCTGCACGTTGGTGACCTTGGCCGTCAGCCCGACCCCGGCGTCGTCCAGGGCCCGGCACAGCGCCACGTTGCCCCGGGTGTCCATGGCGTCGAACAGCAGCTGTGAGCCGTCCGCCCGCACGGCCGCGGCGACCGCCTGGAAGTTCGGCAGCGCGAAGTCCACCGTCTGGAGCAGCACCCGGTAGCCCTCGGCCTCCAGCCCGGCCTTCAGCTGACCGGCGTAGCGGGCCGAGTCGGCCTGGTTGTAGGCGACCACGGCGGCGCTGCCCGCGCCCAGCCGCTCCCGGAAGAACCGGAACACCTCGGTGCTCTGGTAGAGCGTGCCGTTCCAGCCGACGGCCCGTCCGTCGCGCGGGGCGCTGCTGCCGTAGATCCCGTACAGGTGCGGCCAGCGGTCGTAGGCGGTGCCGATCGGCTGGCCGCCGACGTCCGGCACCGCCTGGGCGCTCACGTAGGGGGCGCCCGCGTAGTCCAGGACGCTGCCGCTGACGAAGGCGAAGACGTGCTCCCGGTCGATCAGCCGGTGCACGCAGTCCTGGTTGCCGATGCCGCTGCCGCCGTCGTCGCAGGTGATGATCCGGACGGTGCGTCCGTGCAGGCCGCCGCGGTCGTCGAGGGCCTGGAAGAAGGCCTGGGCGCCGTAGCGCGGTCCGCTGAACACGTCGCCGCCGACGGGGCTGGTCGTCGAGGTGACGATGCCGACCCGGATCTCGGTGGCGCTGACCCCGGTGTCCGAGGCCGGGTTCCCGCCGGTGCTGCCGGGGCTGCCGGTGCCGCCGGCCGGGGTCGGCCGGGCGGAGAAGGCGTCGGCCGGCAGCCGGGTCCCGCAGCCCGCGAGCGGCAGCAGCAGCGCCAGGACCGTCAGGACGGCCGCGAGCCCCGGCACCCCCGGGGCGCCGCCGGGCCGCCGGCGCGGCGTCGCGTCGGCGGCCCGGCGGCGCGTCGGGGCCGTCAGCTGCATCCGGGGATCGGGGTGCCGCTGGCGCCGCCGGCCTGGGTGATCAGGCCGCACAGGGTCGAGCGGGACACCTTCCAGGTGCCGTTCTCCAGGACGGCCTGGCCGGTCGCGGCGGGCTCGACGACGGTGCCCTGCAGGGAGAGCGAGTAGGTGACGGTGGCGTCGTTCGCGTCGGTGAACGCGACGTCGGTGACCTTCGCCTGCACCTGGCCGACCCGCGGGTCCTGCGCGAAGCCCTGCAGCGCCGGGAGCAGCGCGTCACCGCCCTGGAGCAGTTCGGCCTTGTCCGGGATCGGGGTGGCGGGGTCGAAGAACTTCTCCCAGTTGGCGGTGACCTCCGTCTTCGCGGCAGCCGGATCGGCGGGCGCCGTGCCGCCGGACGCGGTCGGCGAACCGCCGGAGGTGGCGCTCGCGGAGGCGCTCGCGCTCGCGGCGGCCGAGGTGGTCGCCGAGGACCCGGACGTGCTGCTGCTGCACGCGGCCGCCGTGGCCACCAGCAGCAGGGCGAGCAGCGCGCCCGCCGTCCGCCGGGCCGGGCCGCCGCCCGTGGGGGTGCCGCTTCGCGTCACGCGCATGGTGTTCCCTCTCGACTGCGCCGCCCGGTCCCGCTCGCGGTGTCCCGGATGCTGTTCCAGGCCGATCCTGGAAACGTCGCAAGTGACACCATCAAGGCGGATCCATGGACGAATCGCAATCCGGCGGAGAGACCACGTGCCCCGCGGCGGGGGCTTCCCCCGTCCGGCGCGGTGCCCGCCGGCTGCGGGCCGTCCGGGGCGGGCGGGAGTGGGCCGGCTGGATCCTCCTGGCGGTCGGGGCGGTGCTGTGCGTGCTCGGCTGGTACGGGGTCTCCGGCGAGCGCTTCGCCGAACAGCAGATCCCCTACCTGGCCTCCTCGACCGTTCCCGGCGCGGCCCTCATCGTCTCCGGCGCGGTGCTCGTGGCCGTGCGCCCGCCACCGCCGGACGGGCCCGGGGACCTCACCGGCCGACGGGTGGCCCGGCTGTACGAGCTGCTGGTCGAGCCGGACGAGCCGCAGGGCGGCGGCGGGGCCGCCACCGGGTGGTGCGCCCTCCCCGGGGGCACCCACTACCACCGGCCGGACTGCCCGCTGGTCTCCGGCAAGGAGCGGGCCGGGGCGGTGGACGCGGCGGCCGTGCGGGACCGCTCGCTGACGCCCTGCCCGGTCTGCGAGCCGGGCGGCGACCCGGACGGGCCCGCCACCCGTCCGGGCGAATCCGCCCCGCCCGGCGGGTGAACCGGTGGACGTCCTGCTCGCCGCGCCCGCCGACTCGCTCGGGCTCACCGTCGACCTGGCCCTCGCCGGGCTCACCGTCGGCTGCGCCGCCGCGCTCAGCGGCATCGGCCTGGTCGTCTGCCACCGCGCCACCGGCGTGCTCAACATCGCCCAGGGCGCCCAGGCGATGGCCGTCGCCTACCTGCTGCGGGACCTCGTCGTGGTCCGGCACTGGCCGGTGTGGCCCGCCGTCGCCTGCTGCCTGCTGCTGGTCGCCCCGGCGCTCGGCGTCCTGCTCGACGTCCTCGTCCACCGCCCCCTGCAGCGGCGCGGCGCCGGACCGGCCGAGACCATGGTCGCCGGGCTGGGCGTCTTCGTGCTGCTCATCGGCCTGGTCGTGCTGCTCTGGGGCCCGGCCCCGCTGGCCGGTGCCCCCTCCCCGCTCGGCGGCACCCCGATCCGGCTGCCCGGCGGGCACACCCTGCGGCCGGACACCGTCGCCCAGCTGGCCGCCATCCTCGTCCTCGGTCTCGGCGTCACCGCCGTCACCCGCTGGACCGGCTTCGGCCTGCGGCTGCGGGCCGTCGTGGACGACCGCCGCCTCGCCGCCCTCGCCGGGGTCGACGCCGACCGGCTCTCCGCCGCCGGATGGGCCTTCGGCACCTTCACCGCCGGGCTGGTCGGCGTCGCCCTCGCCCCCTACCTGCTGCTCGACCCGTACGGGCTGCCGCTGCTGGTGATGGAGACCATGGCGGTGGCCGTCGCCGCCCGGCTGCGCAGCATCCCGGTGGCCGTCGCGACCGGGCTCGGCCTCGGCGTCGCCCAGGCGGAACTCACCCGGCTCCGGCCGTCCGGCCAACTGCTGCCGCTGGTCCAGGCCGTGCAGTCCAACCTGTTCGTCATCGCGCTGCTCGTCACCGCCCTGCTGGCCGGCCCGCACATCACCGGCGGCAGCCACGACCTCGCGCCGCTGGCCGCCCGCCGGGCCCGGCCGGGTGGCGGCGGGCCCGGTGGCGGCGGGCGCGGCGGCCAGGTCGCCGGGGCGGTCTGCCTGGTCCTGCTCCTGCTGCCGCTGGGCTTCCGCGGCAACGACCTGCGCAGCGCCCTGCTGGTGCCCGCGCTCGCCCTGGTCCTGCTCTCCGTCGTCGTCGTGACCGGCTACGGCGGGCAGATCTCGCTCGGCCAGGCCGGGTACGCGGGCCTGGGCGCGCTCGGCACCGGGCTGCTGATGTCCGGCCGGATCCCCGGCGTCCCGCCGCTGCCCGCCCTGCCCGCGCTGCTGCTCGCCGTCCTGGCCACCGCGCCGCTCGGCCTGCTGACCGGCTGGCCCGCGATCCGGCGCCGCGGCCTGGCCCTCGCCCTCGTCACCTTCGCCGTCGGCACCGCGATGAGCCGCTTCGTCTTCCAGCAGCCCTACGCCACCACCGGGCTCACCCTGGACCGCCCCGCCCTGCTCAGCGGCGACCGGGCCTTCTACCTCGCCGAACTCCTCCTGCTCGGCCTCGGCCTGCTCACCGTCCGCGCCCTGCACCGGGGCCGCACCGGCCGCGCCCTCACCGCCGTGCGCGACCACGAGGCGGGCGCCACCGCGGCCGGGGTGGACGTCCCCGGTCTCAAGCTGCTCGCCTTCGTCGCCGGCGCCGCGCTCGCCGCGCTCGGCGGCGGCCTGATGGGCCTCGCCGGCCGGGCCTTCGACCCCGCCGCCTTCGACCCCGTCCGCGGTCTGCTCTGGTTCGCCGCCGTCGTCGTCGCCGGCGCCGACAGCGCGCTCGGCGCCGTCCTCGTCGCCGCCCTGCTCACCGGCCTCGACGCCGGCACCACCGCGGGCGTCTCCGCCGTCGCCGTCGGCGCCCTCGCCGTCGCGATCGGCCGTCTGCCCGGCGGCCTCGCCGCCCTTCCCGCCCGCCGGCCGCGGGCCACGGCGCCCCCGTTGCCCGCGTCCCGCCTCAGCCCGGCCGGCCGGCGCGTCCGGGCCCTGGTCGCCGCTCGGCCGGCCGACGAGCGGCGGCGCCGGCCCTCCCGGACGGACGCAGGTCCGCCGTGACCACCGCCGCCACCACGGCCACCGCCCGTCTCACCGCGCGCGGCATCGTGTACCGCTACGGCGGGATCGAGGCCGTCGCCGGGGTGGACCTGCTGGCACCGCCAGGCCGGATCACCGCACTGATCGGCCCCAACGGCGCCGGCAAGAGCACCCTCTTCGACTGCCTCGCCGGCACCGTCCGCCCCGACGCGGGCCGGGTGCTGCTGGGCGGGCGGGACGTCACCCGGCTCGCCGCCCACCGGCGGGTGCGGCTCGGGCTGGCCCGGACCTTCCAGCAGATCGCCGTCTTCCCCACGCTCTCCGTCGCCGACAACGTCCGGGTCGGCGCCGAGCAGCACCGCGGCCGGCCCGACCCCCGGGCAGCCGCGGAGCGCACGGCCCGGGCGCTCGGACTGTTCGGGCTGCAGGACGTCGCCGCCGAGCCGGCCGCGGAGCAGCCGACCGGCGTGCTCCGGCTGGTGGAGCTGGCCCGGGCCCTGGCCGGCGGACCCAGGGTGCTCCTCCTGGACGAACCGGCCGCCGGACTGGACACCGCGCAGACGGCCCGTCTGGTGACCGTCCTGCGCGGCCTCGCCGACCGCGGCATGGCCCTGTTGCTGGTCGAGCACGACGCCGAACTGGTCGCCGAACTCGCCGACTCCGTCTACGCCCTGGCGGACGGCCGGCTCGTCGCCGGCGGGCCCACCCGCACCGTGCTGGCCGACCCCCGGGTCACCCGCGTCTGGCGGGGGGCCGGCTGATGTCCGCGGCACGCCCCCGGGCCGCCCGGGCAGGCGGCGCCCGGTGAGCGTCGAGCTCGCCCTGCAGGGCGCCCGGGTACGGTACGGGCCGCTGGAGGCCCTGCACGGCGTCGGGCTCGCCGTGCCGGGCGGCGGCGTGACGGTGCTGCTCGGGCGCAACGGGGCCGGGCGGACGAGCGTGCTGCACGCGGTGGCCGGGCTGGTGCCGCTGTCGGGCGGGCGGGTGCTGTGGCGGGGGCGGGACGTCACGGGGTGGTCGGTGCACCGGCGGGTGCGGGCGGGGCTGGCGCTGGTGCCGGCGGAGCGGGGGGTGTTCGGGTCGCTGACGGTGGCCGAACACCTGCGTCTGGGCGGCCCCGCCCGGTCGCGGGCGACGGCGCTGTTCCCGGAGCTGACCGCGCTGCTGGACCGGCGGGCGGGCACCCTCTCCGGCGGCCAGCAGCAACTGGTCGCGATCGGGCGGGCGTTGGCGGCCGACCCGGCGCTGCTGCTGCTCGACGAGCCGGAGCGCGGGCTGGCGCCCGCCGTGGCGGCCCGGCTGCACGCCCACCTGCTGGCGGGCGCGGCCGCCGGCCGGACGGTGGTGCTGACCGCGCGGGCGCTGCCGCGCACCCTCGCCACGGCGTCGGTGGTGCACGTCCTGCACCGGGGCGAGGTGGTGTTCTCCGGCGAGCCCGCGGAGCTGGCGGGTTCCTGGACCACCGCGCGGTGACGGCGCCGATGCGCGGTGGCCGCGCCGCTCCCCGACGGCCGCGCCGCTCACCGGGGACCCGCCGCTGCGCGGTGACCGCGCTACTGCGCCAGGTACCCGCCGTCGACGGGCAGCACGGCGCCGGTGACGAAGGAGGCGTCGTCGGAGGCGAGGAAGAGCACGGCCGCCGCGACCTCGGCCGGGGTCCCGAGGCGCCCCATGGGGTGCAGCCGCTCGATCCCGGCGAGGTACTCGGCGCCGCCCGGTTCGCCCCGGAGCCGGGCGACGCGCTCGGTGGTGATGGTGCCGGGCGCGACGGCGTTGACCCGGATGCCGCGGTCCGCCCACTCGACGGCCAGGTGCTTGGTGATGCCCGAGGCCACGAACTTGGCCGGGCCGTAGACGGCCTGGCCCCGTTGGCCGGCCTCGCCGGAGATGGAGGAGACGCAGACGACCGCACCACCGGGCCGCTCCTGCGCGGCCATCGTCTGGATCGCGTACTTGCAGGTGAGGAACATGCCGCGGCCGTCGACGGCCATCACGCGGTCCCAGTCCTCGGCGGTGGCCTCGGTGACCTCCATCAGCGGGAGGACACCGGCGTTGGCCACCAGGACGTCGAGGCGGCCGTGCCGTTCGACGGCGGCCTCGACCATCCGGCGGGCGTCCCGGTCGACCGAGACGTCGCCGACCACGGTGCTGACGGCGTGCGGCAGCCGGTCCGCGAGCCGGCGCAGACCGGCGGCGTCGACGTCGGTGGCGACCACCGACGCGCCCTCGCGGGCGAAGCGTTCGGCGACGGCCTTGCCGATGCCGCTGGCCGCGCCGGTCACCACGCAGGCCCGGCCGGCCAGCCGGCCCGCCGCGCCTCCGGTCTCGTTCACAGTCACCATGACGCCGGACTCTACCGATCGTCCGTCAGATTTCCCGGCAAGGCGCACAGTTGGGCGACACGCCGGGCAGCCCCGCCGGGACGGCCCCGGGCGGTGACGACGCGTCAGACCGTGAGCACGATCTTGCCGCGCAGGTGGCCCTGCTCGCTGATCCGGTGGGCCTCGGCGGCCTCCGCCAGCGGGAGCACCCGGTGCAGCGGCAGCCGCAGCGTGCCGGCCTCGTGCAGTGCGAGCGCGGCGGCGGCCTCGACGGCGTGCCGCCCGCCGAGGCCGTCCGGTACGTGCGCGACCACTACGACCGCCACGCCGTGGAGACCCCGTGGCAGCGGCGGTTCGTGCGACGCCTGCCCTGACCGGCACCGGCGGCTACCCTGACCGGATGGGCGGGGAACCTGATCGGACGACGAACAACCGGGCGGACGCCGTGGTCGTGCACGGCGACCTCATCCAGGCCGGGACGGTCCACCAGGGCGGTGGCACCGGCGAACGCCCGGTCACCGCCGAGTCGTTGGCCGCCGCCTGCGCCGGGTACGCACGCCGGGTGCGGGAGACGTTCGGGCGGCTGGACCTGGAGGTGCTCACCCCGCTCTCCGAGCAGGGCGAGCACCCGGCGGTGGAGCTGCGCGAGGTGTTCGTCACCCCGCAGGTGCGGGAGGACCCGCCCCCGGTCGAGCTCCCGCGCGAGCTGGTGCAGCGCCTGCTCGCGAACGGCGAGCAGACCACCGCGGAGGACGAACTCCCGCCGGGCCTGCGGCAGTCCACCGTCGAACGGCTGCGCACCGGGTACCTGAGCCGCCCGAGCGAGGACGTGCTCGACGTCCTCGCCGGGCCGCGCGGCGAACGGGTCGTACTGCTCGGCGACCCCGGCTCCGGCAAGTCGACGGTGGCCCGCTACCTCGCGCTCGTCCTCACCCGGGGCGACGACTCCGGACCGCTCGCCCGGCTCGCCGGCCGGCTGCCCCTGGTGGTCGAACTGCGCCAGTACGCCGAGGAGCAGTGGCGCGAGCGCACCTTCGAGGACTTCCTGGACCACCGCCACCGCACCACCGGGATGTCCGTCCCCGGCCCCGAACTGCGCCGGCTGCTCACCGAGGGGCGGGCCGTGGTCGTCTTCGACGGCCTGGACGAGCTGTTCGACCCGGGGACGCGCGCCGCCACCGCGGAGCGGATCGCCGCCTTCGCCGCCCGCTACGACCGGGTCCGCGTCGTGGTCACCTCCCGGGTCATCGGCTACCAGCGCGCCACCCTCGGCGGCGCCGGCTTCACCCACCTGATGCTGCAGGACCTCGACCCCGGCCGGATCACCGCCTTCGCCCGCCGCTGGTACGCCATCGCCTGCCCGAGCGACCCGCAGCTCGCCGCCCGGCTGGTCGAGCGGATCGGCGGCGCGGTCGAGGCGTCCCGGCCGATCCGCGAACTCGCCGGCAACCCGCTGCTGTTGACCATCCTCGCGATCATCGGCCGGCGCCAGACCCTGCCCCGGGACCGCCGGGGCGTCTACGAGCACGCCGTCCGGGTGCTCGTCGCCCACCTGGACCGCGACACCAAGCACCTGCGCGCCCCGCTGACCCCCGCCGCCGCCGAGGCCCTCGACCTGCTCGACGACCGCGAACTCCTGGAACTGCTGCGCCTGCTGGCCCGGCGGATGCAGGAGGGCATCGGCGGCATCGCGGGCAACCACATCCACGCCGACGACCTGGAGAGGGTCTTCCGCGACTACTTCGCCCAGTTCGGCCTGCCCGCCCACCAGTGCCTGGCGGCCGCCCGGGCACTGCGCGACCAGCTGCGGGAGCGCAACTTCATCCTGGCGCGGTACGGCGGCGAGGTGTACGGATTCGTGCACCGGGCGTTCCTGGAGTACCTGGCGGCCGCCGACGTCGTCCGCCGCTACACGGTCGACCGGGAGTGGACCCCGCAGGAGCTGATCGAGGAGGTGTTCGCCCGCCGGGTCGACGACCCGACCTGGCACGAGGTGCTGCTGCTGGTCGTCAACGAGCTGAGCGAGGCGGACGCCGGCCGGGTGGTCGACCACCTGCTCGACCGGGGGGACGCCGCCTCGCTGGTCCTGGCGATCCGTGCGCTGGCCGAGGTCCGGAAGATCGGCCTGCTGACCGCGCAGAGCGACCGGGCGATCGACGGCATGACCGCCGCCCTGACCGGCGCGGCCGGGCACCCCGGGAGCAATCCGCTGCTCGCCGCGCTGACGGCGCTGGCCGGCTTCGGCGCCGGGTGGTCCGGTCGGGAGCGCTACCTGCGCTGGTTCCGCCTGCGCGGCCAGTTCCTGCCGCTGGCCGAGGACGCCACCACCGTCGCCTGCACGCTGCACGACGACGTGCGGCCGGCGCTGGCGCTCGCCCTCCACGGGCTCAAGTCCGGCAGCCGGGCCTCCGCGGTGTCCGCCCTGGCCCAGCGCTGGCACGGACGGCCCGAGGTGCTGCCGCTGTTGCTGCGGCTCGTCGACGACGGCGTCTCGCTGGACCGCTACACCGTGGTCAACGAGGTGGCGAAGCGCTGGCCCGAGCACCCGGCGGTGCTGCCGCTGCTGCTCGGCCACGCCGAGACCAGCTCGGACGGCTACCTGCGCACCGTGGCCCTGACCGCGCTGGCCCAGCACTGGAACACCCGCGACGAGGTCCTCGCCGTCCTGCGCGAGCGGGCCGTCCGCGACCGCGACAGCCTCACCCGGGAGGCCGCACTGGTCCGGCTGGCCACGCACTGGCCCGGGCACCCGGAGGTGCTGCCGCTGCTGCTGTCGGCCGCCGTCCTCGACGCCTCGTCGACAGTGCGCTCCGCCGCGCTCACCGAACTCGCCCGCCGCTGGCCCAAGCACCCGGACGTGCTGCCGCTGCTGTTCGAGCGGGCCGCCGGGGATCCGGACCGCTTCCCGCGCGAGGTCGCGCTGAACCTGCTCGTCCAGCACCGGCCCGAGCACCCCGACGTCCTGCCGCTGGCCCTCGACCAGGCCGTGCACGCGCCGGCCTCGGTCCGGGCCACCGCACTGCGCAACCTGGCCGGCCGCTGGCTGCACCACCCGGGCGTGCTCCCGCTGCTGCTCGACCGGATCGCCCGCGACCCGGCCGACTACCCCCGCCAACTGGCCCTGCGCCAGCTGACCCTGGACGGCTGCGAGGACCCGGACGTGCTGCGGGTGCTGCGCGAGCGGATGACCGACGACCCCAGCCCGAACGTGCGCTCCAGCGCGATCGAGGGCGTGGCCCGCTCCCGGGCGCTGCGCGCCGAGGCCCCGGCGCTGCTGCTGGCGCGGGCCGCCGGCGACCCGGACGACTCGGTGCGCGCCACCGCGATCCGTGAACTGGCCGCCGGGTGGCCCGAACACCCGTCCGTGGTGGAGGTGTTGATCGACCGGGCGGAGCACGACCCGGGGGAGGCGGCGCGGCGCCACGCGCTGCAGGCGCTCGCCGCCCGACGGCCCGGGGCGCCGGAGACCGTCGACCTGCTCCACCGGGCCGCGGTGGACCCGTACTCCACCCGGCTGCGTACCACCGCCCTGGGCCTGCTGGCCGAACTCGGCGGGCGGCGCCCGGAGGCGGTCCCCTTCCTGCGCACCCGCACCCGCGCGGACCCGGACCAGGAGGTCCGCTGCGAGGCGCTCAGCAGTCTCGCGGTGCTGGCCGGAGAGGAGGGCGAGGCGGTGGTCCGCGGCTGCGCCGCCGAGGACCCGAGCCCCGAGGTGCGCGGCCAGGCGCTGACCATGCTCGCCTGGCAGTGGCCGGGCCGCCGGGAGACCGTCGCGGCCCTGCGGCGGGCGGCGGGCGAGGACCCCAGCCCCTACGTGCGGGGCGCCGCCGAGGCGGGGCTCCAGGTGGCGGCCCTGCTCACGCGGGAGGGGTGAGCGTGAAGTCCGCCCGGTCGCCGTGCATGACGAGGCGCAGCGCCGGGCCGGGCTCGTCGGGGCGCCAGTCGGCGGCCAGGGCCGCGCGGACCAGGTCGGCGGCGAGGGCGGGGGTGACCGGGTCGAGCTGGAAGACCTCGGCGATCCGCTCGGCGGGGGCGGTGAGCAGCACCCCGAAGTTGAGCCAGGGGTCGTCGAAGCGGCGGACGACCTCGAGCGGGCGGGGCGCGCGCCCGGGCCTGTCGGGCCAGACCCGGACGGCCACGTGGTCGGCGTCCAGGTGCCGCACCACCCAGCGGTAGTCGCGGCCGTCGACGTGGAGGGCGCGCGGTGTCCTGAGGGCCATCCGGCGACGATACGCCCCGGGCCTGCCTCAGCCGCGGGCGGGTGGCCGGGGGCGGTCGCGCCAGGCGCGCTCCCACTGGCGGGTCAGGGCGGGGTAGACGACGAGGTGGCGGAACGGTGCGATGAGGGCCATGTAGCGGCGGCCGAGGCGGCCGCGGGGCTTGACCAGGACGGCCATCCGCAGCTCGTGGCCGCCGTCGCCGGTCGGCACCCAGCCGAGGTGCATGAGGGCGTGGACCGTCCGGTTGGCCACCTCGCGGACGGCCTCGTCGGGGAGTTCGTAGACCGGGGTGAGCGGCAGGCCGTCGTCGCGGGCGGGGTCGGCGGTGGCGCGCAGGCCGTCCGGCAGCCGGTCGCGCAGGGTGGGGAGCGCTCGGCCGGGGCCGGCGTCGGGCCGGTCCCAGCCGAGCAGCGCACCGAGGCCGCGGCGGGCCGCGAAGAGGGCCCGGACGGGCAGCGGCCGGCGGCCGCCGGTGCCGGCCCGCAGGGCGGCGAGCATGACCGGGAAGTCGTCCGGCCCGGCGCCGGGTGTGCGGTAGGACCAGACGTCCTCGACCCGGAAGTCGGCCGCGAAGCCGTGGATGCGCCACGGCCGTCCGGTGTGTGCCGTCGTCGGAAGCCTCATGGCTTCGCCCCCTTTGTATACGCTGGCGTACACATCGAGGCTAGGACGAATATACGGTGCCGTATATTCACCGGACGAGTGAGGCGGGTCACACCGTGGGCACTGCTCGCACACCGCGCGGGGCATGGGTGGAGGAAGGGCTGCGGGCCCTCGCCGCGGGCGGCCCGGACGCCGTCCGGGTCGAACCCCTGGCCAAGCGGCTCGGCGTCACCAAGGGCGGCTTCTACGGGCACTTCGCCGACCGCGAGGCCCTGCTCGCCGAGATGCTGGACACCTGGGAGCGGGAGAGCACCGACGAGGTCGTCGACCGGGTCGAGCGCGAGGGCGGCGACCCGCGGACCAGGGCCCGGCGCGCCGGCGCGCTCACCTTCTCCGGCGAGCGCCTGCTGCCGCTCGACCTCGCCGTCCGGGACTGGGCCCGGCGGGACGAGGCCGTCGCCGAGCGCCTGCGCCGGGTCGACAACCGGCGGATGGACCTGCTGCGCGAGGTGATCGGCTCCCTCTGCACCGACCCGGACGAGGTCGAGGCCCGCAGCCTGATCGCCATGTGCGTGGCCGTCGCCCGGCACTCCCTCGCCGCCGACCACGGGGGCCGCACCCGGGCCGAGGTCCTCGACCGCGCGGCGGAGCTGCTCTTCCCGGGCCAGGGTGCGCCCCAGGGCCCCCGGGGGACCGGGTGACGGCTCACAGCTCCCAGGTGCGAGCGGCGGCCCACTCCTCGACGCCCTGCCAGTGGATGCCGGGGTGCTCGCGGTGCAGCGCCCCGGTGTCGATGTCGAGGCCGGTCTCCCGGAAGTAGCGGAACATCGCCGCCAGGTCGCCGGAGTAGCCCTCGACGACGGACAGCGGGACCTCCCGGTACCGCACCGTCCGCCCGCTCGCCGCGCTGATCGCGGCGGCGATCCGCTCGCCGGTGCACCACTGCGAGGCGATGTCCACCCGCCGGCCGGCGTACGCGTCCGGGTGGGCGAGGACGTGGGCGGCGAAGGCACCGATGGTGTCGGAGGCGATCACCGGGAGGGCGGCGCCGGGCGGCATGGGCAGCGGGAACCAGCCCTCGCGCAGGGACGGGAGCGTCCAGCCGTTGGCGTAGTTGTCCAGGAACACGGCCGGGCCGAGGACGGTCCACGGCAGGCCGAGACCGGCGAGGTGGCGCTCGATCAGGTGCTTGCTCTCGAAGTGCGGGATGCCGGTGGCGCGGTCGGCGTTGCTCGCCGAGGTCAGGACGAGGTGCCGGACGCCGGCGGCGGCGGCCGCGTCGAGCAGTCCGACGCCCTGGCGGACCTCGGTGTCGACGTCGGTGCCGAAGGGGGTGGACATCGCGAACAGCGCCCCCGCGCCGTCGAGGGCGGCGGCGAGCGAGTCCGGGTCGTCGAAGTCGGCGCGCACGGGTTCGGCCCCGAGGGCGGCGAGCCGGAGCGCGGCGGGCGAGGTGACGTCGCGGGTGAGGGCGCGGACCGGCCGGCCGGCCCGCAGGAGGGCCCGGGCGGTGGCACCTCCCTGGGCGCCGGTGGCGCCGGTGACGGCGACGGGGAGCCGGGGCGGCTGCGCAGTGTTTACCTGTGTCATGCAGACAATCTAGAAGGAAGTCTCTGCGCCACACAACTTATTTCGGCGCTGCCGGATACCCTGGCCGCATGACGACCCGCGACGACCTGATGGCCGAGCTCTGGCCGGCCTCCCGCCGCTACCTGGCCTCGTACGTGCTGTTCAACCAGGCCGTCGCCGACCACCTCGGCATGCACCCGACCGACGTCCAGTGCCTCAGCCTGCTCACCCTGGAGGACGGCCCGGTCACCACCGGCCGGATCGCCGAGCTCACCGGCCTCACCAGCGGCTCCGCCACCCGGCTCGTCGACCGCCTGGAGAAGGCCGGCCTGGTCGCCCGCCGCCGCGACGAGGCCGACCGCCGCCGCGTCCTGGTCGCCGTCCTCCCCGACGCCCTGGAGCACTTCGGCCGGGTGTGGCGCACCCTGGGCACCGACTGGGCGGCCGTCTACGCCGACGACAGCGAGGCCGAACTGGCCTTCCTACTGCACCACATGCGCCGCGTCGTGGACCTCAGCCACCGCCAGATCGCGCGGCTGGCGAACGGCCTGGAGCCCGCCTGACGGCGGCGGGCCCCCGGGCCCGTCCGGTCAGGTCCTGCGCAGCGCCGGCGCCGGAGCCCCGATCAGCAGCCGCCGCACGGCGTCCCAGGCCGCGCGCAGCGCCGCCGCGCACGCCCGGGTGTCCGAGCCGAGCAGGCGCACCCAGGCGCCGGCGTCGTGCGGCAGCACGCTCACCCCGTACAGCAGACCGCAGTCCGCCAGCGCCCCGTGCAGGGTGTCGGCGACCAGCGCCGCCGGCGCGAGCGGGCTGACCGCGTACAGCGTGGACATCACGTCGTGCCCGCCCAGCACCGCCGGGCCGGTCACCCCGGCCGCCGCGGGCTCCAGCCGGACGGTGTCGACGGCGACCGGCCGGTCGTCCGGGCGCCGCACCTCGAGGTCGGAGGCGAACACCCGGTAGGCGTTGCGCTCGCCCCGGGCCAGGCGCCCGGCGAGGACGGTCTCGCCGGCCAGCACGGTGGCGGTCGGGTCGACGGTGAGCACGGTCCGCTGGTAGAGCCGGGAGTCGACGAAGGGGATGACCGGCTCGGGCAGGTACTCGACGTAGGCGCGCGGGCCGGCCTCCAGGTTCACCAGCTGCGTCGCGTAGTCGAACTCCATCCGGTAGACCTTGGTCGCCGCCTGGGTGGTGAGGTGGGTCGCGGTGTCGGCGCCGCACCGCAGGTCGGTGCGGAGCCGGTCGGCCTGGAGGATCCCGCCGCCGGTGGACATCAGGAGCGTGATGGCGAGGTCCGGGCGGGCCGGGTCGTAGTAGAGCGGGCGCATGATCTGCAGCGGCGACTTCTGGTAGTGGCCGGTGAGTTCGGTGCGGGCGCCGATCCGTTCGAAGGCCAGCTCCAGCAGGCCGACCTTGCCGGGGCGTCCGACCGCCAGCGTGTCGGGGGTGCCGGCGTGCCGGCGGACGGCCTCCGGGACGCGGGCCGGCTCGTAGTGCGCGGGATCCAGCCGGTCCCGCCGCGCCGGGCGGACCGGGCGGGCCGGGCGGCCTCGTCCGGCCGACGGCTCCGGCCCGGCCGACGGCTCCGGCCCCGCCGGGCGGGCCGACGGCCGCGGCGCGGGCGGGGCGGACCGGCCGCCGGCGGGGGCCGGGACTCCCCCGCCGGTGGTCACGGTCATGCCGGGACCTTGCGGAAGGTCTCCAGGAAGGTCGCGATCTCCTCCAGCCCGTGCCCGGTCAGGCAGTTGGTGAGCACGACCGGTCCGCCCTCGCGGACCCGGTGGGCGTCGGCCTCCATGACGCCGAGGTCCGCCCGGACGTACCGGGCGATGTCGATCTTGTTGATGACCAGCAGGTCGGACTCGGTGATGCCCGGGCCGCGCTTGCGGGGCATCTTCTCGCCCTCGGCGGTGTCCAGCACGAACAGGAAGAGGTCGACCAGGACCGGACTGAAGGTCAGGGTCAGGTTGTCGCCGCCGGACTCGTACAGCAGGGTGTCGACGTCCGGGAAGCGCTCCAGGATCTCGGCGCCGGCCGCGAGGTTCATCGTCGGGTCGTCCCGCACGGCGGTGTGCGGACAGGCCCCGGTCTCGACGCCGACGACCCGCTCGGGGTCGAGCACGCCGGCCAGGGTCCGGCGCACGTGCTCCGCGTCCTCCTGGGTGTAGATGTCGTTGGTGATGACGGCCGGGCGGTGGCCGCGCTCGATCAGCACCGGCACCAGCGCCTCGATCAGCGCCGTCTTGCCGGACCCGACGGGCCCGCCGACGCCCACCCGGAGCACGTTGTCGGTCATGCCTTCCTCCTCTGCTGCAGGGTCATGTGGTCGGACCGGTCCGGGTGCGCGGCGCCGCGCACCGCGGCCCCCGGACGGGCCCGGGTAGGGTCCTAGGTGGCGAACAGCCTGGCCTCGGCCCGTTCGTGCCGGCCGGACATCGCGTCCGCGACCGGCACGCACCCCCCGAGGTCCGCGAGTTCCCGGGTGAGCGCGCCCGCGACGGTCTCCTCGATCACCGGCGCCGTCGCCCGCAGCACCACCTGCGCCCGGCGGTGGTCGGTCAGCCGCAGCCGCAGGGCTGCGCCGACGAAGCTGGCGCAGAAGGCGAACAGGTCACTGGCGACGGCCTGGTCGACCGGTACGTCGGCCGCCGCGTAGACGACCCCGGCGGCCACCGCCTGCGAGCCGGGGGCCCGCTTGTCGGCGACCAGCGCGGCGTACCGCTCCAGCGCCTCGCCGCCCACCGACTCGCGTGCGATGTCGAGGAGTTGGCGGCCCGTCCGGGTGGCGGCCAGCCGCAGCTCGCGGTTGAGCCGGGTGGCGTGCAGCCGCTGGTCCACCTCGGCCAGGTGCTCCCAGTCCCCCGCCCGGGCGGCGCGGTGCGCCAGGGCGAGCGCGGTGGCGTCGGACGGGCCGACGCCGTGCCGCAGCAGGTCGGCGAGCAGCTCGGGCAGGGTGTCCGGGGTGACGGCCCTGGCCTGGGCGTAGCCCTCCAGGCCGTGCGAGAGGGTGTAGAAGCCGCTGGGGAAGGCGGAGTCGGTCAGCTGGAGGCTGACCAGCAGCGCCCCGAGGCCTCCGGCGGCCGGGGGCCGGTCGCCGCTCACGTGAGGTAGAACAGGTGGTTGAGCGGGAGTTCGCGGGCCGGCTCGATGGTGGCGGGCTCGCCGTCCAGGGTGACCTTGTAGGTCTCCGGGTCGACCGCGATCTTCGGCAGCGCGTCGTTGCGGACCATGTGCTGCTTGCCGACCGAGCGGCAGCGCCGCACCGGCAGGACCCGGCTCTCCAGGCCGAGCCGGTCCGGGACGCCCAGGTCGACCGCCGCCTGGGACATGAAGGAGACCCGGGTGGCCTGCCGGGCCCGGCCGAGCGCGCCGTACATCGGCCGGTAGTAGACCGGCTGCGGGGTGGGCAGCGAGGCGTTCGGGTCCCCCATCAGAGCCCAGTTGATGACGCCGCCCTTGATCACCGTCTTGGGCTTGGCGCCGAAGGAGTTGATCGGCCACAGCACGATGTCGGCGAGCTTGCCGGGCTCCAGCGAACCGATGTGGTCGGCGGTGCCGGAGGCGACGGCCGGGTTGATGGTGAGCTTGGCGAGGTAGCGCAGCACCCGGAAGTTGTCGTTGCGCGCGGTGTCGCCGGCGAGCTTTCCGCGCTGGTCCTTGCAGTGGTGGGCGGTCTGGAAGGCCCGGGTGAAGGACTCCCCGATCCGGCCCATCGCCTGCGAGTCGGAGGAGAAGATCGAGATGACGCCCTCGTCGTGCAGGACGGTCTCGGCGGCGATCGTCTCGGCGCGCACCCGGGAGTCGGCGAAGGAGACGTCCTCGGGGATGTCGTGGCTGAGGTGGTGGCAGACCATCACCATGTCCAGCAGCTCGTCCACCGAGTTGACGGTGTAGGGGAGCGTCGGGTTGGTGGAGGACGGCAGGACGTTGGGCTCGCCGGCGATCCGCATGATGTCGGGGGCGTGGCCGCCGCCCGCGCCCTCGGTGTGGAAGGTGTGGATGGTGCGTCCGTCGATCGCCGAGAGGGTGTCCTCGAAGAAGCCGGACTCGTTCAGGGTGTCGGTGTGGATCGCCACCTGGACGTCGTACTCGTCGGCGACGCCGAGCGCGCTGTCGATCGCGGCCGGGGTGCTCCCCCAGTCCTCGTGCACCTTGAGGCCGCAGACGCCCGCCTCGACCTGCTCGCGCAACGCGCCCGGCAGCGAGCCGTTGCCCTTGCCGAGCAGGCCCACGTTGACCGGCAGGTCCTCGACCGCCTGGTACATCCGCCCGATGTTCCACGGGCCGGGCGTGCAGGTGGTGCCGTTGGTGCCGTCGGACGGGCCGGTGCCGCCGCCGATCAGGGTGGTGATGCCGTTGCTCAGCGCCTCCTGCACCTGCTGCGGGGCGATGAAGTGGATGTGGGTGTCGATGCCTCCGGCGGTGGCGATCAGGTGCTCGCCGGAGATCACCTCGGTGCCGGGGCCGATCACCAGCTTGGGGTGCACCCCGCTCTGGGTGTGCGGGTTGCCTGCCTTGCCGACGGCGGCGATGAAGCCGTCCTTGACGCCGATGTCGCCCTTGACGACGCCGAGCACCGCGTCCAGCACCACGACGTTGGTGATCACCAGGTCCAGGGCACCCTGGACGGAGGTCGCGGCCGGGTCCTGGGCCATGCCGTCGCGGATGCCCTTGCCGCCGCCGTAGACGGCCTCGTCGCCGTAGTGGCCCTCGTTGAAGTCCTTCTCGATCTCGACGACCAGGTTGGTGTCGGCGAGGTGGAAGCGGTCGCCGACGGTCGGCCCGAAGAGGTCGGTGTACTGCTTGCGGGACAGGACGGCCATCAGCGGCTGGTCTCCTTGAGGTCGAGGTTGGTGCCCTTGAAGCCGCGTGCCAGGGCCTGGTCGATCGCCCGGGCGCGGGTGTCGGGGGAGGTGATGCCGCCGTTGACGAGGTTGCTGAAGCCGACCAGCCGGCCGTGCCCGCCGAACTCGGCGAGCGTGACGTCCTTGCTGTCGCCGGGCTCGAAGCGCGCGGCGGTGCCGGCCGGGATGTCCAGGTGCTTGCCGAAGGCGGCGTTGCGGTCGAAGTCGAGGGCCCGGTTGGCCTCGAAGAAGTGGTAGTGCGAACCGACCTGGATCGCGCGGTCGCCCGTGTTGCTGACCGTGATGGTGACCTTGGCGCGGTCGGCGTTGATCTCCACCGGGTCCTCGCCGTACAGGTACGCGGCTCCACCGGACATGGCAGGCCCTTCCTCTCTGTCGGTTCAGTGCTGTGGGGGCTGGGTGTGGGCGTGGCGGTGCCCGTGCGGGAGCGGGGCCGGGAGGCGGCCGCCGGAGGGGACGGGAACGGCGGCGGGAACGGGGACGGGCGCTTGGGGCCGGTGGCCGTGGGTGTGGGTGTGGCCGTGGGTCCCTCCGGGGCCGTGGCCGTGGGTGTGCGTGCCGCCCGGCCCGTGGCTGTGCGCGTAGCCGTGCCCGTGCTCGGCGTGGAGGCCGGCCAGGATGCCGTCCTCGCCGTGGCCGAGCAGGTGCAGCGCCGCCGCCGTGCGGGCCGCGACCACGCCCGCGATCGCGGCCGGGCCCAGCAGCGGCCCGCCGTCCCGCACCCCGGGCAGTCCGGCACGCAGGGCCGGCCCGAAGGAGGCCGGGACGGCCGTGACGGTGCGGGCGCCGAGCAGGCGGCAGCGTTCCGCGCCCTCGGCCGGGTCCGGGTCGCCGCCCGCGAAGGCCACCTCCACCCAGCGGTGGCGCCCGTACTGGCGGACCAGCCGGGCGGTCCGGAACAGGTCGGCGTCCTCGAACGGCCCGGCCGCCGGAGCGGTGACCAGCAGGGCGCCCCCGGGGCCCGGTCCGTCGGCGCCGTCGGCGCCGTGCGCACCGGCCGCGGCCCGCAGCCAGCCGACCAGGTGGTCCCGGCCGCCGAACGGTTCGGTGAGGGCCAGCCGGCCCCGGACCTCGCCGTCGGCGAGCCAGCGCAGGGCCCGGGCGGCGTCGGCGACCAGCCCCGGGTCACGCCCGAGGGTCATCGGGACGACGCAGACCGGGCCGTCGGCGGCGGCCAGCGCCGAGCGGACGGCCTCGGCGAGCGGGCGGCCCGCGGCGGCCGCGGCGTGCACGGTGGGCTCGCGCTCCACCAGGGCGGCCAGGTCCCGGCCGCCGTCGCTCTCGTGCCCGCCGGCCAGCACCACGATGGCGGCCGGCGCGGCGTGGCGTCGGGTCATGGCTCAGGCACCCACCGGGTCGTGGCAGGACACCAGCTTCGTGCCGTCCAGGAACGCCGCCTCCACCTGGAGCAGCGGCAGCATCTCGCGGACGCCGGGCATGACGTCCGCGCCGCCGACGACCTGCTTGCCGATCTCCATGCACTCGGCGACGGTGCGGCCGTCCCGGGCGCCCTCCATGATCGCCTCGCTGATCAGCGCACAGGCCTCGCTGTAGTTCAGTTTCACGCCGCGCTCACGGCGCTTCCGGGCCAGATCGGCCACGACGTAGATGTAGAGCTTGTCCATCTCCCGCGGGGCGAGATTCACGGGGAACCACTCTTCCTTTCCGCTTCCCGGATGCGGCCCGGACGGACGGGCCCATGGCGAACGGGCCTTCGGCGAACGGGCGCTTGGCCGAAGGTCTTCGGCTGAACGATGTGTGGCTGAGATGTGTGGCTGGCGGTGCGTGGCGAACGAGCGGTCGGTCCCCGCCGGTCGCCGGTCAGGCCCTGCGCAGGCGGGGGACGGCCGGGACGGCCGCCAGGAACAGCATGGTCGTCAGGACGAACGGCCAGGTGAAGGCGTGGCCACCGAGGGGCGCGGAAGCCGCGGCGAGCGCCGGGGTCAGGACGGTGGCGCCGGCCGCGCCGAGCACGGCGTAGGCCGCGCTCCAACGGCTCCGGACCACGAACACCCCGCACAGCGCCATCGCGGTCAGCACCCCGCTGTAGCCGTACAGCCCCTGACCGACGGCCTCCGCGGGCGCGCCGAGCGCCCAGGCGGTGAGCAGGCCCGTCGCGCTGCCCGCGCAGGCCAGCAGCCCCGCGAGCCGGTCGGCCGCGACGATGCCGGCCAGGAACAGCAGGCCGACGTACCACTGCGGCATGAAGAAGACCTGACCGATGTTCGCGAAGAACCCCTGCCACAGCTCCTCCCAGCCCAGTTCGGTCGTGCCGGTCGCCGGGCCGGGCAGCGCCGCCGGGCCGGCGGCGCCGTGCCAGAGCCGCCGGAAGCCGGGCGCCGCGACCGTGATCGCACCGGCGACCAGGCAGAACGGCGCGGTCAGCGCGGGCAGGCCGCGGCCGGAGAGCAGCGCGCCGAGGCCCGCGGTGACGACGACCGCGACGGCGGCCCCGACCACCGCCACCAGCACGGTCGCCGGGTGGTCGGGTCCGAGGAACACCGCGCACGCCAGGGCCACCAGGCACCCGTTGTACCCCTGCAGACCGGCCGCCACGGTGCTCCGCGCCAGCCCGAGGCCGTACGCGGCGCCGGTGGCGACCGCACTGCCCAGCAGGCCGTAGAGGCCGTACCGCCAGCCGGCCGCGAACAGCGCCGCCACGAAGAACAGTCCGCACACGGCGGACGGCATGAAATCGACCTGGGCGACGCCGCGCAGTACCTCGACGACCAATCCGACCAACCGGGGGCGGGCGACCTCCGGATCCCCCGACCCACCCTTTTCCTGACCCATACGTCGCATCTATTCCCGCTACGAAAGTCCACGGCATGGCGAATATCCCTCCGAGCCGCTCGACTTACCCACGAGCCCCGCCCGGTGATTCCTCCGGAACCGTACTCCTGCGGATTGCCGACATGCTTGCACACGACCGGTTACAGCCGTATGGCGAAGCGTGATCAACCCATCCCTGATCTGCAACATTCTGTTGAAGAGGCAGTTCGGAGCCGGTCCGGGCCGAGTACATTCTTTGCGAAGTTTTACTCGCGACCGTCGAGAACGAGAAGGTGGCCATGCCCGGGAATTCGCCACGAAGCCCCACCCCCCGGGCAATTCGGGCGTCCGTCCCGCACCTCCGGAGGCGACGCCGGCCGCCCGTGTGACGGGAATGTGTCCACCGTGCGTCGAAGGCCGTTCGCGTTCCCGGATACGCTCCTCCCGCGTCCGGTGGGCGGACGGGAAAGGCCCCGCCCCGCCTTGCCCCGGCCCCGACGCCGGTTCGGCCCCGGACCGCCGCCGGCGCCGCGCCGGCCCGCCCCGGCGCCGGAGTAAGCGGTTTCCCCCGCCCCCGGGCTCTAGGGGGGTGAGGAGGTGCTCATGGGAGAAACGAAGACCGACCGGGACGAGGAGTTCCAGGCCTTCATCGTCGGGGCCTGGCCACGCCTGATCCGCACGGCCTACCTGCTGGCCGGCGAGCAGTACGCGGCGGAGGACCTGGTGCAGTCCGCGGCGGAGAAGGCCTGCGCGTCCTGGGCGAAGGTCCGCCGGGCCGGGGACCCGTACGCCTACGTGCGGCGGATCCTGGTGAACCAGCACGCCCGCCGCTGGCGGCGCCGACCGCCCGAACTGCTCGTCGACGTCCTGCCGGACGCGCCCGGCGTCGAGGACGGCTTCGCGCGGTCCGAACAGCGCGGGGAACTGCTGGCCGCGCTCGCCACCCTGCCGGCCCGCCAGCGCGAGGCCGTGGTGCTGCGGCACTGGGAGGACCTGAGCGACAGCCAGGCCGCCGTCGCGATGGGCTGCTCGGTGGGAGCCGTGCGCAGCCACGCGGCGAAGGGGATAGCCAAGCTGCGCGAGGTCGCGGCACTGAAGGAACTCAAGGGCATGGCACGCATCGGAGGTGCGGTATGAGCACGGGCGGGGACAACGCGGCGTTCGGCGCGGGCACGGCGGCGGACGGCACCGACGCGTGGGTCGGCCGCGGACTGGCCGACGCGGCGACGGGCGCCAGGATCGGCTCCGTCCCGCTGCCGGACATCATGGCCGGCGGCCGGCGGATCCGGCGCCGCCGGCGCACCATGGTCGGCGCGCTCGCCCTGGCCGCCACCGTGGCGCTGGCGGGCGGCGTGACGGCCACGCTGCACCCGGGCCCCGGCGGGGCGCCGCAGCCGCTCGTCGCGGCGAACTCCGGCCCCGCCACCGGCACCGGGGCCGCCCCGGACACCGATCGGGCCCCGACGACCGCGCCCGCCGCGAAGGACCCGTTCACCCCCGTCCGGGTGGTCATCGGCCAGGGCACCGTCGACGGCAAGGAGTGGAAGCTGTGGCAGGCGGTCTGGCCGGCCGCCCCGAAGGAGCGGGCGTACGAGCAGGCCCTGGCCGTCTGGCAGGAGCGCAACGCCGTCGACCCGACCGTCGAGAAGCCGACCACCGACTTCGTCCAGCACTACTGGTCGACCACGGAGGACGTGGTCAACACGTACGCCACGCTGGACGGGGTGCGCCAGAAGTACGACTCCCAGGGCAGCTTCCCCGACGCGGCCCACTTCGACCCGCGGGACGGCGACTACATCGGGGGCGGCGTCATCGGCCCCCGGAGCAAGGACGGCACCCCCGGCCCGCTCCCGATCCGGCTGGCCAGCGTCACCGCCGGCCCGGACGTCGGCCGGATCGTGGTGACCTGGACGGACGGCACCGTCCTCGAACCGCAGCTGGTCCCGGTCGGCGACACCCCGTACCGCCACGTGGTGGTGCCCGAGCAGCCGGGCCGGAAGGTGCAGTCCTGGCAGTTCTTCGCCAAGGACGGCACCAGGATCCCGGATTCCGGCCTGAAGCTGCTCACCGAGTAGCCCCGCCCCACGCCGCGGTGCCCACCCCGCGCCGACTTCCCACTCCGCCGCGGCGCTCAGGCCCCGGGGCGGAGCAGGAGGTCCGCGGCGACCGCCGTTCCGTCGGTGCGGACGGTGCCGGCCACGGCGGCGGCCCGGGCCCGCACCTGCGGGGTCAGCGCCTCCCCGAGCGCGGCGGACAGGGACTCCACCGTCGGCGTCGCCCCGTCGTGAGCCACGCCGACGCCCAACGCGGCCACCCGGCCCGCCCAGTAGGGCTGGTCGACGATCTGCGGCACCACCACCTGGGGCGCACCCGCCCGGGTGGCCGTCGTCGTCGTGCCCGCGCCGCCGTGGTGCACCGCGGCCGCCACCCGCTCGAACAGGGCCTGCTGGTTGACCTCGCCGACCACGAAGCAGTCGTCCCGCCCGTCGCCGTGGCCCAGTTCGGCCCAGCCGCGGGCGATCACCACGCGGCGGCCCTGCGCGCGCACCGCCGCCACGGCCACCTCGGCGACGTCCTGTGCGCCGCGCATCGGCATGCTGCCGAAGCCCGCGTACACCGGGGGCTCGCCGGCGTCGAGGAAGGCCACCAGGTCGGCCGGGAGCGGGCGTTCGTCCGGCCGGATCCACGCTCCGGTCTGCACGACGTCGAGGCCCGGCGCCTGCCGCCACGGGTCCAGCACCGGGTCCGTCGCCAGCCACGGCCGCGCGGTGAGGACGTGGTCACGGACGTTGTCCACCGGCGGCAGGCCCACCGACACCCGGTGGCCGTTGACGGCCTCGCCGAACAGCGCGTTCATCGTCCCGACGTTCAGCGCCCACAGCTCCGCGTTGTCGGTCGCCTCCGGCGGGTACGGCCGGCCGGGGTACTGGAACGGCGGGTGGTGCGGGGAGGGCAGGACGGTCGGCTGGAGCGCCAGGTAGGCGTAGCGCAGGCCCAGCTTCTCGGCCGCCGACCGTGCCCCGGCCGCGGCGGGGAACAGGCCGGTCGCCACCACCGCGTCCCCCGGCCCGGCCGCGGCGGAGACCGCGTCGTAGAACTGCGCGACCAGGTCGGCCGCGCGCCGGGGCAGTTCCGAGGACGCGGGCGGCGGCCCCGTCACCAGCGAGCGCACCGAGAGGCCGGTCGGCACCATCTCCACGCCGACGGCGTCCAGTTGCGCCGCGAACTCCTCGTCCGGCGGCGCGCACACCCGCACCTGCGCACCGAGCTCCCGCAGCCGCACCGCCAGTGCGGCCAACGGCTGGACGTCCCCCCGCGACCCGTACGTCGCCAGCACCACGCGCATCCGTGAATCTCCCGTTCCCCCAGGCAGCGATCTTGACCCGGCGATTCTGCGGCACCGCCGGGGCCTTGCCGCAAGACCCCCCGTGCGCTATACGTTGAGAGTGGAGAGGGGTGATCACCCCTCCGCCGCGAGCGCCCGGACGGATCCCGCGGGGGCGCCGGGGAGCCCACGGGCCGTCAGGGGGTGGCGCGGCCGATCGCGCGCAGGACGTCGGCGAGCCAGACCAGGTGGTGGCCCACGGCGCGGTCCGGGTCGGTGAGCAGGGCCTCCAGGTGCTGCCACGACTCCGAGAGCTGTCCGATCGTCAGGGCCGGGGGCCCGGCGTACACCTCGTGGAGCTCGCCGCCGGGGACGGACCAGAAGTAGTCCTCGTCGAGCGCCACCCGGTCGCCGGTCGAGGCCTCCACGTGCCGCAGGGCCAGGTCGAGGACTCGGCGGAGGCCGTCGGTCGGGATGTGCAGGGGTTCGCCGGTCATGGACGCCATCGTGCCGCAGCCGCGCGGGCGGCCCCCTCCGGGGCGACCCCGCGGGTGATGACGGGGCGGGCACGGAAAGTGACGACACAGAGTTTTCACACGGAGTCCACCCGCAGGGCGGTGACCAGCGCTGACACTCTGTCAACAGGTCGCGAACTGGGATGCTTCGAGTGCGCACGGTCAACGACCAGGTGACATTGTGTCGGGAGCGTGTGCGTGGACCGTCCGGACGGCGAACACACTTTCACTCCAATCACACGGTATGACTAGTATCGCCTCGTCAAAAGCCCGTGCCCGACGGCCCGGCCCCGACCCGGCCGGCCGCCAGCCCCAAGGAGTCTGCTCTGCGCGCGCGTGCGAATCGGCGGCCCCCGACGCCGAAGGCCCCCCGCAGGCGTCCACGCCTGTCACTGCGGACGGCGTTGCTCGTCCTCGCCGTCGTCCCCAGCGTCGCCCTCGCCGTCCTGTGGGCGGTCACCAGCGGCCAGACGGTCTTCGACTTCCAGCGCCAGGCCGGCCAGGGACTGCTCGCGCAGAAGGCCGGCCAGCCGTCCAACATCGTCTACTACAACCTCCAGGAGGAGCGCCGGCTCAGCGCCGAGGCGCTCGCCCGGCCCGGCGCCAACGCCGACCAGCTGCGCCGCCAGCGCCAGCAGACCGACGACGCGGTCCGCCAGTTCCAGACCCTCTCCGGCGAGACCGCCGACAACGCCCCCGAAGAGGTCCGCACCGCCGTCGCCGAGGCCCGCCAGGCCCTCGGCCGGCTCGCCGAGCAGCGCGCCGCCGTCGACCGGGGCTCGATCGACCAGCAGTCCCTGTTCGCGTACTACACCGACCTGATCGCCGTCGACCTGCGGCTGTTCACCGCGCTCAGCCACGTCGACACCGGCGAGGTCACCTGGATCTCCAAGACCCTGGTCAACGCCTTCTGGGCCAAGGAGATGCTCGCCCGCGAGGACGCCCTGCTGGCCCGCGGCTGGCCCACCGGCCGGCTCGCGACCGCCGACTACCAGCAGGTCGAGCAGGCCATCGGCGCGCAGGAACACCTCTTCACCGTCCAGGTCGTCCCGTACGTCCCGGACGCCGAGGCGCCCGCCTGGCACGGCCTGATGAACAGCCCGGCCTGGCAGGCCAAGACGGCCGTCGAACAGTCGCTCACCCGGCCCGCCGGCGCCGAGACCAACGGCACCGTCAGGCTCCCCGCCGCGCAGGACCAGTGGCGCCAGGCCGTGGACCAGCTCAACCCGCAGCTGATCAAGGCCATCGAGACCCGCACCAGCGGAATCGTCGACGTCGGCAAGGGCACCATCCTCTCCCTGCTCACCCGGGTCGTGCTGACCACGGTGGTCGGCCTGATCACCGTCGTCGCGGTGATCACCGCCTCCTGGCGCCTCAGCCGCTCGCTGCGCCGCCGCATCAAGGAACTGCACACGCAGGCCGAGGAGATGGAGCGCACCCTGCCCGAGGTGGTGGAGCGCCTCGGCCGCGGCGAGCCGGTCGACGCCGAGGCCGAGAGCCGCACCATCACCGCCGGCCCGCACGGCAACGGCACGGACGAGCTGGCCCGGCTCGGCCAGGCGCTCAACCTGGCCCGGTCCGCCGCCGTCGAGGCCGCCGTCCGGCAGGCCGAGCAGCACCGCGGCTTCGAACGGCTGCTGCAGCGCATCGCCCGCCGCACCCAGCTGCTGATCGGCCGCCAACTGCGCAAGCTCGACGAGCTGGAGCGGCGGCACGAGGACCCGGAGGTCCTGGAGGGCCTGTTCGACCTCGACCACCTCACCGCCCGGCTGCGCCGCTACGAGGAGAACCTCGTCATCATGGCCGGCGGCCAGCCGCAGCGGCGCTGGCGCAAGCCCGTCCCGCTGCTGGACGTGCTGCGCGCCGCCCAGGGCGAGGTGCAGGACTACCGCCGGATCCTGCTCGACGTCGAGGGGCACCCGTGGCTGCACGAGCGGGCCGTCGGCCCGGTCGCGCACGTCCTCGCCGAGCTGATGGAGAACGCCACCACGTTCTCCAAGCCCCCCACCCCCGTGGAGGTCAGGGCCGCGATGGTCGGGCGCGGGCTCGCCGTCGAGATCGAGGACCGCGGGCTCGGCATGGACCCGGAGCAGTACGACGCGGCCAACGAGCTGATGAGCCGCCCGCCGCGCACCGACGTGCTGGCCCGGGCGGACGACATCCGGCTCGGTTTCCACGTCGTCGCCCGGCTCGCCGCCAACACCGGGCTGCGGATCGAGTTCCGGCCGTCGGCCTTCGGCGGCACCCGGGTGGTCGTGCTCGTCCCGGACGAGCTCGTCATCGACGGCGACGCCGGCCTGCCGGACGAGGGCTCCCCGGTCGAGCCGATCCCGCTGGTGCGGCGCTCGCGCAAGGCCCTGCTGACGGCCTCCGACGAGGCGCCGGAGCCGGCCCCGACCGGGCCGCCGGTCGCCCCCGTCGACGCCTTCGGGGGCACCGACGCCCCCGGGCCGGTGGACGCCTTCGGGCAGGTGGACCCCTTCGGTCTGGCCCAGGACGGCCCGCAGCCGCGGCCGTTCGGCCAGGCACAGCCGTTCGGCGAGGCGCAGGCCCAGTCACAGGCTCAGGCACAGCCGCAAGCCCAGCCGCTCGGCCGGGCCGCGGACGGCGAGCACGCCCAGGCGTTCGGCCGGGCCCAGTACGGCGAGCGGACCCGGGCGCGGTTCGGCGACCGGCCCGGGTACCCGCCGGAGGCCGCGGACGCCCCCGCCGTCCTGGACGCCGCCGCCGGGCCCGCCCGCGACGCCGCGGACCTCGAGGAGGACCCGTCGGCCGCCCGGGTCTCCGGGGTCTCGCACCACGCCCCCGCCGACCCGCTCGGGCACGTCGAGTACCTGCGGCCCGAGGACCTCCCCGCCGCCGAGCCGCTGCCGTTCCCCGCCGCGTCCGCCGGGCAGCCGGACGAGGCCGCGGACGCACCGCTGTTCGGGCCGTCCGGGCAGCCGGCGGAACGGCCCGTCCAGCACGGCTCCCCCGCCGCCGAGGCCCCCACCGGGCGGGCCCCCTCGCACGACGCCCCCGCCTACCCGGACATCGCCTACGCCCGGGTCACCGCCGCCGAGGCCCCCTACGCCGACGAGCAGTACCGCCCGGCCGACCACTACCGGCTGGCCGAGCGCCGGCGCCGCGAGTACCCCTCCGCGGTACCGCTCTCGCCCGCCGAGGGCGGGCAGGCCCCGCTGCCGCAGCGGGTGCGGCAGGCCAGTCTGGCCGCCGAGCTGCGCGTCCCGCCGCCGCCCCGGCAGGAGTGGGTCGACCCGGCCGGCGGACCCCGCCCCGAGGCCCCCGGACCGGACACCGGAGCGGCCGGCGGCCCCGCCGGAGGCCCGTTCCAGCGCCCCGTCCGGCGCTCCGGTGCGACGATCGGCGCCTTCCAGCGCCAGTCCCGCGCCGCCCGCGCCCAGGACGGCGGCGAGCACCCGCTGCCCCGGGCCGCGACCCCGCCGGCTCCCCCCACCGACCCCGCCGGCCCCCCGACGCCCGCGCCCGGCCCCTCCCCCTGGGCCCTGCCGGCCGCGGACCCCCGAACGACACGAACGGATGACCAGTCATGAACCGCACGATCGCCACCCACCAGGACCTGGACTGGCTGCTGGACGGACTCGTCGACTCGGTGCCCGGGACCAGGAACGCCGTCCTGCTCTCCGACGACGGCCTCGTCGTCAGCCACTCCCGCAGCATCGAACGGGCCGACGCCGAGCGCCTGGCCGCCGTCGCCACCGGGCAGCAGAGCCTCGCCCGCGGCGTCGGCCAGCTCTTCGACGGCGGGCCCGTCCACCAGGTGATCGTCGAGCTCGCCGAGTGCTGGCTGTTCATCATCGCCGCCGCCCAGGGCACCCACCTGGCCGTGGTCGCCTCGCAGGAGGTGGACGCCGAGGTGATGTCCGTGGCCATGCACACCCTGGTGCAGCAGGTCGGAAAGAAGCTCAGCACCCCGGTGCGTCAGGACGCCGCCCCCGGCGCCCCGGCCGCCTTCGACGCCTTCGCGGCCCGGAACCGGGGCTGACGCCGGTGGGACCGTACGGGGCCGGCGAGCCGGCGCACGGCCGGGCACCGCACTGGAGCGAGCTGCCCGGCGAGGACGCGGAGGACGAGTCGGGCGTCATGGTGCGCCCGTACACCATCACCCGCGGCCGCACCGCCCCCGAACGCGACGACCTCACCCTGATCACCGTGCTCACCACCGTCGAGGAGGAGGCCGCCCGGGCCCTGGCGCGGGGCAGCCGCGCCGGTGCCCGCGGCCTCCAGCCCGAGCACCGGACGATCCTCGACCGCTGCCGGCGCCCGGCGGCGGTCGCCGAGGTGGCGGCCGGCCTGGACCTCCCGGTCTCGGTCACCAAGATCCTGCTGGGCGACCTGGTCGCCCAGGGCCTGCTGCGGGCCCGGGCGCCGCTCTCGGTGGCCCGCGCCGCCGGGGGCGTGGACCTCGGCCTGCTCACGGCCGTTCGCGAAGGACTCCGGAGACTCTGAACCATGGCGACACCCCACTCCAGCAGTGCCGTCGACGCGCCGGCCGCCGTCAAGATCCTCATCGCCGGCGGATTCGGCGTCGGCAAGACCACCCTGGTCGGCTCGGTCAGCGAGGTCACCCCGCTGCGCACCGAGGAGTACCTGACCCGGGCCAGCGTCGGCGTCGACGACCTGTCCGGCGTCGACCAGAAGGACACCACCACCGTCGCCCTGGACTTCGGCCGGATCACCGTCAACCCCGACCTCGTCGTCTACCTGTTCGGCACCCCCGGGCAGGAGCGGTTCTGGTTCATGTGGAACGACCTGGTCAACGGCGCCCTCGGCGGCATCGTCATCGCCGACACCAGGCGGCTCGACACCAGCTTCGCCTCCATCGACTTCTTCGAGAGCCGCGGCATCCCCTTCGTCGTCGCCATCAACTGCTTCCACAGTCACAACACCCGGACCCCGGACGAGATCCGGGCCGCCCTCGACCTCGACCCGCAGGTCCCGATGCTGCTAGGCGACGTCCGGGAACGCGCCTTCGGACGTGACCTGCTGCTCGCCCTGGTCGACCACCTGATGGACCTCGCCGCCGCCCCCGTCGGCTGACCCGCCACCCCTGGAGCCACCTCATGACCCCACCCCTGCGCGTCCTCGTCCACGGCGGCGGCATCGGCGGACTCACGCTCGCCACCGCCCTCGCCCGGCGCGGCCACCGGGTCGACGTCGCCGAACTGCGCGACCGCCCGGAGGCGCTCGGCGTCGGCATCATCCAGCCCTCCAACGCGCTGCACGTGATGCGCGCGATCGGCGTCCTCGACGACTGCCTCGCCGCCGGTTTCGAGTGGGAGGTGCTGACCATCTGCGACCCGGCCGGCGCCACCCTCGCCAGGATCCCGCAGCCGCGGATGGACGGCGCCCCCGCCAACAACGGCATCCCCCGCCCCGCGCTCGCCCGGGTGCTCGCCACCGCCGCCGCCGCGGCGGGCGCCACCGTCCGCTTCGGGACGACGATCGCGGAGCTCACCGACGACGGCAACGGGGTCGACGCCACCCTCACCGACGGCCACCACGACCGCTACGACCTCGTCGTCGGCTTCGACGGCATCGGCTCCCCGCTGCGCAGGCACCTGTACGGCGACGCCTACGCCCCCGAGTACACCGGCTTCGCCAACTGGCGCGTCACCCTGCCGCGTTCGCCCGAGGTGCAGGGCGTGGTGATGTCCGCCGGGAACCTCAGGGCCAAGGCGCTGCTCACCCCGATCAGCACGGAACTGATGTACCTGGGCTCGGTGTTCGCCGAGGCCGAGGACTTCCGCCCCGACCGGGAGCGCGCCCACGAGCAGCTCCACGAGCGGCTGGACGGCTTCGGCGGCCCCGTCGCCGAGGCCCTCGCCCAGGTCACCGACCCGGCCGCCGTGGTCTACACCCGGATCTCCCAGGTCACCGTCGAGGAGCCCTGGCACGTCGGCCGCATCGCCCTGGCCGGCGACGCCGCCCACGCCTCCACCCCGCACCTCGCCCAGGGCGCCGCGATGGCCGTCGAGGACGCCCTCGTCCTCGCCGAGAGCCTCGACGCGGCCGACGACGTCCCGGCCGCCCTCGCCGCCTGGGAGGAGCGCCGCCGCCCGCGCGCCCTGTGGGTCCAGTCGCTCTCCCGCGCCGTCCTCAAGCAGGAGACCGGCACGCCGACCACCGCGGAGGAGGACGAGCTCCTGAAGATCGGCATCCCGGGCGCCGCCCACGTGCTCGTCAAGCCGTACTGACGGCGGCCGCCGCACACCCGCACGCCGCCGGCCCGCCCGGGCCGGCGGCGCGTCACCGGCCTCGTGCCACCGGCCCCGCGGGCGGCGCGCCGCCGATCCCGTGCCGGCGCGCCCACACCGCCGCCGAGACCCGGGCCAGCAGCCGGGCCGCCGGATCGGCGCGGTCGCTGCCGTCGGCCAGCGGGCCGGAGTAGCAGACCGCGATCAGGTACGGCGGGCAGTCCGGCGGGTGCACCAGGCCCACGCAGTGCCGGGCACCCGGGATCCACCCGTTCTTGAACGCGATCCGGGTCCCGGGCGGCAGCCCCGCCGCCAAGTCCACCCGGAAGGAGTTGCGCTCCAGCAGCTCCAGCAGTGCGGGCTCGCCGGCGAGCGAGTGGAGGAGCCGCACGAGGTCACGGGCGCTGACCAGGTTGTGCACCCCGGCGTCGCGCGCCGCGTAGTCCTCGATGCCGCGCGGGCTCGCACTGCGGCTCGCCCCGGCCCTGCGCCACACCTGTGCGACCGCCGCCCGGTCGACCCGCGCCAGGCACAGGTTGGTGGCCAGGTTGGAGGAGTGCGTGATCATCCGTTCGGCGAGCAGCCGCAGCGGCACGTGGGTGCCCAGCAGCTCCCAGGGCAGCGGATCGCTGTCCCAGTCCGGATCGTTGCCGAACTCCCCGCCGACGACGGACCGGAAGCGGTTCACCACCGACACCTCGGCGTCGAGGTCCACCCCACTCCGGGCGAGCGCCGCCAGCACCGCCACCTTCATCGTGCTGGCGGCGTCGTGCAGTTCGTCCGGCGCACGCACGAACACCGGCTCCGCCCCCGCCCAGGGGGCCACCACCACGGACAGCATGCCGCTCTGCCTTCCCGCCCCCCGCCCCGCACAAACGCGGCTCGCGAACGACCCCTACCGCCGGTAGGGGTCCGTCCCCACCCCGTCCGGCGTCGCTCGGCCCACCACCCTGCCCGCCCGGGCACGGGTGTGGGAAGACCCCCGGCCGATCGGGTCGGCCGGGGGTCGGGGTGCGGGTCCGTCAGCTGCTGGTGGGCTTCGTGGACGGCAGGGCCGCGGAGCCGGCGAGCAGGGGCCATTCGCGGTGGAACGGGGGCAGCGGGAGCTTGCCCTCGATGACCGGGGTGCCGAAGACCTTGAGGTGGGCGGTCAGCGAGCCGTTCAGGTCGACGCCGCCGACCAGGGACCAACTGCCCTGGGCCTGGGGCGGGTTGCCGGAGGAGTCGGCGCTCAGGGAGCCTTCGGCCTGGGCCCGCAGGTAGGGGGCGACGGTCGTCTCGACGCCGACGGTGTCGTAGAGGCCGATGCTGACCTCGGCGCCGAGGGCGGCGCGGACGCCGGCCTTGCCGGTGAGGCGCACCCGGACCGGGGACACCTTGGTGTCGGCGCTGGTGGTCGGGGCCCAGCCCTTGCCGCCGGTGTAGTCGGCGCGCACGGCCCAGGTGCCGGTGGCCTCCTGCTCGGCCTCCAGGTGGACCTGGCCGTCGGCGCTGATCTCCAGGTAGCAGGTGAGGCCGAGGTTGACCACGACGGGCAGCCCGGCGACGGTCAGCACGGGGCTGGCCTGGAGCTTGGCGAAGGGCAGCCGGACGGGCGCCGCGCCGGTGTCGCGGGCGAGGTCGCCGGTGACCTTCCAGTGGGCCTGGGCCCCGAGGTCGAAGCCGATGGAGGCGGTGCGGGGGCTGCCGGCGGCCGCGCCGTGGTAGGCGAAGTGGACGGCGGGGTGGAGCTGGAGGGAGCCGCTGGCGTCGACGCTGGCGCCGCCGGGCAGCGGCATGGGCGCCTTGACGTCGACCTCCAGGGTGCCGGAGGCGTCGGCCTTGACGCCGGACGGGTCGGCGCCGACGGTGGCCTTGAGGTCCTTGACCAGCGGGGTGACGGTGATGCCGTGCGGGTCGACCGGCACCTTGCCGTCGGCCTCGGTGCCGCCGAGGAGTTCGGCGAGGGTGGCGGGGCGGGTGGCGAGGTTGAGGGTGGTGCCGGCGCCGGGGTGGACGGCGGTGACGGCGACCAGCGCGCCCTGGGGGGCGGCGGCGGTGGGCGGGCTGGCGATCAGCTGCCCGGGCTGGACGGCGGGGGCCGCGGTGGGGGTGCCCGACGGGGTGGCCGGGGTGGAGGGCGCGGTCGTCGGCGCGGTCGGCGCGACCGGCGCGGAGAGGACGGCGGTGCCGCTCGCCGGGTCGTACGCGGTGAGCTGGAGGTTGCGGTCGGCCGGGGTGGCCGCGCCGCCGTCCTTGGCCGGGGCCGCGATGGCGGCCTGCTTGTCGCCGGCCGGCGCGGCGGCGACGGGTGCCGCGGCGGCGGCCGCGGTGGGCTTGGAGCTGGTGGGTGTGGCGGTCGGGGTGCCGGCCTTGGCCCGGGGGGCGCCGGCGGCCTGGGCGGCGGCCGGGGTGCCCGCGGCGGCGGCCGGTGCGGCGGCTGCGGTGCCGGTGGCGGCCGGCGCGGCGGCGCCGGCGGCGGCTGGTTGGGTGCCCGGGGCGGTGGGTCCGCAGGCGGCGACCCCGGCGAGGATGAGGGTGAGGACGGCGGGGCCGGTGGCCCTGCCTATGGAGCGCTTGAACACGCGGCGCTATGTTACTGACGAGGAATAAGTTTGTCGAAGACAGGCCAAACGGCAGGCGTCGCCGAGGTGAACGCACCGGGGTGAACGCGCCGAGGTCGCCGGAGCAGGGCCCGCGCAGGCAGGCCGGGCAGGCGGGCGGGTCAGGCCAGCCGGGCCGCCGGCTTCGGCCCGCAGGCCAGCGGCCCCGGCTCGACGCCGGCGGCCAGCTCGGCCAGGTACCGCTCGCGCGGCATCAGGACGGCCCCGAGGCTGCGGATGTGCGGGCCGTCCCACTGGGCGTCCAGCAGCCGCCCGCCGGCCGCGCCGAACCGCACGCCCAGGTCGGCGACGGCCACCCGGGCGGCGTCGGGGCGGAGGTGGAACATCGAGTCGAGGCTGAGGACGGGCCCGGCGGCGACGCCGAAGACCCCGCCGATCAGCTCGTCGCCCTCCCACACCTCTCCGCTGTGCGCCGCCCCGAGCGCGTGCAGCTCCTCCAGCCCCTTCTTCAACTCGTCGGTGAGCCAGACGGGTTGCCGCCGCTCGGCGCAGCGCTCCAGCACCTCGCCGAAGGACCGGTCGGCGCTGGTCCACCACGGCAGCCCGTTCCGGAGCCGCCGGGCGAGCCGGCGGCCGATCCGCACGCCGTCGGGGGGCAGCACGGGGCGCGGGTCGGGTGACCACCAGGCGAGCGCGTACGGGTCCGCGTCCGGGCCTCCGGCGGGACCGCCGGGGGCGGCCAGCAGCGCCAACTCGCCCTTCTCCACGGCATCCTGGAAGCGCGCCTCGTTGTACGCGGCGGCGAACTCGTCGGCCGCGGGCATCGGGAACAGCCCGCACCGGTAGGCCGCCAGCAGCTCCGCCGCGCCGAGGCCCGCACCGAAGGCCACCGGCCCGTCCGCGGGCGCGGTGCGCACGTCCAGTCCGGCGAAGGCGTTCATCCGCGCAGCGCTCCGGCCGGTGCGGCGAGGAAGCCCTCCGCCGCCAGTTGCCGCAGGTAGAGGTCGAGCAGGTCGGCGTCCACCGCGGGCAGCTCGATGCCGCTGCCGGTGAGCGCCTCGTCGGTGTTGGCCCGGTCGAACAGCGGGAAGGTCGGGCGGAAGTACATCTCGCTGATCGACAGGTCCGTCCCCGGGCTGCGGTCGACGAAGAGCGGGACGAACGGGGTGATGGGGTGGGTCGGGTGGCCGGCGGCGAACCGCACCAGGCCCTGCACCCATTCGCCGTACGGGAGTTCGGCGATCGGGTGGCCGCGGGCCCGGAGCCGGTCGGCGAGGTCGGCGAGGACGGCCGGGCGCGGCGAGGTGAGGTGGTAGACCTCGCCGTTGGCGGGGGCGTGGGCGGCGATGTGGGCGACGGCCTGGCCGAACCGGTCGGCCGGGACGAAGTCGAGCAGCAGCCGCACGTCGGGGCAGGTACCGCTGTCGGCGAGGTACTTGATGAGCGCGCAGATCTCGGTGCCGGTGTTCATGACGCCGCTGACGAGGTCCCCGGTGACGTCGTTGGTGCGCAGCACGGTGACGGGTAGCCCCGCGGCGGCCGCGTTGTGCAGCAGCTGCTCGGCGACCCACTTGCTCTCGACGTAGCCGACGCCGAGTTTGTCGGCGTGGGCGAGCGGGGTCCGCTCGGTGACCTCGTCGACGCCGGCCGCGCCGAAGCCGGCCAGGACGGCGAGGGTGGACAGGTAGTGCACGGGGATGCCCCGGCTGAGCCCGGCGAGGCGGACGATCTCGCGGGTGCCGCCCACGTTGGACGCGTGCAGCTGGTGGTACGGGTAGATGAAGTTGACCTGTCCGCCGAGGTGGTGGATGGCGTCCACGTTGCCGGCCAGCCAGGCGAACTGGCGTTCCGTGAGGCCGAGCCGGGGTTCGGCGAGGTCGCCGACCAGCGGCAGCACGCGGGTGTCGGCGAGGTCGTGCCGCAGGAAGCGCTGCTGGGCGGCGCGCAGGCGTTCCAGCCCGTGCTCCTCGTCGGGGGCGCGGACCAGGCAGTGGATCCGGGCCCGGGTGGTGGCGAGCAGGGCGTGCAGCAGGTGGGCGCCGCAGAACCCGGTGGCGCCGGTGAGCAGGATCTCGGCCGGATCGGCCCGGCAGGGCGCGGGGCTCCAGGACTGCTGCACCGGGTAAGGGAGTTGGGCTTCGGCGGCCCAGTCCAGGGCGGCCTCCCGGGTGCCGGAGCCGTCGGCGCGGGCGGCCTGCACGGCGGTGGCGAAGGCGCGCAGGGTGGCGTCACGCAGCAGGGCGCGGGTGAGTGCGCGGATCCGGGTGACGTCGATGCCGAGCATGATCCGGGCGCGGGCGAGCATCTCCATGGCGAGCAGCGAGTTGCCGCCGAGGGCGAAGAAGTCGTCGGCGGGGCCGACGTCCTCGACGCCGAGCAGCTCGGTCCACAGGTGCCCGATGGCGGCCTCGACCGCTCCGGCGCCGGGGGCCGACCCGACGCGGTCCTGGGTGCGCGCGGGGGTGCGCCGCCCGCCGTCGCGCCGGTGCACCTTGGGTTCGGAGCGCGGCAGCAGGCGGCGGTCGATCTTGCCGGCGGCGGTGAGCGGCATGCTGTCCAGCAGGACGAACTCGGCCGGGACCATGTACTCGGGCAGCCGCTCGGCCAGGTAGGCCCGGATCCGGTCGCGCCGGGCGCGGGCGCCGGTGGAGGCGCGGTCGGCGAGCGTGTAGTACGCGGTGAGCGCGCGGCTGCCGTCGGGGGCGCCGCTGTCGGCGGCGACCCGGGCCTGCCGGACGTCGGGGTGGGCGGCGAGGGCGGCCTCGATCTCGGCGGGGTCGACCCGGTTGCCGCGCACCTTGACCTGGTCGTCGAGGCGACCGAGGATCTCCAGCTGCCCGTCGGACCGCCAGCGGCCGGCGTCGCCGGTGCGGTACATCCGCTCGCCGGGGACGGGCGCGTACGGGTCGGGCAGGAAGGACTCGGCGGTGAGCACGGGCGCGCGCCAGTAGCCGCGGGCCAGACCGGGGCCGCCGAGGTGGATCTCGCCCTTCTCGCCGGGCCGGACGGGCCGCAGCCGGGCGTCCAGGACGTGCACCCGCACGCCGGGCAGCGGGCGGCCGATCGGCATGGGCGCGGCCGCTCCGGCCGCACCGGCGGTCGCCAGGAGGTCCGGGGTGATCTCGCACAGGGCGGAGGTGATGGCGGCCTCGGTGACCCCGTAGGCGTTCACCAGGCGCACGCCGGGCAGCCGCTCCAGGCAGGCCCGGCAGTCGTCGGCGTGCACGACGTCGCCGCCGACGACGACGAGCCGCAGTCCGTCACGGCCGGGTCCCGGGGGCGTGGTGCCGCCGGCCGGTCCGCCGGCCGGGCGCGCGGTGTCGGAACCGGCGATGTCGGAGCGGGCGGTGCCGGGGGTGGCGCCCGTGGGGGCGCGGCGCGTCGCGCCGGGCGGCGTTCCGCCGGCCCCGTCCAGCGGGTCCGGGGCCGGTGCGGGTGGCACGGCGGGCGGGAGCAGTGCGAGCACGTGGTGCCAGTACGCGGGGGTGAGGTCGGCGACGGTCAGGCCGACGCCGTCCATCCGGTGGACGAGCTCGGTGGGCGCCCAGGTCCGGCCGCCGCCGAGGACCAGGGTGGCCCCGGCCAGCAGGGTGGCGAAGACCTGCTCGAGGGAGGTGTCGAAGCCGAGCGCGGCGAGCTGCAGGACGCGGTCGCCGGGGGCCAGGCCGTAGGCGCGCAGCACCCGGTCAAGGGTGAAGACCAGGGAGCGGTGGGTGACCGGGACGCCCTTGGGGACGCCGGTGGTGCCGGAGGTGTAGATCAGGTAGGCGAGGTCGTCGGGCCTGGAGTCCGGTGTCTCGGCGGGTGCCACGGGATCCGGCGGGCCGGCGTCGGGGCGCAGGTTCCGTACGCCCGGGAGCGCCCTGCCGTCGGTGACGGCGACCTGGGCCCCGCAGTCTTCGACGAGCTGGTCGATGCGCCGCACCGGGTAGGCCGGGTCGAGCGGCAGGAAGGCCCCGCCGGCCTTGAGCACCCCGAGCCAGGCGACGACGAGGGCCGCGCCGCGTTCGAGGCAGACCGGCACGACGTGGTCCGGGCCGGCGCCGGCGGCCCGAAGGGCGTCGGCCAGGCGGTCGCTGCGCCGGTCGAGCTCCCGGTAGCTCAGCGTGACGCCGTCGTCGATCACGGCGGCGGCTTCGGGGTCGTGGGCGGCGCGGGTGCGGAACAGGCCGTGCACGGTGTCGGCGAAGCCCGCGGGTGACCGGCCGTGCCGGGGGTCGCCCGGGAAGCCCAGGGAGGGCGGGCGCCACTCGCGCTCCACGTAGGCCCGGCAGTCCTCGCGGGTGGACGGCCCGTGGATCAGGTGCCAGCCGCCCGGGACGGTTAAGTCGCCGGGCCAGATCGCGTACTGACCGTTGTCGTTGCGAACCACGGCGTGACGTCCGGCGTTCACATCGGTTACTGCGCCCTGTGCGCTGTCGACTGCTTCGTCCACCGGCTTGACCTCGTGGTGTGGCGGCAGAATGCTGGGAGGTGCGACATTTCCGACTATACGCACTCACGGCACAGGAGGAACGTCCGGTCGGGGTCCGGCCGGGCGGATCGGCCCCTGCGCCGGACCGGCCAGGGGCGAGCCGACCCGACCGTCGAAACACCCCGCCCTCGCCCGAACTAGCCCGCCGGAAAGGCCGGGTGATGTCGCGGAGGAGGTAGCCCCGTTGACTCGTCGGCGCCAACGCCTGATGGCCGTCTACCTGGTGTGGATGGTGCTGTTCACCGGCATCTACTACGCCAACCCCTCACAGCGGATCATCTGGTGGACGGGCATCGGCCTCGGCGGCGTCGCCGCCATGGTCGTCGGCGTCCGCCTCAACCGCCCCGCGCACGCGATGCCCTGGTACCTGCTCGCACTCGCCAACCTGAGCTTCACGGCGGGCGAGGTGGTGCAGGCGATCCAGCTGAACATCCTGCACCTGGACAACCCGTTCCCGTCCGTGGCGGACGTCTTCTACCTGGCCGAGTTCGTGCTGTACGCGTTCGGCGTGCTCGGCTTCATCCGGTGGCGGACGGCCCATCAGGACCGCGCCGGGCTGCTCGACGCACTGATCCTCACCATGGGCCTGGCCCTGCTCTCCTGGATCTACCTGATCCTCCCGTACGCCCGGAACCAGGACCTCACCTGGATCCAGAAGGCCGTCTCGATCGCCTACCCGCTCGGTGACGTGGTCGTCCTGGCCCTGCTGCTGCGCCTGCTCACCCCTCGCGGCGGCAAGAGCCGCTCGCTGCAGCTGCTCACCGTGGGCACCCTCGGCATCCTGGCCTCCGACGTGCTGTACGGGCTGATCCAGCTGCACGGCACCTGGCACATCGGCACCCCCGTGGAGCTCGGCTGGGCCGCCTTCTACACCGCCTGGGGCGCGGCGGCCCTGCACCCCTCGATGGTCGAGCTCACCAAACCGGTGCCCACCCAGCAACCCGACCTCAGCCCGGGGCGGCTGCTGCTGCTCACCCTGGCCTCGCTGGTCGCCCCCGCGATCCTGATCATCGAGTCGCTGGCCGGCAACACCAGCAACGCGGGCGTGATCGGGGCCTTCTCCGCGCTGATCTACCTGCTCGTGCTGGCCCGGCTGGCCGTCGTCGTGGTCGCCCGCAGACAGGCCATCTCACGCGAACGGGCGCTGCGCGAGGCGGGCGCCCGGCTCACCGCCGCCGTCACCGTGGAGGAGGTCGCGGACGCCGTCCAGGCCGCCGCGTCCACCCTGATGCCCGCCGAGGCCGGGCACGTAGCCCTGCTCGCCGTGACCGAGGCCGGGGTGCTGCACGTCCGGCACGCCGAGCGCGGCCCGGCGCAGCACCACCTCGGCCCCGCCTCCGACTCCGACGAGGTGCTGGCGCTCGCCGCCTACCGGGAGACCCGCTTACTGCCCGTGGAGGACATCGGCAGCGAACTCGCCACCCGGCTCGACGGGATGCCCTCCGCCCTGCTGTGCCCGCTCACGCTCGCCGAACGCCCCTCCGGCGACCCGCTGATCGGCGCCCTCATCGTCACCGGCACCGAGCAGGAGCTGACCAGCCTGTGGAGCTCGCTGGAGATCCTGGCCGCCCAGGCCGCCCTGGCCGTGGAGCGCGTCATGCTCAGCCAGGAGGTCAACCGCCGCAACAGCGAGCTCTACTTCCGCACCCTGGTGCAGAGCGCCAGCGACGTCATCCTGATCCTCGACGCGGACGACGGCGTGCGCTACGCCTCCTCCTCCGCCGAACGGGTGCTCGGCTACCCCGGGCTGCACGGCAGGCTGTTCACCGACCTCGTCCCGCCCGAGGACAGCCGGTCCGTCGGCAAGGCGCTGGCCCGGATGCGGGGGCCCGCCGACCCGCCGTCCGGCGGCGTCGCGGGCCGCGAGTCGCGCGAGCAGCCGCGCGAGCACTGGCGGCTGCTGCGGCAGGACGGCACCCCGATCGAGGTCGAGGTCCGCTTCAACGACCTGCGCGCCGACCCGACCGTCCTCGGACTGGTGCTCACCCTGCGCGACGTGACCCAGCAGCGCCAGATGGAGCGCGAGCTCACCCACCGGGCCTTCCACGACTCGCTGACCGGCCTCGCCAACCGGGTGCTGTTCCAGGACCGGGTCGGCCACGCGCTCTCCCGCGGCGAGCGCAGCGGCGCCGTCACCGGCGTCCTCTTCATCGACCTGGACGACTTCAAGGTGGTCAACGACACCCAGGGGCACGCGGTCGGCGACGAGCTGCTGGTCGCCGTCTCGCTGCGGATCTCCACCGCGCTGCGCACCTCGGACACCGCGGCGCGGCTCGGCGGCGACGAGTTCGCCGTACTGGTGGAGGACGCGCTGCGCCCGGGCGACGTCGACGCGATCGCGGACGGCGTGCTGGCGGTGTTCGGCGAACCGTTCAAGCTCAGCGCGGGCGCCGTCCGGGTGACGGCGAGCATCGGGGTGGCGACCACCGAGGACAGCGTGGACGCCGCCGAGCTGCTCACCCACGCCGACCTGGCGCTCTACTCGGCGAAGGCGGCCGGTCGCCGCCAGTGGTGCCACTACCAGGCGGCCCTGCAGGCCGGGCTGGTCGAGCGGCACGAGCTGAACGAGAACCTGGACACGGCGATCGCCGAGGCGGCCTTCCAGCTGTACTACCAGCCGATCGTCGACCTCGCCACGGGCGACCTGGTCGCCTTCGAGGCCCTGGTCCGTTGGCCGCACGACCGGCGCGGCATGGTGCTGCCCGACGAGTTCATCTCCCTCGCCGAGGAGAGCGGCCAGATCGTCCCGCTCGGCGCCTGGGTCCTGGAACGCGCCGCCCTGGAGGCCGCCGCCTGGCACGCCGCCAGCTCCGCCGCCCGGGCCAGCAGCGGCCGGCCCCCGCTGCGGGTCAACGTCAACGTGTCGGCCCGCCAGTTCCGGGACGCCGGTTTCGTCGACGTCGTCCGCGACGTCCTGCGGACCTCCGGAATCGACCCGCACACCCTCGTCCTCGAACTCACCGAATCCGTCCTGATGCGCCGCGACGACCGCGTCCACGCCGACATGGCCACCCTCGGACAACTCGGCGTCGGCATCGCCATCGACGACTTCGGCACCGGATACTCGTCGCTCTCCTACCTGCGCGAGTTCCCGATCTCCATTCTCAAGATCGACAAGTCCTTCATCGACGGACTCGGACTCTCCCAGCAGCAGTACGCCCTCGTCGAGGGCATCGCCCGCATCGCCGACACCCTCGGCGTCAAGGTCATCGCCGAGGGCATCGAGCACCCCGACCAGCGCGACCTCCTCGCCGCCATGGGCTGCCCCTTCGGCCAGGGCTACCTCTTCGCCCGCCCCATGACGGCCGACCAGGCCCGCACCCTCGTCCTGGACACCGTCCCGACCCGCGGGCTGAGCCGGCGGCACGGCCGGGGCTGAGCGGGACTTTCCCATTCGCCGTTCTTCTTTCGCCGTTCTTCATGCGGCCGGGCATTTCTGACGGACAGTCGATTCATGCCGCCCGGAATCGATTCCAGAGCGTGAGTGATCCGTTACTGAATCGTCATCCTGATTGGTAACTGAGTGTCCGCTGAGCGTGAAAGATTGACCTCGGCTTTAACCAGGCCATTCTAAAGACCGAAATTCTCTTGAGAGAGACTTGATGGCACGACGTTCTCAGGCCTCGTCCGCATTCGCGGCCGGGGCCTTCTCCACGCGTCGAATGCGCCCGATATCGGCGCTCCTGACGCTCGGCCTGCTGGTGCAGGCCGGCGTGGTGGTGGACGCGGTGACAGCCGCCCCCGCCTCCGCCGCCCCCACTCCCCCCGCCCCGCCCGCCGTCCCGGGCACCGAGGCACCCGACGAGGCGTCGGCCCTGCTGGCGGCCCGGCTGCAGAAGCGCCGCATCGAGGTCACCGGCGCCCGGACCGAGTTCTCCACGGTGTGGGCGAACCCGGACGGCACGCTGACCTCCGACCGCTCCACCGGGCCGATCCGGATGAAGGTCGGCGACGCCTGGGTGCCCGTCGACACCACCCTGGTGCAGACGCCCGACGGCAAGGTCGCACCGAAGGCGCACCCCGGCGGGGTCGTCTTCGAGGGCGGCGACGCCGGCGTGACGGTGGGCGACAGCCTGCCGGGCGCCGCGGCGACCCCGGGCGCACCGAACGCACCGACGGGAGCGCCCTCGGCGGCCCCGAGCGCGACGCCCGGCGCAGCCCCGACCTCGGCCGCGCCGACCACCACTGCGCACACGGCCACCGCCACCACCGGCACGCCCGACGCGACCGCCGCCCCGAGCGGGACGCCCTCGGCCACGCCGTCCGCGTCGCCGACACCGTCCGCCTCCGCGTCGGCATCGGCATCGGCATCGGCTGAGGCGACCCGCGCCTCGCGCGGCGCCGCCCGCGCGGCCGCACCGGCGGCCGACCCGCAGCCGGCGCCCGCTCCCGCCGAGCGCGAGCTGGTGAAGTTCGGCACGGGTGACCAGCAGGTCCGCTTCGGCTGGCTGGGCAAGCTGCCCAAGCCGAAGCTGGACGGCAACAAGGCCACCTACGTCGACGCCCGCCCCGGCGTCGACCTGGTGCTGGAGGCCACCCGGACCGGCTTCGAGCAGTTCCTGATCGTCAAGGACCGCTCCGCCGTGTCCCAGGCGGGCACGCTGACGCTCCCCCTGGACACCACCGGCCTGGACGTCGCCCCGCAGCAGGACGGTTCGATCCAGCTGCTCGACAAGGCGACCGGCAAGGCCGCGGTCAGGATCCCGGCCCCCGTGATGTGGGACGCCGCGGTCGACCCGGCCTCGCAGGAGCACCTGAACCGCGGCCCCGTCACCATGCAGGTTCGCGGTCAGGGCGCCGACACCGAGCTGGTGTTCACCCCCGACGCCGCGTTCCTGGCGAGCCCGAGGACGCAGTTCCCGGTCACCGTCGACCCGGTGGTCGACGTCGGCACGATCTTCGACACCTACGTCCAGACCAACGAGAACATCGACGCCTCGTCGTCGACCGACCTCAAGCTGGGCAGCTACGACGGCAAGGTCGTGGCCCGGTCGTTCCTGACCATCCCGGGCGCCTCGTTCAACGGCAAGCAGATCCTGGGCGCCACGCTCAACGTCTACAACTACCACTCGTCCTCCTGCACCGCGAAGCAGTGGGAGGTGTGGAACGCGTACGGCGCCAACTCCGGCACCCGCTGGGGCAACCAGCCCGGCATCGACCGCAAGTGGGCGACGTCCAACGACACCTGGGACGTCGACGGCGGTGACACCCACCAGTGCACCGCCCCCGACGGGTCCGCGTGGGCGAAGGCCGACGTCACCGAGATGGTGCGGTACTTCGCGCAGCACGACTCCAGCTACGGCTTCATGCTGAAGGCCGCCGACGAGTCCAGCAGCCTGTCCTGGAAGCGGTTCAGCTCCGCGGAGGGCGGCGCCCCGCCGTTCGTCTCGGTCACCTACAACACCGTCCCGGCCACGCCCGCGACCGTCGAGGTGCAGCCGTCCCAGCAGGGCAACCCGCGCTACACCTCGGACGCCAACCCGCGCTTCCAGGTGCAGGCGGCCGACCCGGACGGCGACCCGCTGAAGATCTACCTCGACCTGTGGCGCGGCGGCACGTTCATCGGCAGCATCGCCAAGGACACCCCGAACGGCGCCATCGCGACCGTCCGCCCCTCCGACTACGGCATCGCCAAGCTGGACGAGGGCGTGCAGTACTCGATCTGGGCCATGCTCGACGACGGCAAGTCCCGCTCCGGCTGGGTCGGCACCAACGTCGTGGCGGACACCGTCAAGCCCGGCACCCCGTTCGTCAGCTCGGCGGACTACCCGGCCGACGGGCTGTGGCACGGCACCGCCAACCAGGCCGGCTCGTTCACCTTCTCGCCCGCTCCGGGCACCGACGACACCGCGGCCTACGTCTACACCCTGGACGGCGGCACGCCGGTGACGGTCACCGCCACCGGCGCGCTGACCACGTCGATCACGCCGACCACCGAGGGCCGGCGCGTGCTCAGCGTGCAGTCCAAGGACCGTGCGGGCAACCTCTCCCCGCCCGCGACGTACACCTTCCAGGTCGGCCAGGCGGGCATGAGCTCGCCGGTCAACGGCACCCAGTCCGCGAAGCGCGTCAAGCTCGCGGTGGACGCGCAGGCCCAGTTCAAGCGCGTCGTCTACCAGTACCGCCGCGGCCCCGGCGCCACGGAGTACACCGTCCCCCGCACCAACCTGACCAAGGCGGACAACACCGCGGTCACTGAGGACAAGCCGCGGCTCGCGGACCTCGGCCCGCACGCCAACTGGAGCGTCCTCGACACGCTCGGCCAGGTCGGCGGCGTCGTCCAGGTCCGCGCCCTCCTCTTCCCCGAGGACGGCTCCGGCAGCGGCTACGCCACCGTGTGGAACACCATCACCGTCGACCGCAACGCCGACGGCGCGGCGGGCGCGGGCATCGGCCCCGGCTCCGTCAACCTGCTGACCGGTGACTACTCGACCGACGTGACCGACGTCAACGAGTTCGGCATGTCGGTCAAGCGCGCGGCCTCCTCGCGTGACGCCGGCCGCGGCTGGCAGCCGCAGGGCGAGCGCCTGACGCTCAACCAGCGCCAGGTCGGCACCGACCTGACCGGCTTCACCCCCGGCCAGGCGACCCTCGCCCGTTCCACGGCCCGCGGTCACGACAACTCGACCGACTCGCTGCTGGTCGTCCCGGCCAGCTCCGGCTGGGACTCCTTCGCCGCGCTCGGCCCCGAGTACACGCTCGGCCAGGGCATGCAGCCCGGCAAGACCTACCGTCTCACCGGCTGGATCTACGTCCCCGGCGCAACCGGCCTGGACAACCCGCTGGCCAACCGCGGCCTGCGCATGGTCGGCGTCTACCGCACCCCGGCCGGCTACGGCGAGACCGCCTCCCCGAAGGCCTCGTTCACCGACGGCTGGCAGCAGCTGACGCTGGACATGACGGTCCCGAAGGACGCCACCGAGGCCTGGTTCCGCCTCTACAACGGCAACGTCGGCGGCAGCGGCAAGGAGGTCTTCTTCGACGACCTGTCGCTGAAGGAGATCGTCGCCCCGTTCGGCCCGCAGTGGGCAGGAGGCCCCGACGCGGGCACGGACGCGGACTTCCGCGCGCTGTCCTTCCCGCAGTCCGACCTGGTCGAGATCAAGGGGAACGACGAGTCCTCGCTGACCTTCGCCAAGGGCAGTGACGGCAGCTTCTTCCCCGAACCCGGCGCCGAGGCGCTGTCCCTCAAGGCCGTACCGGCGAAGTCCGGTGCCGTGGTCCTGTCGACCACGGGGCAGTGCCTGGAGGTCCCGAACGGCGCGGCCGGGAACGGTGCGCGGCTGCAGCCGGCCGCCTGCACCGGCGCGGCGAACCAGCAGTGGACCCGCGGGGACGACCTGACCCTGCGCCTGCTCGGCTACTGCCTGGACAACCCCTGGGGCCAGACCGCCAACGCCACCCCGCTCACCCTGTGGGGCTGCAACGGCGGCGACAACCAGCAGTGGGAGGTGCGCACCGACGGCACGGTCATGAACCGTCACTCGGGCCAGTGCCTCGACGCCGACAAGGGCGCCTCGATCTGGGTCTGCTGGGCAGGCCCCAACCAGATCTGGGACATCCAGACCGCCGGCACCACGTACGAGCTGACCGCTCTGGACGGTGCGAAGTCCGTCTTCGCCCGCCAGGCAGGCTCCACCATCTACCAGCTGGTCAGCGAGACCGGGTCGGACCCGTCGTCGACCACCCGCTACCAGTACGACACCTCCGCGGGTCGGTCGCTGGTCAAGCGCGTGATCCCGTCGGTCGAACCGGGCGTCGACGACGTCAACGGCTGCACCGTCGACCCGCTGCCGCGTGGCTGCGAGGTGATGGAGTACGACTACGCCAAGGCGACCACCGCCACGTCCACGAACCCGGGTGACTACCTGGACCGGGTCCGCGGCGTGAAGATCTGGTCGTGGAACCCGGCCACCTCCAGGCAGGAGCCGGTCGAGGTCGCGCACTACGCGTACGACGACAAGGGCCGCCTGGCGCAGGTCTGGGACCCGCGACTGGCCACCCCGCTGAAGACCGCCTACGGTTACGACGACGCCGGCCGGGTCACCCGGGTCGGTGCGGCCGGCGAGCTTCCGTGGAGCTTCGACTACGGCAAGGCCGCGGCCGACCAGGACCCGGGCCGGCTGCTCAAGGTCCGGCGCGGCACCCTCGCGCCGGGCAGCAAGGACCAGGTCAACGGCGAGAACGCGACCAGCGTCGTCTACGACGTGCCGCTGACCCGCGGCGCCGGCGGACCGTACGACCTGTCCGGTGCGGACGTGGCCAGGTGGGCGCAGACCGACGCGCCGACCGACGCCACCGCCGTCTTCGGCCCGGAGGACGACCCGGCCACCAACACCGCCTCGGCCGCCAAACCGGGTGCGGACGGCTACAGGCCGGCCACCGTGCACTACCTCAACGCCTCCGGCAACGAGGTCAACACCGCCACCCCGTCCGTCACCCCCGGCGGTGACATCGACACCAAGGAGTACGACCGGTACGGCAACGTCGTACGCGCTCTGGAGGCCACCAACCGCTCGCTCGCGCTCGGCACCCACCCGGACGCGGACAAGCTCGCCGCCGAGCTGAACCTGCCCCAGATCCCGGCCGACCTCACGGCGGCCGACCTGAACGACGAGCAGAAGGCACGCAAGGCCGAGATCACCAAGTCCCGGGCACGCCTGCTCGACTCCCGCACCGCCTACTCGGCGGACGGCCAGGACGTGGTCGACACGCTCGGCCCGGTCTACCGCGCCTCACTGGCCGAGCAGGTCAACGGCCAGACCAACCCGGCCGTCGTGACGGGCGAGGCGGAGAAGCTCCCCCAGCTCGGCACCAACACCAAGGTGCAGACCGACAACGACTGCTGCGGCGTCACCTGGTCCGGCGGAGCCCAGCTGGGCGTCCGCGGTACGGCCGCGGGTGCCTTCGACGCCGTACGCGTCACCGTCCCGGAGGAGGGCGACTACGTCCTCTCCGGCCAGCTGACCAAGAACAGCGACCACGGTGTCGTCCAGTTCGCGATCGACGGCAAGGACATCGGCCAGCGGATCGACACGTACAGCGCCAATGCCGTGGTGGCCCCGTACACCACCGGTGCAGCGGTGAAGCTGACGCGCGGGGACCACGAGCTCAAGGTCACCGTCGTCGACACCAACGCCGCCAGCAGCGGCGAGCGGTTCCACACCGGGCTCGACACCGTCACCCTCACCAAGGCGACGGTCAACCCGACCATGGCGGCCGGCACCTCGGTCGTGGCACGCGACCACAACACCGTCACCTATGACGAGGGGAAGCCCGACGGCCAGGCCTACCACCTGGCCACCACCTCCACCGACGGCGCCCGCATCGACGGCTATGCCGACGACGTCGAACTGCGCGTCACCAAGCACGGCTTCGACCCGGTCATCGGCGGCACCTCCGGGTGGACGCTGCGGGCGGCCACCTCGGTGACCACCGACGCCCTGGGGGCCAAGCTCACCTCGACGGTGCGCTACGACGCCCTCGGGCACGCGCTGGAGTCGCGCAAGCCGGGCTCGACCGGCAGCGACGCCGGCACGGTCAAGTCGGTGTTCTACACCGCCGGGGCCAATCCGGACGACGCGGCGTGCGCCAACCGCCCCGAGTGGGCCGGCCTGCCCTGCGTCACCATGCCGGGCGGCGCCGTCACCGGGGCCGATGCCTCGCGGATGACGACCACCCTGCCGGTGAAGCGGGTCACCCGGTACTCGGCCTTCAACGAGCCCGAGGAGATCACCGAGAGCAACGCGAGCAAGTCGCGGAAGACCGTCACCGGCTACGACAACGCCGACCGGATCACCTCGGCCGAGATCACCTCCGACGAGGGGCTCGCTCTGCCGAAGGTCACCACGGAGTACGACCCGGCGACGGGCGACATCGTCAAGACCACCGCGGGCGGCAAGTCCCTGACCAGGGTCATGGACCAGCTCGGCCGCCTGATCTCCTACACGGACGCCGACGGTGACACCACCACCACGGAGTTCGACAGGTTCGGCAAGCCGGTGAAGGTGAGCGACCCGACCGGGTCGACCGCCTACGCCTACGACCGTGTGAAGGAGCCCCGCGGGCTGGTCACCTCGGTGACGGACAGCGTCGCAGGTGAGTTCACCGCCAAGTACGGACCGGACGGCCAGCTCGTCGAGCAGACCTACCCGGGCGGGATCGTCCGCAAGGACACGTTCAACGCCGTGGGCGAAGCCACCGGCCGGAGCTACGTCCGCACCTCCGACAACGCCGTGGTCTGGACCCAGACCAGCGACGTCTCCACCCAGGGTCAGGTGGCCAAGGACACCAGCTCCACCGCCACCCGCTCCTACCAGTACGACCGGCTCGGCCGGCTGGTGAAGGCCGAGCAGACCACGGTCGCCACCGGCTGCGTCACCCGCCAGTACGCCTTCGACGCCCACTCCAACCGTCTGTCCAAGCAGACCTCCCCGCGCGGGGCGGTCGGCGAGTGCAGCACGGCCGGGGCCACGGCGGAGAACCACACCTACGACAGCGCCGACCGGCTCACCGACTCCGGGTTCGTCTACGACGCCTTCGGGCGGACGGTGAAGACGGCCACCGGCGCGACCAACACCTACTGGGCGAACGACCGCGTCGCCGCCCAGGAGAAGGGGGACACCAAGCAGGAGTGGGCCGTCGACGCCGCCCACCGCCTGACCGCTTTCACCACCAGCAAGAAGCAGGCGGACGGCTCCTGGGCCAACGCCACGTCGAAGCTGAACCACTACGGCGACGACTCCGACGAGGTCCGATGGACCGTCGAGGACACCACTCAGGGGAACCTGACCCGTAACGTCTCGGGTCCGGACGGCGACCTGGTCGCCACCACCAGCAGAACCGGTGACGTCCAGCTGCAGCTGACCAACCTGTTCGGCTCGGTCGTCATCACCACGGACACGGCACTGGCCAAGCCGGTGGTGCTGGACTTCGACGAGTTCGGCATCCCGCAGGACGGCCAGGCGGGCGTCCGCTACGGCTGGCTCGGCGGGAAGCAGCGCTCGGCCGAGGCCCAGGACGGCGACATCCTCATGGGTGCCCGCCTCTACAGCCCGGCACTCGGCCGCTTCCTGCAGGTCGACCCGGTTCCGGGCGGCAACGCCAGCGCCTACGACTACTGCACCGGCGACCCGATCAACTGCACCGACCTCGACGGCAACTGGGGCATGCCCAAGTGGCTGAAGAAGACGGTGGAGGTCGTCGCCAAGGTGGCGGAGGTGGCGTCGTACATCCCCGGCCCCATCGGCGCCGTCGCGGCCGCCGTCTCCTCGGTGTCCTACGCAGCCACCGGGAACTGGGCGAAGGCCGCCGAGATGGCGGTCACCGCCGTGGCCGCGACCGTCGGCGCCGGCCCCGTGGTCAAGGCCGCGGCGACAGCGGTGAGGTCCACCCGGGCGGCGTCGCGGGTGGAGAGGGCCGCCAACACCGCGCGGAAGATCTTCCGCCGAACGGGCTGCAACTCGTTCGAACCGGAAACGCCGGTCCTGATGGCCGACGGAACGTATCTGCCGATCAGCGAGATCCAGGTCGGCGACTACGTCGCGGCAGCCGACCCGGAAACCGGCGAGACCAAGGCCCAGCCCGTCCTCGCGGTCTACACGAGCTTCGCCCCGAAGCACATCGTCGAGATCGGTACGGACACCGACCCGGCCTCGCCGGGTATCCGGGCGACCTCCTACCACCCGGTCTTCGTCGAGGGCCGTGGATGGGTCAATGCGGCGGACGTCCGGATCGGCGACCAGCTGCAGGGGCCCAACGGCACGCTCAGCACGGTCACCTGGGTGCACGACGAGGGCGACCTCGACGAGCAGCTCGTCTACAACCTGAACGTCGGCAACGCCCACACGTACTTCGTGGCCACCGGGTCCGACGACGTCCTGGTCCACAACAGCAGTGACACCTGCCCGATCGTCCGGGTCCACCCGACGTCCCGGTCCGGTATGGCAGGGCCGGGGCCGTACGCACGCTTCGGAGTGGTCTGGCCCAAGGGAATGTCCCGCTCGTTCGGCCCGATCAAGGCCAAGATCGACATGATCGGCCGGAAATACGGCTGCCACGCATGCGGCAGCAAGACCGATCTCACCTCGAAGGGTCACCACATTCCCGACCACATTCCCGCGGTTTCCGTCAACCGGCGCGCAGGGGGAAATCTCCCCACGATCCTGCTCCCGCACTGCACGGTATGCTCGGCAAAACAAGCGAGGTTCATGTCGAGAGTCTCGAACGCAATCAAGAAGCGGCGAGCCGGCCGCTGATGAGATCGCACGGATCAAGGGAAGGGACGTAAATGAAGCTCTTCATTCGGGCTCTCATCGTCGGCGAGATCGACGAGGAGCAGGTGCCCCAGATCACCGCTGACGCCCTGGACACCTTCAACCACAACCCGTTCATCGTGTTCGCCGACGGCTGGGAGATCGAGATCGGCACGACGTCCGACCTCGAGGGTGATGCCACCTGGCAGCCCGGCATCGAGAAGTCGACGTACTACCTGGACTGCTCCCCCGTGGGCGAGCAGTCGTGGCCGGAGATCCATGCCGCGCTGGACAAGCTCCGCCAGGGCTTCGAGGCGGCCGGCACCCGGCTCACCTGGCAACTCGTCGACCAGCTCGCCGAGTAGCAGTTCCTGAACAGGTGAGGGCGGCACCACCGTTTCGGTGGTGCCGCCCTTCGCGTGCCCACACGTGCGCGGCCGCACCGGCGGTGGATGCAAGGACTGGCAGAATCAGGAACATCGCGTTGGGGACGGAATGGAGCTCGAGGAGCTGGCCGAGCGGATATCGGCCGCCGGATCGTCCGGTGGCGTGATTCCCGGCTTCCTGCCGATTGCGGTCGAGATCGATCAGGAGGGTCCGCTGGCGACCGTTCACCTCGGCGGCCTGCTGGACATCGACCTCCGGCCAGCAGGGGACTGGTCCGACTACTGGTTCTTCTGCGGAGGGTTCGTCCTCGAGGAGATGCCCGGCGAAGCGGCGATCGCCGCGGTGCTGGCGATCGCCCGGGGTGAAGCCCGGGTCCGGACCACCGGGAGGTGGATCTTCCGGGACCGGGTGCTGGAGCTCGACCTCGCCGGGGAGACCTGGCGGGCCTTCCGCCCGCCGTCCGACCGGACGCCGCGGTGGGAGCAGCTCCTCGGAGGATGACGAAGGGGAGGATGACGAAGGATGGAAGAGGAATCGCCCGGGCGGCTTGCGAGTGGCCCGTCGTGATTCCGCGACGGGCCACTCCGCGAAGGAGGCCGGACCACAAGGAGGCAGGAACATGGGGCTGTCGATCCAGCTGGTGGACACCCGGCTGACCGGCGGTACGGGACGCCGGGCGAAGGCGAAGGGCGGGCGGAAGGCGGGGCGGGCCGTCGTTTCCGACATCGTCGACCACCTTCCGGAGGACGGCGAACTCCGGGCGGTGCTGGCGGCGGCGGGCCGGGACACGGTGCCGACGATGGCGCGGGTCGACCCCTACGACGACACGGAATTCGACCACTACTTCTGCGAGCTGGCCCTCGCCGAACTCGACCGTGTCTCCGGGCTCCCGCTCCCCGCACCGGAGAGGGAATTCGTCAACGAACTCGGCGCCCTGTTCCGGCGGGCTCTCGCGGAGCCCGCGTACGCCGTCCGGTTCGTCGGCGACTGAGCGGCCGTACGGGTGCCCCGGGTGCCCGGCGGTACGGCTTCCGGTCCGGCCGTCAGAGGCCGGTGGCGAGCCCGGCGGTCACGGCCGCGGTGGTGACGAGCACGAGGTTGAGGGCGATCCGGCGGTCTCCGCCGGTCAGGTGGACGGCGATCGCACCGGCCTGGAGGAGCACCAGGCCGGCGGCCGCGGCCACGGCCAGCGGGGGTGCGACACCGGTGAGCGGCGGTAGGACGAGGCCGGCCGCGGCGAGCACCTCGACCGTCCCCAGGGCCCTGAGGGCGGGCAGCGGTACGCGGTCGACCCAGGCCATCATCGGGCGGAGCCGGTCGGGGCTGCGGGTGCCCTTGAGCGCCCCCGCGTAGAGGTAGAAGAGGGCGAGCGGTCCCGCGAGGACCCAGTAGGCGGTGGTCATGGTTTCCGTTCTCGGGCCGCGCCTGCCAGCGGGGCCCGTCGGCTGGTTCAGGCACGTTCGGTCGCGGGCTCGGTCGCGTAGCGGCTCATGGCGTCGAGGTTGGCCCGGGGCGTCAGCGGCCGGCCGCCGTCGAGCGCCTCCTGGAGGTCGCGGAAGTACTGCACGTACAGGTCGGGGGTGAACGTGCTGAGCATGACGGCGGGTCGGTCGGTCGGGTTGGCGAAGGTGTGCGGGGTGCCGGGCGGGACCATCACGAGCGTGCCCGCGCTGACGTCGTGGTCCTCGGCCCCGACGGTGAACCGCACGGTGCCGGAGAGGACGTAGAAGCCCTCGTCGTGCCGGGCGTGGCGGTGCTGGGGCGGCCCCTGGGTGTGCGGGGCGAGGACGGACTCGGCGATCGCGAGGCGGTGCCCGGTGTGGCTGCCGTCCTCCAGGACGCGCATGCGCGTGGTGCCCAGGACGATCGCCTCGCCCTCGCCGGGGCGCACCACCGAGAGGGCGGGGGCGGGCTGCGGGGCGTCGGTCGCTGCTTCTTCGGTCATGTCGACCAGTGCACCGCCGGGGGTCCTCCGGTGTCCAAGACCCGTCCCGCGGAGCCGATACCGGGTGGGTATCGTGGCAGCGTGGAGCTGCGAACCCTGCGCTATTTCGTGGCCGTCGCCGAGGAACTCCACTTCGGCCGGGCGGCCACCCGACTGCACATGAGTCAGCCGCCGCTGAGCCGGGCGGTCAGGCAGCTGGAGGCGGAGGTCGGGGCGCTGCTGTTCGACCGCTCGCCGACCGGTGTCACCCTCACCGCCGTGGGCGCGGTGCTGCTCGACGAGGCGCGGGCCCTGCTCGACCACGCCGACCGTGTCCGGGTGCGCGTGAGCGCGGCCGCCGGCTCCGCGACCGTCACCGTCGGCATCCTGGGCGACGGCACCGACCCGGGGGTGTCCAGGCTGGCCGCAGCCTTCCGCCGGGTCCATCCCGGCGTCGACGTCCGCGTCCGGGACACCGACCTGACCGACCCGACGTGCGGGCTGCGCGCCGGGCTGGTGGACGTCGCCCTGACCCGGGCCCCGTTCGACGAGACCGCCCTGACGGTGCGTGCGCTGCGCAGCGATCCGGTGGGCGTGGTCCTGCGCGCCGACGATGCGCTGGCCCACCGTGACCGGCTGCGGCTGGCCGAGCTGGACGACCGCCGCTGGTTCCGGTTCCCACCGGACACGGATCCCGTCTGGCAGGCGTACTGGCACGGCGGCGCGCCGCGCGAGGGCCCGGTGGTGCGCGGTGTCCAGGAGTGCCTCCAGGCCGTGCTGTGGAACGGCACGGTCGGCCTGGCCCCGCTCGGGCACGACCTGCCCGCGGAGCTGGCCGTGGTGCCGCTGGCCGACATGGCGCCGAGCCGCGTGGTGGCGGTGTGGAACGAGGGGGACGCCAACCCGCTGGTCAGGTCCTTCGTCGAGATCGCGACGGCCGCCTTCCGCCGCTGAGCGACGACGCCGGCCGAGCCCTCGGGGCAGCCGGACGCCGTGGCAGCCGGATAGCGTGGCGGTATGACGGAGTCCCTGCGGCACCCCCGGCCCGGTATCACGTGGGACTGGTGGGCGGTCGACGCCGACGGTTTCCTCGTGCGGTTCGGCGACGGCCCGGCCCCCGAGGCGCTGCTGGCGCACGTGGACCGCGTCGACGCCGCGGCCACCTGGGCGGAGGAGCACCGCCCCACATGGTTCGGCCGGGCCCCGCTGCCGCCGCTGCACGCCTTCGACGCCGACGGCGTGTTGCCGACCTACACCCGGCACGGTGTCCCGGACTCCCCGTTGCGACTGTCCGACGTCCCCGCGGTGATCGCGGACGTCGCGTCCCTGGTCCGCCTGAAGCGCGCGGTGGGGGACGCCTGGACGATCCACCTCGACGAGGGCTGGGTCTAGGACCGCCCGCCGGGCGCCCGCCTCGGGCCGGCGGAAAACCGCTGGTGGGCGCGGTCCCGATCGGAGGAGGATCCTTCCCGTACGTACACGGGTGAGGGGAAGACCATGGGCCGCCGACCACCGGCGGCGCCTGCACGAGGTGGTGGCGCACTGGGCGCCGTTGCGGCCCGGACGCTCACGGTGGTCGCGGAATCCGGAAGGTGGGGAGCAGGGTTGAGCGGTTCGGAGCTGGTGGAGGCCGTGCGGCGGGCGGCGGACGTCGGGGTCTGGCGCGGCGACGGCGGCGTCGTCGAGGAGGCGATCGAGAACATCGAGTACTTCTGCGCCCCGCGCGGCGGGTCCGGTGCGGTGGGTGCCGGGGGCGCGGCCGAGCTGGCCGCGGTGCTGACCGGCACGATGGAGGCCTGGCTGCGGGACGCCGGGTCGGACGGCACGGGCAGGCCCGGTGTCGTCTACGCGTGGCACGACGACCAGGCCGGGCAGCTGCGGATGTCGTTCGTCTCCGGCACGCGCGCGGACCTTCCGTTCGGGGCCCGGCTGCTGTTCGTCGAGCGCGCGCTGGACGTCGTGGCCGACTTCCTGGCCGACGGGTTCCGCGACATACGCACCCCGTTGAAGGTGTTCGCCCTCGAACTGGACGGGCAGGCCTGACGCCCGCTCCCCCTCGTCGACGACCACGGGGCCGACCGCCGCCCGGAGTGGAAAGTCGGGCGGGCCGACTTCCTGTGCTCAGGCGCCAGGCGTGGACTCCAGGGCCCGGGAGAGGGTGGTGAGGAGCGGCAGGGTGGGGATGGCGTGGCCGGCCTCGATGGCGCGGATCTGCGGCTCGGAGAGGCCCGAGCGGGCGGCGAGGTCGGCGGTGGTGAGGCCCAGCGCCGTGCGGCGGTCGCGGACGGCGTCCGCGAGGGCCGCGGCCGGGTCACCGCCGGGGTGGGCGGGGAAGTCCTCGATCAGGGGGCGGCTCGGTCTGTCCACGATCTCTCCTCGATGGCCCACGGGGGCGCACAGCCTGACACATGGTCAGGTCGAGGAGGGCGAAGCGGTGGTCAAGGATTCTTGACCACCGCTTTGTCGTCCGGCCACTTGACGGGAAGGCCGGCCGCCGCGGCCGGAACGGCGGACGATCAGACCCTGCGGAGACTTCTTTCGACGATCCGGGTCGGCAACGCCCTGGCATGCCACCCGGCCGACCGTCAGGGCGTGGCGGCGCGGTCGGAGGTGCTGCGCAGGACGCAGAACTCGTTGCCCTCCGGGTCGGCGAGGACGGCCCAGCCGGTGCCGTCGGGGTTGCGGTGGTCGCCGACGAAGGTGGCGCCGAGGCCCAGCAGGCGTTCGACCTCCTGGTCGCGCGAGGTCTCCGGGCGCAGACACAGGTGGAGGCGGTTCTTGACCGTCTTCGGCTCGGGCACCTGGTTGAAGTACAGGACCGGCTCGTCGGCCAGCACCACCTGGACCTCCGGGTCACCGGGCCTGTCGTCCGGGTGGAGCGGGCGGCCGGTCACCGCGCTCCAGAACCGGGCCAGCCCGTAGGCGTCCGCACAGTCGATCACCAGGTTCTGCAGTACCGAGACCATGCGCCCGAGCCTTCCCGATTTCCGCTCCGGGCGCCACCGCTTCGCGCACGTTCCTCCCCGTCCGGCCCCGACGGCCGCCGAACGTCGGGCCCGGACGGGGAGGCGTGCGCGGCCGGTCAGTCGAGGCAGAACTCGTTGCCCTCGACGTCCTGCATCGCGATGCAGGACTCGTTCACGCCGTCGGCGACCAGCACCTGCACGCAGACCGCACCGAGGGCGACGAGCCTGTCCCGCTCGGCCTTGAGCACGGAGAGGCGCTCCTCCCCCACGAGCCCGGTGCCGGCCCGCACGTCGAGGTGGACCCGGTTCTTGACGACCTTGCCCTCGGGCACGCGCTGGAAGTACAGCCGCGGCCCCTCGCCCGTGGGGTCCGTGCAGGCGAACGCCGCCCCCTGACGCTCGGGCGGCAGCGAGCGGTCGAAGTCGTCCCAGCTGTCGAACCCGGCCGGCGGCGGCGGTACGACGTACCCCAGCACCTCGCACCAGAAGCGGGCGACGCGCTCGGGATTCGCGCAGTCGAAGGTGACTTGGAACTTCTTGATCGACGACATCGCTCCACCGTAGTGGCGTGCGCCGGTCAACGGGAACCGGTTTTTCCGGTACGCGCGGGGCCCGCCGGACCGTCCGGCGGAACGGCGGCCGCGGGTGTCCCCCGGCCGCCGCCTCGCCGTGGCCGGGTGCGGCTACCCGACCGGGTGCGGGTGGCCGAGGTGGGGGAAGGTGGGGAGGAGGTCGGTGTGCGGGGGGATGTGGTCGCTGGTGACCTTGCCTCCCGACACCATGGTGAGGCGGGCCGAGGTCACGTCGTCGACGAGGGTCCGCCCGTTGGGGTAGCCGGCCGGGCGGGAACGGTCGTAGCGCAGGACGTCGGGGAGGACGAGCTTGAGCGTCTCGGTGGCGGCCTCGGTGGTGTAGTCCCCCATCTGCTGGAGGACCGCCGTCCACGGCTCCCGGTAGAGCTCCCAGTCGTCGGCGGGCTCGCCGGCGTTGTAGGCGTCCTTGACCTCCTCCTTGTTGAAGTAGGCCGTGAGGGAGGGGTGGGCACCCCGGTCGACCGAGACCAGCTGACCGTCCTGACGCAGGCTCACCCGTGCCCACACGCCGATGGTCGGGTCCGGGCCGAGCTCCTCGTCGGGGACCTCGATGGCGATGCCGAAGACGTTGGCCTCGGCCATCGCGTCCTTGCCGGTCCAGGTGAACTCGTTGACGATCCCTTCGAGGTCGGCGAAGAAGGGGTCGCTGCGCAGGCCGACGGAGAGCTTGTAACCGTTCGCCTCGATGACGTCGGGTGCGTCCCCGAAGGCCACCGGGACGGAGTTGAACAGGACGTCCCCGGCGGGCTCGTGCTGCTGCGCGGCGGAGCCCGTGGAGCGGTGGACGGTCACGGTCTGGCCGCCCGCGCCGGAGGCCGGGTCGGAGAAGGTGAAGGAGTAGGCGACGTCGGCGAGGTTGTCGCCGTCGTTGTCGATGTTGATGCGGTAGACGGCGTCGGGGTGGAACTCGGCCGCCCGGGTCGGGGCGTACGGGTTCACGTTCATGATGAGGACGGTCCGGCCCGACGCGTCGCTGCCCGGGAACGCGAACACGTCGGTCAGGTCGAGCCGCGCGTCGCCCCGGGGGGAGCGCAGGTGGGGGCCGCTGAGGTGGTGGGACATGGGGATGTCGTAGCAGGACGCACCCGACACGGGACCGACGACACCCGTACAGAAGGGGCTTGTCCGCCGATCGGATCAGGGGCGGACGGTGGGATGGAACTGCCGACCTGACGGTACGCCAACGACCCGCCGCCCGGAAGCGGTGGGTCGTTGAAAGGGTCGTTTCAGACCTCGACGGTCGCCGCGAACTGCACGAACGCCTGCCACGCGGCTGGCTCGAACGCCAGCTGCGGGCCACTCTTGTCCTTGGAGTCACGCACGTGGACGGCAACAGGCGTCGTAGCGACCTCGACGCACTCTCCGCCTTCGTTCCCGCTGTAGCTGCTCTTGCGCCATGCCAGCTCAGTGCTCATAGTTCTCCCAGGATCTTCTCGATCAAGGCCAGGGACTCCTCCGGGCTGTAGGCCTGCGCCCTGAGGATGCTGTACCGCGCATTCATGATCTGAACCTCATTCAGGTCCGTGATCAGCCTACTGCTCGTCTGAACCTCGATGTAGCCGTGCTGAGGTCGACCCTTGGGCGTAATCAGAATGAACGGCCCTCCCATTCCCGCATGCTCGGCCCTGTTCAAGGGCAGCACCTGAACGACCATTCCCCGGCTACGTCCGACTTCTAGGAGTCTGCGAAGCTGCGTGGCGTGGACTTCCCACCCTCCCAAAGGCCTTCGCAGAACGCTCTCGTCAATCACCCAGCTGAACAATCCTCGAGGCCAGCGAGTCAGCACCTCCTGCCGCGCCATTCGTGCTGCTACCCGCAGCTCAATCACCTCCTCCGATAGCGGTGGCTGCCGCATCGCATAGACCGCACGCGCGTGCTCCTCGGTCTGGAGCAGCCCGGGAATGTCCAGGGTGGCGAAGTTGTGCGTTTCGATGGACACGACCTCCAGGGCCGCGTAGTCCCGGAACCAAGCGGGGTGCCTCAACCGAGCCTTGGCCCGTGCGTTCATCACGTCATCCGTGGTGACAGCCAACAGGCCCCCGGCGTCGAGCAGTTTGTCGGTCGCGACCAAGAGCTCAGGCTGCGGCGTGCGCGTTCCGCGCTCGACCGCGCCGATCAGGTGCTCCCCGTAGCCGACACGCTCGGCGAGTTCCTTCTGCGTCATCCCGGCACGCTCCCGCAGGAGCTTGATCTGCTTGCCGATCGCGCGGAAGAAGTCCGAGACCTCCCCCAGGTCCTCGGGCAGTTCCGTCCGCACCTCGTCGGCCGACTCGTTGTTTCGCGCTGCACCCATGGCGACCGCCCCACCTGCGTCTTTGCCCCATGACAAAAAGCTGTCCGCACCTGCACAAGCACTCTCTGTGCTCGCCGGAACCATGGTCAGCGTACGTCCGTGCCGTCACGCTTTTCTCCCATGACGACCGAAATCCCCCTCGACAGCCCCCGTCGCCACACCACCACGCTCGCCGCCACCCCCAAGGGTGCGGCCGTCTGCCGACGCGTCGCCAGGCGCCAACTCACCTTCTGGGAGCTGAACTCGACGCACACCGAGCCCTACTACTCCGCGCTGCTGATCGTCGCGGAGCTCGCCGCTAACGCGACTACCCATGGACGCGTTCCGGGGCGCGGCTTCGAGCTGCACCTCTGCCTCACCACCACCGCGCGCCGGGGCACCACCCTCCGCATCGAGATCAGCGACCCGCGGGGTGACCGACTCCCGGCCCTGCCGACCTCCCACGCTCCCAACGCCCAGTCCGGGCGCGGTCTCGTCCTCGTCGACGCCCTGGCCGACCGCTGGGGCACCATCCCTCGCCACCCCAACGCCAAGACCGTCTGGGCCGAACTCGACCTTGCCGAGGCCGACTTCACCGACTCCGACCTCACCGCCAGCGACCTCACCGCCACCGACGCCACCGATGCCGCCTGAGCCCCGCGATACGCCGCCCGGCGGCGCCACGCTCTGCACGCTCCTGCCGTTCGCGCTCCTCCTCGCGCTGCTCGCCTGGATCCACCCCCACACGGCGCCGCACCGGCCCGCCCCCACCCCGACCGCGACAGCCACCCCCACCACCCGCTGAACTACAAGGGAGTGGGAAGTCGGCCCCACCGACTTCCCACTCCCCTCGGTTCACCCGGCCTCACCGAAGCGGCGGAGGAGTTCGCGCGCCCGGGCGCTGCCGGGGTCGAAGGTCTGGTAGGCCAGGTCCCCCGTGACCGCAGGCCCGTAGAGCCGGACACCCTGGCACTCGAAGCAGAACGCGATCTCGAACAGCACCTGCTCGGGGAAGACCGGGTGCCGGCCCGTGTGTGCCCGCAGCGCGAAACCGGGGGTGAAACAGCGCATCCGGGTGCCCATCGGAAGGGCGGCGACGTCCGCGAGCACCTCCCGGGCGTCCTCCCACCAGCCGATGGTCTCGCCGGGCACGGCGTCCTTCCACGCGTACCAGCCGAAGGGGTCGTCGATCCGTACGACCTCGAGGCGCTCGATCAGGTCCGCGGTGGTGGGCAGCAGCACCCGGGCAGTCTCCCACCCCGGCTCCGCCGCCACCCCACCGCCCGCCACCGCCCCACGACCGCCACCGCCCCACGACCGCCACCGCCCCACGACCGCCACCGCCCGCCGCTGCTACGGCGTCGCGGCGCGGATCTCGTCCAGCGACTCCCCCAGGACGGACTTGGCCCGGGTGAACCAGTCGGCGATGACGGCGATCTCGTCCGGGGTGTAGTCGGCGAACAGGGCACCGATCCGCTCGTAGAAGGGCCCGTAGACCTGGAGGATGCGCTGCTGCGCGTCCTCGGCCATCACCACGCGCACTCGGCGCCGGTCGCCCGGGTCGGCCTCCCGGCGGGCGTAGCCGGCCTTCTCCAGCCGGTTGAGCACGCCCGTGACGGCTCCGGTGGTCAGCTGCGCGCGCTCGGCGAGGTCGCCGGCGGCCAGGGCGTCGCCGGCCATGGCGGCCTCGATGACGAAGCCGAGGCAGGTCAGGTCGGTGACGTTGAGCCCGAGCCGGGCGGCGATGTCCTGCTGGCCGAACTGCGCCAACGCGATCATGCGGTCCATCGCGTAGAGCGCCTGCTCGGGCGTGGCCCGGGGGCGCGGCTTGCCCTTCACCCGGATTCTCCTTAGCATCTAAGTAACTTAGCTCGTGAGATAAACGTCCAGGCCGTTCACCACCACCCACCCATCTCACACCAACGGAGGAGACATGAGCACACACGGCGACCACGACATGGGGCACACCGTCGCCGGCTGGACCGGCTCCGCCACCGCCACCCTCGGTTTCGCCGTCGCAGGCGCGGCCCTCGTCCTCGGCTCGACCCCGGGGCTCTGGGCCGGCGGGATCCTCACCGCCCTCGGCGGCGTCGCCAGCTGGCTGCTGCACCTCGCCGGGCACGGCAAGCCCACCGGCCCGCGCCCGCCCCGCCTGCGCCACTGGCGCACCCCCGACCCGGCCGGGCGCCGCGGCCACCCCGACTGCCTCGGCTGCCGCCTCGCCGGCCGCAACCCGGCTCCCGCGCCGACCCCCACGTCGACCCCGGCACACGCGCCGACCGCCGCACCCGCAGCGGTCCCGACCCCTGTGCGGGACCGGCCGCGGGTCGACGCCTAGCCGGCGTGCACCCCGGTGTTCTGGCAGGCGTGCAGCAGCCACCGGCCGTCCTCGGCCCGCGTCATCACGTACAGCGGGACGCCCTCCGAGTCCCCCTCGGGCGAGCGGTAGACCTGCCGGACCTTCACCGCCGCCACGTCCGGCCGCAGGAACCGCACGTGCGCCACCTCGTACGAGACGTCGCCGTCCCAACTCGCCCGGGGCAGGACCTCGCGGGTGAAGGCGGCGATCTCCTCGAAACCGATCAGCACCTTCCCGTGGGCGGTGGTCCACAGGGCATCCGGATGGAAGAGCGCGAGGAAACCCTCGGCGTCCTTGGCCCGCTGGGTTCGCTCGACGGTGGCGACGACCTCGGCAAGTGCCTTGAGGTCGGTGTCGGTTGATGCGTTCGTCATGTCGATCACCCTCCCCCCTCAAGCCCACTTGAGGTCAAGCGCCGCCGCCGGCGCCGCCCGCCAGCGCCGCCCCCGCCCGGTACAGCTCCACCAGCAGCGGCCGCAGCGCCTCTCCGGCCTCCGTCAACCGGTACGAGGTCCGCACGGGGAAGCCGGTGATCCGCTCCCTGGTCACCAACTCCCGCTCCCCCAGCGACCGCAGGCGCTCGGCGAGCACCTTCGGGCTGATCTCCGGCAGCCGGCCGCGCAACTCCCCGTAGGACGCCGGCCCGTGCATCAGCTCCCGCAGCACCAGGGTCGTCCAGCGGCCCGACAGTGCCGCCAGCGCCACCTCCACCGGGCAGTCCTCCTGGGGCCGCGCCGTCCGGCCGCGCTCGTCCGGCACGAGTTCGGCGTCCCAGCGCCGCGGCCGCCCGCCGCTTCCCGTTTGGTGACCCACGGCGGGGCCGACTTCACTGCTCGCATGACTCACCCCACCAGCCTCACCCTCACCACCGACCCGGCACAACACCCGGCCGTCTTCGCCGCTGCCTTCAACACCGGGGACCCGGCCGTCCTCGCCCGGGTCTACGCGCCCGGGGCGGTCTTCGCCCCCGCCCCCGGTGCCGCCGTCACCGGCCCCGAACTCCACCGCGCCAGTGCCGAGTTCCTCGCCCTGGGGCTGCCGATCAGCGTCCGGACCCGGCACACCTACGTCGCCGGTGACACCGCCCTGCTCGTGGTCGACTGGACCATCGAGGGCACCGCCGCCGACGGCACCGCCGTCCACCTCACCGGCACCGCGACCGACGTCGCCCGCCGCGGCCCCGACGGCCTCTGGCGCTACCTGATCGACAACCCCTTCGGCACCGCGTGACCCGGGCCCACCGGCGGGCCGTCCAGTGGCGGCTCCAGCCCGCCGCCTACGACCTGCCGGACGGCCACCGCCTCGCCCTGGTCGTCAACAGCCGCGACAAGCTGTACGCCTTCACCGGCACGCCGGACAGCACCACCACCGTCTCCTCCCCGAACGGGGACGAGGCCGCGTTGCTGGAGCTCCCGCTCGGCTGACCGACCCGGCCGACGGACGGCTCCCGCCGAGCCCGGGCGCTCGGCGGGGGCCGTCCGTCGGGGTCGGACCACCCGTCCGGGATCAGACCACGCTGCCCGTCGGGGAGGCGGTGGCCGGGGCGGTGCTGCCGGCGGCGACCCCGAGGGTGCGCTCGACCTTGGCGACCGCCGTGCGGTACTGCAGGGAGGCGAGCTGGGAGTCGGCGCCCTGGCGCTGGAAGAACCCGAAGGCCATCCCGACGTCCCCGAAGCGCTCGATGCCGACGAAGGCGTTCAGCTGGACGCCGGCCAGCGTGCCGTCGAGGCGGACGGCCGGGGCGTCCTGGCGGTCGCCGAGGGCGACGGGGCTGACGGTGAAGGTCACCGTGTCCTCGGTGCCCGCGTTGAAGGTGATGCTGTGACAGGACTTCAGGGCGTCGGAGACGGTGTTGAAGTCGCTGGTGAGCTTGGCCGGGTCCTCCGCGGTGAGGGACTGCGTCACCATCGGGTTGCCGTCCGGCCCGTCCAGCTCGACCTCGGCGTGCGGGGTCCCGGGGCCGTTCTGGCCGGTGCGCATGTTGATCAGCGCGCTGAGCGCGTCGCAGCCGCTGACCGGGGTCGGGTTCTCCTCCGGCCCGGGGCTCTCGGAGGAGGGCGCCTCGGTGTAGTCGGGGCCGAGGTCGGCGGCCGTGAGCAGGGCCGACCTGAGCTGGTCGACGGAGGGCAGGTCCTGCGCGGGCACGGCCCGCGCGGCAGCGGGTACCACCGGCGCGATGGCGGGCACCGCCGGTGCGGCGGCCGCGGCGAGGTGCGCCGGGCCCAGCGTGACCGCCGCGACGACGACGGCGGTCAGGGCGTGGAGAGTCCTCGGATGCGACATGCTGGCCCCCGATCGAGGGTCGGGCAGGGACAGGCGTCCAGTGTCCCACCGGGGGCGGGGGCGGGCGCGGCGGGAGGGCGTCCGCGCAGGTCAGACCTGGTCGGCGGGCGAAGCCTGCAGGGTCCGCAGGGTCTCCGTGAGCCACTCCGTCCAGAAGGTCTCCAGCCCGATCCCGGCCCGCAGCACGGCGTGCTGGAGCCGGTGACCGACGTCCCCGATCCCGTCCGTCGCCCCCTCGGCGTCGCCGGCGCCCGCCACCACCGCGTCCCGGCCGCCCGCCCCGTCCGGGAAGTCGCGCCGCTCGATCGCCAGGTAGTCGTCCAACTGCGTTCGGTGCAAGGCCAGATGGCGCTCCAGCTCGGCCGCCAGGCCGTCCGTGCCGACCACCGCGGCCGCGCGCAGCCGCAGCAGCAGCGGCTCCCGCACGGCCCGTGGCCCGGCGCCCTCGGCCGTCCAGCGGGCCAGTTCGGCCCGACCGCCGGGCAGCACCTCGTACTCCTTGCGCTGGCCGCGCGCCGGGCCCTCCGGCCGCAGCACCCGGATCCACCCGGAGGCCTCCAGCCGGGCCAGCTCCCGGTAGATCTGCTGGTGGGTGGCGGGCCAGAAGAAGCCGATCGACTTGTCGAAGCGCCTGGTCAGCTCCAGCCCCGAGGACGGCTTCTCCAGCAGGGCGGTGAGGATGGCGTGCGGCAGCGACATGCCGCCGATCCTAGGCGGATCCCGGGGGCCGTCCGCCCGCCCCCGGGTCCGGCCCTCCAGCCCGTCCACCTGCGCGGACGGCACGGGCGGCGCAGGCGGCGCAGGCGGCACGGGCAGCGCCGGCCCGGTGAACGGCACGGCGGGGCGGTTGGTCGGCCCGACCCGGCCCGACCGACCGCCCCGCCGCCCGCCCGGCTCAGAGCGCGGCGGCCAGCTCGGTGCCCTGCTTGATGGCCCGCTTGGCGTCCAGTTCGGCGGCGACGTCGGCGCCACCGATCAGGTGCACCTCCAGGCCCCGCTCCCGCAGCGCGTCGTAGAGGTCGCGGCGCGGCTCCTGGCCGGTGCAGAGCACCACGGTGTCCACGGGCAGCAGCTGCCGCTCGCCGTCCACGGTGACGTGCAGACCGGCGTCGTCGATCAGGTCGTACGTCGCGCCGGCGACCATGGTGACGCCGCGGTGCTTGAGCTCGGTGCGGTGGATCCAGCCGGTGGTCTTGCCGAGCCCGGCACCGACCTTGCCGGTCTTGCGCTGCAGCAGGTGGACGCTGCGCGGCGGCACCGGCCGCTCGGGGCGGCGCAGTCCGCCGCGCTCCCGGTACTCCGGGTCGATGCCCCACTTCGCCTGGAACACCGGCGGGTTGAGGCTGGCCTGGTCCCCCTGGTCGGTGAGGAACTCGGCCACGTCGAAGCCGATGCCGCCCGCGCCGAGGATCGCGACCCGCTCGCCGACGGGCGCGCCGTCGCGCAGCACGTCGAGGTAGCCGACCACACTGGGGTGGTCGATGCCGGGGATGTCGGCGGGCGTGCGCGGGGTGACGCCGGTGGCGAGGACGAGCTCGTCGAAGCCCTCGGCGGCGAGCTGTTCGGCGGTGACGGTCGCGCCCAGGCGCAGCGTGACGGCCAGCTCGGCAAGCCGGGTGCGGTAGTAGCGCAGCGTCTCGTCGAACTCCTCCTTGCCGGGGATCCGCCGGGCGACGTCCAGCTGCCCGCCGACGGCCCCGGCGGCGTCGAACAGGGTGACGTCGTGGCCGCGTTCGGCGGCGGCGACGGCGCAGGAGAGCCCGGCCGGGCCGGCCCCGACCACGCCGATCCGCTTGCGCACCTTCGTCGGGCCGAGCACGAGCTCGGTCTCGTGGCAGGCCCGCGGGTTGACCAGGCAGGAGGTGATCAGGCCGCTGAAGGTGTGGTCCAGGCAGGCCTGGTTGCAGCCGATGCAGGTGTTGATGGCCTCGGCGCGGTCGTCCTGCGCCTTGGCGACGAAGTCGGCGTCGGCGAGCAGCGGGCGGGCGAGCGAGACCAGGTCGGCGCTGCCCTCGGCGAGCAGGCGCTCGGCGATCTCCGGGGTGTTGATGCGGTTGGTGGTGACCAGCGGGATGCCGACCTTGCCCATCACCTTCTTCGTCACCCAGGCGAACGCGCCGCGCGGCACCGAGGTGGCGATGGTGGGGATGCGGGCCTCGTGCCAGCCGATGCCGGTGTTGATGATCGTCGCCCCGGCGGCCTCGACGGCCTGGGCGAGCTGGACGACCTCGTCGAAGGTGGAGCCGCCGGGCACCAGGTCGAGCATGGAGAGGCGGTAGACGATGATGAAGTCCTCGCCGACCCGCTCGCGGACCCGGCGGACGATCTCGACCGGGAAGCGCATCCGGCGCTCGTAGGGGCCGCCCCACTCGTCCTCGCGCCGGTTGGTGGCGGCGACGACGAACTCGTTGACCAGGTAGCCCTCGGAGCCCATGATCTCGACGCCGTCGTACCCGGCGCGGCGGGCGAGTCCGGCGCAGCGGACGAAGTCCTCGACGGTCTGCTCGACCTGCTCGGTGGTGAGCTCGTTGGGGACGAAGGGGCTGATCGGGGCCTGGAGCGCGCTGGGGGCGACCAGGTCGGGGTGGTAGGCGTAGCGGCCGAAGTGCAGGATCTGCAGGGCGATCCGGCCGCCGGCGGCGTGCACGGCGTCGGTGACGACGCGGTGGCGGTCGGCCTCCTCCTCGGTGGTGAGCATCGCGCCGCCGCCCCAGGGGCGCCCGGCCTCGTTGGGGGCGATGCCGCCGGTGACGATCAGGCCGACGCCGCCGCGGGCGCGCTCGGCGTAGAACGCGGCCATCCGCTCGTAGCCGCCGGGGGCCTCCTCCAGGCCGACGTGCATGGAGCCCATGATCACGCGGTTGGGCAGGGTGGTGAAGCCGAGGTCGAGCGGGCTGAGCAGGTGCGGGTAGCGGCTGCTGCCGGGGGTGCTGCTCGTCGGCGTGCTCGTGGACGCGCTCATCGACGTCTCCTGGGGGGCGGCGGGGCTCGGTTGTTACCGCAGGGTAGGGGACGCCGGGACCCTTATGCAACTAGTTGCATAAGGGTCCCGGCGGGGGCGCGCGCGCCCGGCCGCAATCCGCCGGTTCGCCCCGACACCCTCCCCGGGCGGGCGTATGGTCTTATCGACTTGCAGGCAGTGCGGCACGCGGGAGGGGCGGCCATGCGAGGTGGCTCGATAGCCGTGGTCGGCGGCAGCATCGCCGGAAGCGCCTTCGCCGGGGCCGCCGCCCGGCTCGGCGCCGAACGGATCGTGGTCCTGGAGCGCAGCCCCGGCCGGCTCGAGGACCGCGGCGTGGGCATCTGCATCCACGACGACCGCCTCGACGAACTCGTCCGCGCCGGACACCTCGGCCGGGACGTCCGGCGCCACCGCCTCACCGTCCGCCGCTGGGTCACCCGCGACCCCTCCCCGGGCGGCGGCGGCCCGGACGGTCGCGGACGCGCGCTCTGGGCCCAGCCCATGCCCTTCCACTCCCACCACTGGGCGGTGCTCTGGCAGGCGTTGCGCGAGCGCACCCCCGCGACCGTCGAGTACCGGCTCGGCACCACCGTCACCGCCGTCGGCGGCGGCCCGGACGGCGCCTGGACCAGCCACTCCGACGGCACCCGCGAGCACTACGACCTGGTGATCGGCGCCGACGGCTACCGCTCCGCCGTGCGCGCCGCGCTCTGCCCCGAGGCCCTTCCCGAGTACGCCGGGTACGTCTGCTGGCGCGGCAGCTACGACGCCGCACGCCTCGCCGAACTGCCCGGCGGCGCCGGGGCCTGGCCGGAGGACGAGTGCGCCACCGTCTGCTACCCCGGCGGCCAGGTCGTGCTCTACCGCATCCCCGGACTCACCCGCGGCACCACCCAGGTCAACTGGGTCTTCTACGCGCCCACCCCGGCCTGGCTGCGGCTCGACGGCCCCACCAGCATCCCGGCCGGCAGCCTCACCGACGGACAGCTCGACGGGCTCCGGGCACTCGCCGAGGAACGGCTGCCGCCCTACTGGTCCGACGTGGTCACCCTCACCCCGCGCGACCGGACCTTCCTGCAGCCCGTCTACGACATGGCGGCCCCGCGCCTGGCCGCCGACCGGCTGCTCCTCGGCGGCGACGCCGCCACCGTGGTGCGCCCGCACAACACCAGCGGCGCCGTGAAGGCCCTGCAGGACGCGCACGCCTTCGAGCAGGCCGGGCGGGCCGTCGGACACCCGGCCGGCGACCGGCCGGCGGGCTCCTGGTCCGGCCTGCTGGCGGCGTACGACCGCGAACGGGCCCCGGCCGGCCGGGAGCTGGTCGACCTCGGGCGGCGACTCGGGCGGGCCCAGGTCGGCGCGGCGCCGGACTGGGCGGCCATGGACGGGCCGGCGATGGACGCCTGGTGGCGGGGGCAGCTCACCGGCGGCTCCGGGTTCGGCGGCCAGGCCCTCGGCCGGGCGGCGCCGCGGGGCTGACGGCGGGGCCCCGCGCCGGACCCGCGCCCGCGCGCAGCACGACGGCCGCGCCCCGGAGGGACGCGGCCGTCGTGACGCCGTCAGAGCGACGGCACCGGTCAGACGTTGACGCCGTAGTCGGTGGCGATCCCGCGCAGGCCCGAGGCGTAGCCCTGGCCGATGGCGCGGAACTTCCACTCGGCGCCGTTGCGGTACAGCTCGCCGAAGACCATCGCGGTCTCGGTGGAGGCGTCCTCGCTCAGGTCGTAGCGGGCGATCTCCTGGCCGTTGGCCTGGTTGACGACCCGGATGAACGCGTTGCGGACCTGCCCGAAGCTCTGCAGCCGGGTGTCGGCGTCGTAGATGGACACCGGGAAGACCACCTTGGCCACGTCGGCCGGCACCTTGTCCAGGTCGACCTTGATCTGCTCGTCGTCGCCGTCGCCGCCACCGGTCAGGTTGTCGCCGCTGTGCTCGACCGAACCGTCCGGGCTGCGCAGGTTGTTGAAGAAGACGAAGTGCTGGTCCGAGATGACCTTGCCGAGGGCGCCGCAGAGCAGCGCGCTGGCGTCCAAGTCGTAGTCGGCCCCGGTGGTGGTGCGCACGTCCCAGCCGAGCCCCACGATCACGGCGCTCAGACCGGGCGCCTCCTTGCTCAGCGAGACGTTGCCGCCCTTGGCCAGCGAAACTCCCACAATGCCCTCCTCGGATCTCTCCCTGCGGACGAATCTACAACACTGTAGAGATCACGGGGATCCACCTGCGGTCGGGCTCCGCCCCCGGCATTCCTCAGGGTCGCCGGGCCGTCCGCCGGCCGCCCGGCGCCGGGGCGCCCGGCACCGACCGCCGACCTACACTGACCGTGGCGGCACACCGGGACCAAGGCTGCTCCCCCGGCGGCCCCCGCCGCAACCCCCTCGCGGGAGGTTCCCATGCGCCAGCGGTACAGCTTCCACCTCGACCGGGCCGGACACTCCGTCACCGTCAACGTCCGCTCCGGCTGGATCACCGAGACCGAACTGCTGGTGGACGGCCGGGAGTACGCCTTCCACCGGGTGCACGGGCACGGCGTCTACCCGCTGACGCTGGCCGTCCGCACCGCCGAGGAGCCGCCGCTGCAGCTCGCCGTCCGCCTGGACCGCACGGGCACCGCCGAGCACCCGCTGGCCTGCGTGCTGGAGCTGGCCGGGGCCGAACACCCGATGGCGGACCGCACGGCGCGCTGACACCCCGCCCCCCGGCCTCCCGGGGGGCCGCGCCTCGGGACGCCCGGGCTCAGGACGGCCGGCGGTCCCCGAGGATCTCCTCGACGGCCGGGCGGGCCCGTTCGGCGTCCGCCGCGACCAGGCCGATCCGGGTGCGGCGGTCCAGCACGTCCGCGGCGTCCAGCGCACCCTCGTGGGTGACCGCGTAAGCGACCTCGGCGCGGGTCACGTCCACGCCCTCGGCGATCGGCCGGACCTCCCCGGCGGCCAGCACCTCCCCGGCCGCGCCGCCGTGCCGGGCCAGCAGGGAGGCGGGCGCGCCCTGCGGGGCCGGCCGGCTGTCCCGGTGCGCCGGGGCGCCGACCAGCGGCAGGCGGGCCGTCCAGCACGCCCGGGCCGGCAGGCCGCGCAGGCGCACGGCGGTGTCCACCGCGTCCTCGGCCATCCGCCGGTAGGTGGTGAGCTTGCCGCCGACCACGGTGACCACCCCGGACGGCGACTCCAGCACCGCGTGCTCGCGGGAGATGTCGGCCGTGCTGCCGCCGCCGGTGTCGATCAGCGGCCGCAGCCCCGCGTAGGCGCCGCGGACGTCCGTGGCGGTCAGCGCGGTGCTGAGGGCCGTGTTGACGGTGTCGAGCAGGAAGGCGATCTCCCCCTCGGTGGGCACCGGCTCGTCCGGGATCGGGCCCGGCGCGTCCTCGTCCGTCAGCCCGATCGCCACCCGGCCGAGCTGCTGCGGCAGGGCGAAGACGAACCGGCTGGTGGAGCCGGGCACCGGCACGGTCAGCGCGGCGGTCGGGTGCCCGAGCGCCGCGGCGTCCACCAGGACGTGGGTGCCCCGGCTGGGCCGCAGCCGGATCGAGGTGTCCACCTCGCCCGCCCAGACGCCGGTGGCGTTGACCACCGCGCCCGCCCGCACCGTCAGCGACTGCCCGCTCAGCGTGTCGACGAGCCGGGCCGAGGTGCCTGTCACCGACTCGGCCCGCACCCTGGTCAGCACGCTCGCGCCGTACTGCGCGGCGGTGCGCGCCAGTGCCACCACCAGCCGCGCGTCGTCGACCAGCTGGCCGTCGTGCGCGACCAGTGCGCCGGCCAGGCCCGCGGAACGCACGCCCGGCACCAGCCGCCGCGTCCGGGCCGCGTCGATCCGCCGCACCCTCGGCAGCAGCGCGCCCGGGGTGCCCGCGCTCAGCCGCAGCGCGTCCCCGGCGTGGAAGCCCAGCCGGATCAGCGAGGCCTGCCCGGGGCGCAGCAGCCCCGGCAGCAGCGGCACCAGCTGGGGCAGCGCGCGGATCAGGTGCGGAGCGGTGCGGGTCATCAGCACGCCCCGCTCCACCGCGCTCTCCCGGGCCACCCCGATCCGGCCGGAGGCCAGGTAGCGCAGGCCGCCGTGCACCAGCTTGGAGCTCCAGCGGCTCGTCCCGAAGGCCAGGTCGCGGGACTCCACCAGCACCGTGCGCAGCCCGCGCGAGGCCGCGTCCAGGGCGACGCCGGCGCCGGTCACGCCGCCGCCGATGACCAGCAGGTCGACGGACGGGCCCTCGGCGAGGGCCTCCAGCTCCACCCGCCGGCGGGCCGCGTTGAGTTGACCGGAACCGGCGAAGGGCCCGGCGGACGTCGAGGTCATGGCGCGAGGTATCCGTTCAGCGCTCTGGCCAGTTCGCGCCGCCAGGCCGCCTCGGGCAGCAGGGAGGCGACCATGCGGTGCGACTGGACGGTGGACTGGGCGATCAGCAGGACCATCGCGGCCAGTTCGACCGGCTCCCCGGCCCGGACCGAACCGTGCCGCTGGCCCTGCTCGATGCCGGAGCGCAGCGCCTCCAGGAGGCCGCGCTGGCTGGTGCCGAGCCGTTCGACGACGTACTCGAGGAGCAGGTCGGAGTCGGCCGAGTGCAGCAGCGCACCGAGCAGCGGGTGGTCCCGCAGCCGGACGGCGACCTCGACCACCCCGTCGACGAAGGCCTCCCGGTCGATCGGGGCGCCGTCACCCCCGGCCGCCAGGGCGACGCCCTCCCGGGTGGCCGCGATCTCCCGGGTGAGCAGGGCTCCGATCACCGCCCGGACGTCGGGCCAGCGGCGGTAGACCGTCGGCCGGCTGACCCCGGCGCGGCGCGCGATCTCCGCGAGCTGCGTGCGGCGCACGCCGAAATGGACGACCAGGTCGGCGGCGGCGTCCAGGATCACGTCGTCGGTGCTGCGGGGTGCCGCGGCGACGGGCGGAGCGGCGACGGGCTCGGCGGCGGCGCGGGGTGCCCGGGCCGCCCCGGGGGGCCGCCCGGTGCTCGGGGAGTCGGCGTTACTACTTGACATGATGTGTGAAACTGTAACGCATGGCACCTGAGACGCAAGCGGGACCGGCCGGCGCCGCACTTCCGCTCCCCCCGATGAAGTGGGACGCCTGGGGCGACCCGGCCCTCGCCAAGGAGCTGTCCGCGGACATCAAGGGGCTGCTCGCCGCCGCCCTCGGCGTCACCGGCGACGCCACCCCCGGACCGGCCGCCGACGAGGTCCTCCTGCGCCCCTCCCGGATCACCCCGGACGACCTCAAGGCCCTCGCCGACGCCGTCGGTGAGGACCACGTCAGCGCCGCCGACGCCGACCGGCTCCCGCGCGCCGGCGGCAAGTCCACCCCCGACCTGCTGCGCCGCCGCAGCCGCGAGCCGCAGGACGCGCCCGACGCCGTCGTGCTGCCCGGCGGCGAGGACGAGATCGCCGCCGTCCTCGCGCTCTGCGCCGAACGCCGCCTCGCCGTCGTCCCCTTCGGCGGCGGCACCAGCGTCGTCGGCGGCCTCGACCCCGAGCGCGGCGGCCACGGCGCCGTCGTCTCCCTCGACCTGCGCCGCCTCGACCGGCTCCTCGACCTCGACGAGACCTCCGGCGAGGCCGTCCTCGGCGCCGGCCTCACCGGCCCCGCCGCCGAGGCCCTGCTCGCCGAACGCGGCTACGAGCTCGGCCACTACCCGCAGAGCTTCCGCTACGCCACCATCGGCGGCTTCGCCGCCACCCGCTCCTCCGGCCAGGACTCCGCCGGGTACGGGCGCTTCGACGAGATGGTCCGCGGCCTGCGCGTCGTCACCCCCGTCGGCGTCCTCGACCTCGGCCGCGCCCCCGCCTCCGCCGCCGGCCCCGACCTGCGCGAGCTCTTCCTCGGCTCCGAGGGCACCCTCGGCGTCATCACCGCCGTCCGCCTGCGCGTCCACCCCCTGCCCGCCGCCAAGGCCTACGAGGCCTGGAGTCTGCCCGACTTCGCCACCGGCACCGCCGCGCTGCGCGCCGTCGAGCAGCAGGGCACCGGCCCGACCGTCATCCGGCTCTCCGACGAGGCCGAGACCATGGTCAACCTCGCCATGACCGAGCAGATCGGCGGCGCCCCCGCCGTCACCGGCTGCCTCGCCGTCACCGTCTTCGAGGGCACCGAGGACCAGGTCGCCACCCGCCACCGGCTCACCCGCGACGCCCTGCTCGCCGCCGGCGCCACCTCCCTCGGCGAGCAGCCCGCCCGCGCCTGGGAGCACGGCCGGTTCAACGCCCCCTACCTGCGGGACTCCCTGCTCGGCGCGGGCGCGCTGTGCGAGACCCTGGAGACCGCCACCGACTGGAGCCGGCTGCCGCAGCTGCGGGCCGCCGTCACCGAGGCGCTCACCGGCGCCCTGCCGGGCGCCCTCGTGCTCTGCCACATCTCGCACGTCTACCCGACCGGCGCCTCGCTCTACTTCACCGTCGTCGCCGCCCTCGGCGAGGACCCGCTCACGCAGTGGGCCGCCGCCAAGCGGGCCGCCGGCGACGCCATCGTCGCCGCCGGGGGCACCATCACCCACCACCACGCCGTCGGCGCCGACCACCGGCCCTGGATGACCGACGAGATCGGCGACCTCGGCGTGCGCATCCTGCGCGCCGTCAAGGCCGAACTCGACCCGGCGGGCATCCTCAACCCCGGCAAGCTGATCCCGTGACCGGCCCGAGAACCGTGCACCGCGTCGCCGTTCTCACCAATCCGGCGGCGGGCGCCGGCCACGCCGCACCCGCCGCCCGGCGGGCCGTCGCCCACCTGAGCGCCCTCGGCCTCCGGGTCGACCGGCACGAGGGCCGCGACCCCGACGACGCCCGCCGCCTGGCCCGCGAGGCCGTCGCCGACGGCGTCGACGCACTGGTCGCCGTCGGCGGCGACGGGATGATCAACCTCGCCCTGCAGGCCGTCGCCGGCACCCCGGTGCCGCTCGGCGTGATACCCGCCGGCACCGGCAACGACCACGCCCGCGCCTACGGCATCCCCCGCGACGACCCCGAGGCCGCCGCGGCCGTCGTCGCCGCGGGCCGGACCAGGACCGTCGACCTCGGCCGGATCACCACCGGCGACGGCACCGCCCGCTGGTTCGGCTCCGTCCTCGCCACCGGCTTCGACTCGCTGGTCAGCGACCGCGCCAACCGGCTCCGGTGGCCGCGCGGGCGGATGCGCTACAACCTGGCCATCCTCGCCGAGTTCGCCAACCTCCGGCCGCTGCCCTTCCGCCTCACCCTCGCCGACGGCACCGTCATCGAACGCGACCTCACCCTCGCCGCCGTCGGCAACACCGGCAGCTACGGCGGCGGCATGCTCATGTGCCCCGCCGCCGTGCCCGACGACGGGCTCCTCGACGTCACCCTGGTCGACGCCATGCCCCGGCTGCGGATCGCCCGCTTCTTCCCCACCCTGTTCAAGGGCACCCACACCACCCGCCCCGAGGTCACCACCCACCGCACCACCGGCCTGCGGATCGACTCCCCCGGCATCACCGCCTACGCCGACGGCGAGTTCATCGCCCCGCTGCCCGTCGACGTGAGCGTCGCCCCGGGCGCCCTGCGGATCCTGGTGCCCTGACGCCCCCGGGCACGCCGGCGGCCCCGGCCGGCGGCGTGCCCCCGGAGCGGCCCCGCGTCGGCCCCGGGCCGGCCCGGGTGGACGCTCAGCCGACCAGACGGCGGCGCCACAGCAGGGGGCGCAGCTCCACCACGCGCGACGCGTCGCCGTTCCAGACCGTCTGCAGGCCGGCGTCGGTGAGGGCGGCGACCACCTCGTGACCGATGGCCGTCGTGGTGAGCGGGGAGGCGTCGAAGCCGCCGTAGTGCAGGGACAGCCCCTCGCCGGCGGCCGCGGCGTCGGTGCCCTGGGCGTCGAAGTAGACGTAGCCGCGGGCGTCCGGCGCGCCGTCCGCGGCGATCTCCTCGTCGGCGCACGTGCGGCAGCAGGTGAAGTCCTCGCGGGCCGTGATGCCGGCCTCCTCCAGGGCCGCGAAGGCCCGGGTGAGGCGCTCCGGGTCGGTCTCGCCGATCCACCCCGTCTGCTCGCCGACGCGCTCCAGCCAGAGCCGGTCGGCCAGCTGCTCGGCCTGGGCCCGGGAGACCGGCCGGCGGTCACCGGAGACCAGGTAGTCCTCGGCGAGTTCGGCGAGGTCGGCACGGGTGGCGTAGCCGCCGGCCAGGGTGAGCCGCAGCCGGTCCAGCAGCAGCCCCAGCTCCCCCGGCGGCAGGTCCAGCGGCGGGACGGGCTCGGGCGCCGGCCCGGTGGCCAGCGGCCGCCAGTCCAGGCCCGCGCCCCAGCCGGGCTCGCCGCGGGACCAGCCCGTCATCGCGGCGACGACCGCCTCCGGCTCGTCCAGCCGGACCCCGAAGTGCCGCTCGGCGGAGCCGTCGCGGTGCTCGAGCTCGTAGTCCCCGCCCTCGGCGTGCCACACCTGGATGTACACGTCGGGCAGGTCCGGTATCCGCTGCACGACGAGGAAGCGGTCCCCGTCCGCGCCGATCCGCCGCACCAGCCGCGCCAGGACCTCCGCGCCCACCCTCCGGTGCCGCGTCCCGTCGTTCTCCTGCACCCCGATCGCCAACATGCAGGTCATGCTGGCACACGCCGACGACGACCGGAGCCCTGCTCAGGCATGGTGACGGTCACGTTCTCGGGCCCGGCACCGGTCACGCTCCCGCCCGGCACCGGTCTCCGGCTCAGGCCCGGTACCCGGCGCGGTCGAGGCGGAAGACCACGTTGGGGCGCAGCGGGCCCTCGGGGGCGTCCGGGTCGTCGAAGTCGACGGCCGGGTCGTGCACCATGCCGAGGCGGCGCATGACGGCCTGGGAGCGGAGGTTGGTGGCGGTGGTGACGGCGAGGACCTCCGGCAGCCCCAGGGTGTCGAAGCCGTGCGCCAGGACGGCGCGGGCCGCCTCCGTCGCGTAGCCGCGGCCCCACGCGGTGCGGGCCAGCCGCCAGCCGATCTCGACGCCGGCGAACGGCAGGCCCTCGTCGACGTCGTCCAGGCCGGCGAAGCCCACGAACTCGCCGCTCTCCCGCACCTCGACGGCGAGCCAGCCGTACCCGCGCCGCTCGATCGCGGCCTCGAACCGGGCCACCGAGGCGTCGGCCTGCTCGCGGGTGAGGACGTCGCCCAGGTGCTCGCGGACCTCGGGGTCGGCGTTCATCGCGGCCCACGGCGCGAGGTCGCTCTCGCGCCAGCGGCGGATCAGCAGGCGTTCGGTGTGCAGTTCGGTGTGCGGTTCGGTCATGCGCCCCAGCCAACGCCACCCGCCCCGACCAGGGCAAGCGCAATTCCCGCGGGCGCACCGGCACACCGGCCCGGGGGCTTCCCCGGCTTTCCCCGGCATTGCGCGGCATTCCCCGGCGGGAATTGTTCCGCGGCAGGGCGGCCCGGAGCATGGGGGTCGTACCGAACGGACGCCAGGAGGCAGGGACATGGGCATCGACGCGCAGGACATCGCCGACCGTTACGCCGCGGTGTGGACGGAGGCGGACCCGCAGCGGCGCCGCGAGGCGATCGCCGCCCTGTGGGCACCGGAGGCCGTGCACCTGCTGCACCCGCCGGTCGAGGTGCGGGAGGCGGCGGCCCGGGTGGGCTTCGACGACCCGGTGCTGGAGGCCCGCGGCCACGCGGAGCTGGAGGTGCGGGTGACACGGGCGTACCAGGAGTTCGTGGCACCCGGGGAGTTCACCTTCCGGGCGCGGAAGGACGCGTTGCGGCTGCGGGACGTGGTCACCTTCGGCTGGGAGATGGCGCCGAGCGCGGGCGGGGAGGCGGTCGGCGGCGGCCTGGAGTTCGTGGTGGTGGGGGCGGACGGCCGGATCACCGCGGACTACCAGTTCCCCGGGCGCTGAGCAGGGCCTCGGTGGTGGCCGGGTCGGTGGGCAGGAAGGCCTCCAGCTTGAGTTCGGCGAGCGTGACGTCCACGGCGGTGGCGAAGGTGGTGACGGTGGTCATCAGGTGGAGCTCGCCGGCGGAGGTGTCCAGCTCCAGGGGGACGGCGAAGCCCAGGTGCTGCTCCCCCGGGTCCGGGTCCGGGACGTAGCCGGACAGTTCGGCGTGCAGCTCACCCAGGTGCCGGGTGCGCTCCAGGATGTGCCGGGCCCAGGTGGGGAAGTTGCGGATCCGCGGGGCGAGGCCGTCGGGGTGGAGGGCGAGCCGGTAGGCGTTGGTGCCCGGGCCGACGAGCCGGGGGTCGGCGTCCTCGGTGAGCAGGTCGAGCGCGGCGTTGGCGGCGACGACGTCGCCGCGCCGGTCCACCACCAGGGCCGGGTACGGGAGGTGGCCGGTCAGGATGTGGTCGATCGCCGCCCGGACCGGGGCCAGCTCCGGCCCGTCCAGGGGCGTCTCCGGGTAGACGGGGGCGAAGCCGGCGGCCAGCAGCAGCTCGTTGCGGTCGCGCAGCGGCAGCTCCAGCGACTCGGCGAGCCGGACGACCATGCCCCGCCCGGGGACGGAACGGCCGGACTCGATGAAGCTGAGGTGGCGCTGGGTGGTGCCGGCGCGGGTGGCGAGGTCCAGCTGGCTGAGGCGGCGGTCGGTGCGGCGCTCGCGCAGGGCCTGGGGGAAGTCCATGCTGCCAGCCAACCCCGGAACGGCCGAAACCGCCATTCCCCGGCGGGAATTGAGCCGATTCTCCGCGGTCGGCAGGATCGGGGCCATGGACATCGGTGTGTTTCTTCCGACCGGCCAGGCCCAGTGGGCGCCCGCCGGAGACCCTCGTGAGCTGACCGGATTCGCCCGCCGGGCCGAGGAGCTCGGCTTCGCCTCGCTCTTCGTCAACGACTCGCTGCTCACCCCTCGGATCGAGCCGCTCACCATGCTGGCGGCCCTCGCCCCGGTGACGGAGCGGATCGGGCTGGGCACCGGGGCACTGCTGCCGGTGCTGCGCCGCCCCGTCCAGGCCGCCCAGACCCTGGCCTCGGTCGACCTGCTGTCCGGCGGCCGGCTGACGGTCGCGGTCGGGGCGGGCTTCCCGGGCCGGTTCGGGCGGCCGTTGCACGAACTGTCGCAGGTGCCGTGGGAGCGGCGGTTCGCCCGGCTGGACGAGACGGTGGCGCTCTGGCGGGCGCTGTGGAGCGGGGCGACGGAGTTCCGCGGCGAGTTCCACGACTTCGCCGAACTCCCGCCCGCGACGGCCCCGTTCCGCCCGGGCGGGCCGCCGCTGTGGCTCGGCGGCGCGACCCCGGCCGCACTGGCCCGCACCGGCCGCGACTACGACGGCTGGCTGCCGTATCCGCCCGACCCCCGGGCCTACGCCACCGGGCTGGGCGCGGTGCGGGAGGCCGCCCGGGAGGCGGGGCGGGACCCGGGGGCGGTGACGCCGGCGCTGTTCGTCAACGTCCGGATCGACCGCGACGCGGCGGCGGCGCGCGAGGTGATGGACGCCTACGCGCTGGCCAACTACGGCCTGCCGCTGGCGGAGGTGGAGCGGATCCAGGCCGTCGCGCTGGGGACGCCCGAGGAGGTGGCCGCCGTCCTCGACCGGTACGCCGCCGCGGGCGCCCGGCACGTGGTGGCCCGGCTGGGCGCCATGGACCTGGCCGGGCAGGCCGAGCAGCTGGAACGCCTGGCCGCGCTCACCCTGCCGGGGGTGCGGTGACCGGGCCGACGCACGCGGCGACCGGGCGAGGTCGCGCGGCGACCGGGCTGGCGTACGCGGTCACCGCGGCCCGGGGCCGCGGTGACCCGCCGGGAGCCCGTACCGGTCCGCCGGGGCCGCCGGGGCCGCACGGAACCGCCCGGGCGGGTGGCGGACCACCCGCCCGGGCGCCCTCACACGCCCCGGGTGGCCTTGACCCGGCCGGCGTCGATCGCGGCGACCAGTTGGGCGTGGTCCAGCGCCGTCTGGTCGGCGTACTGCAGGGAGAAGTCGGCGATCGCCTCGGCGAAGGTGTCGGCGCCGCCGAGGTACCCGGCGATGGCGAGGCGGTCCCCGGTGCGGGCGTGGGCGCGGGCGAGGGTGCGGCCGCAGAGGTCCGCGTAGTCGCGCAGACCGTGCACGGTCATCTCGGCGACCTCGACGGAGCCCTTCATGTCGCGCAGCTGGCGGCCGTAGAAGTGGCGGCCGGCCGGGCCGGTGGTCCAGCCGAGGAAGATGTCGCTGGCGGCCTGCATGAGGTGCTGGCCGGTGACGACGCGGCGGCCGCCGTGGTGGGCGGCGACCTCGGCGTCGACCCTGGTGGTCGGCAGCTGGGACTCCAGCACCGACCGGCCGGCCTCCTTGATCTGCAGGAACAGCGGGTCCCGGGTGTCCCGGCCCTCCAGCAGGACGATGAAGCACCGGGTGCCGACGCTGCCGACGCCGACGACCTTCATCGCCGCGTCGACGAAGCGGTAGCGGTCCAGGAGGACCCTGCGGTCCTCGGCGAGGGTGGCCCGGTAGTCGCTGAACACCCGCCCGACGCCGCGCAGTTCGTCCTTCTTCAGGGGTTCGATCAGGGGCGGCGCGCTGATGATGCGCCGGCGGCCGTCCCGCACCTCGGTGAGCTTCTCGAAGGCCTGCAGGCTGGTTCGCCGGCGGGCGTGGGCGATCCCGGCCTCGAAGCGCTTGCGCTGCTTGGGCGTGCGCAGCAGCGGCAGCAGGTCCTCGGTGTCGATCCGGGCGTACCAGACGTCGAGTTCGCCGAGCCCGGCGAGCCGGCGCATCGCGGTGGCGTAGCCGAGGGCGGCGGCGCGGGCGGCGCGGCGGGCCCGTTCGTCGTCCTGCCCGTTGTCGCGGGCGGCGACGGCGACGCTGGCGGCGAGGCGTTTGACGTCCCACTCGAAGGGGCCGGGGTAGGTCTCGTCGAAGTCGTTGACGTCGAAGAGCAGCGCGCGCTCCGGGGAGGCGTACACGCCGAAGTTCAACAGGTGGGCGTCGCCGCAGAGTTGCACGGTGAGCTCGGTGTTCGGGACGGCGGCGAGGTCGGCCGCCATGACGGCGGCGGCACCGCGCAGGTAGGTGAACGGGGTCTCGACCATCCGCCCGTAGCGGATGGGCAGCAGCCGGGCGACCCGGTCGGCCGCCTGCTCCTGGAGCACGGTGACCGGATCGGGGCGGTCCGCCGCGGGGATCCACCGCCCGTGGGCGGAGCGGGAGACGCGCTGGCGGGCGGTCCGGCCGGCGCGGCGGCGTTCGGCGGGGGTGGTCATGCGCGGCTCCTCGGTCGGCCGGAAGGCGAAGGTGCGCCTTCTCGCGACGCTAGGGCAGGAGTGCCGGGGGCCGCACCGCACGCACCCCCGGCACTGCGCCGTCCGGATGAGAGCCGGGCTCACCCCACCGTGAAGTCCGCCATCATCGCCATGTCCTCGTGCTCCAGGTTGTGGCAGTGCAGCATGTACGTCCCCGCGTAGTCGGTGAATCGCACCAGGACCTCGACCCCCTCGGCCGGACGCAGGTCGACGGTGTCCTTCCAGCCCGCGTCGTACGCGCCCGGCGCCCCGCCGTTGCGGCCGATCACCTGGAAGTGGTTCAGGTGGACGTGGACGGGGTGGTGCAGGTCGCTGGTGAAGCGCCACCGTTCGACGCTGCCGAGCGCGGGCCGGGCGAGGTCGCGGCCCGGCTGGTACGCGTCGCCGTTGATGGTCCAGCCGAGGCCTCGGCTGCGGCGGAAGGCGAAGTCCCGGGTGGTGACGGCGGCGGAGGCGTCCAGCTCCTCGACGGTGGAGAGCCGGTCGGGCACCGTCGAGTCGTCGGCGACCTGCCGGGAGGAGACGTCGAAGCACATCACCTCCGCGGTGCGGCCGCTGCCGAAGCGGTTGAGCAGCCGCACCCGGGTGCCGGGGGCGTAGCGGGAGAAGTCGACGACGAGGTCGAAGCGCTCGGCGGGAGCGATCTCCAGAGCGTCGTGGGCGACCGGGGCGGCCAGCAGGCCGCCGTCGGAGCCGATCTGGACCAGGGCGTCGCCCCCGGAGGGCTGCGGGTCCAGTTCGAGCCGGTACTGGCGCGTGTTGGAGGCGTTGAGCACCCGCAGCCGGTAGCGGGCGCGGTCGACGTCGAGCCGGGGCCAGGGGGCACCGTTGACCAGGATGACGTCCCCGAGGACGCCGTTCATGTAGTCGTCGGTGACGCCGGGCACCGCCAGCGCGGCGTCGGTCGAGGGGTACCGGAAGGAGCCGTCGGCGGCGAAGGAGCGGTCGGCGAGCATCAGCGGGAGGTCGCGGTCGCCGCGCGGCAGCGGCAGGGCGGCCTCCTCGTCGTCGTGGACGAGGTGGAAGCCGGCCAGTCCGCGCCAGACGCCGGGCCCGGTGAAGCCCATCCGGTGGTCGTGGTACCAGAGGGTGGCGGCGCGCTGGAGGCCCGGATAGGTGTGGGTGCGCTCGCCGGTGACGCTGCGTCCGCCGCCGTGCTCCATCCCCGCCATTCCCGGCATCCCCGCCATGCCCTGGGCGGCGGCTCCGGTGGAGCCGACCGGCAGCAGCAGGTCGGTGGGGTAGCCGTCGCTGTCGGCCGGGGTGTGCCCGCCGTGCAGGTGGAGCACGGACGGCACCGGCAGCTCGTTGCGGTGCCGGACCACCGCGGCCCGGCCGGAGCGGGTGACCACCGTCGGCCCGGGGAAGCTGCCGTTGTACGTCCAGGCCTCGGTCCGCACCCCGGGCAGGATCTCCAGCCGGGCGACCTGCTGGGTGACCTCGTAGTAGTCGGAGGTCGCGTCGCTGCGCACCGGCTGGAGCACCGCGGGCACCGGCAGCGGGACGCGGAAGGCCTCCGGCAGGTCGAGTTGGCTGGCGAGCAGCCGGCCGGGGCGGCCCTCGGCGAACAGCCGGGCGGCGGACGGGACGGCCACGGCGGCCAGCGCGCCCGCACCGAGCACGGAGGCGCCGATGCCGAGGAACCGGCGGCGGTTCACTTGGACACCTCCACCGGCCCGCCGGGACGCGGCAGCCGCCCGCTGCCGTCCGGCCCGGGCAGCGCGCCGGCCGGGGCGGGCAGCGGCAGCCGCCAGGCGCCGACCAGGCCGAACAGGACGGCGCTGACCAGCAGGACGCCCAGCGTGACGTGCACGCCGATCGCCCGCGCGTAGCCCGCGGTGATCTGGCCGGTGACGGCGACGACGAGCACGGCGGTGGTCCACAGCGGCCAGAGCGGGCCGCGGCCGGGCCGGCGCACCAGCGCGGCCGCCGCCAGTTGGAGGACGGCCACGGTGGCGAGCGTCATCGCGTTGCCCTCGTGGTCCTTGAGCGACTCGTAGGTGCCGTTGAGGAAACTGCCGGCCAGCATGGCCTGGAGCAGCGCCAGGAGTGCCAGGGTGGTCGCGGTGATGCGCAGCAGGATCAGCGGCCAGCGGGGTGCCGGGGCCGCGGGAGGACTGCTCATGTCGGGCTACTCTCTGCTTCGGCGGGTCGGTCGGGGCGGGCGAGAGCGTAGCTGATCCGACATCACGATTAGCGCCAATAAAGGGCCTTGGGCTCGACAGCCACCCCATTGCGCCTGCCGGGACGCCGTTTGTCACCCGTACGAGCGAGCCCTTCGTGCACCGGTCGATCCGCCCGGGAGCCCGCCGCCCGCCCCGGGGCACCGCCGTTCACACCTCGTCGGCGGGGACGGCCTCGTAGGCGGCGCGCAGCTCGGCCAGGACGGCGTCACCGGGGTCGAGCGCGGTGCCGTCGATCGCCGCGACCGGCCGGACGCCGACGCCCGCGTTCACCGCGAACGCGGCCCGGAACCCGGCCAACCCGGCGGCGTCCACCGGCTCGTGGGACTGCGGCCCGTCGTACGCACCCGCCAGCAGCGCCGCCGTCACGCCGGGCAGGCTGGGGCCCTGCGGCCAGACCAGCCGGCGGCCGTCCAGCAGACCGAGGTTCCAGGTGGCGCCCTCCGTCACCAGGCCGCTGTCCGGATCGACCAGCAACGCGTCGTCGAAGCCGTCGAGTTGGGCGCTGCGCCGCTGGTGGACCAGACCGAACAGGCCGACGTGCTTCACCTGCGGCAGCTCCCGGCGGTAGGCCACCGTCCGGACCCGCAGCGGGGCGGGCACGGCGGCCGCGGCCGGGCGGGTGGTGACCAGCAGCCGGGGCACGGCCGGGCCGGCCGGGCGCTCCAGGCCGAGCTCCGGGTCGTACACCGTCACCCGGACCGTCACCGGTGCGCCGTCGGCGGGCAGCACCGCCCGGATCCGCTCGCGCACCGCCGCCCGGTCCAGGCCTGCGGCGAACAGCGTCCGGCAGTCCCGGACCAGCCGGTCCAGGTGCAGCGCCAGCCCCCTGGCCCTGCCCTCCGCCACGCGCAGGGTGGTGAAGTGCCCGTAGTTGAGCAACCCCAGCGCGGCCAGCCGCGCCGGGTCGGCGGGCCCGCCGTCGATCTCGATCTCAGCCATCCCCCGAGTCTGCCAGCCGGGCGGCCGCCACCGCCGGGCGGTACGGGCTGACCACCCGGCGGCCGGCCGCCCGGGCCGACTGCTCGACGTGCTCGATCCGGTACGCCAGGCCCTCCGGCTCCCCGGCGTCCGACCAGCGCCACGCCTCCGCCCACCACTGCGGCCCGCGCACCAGCGGCCGGCCCGCCAGCGCCAGGTGCAGGGCCAGCGTGGAACGCGCGTAGCCGTGCACCCAGCCGTCGGCGGAGCGGTACTCGGGCGTCTCGTCCAGCCGCAGCCAGTCGCCCTCGTGGCCGGCGGCGAGCATCGGCACCCAGCCGCGCACCCGGTCGGACACCAGCAGGTGCAGCCAGCCGGCCTCCTCCCGCACCTGGTAGCGCGGCAGCCGGGGCACCCGGGCGAGGGTCAGCGAGTGCTTCCAGCCGACCACCCAGAGCCCGCGGCGCAGGTAGTAGCGGACGGCGTGCTGCCAGGTCCAGTGCGCCTCCAGCCGGAAGCCGGGCAGGCCCTCGACGGTGGCCGCCGCGTACACCTCGTCCAGCACCCCGGCGGCCAGCCCCCGGCCGCGCGCGCCGGGGCGCAGGTAGAGGGAGGAGAGGGCGAGCTGGCCCGACCCCCTGGTCCAGTTGTCGACGGCCACCGTGCCGGCCACCGCGCCGCCCCTGTCGAGCACCCAGTAGCGGCGCCGGTACAGCTCACCGCCGGGCCACTCCCGGCCGCTCTCGCCGAGCGCCTCGCGCCACCGCCGCTCGGCGTCGGGCGCCAGGGCGTCCGGATCCACCCGCTCACCCAGCTCGCCCTCCACCACGGACGCCAAGTCCCAGCGCGCGAACCGCCGTTCGTCCCCCTCGGCGGCCGCCCGCAGCAGCGGACCCGCCGCCAGCCGGTCCTGCGCCCGCTCCACCGCCGCATCCCACGACCTCACCACGGCGGCCACCCTAGCGGGGCGATGGGGACTTTCCGTAATCCACCGGACACCGAACGTCAGGCCGGGCGCCCGCCCCGCCCCCGCGGAGCCCGGCTGGATGGCGGGGAAACCCGACCGCGGGACTCGACCCGGCCCTGCCGACCGCGCGGACGTGCGGCGATGCCATGGAACCGGCCAGCCGGGACCGGCCGGGGGAGAGCGCGGCCCGGACGGCCACCGGCCGCTGCGCCCCCGCGCTCATCCAGTCGCTCTAGCCGACCGGGTGACGGCCCTTCGGGGCCGCTTCCGGGAGCGGGCCGGCGACGGGCGGACGCGGGCGGGTGAGGGCGACGGCCGCGACCACCAGGGCGCCGCCGGCGAGCGCGTTCCAGCCGACCGGCTCGGCGAGCAGGACGGCGCCGAGGGCAGTCGACCACAGCGGCATGACGTAGGTGACGGCCGAGGCCACCCCGGTGCCCGCGGTGCGGACCAGGCCGAAGTTGAGCAGGTACGCCAGGCCGGTGCCCACCGCGCCCAGGACCAGCAGGGCGCCGGCCCCGCCCGCACCCGGCCAGTGCGGGGCGCCCGCGGCGAGCGGCGCGATGACCGCCGACTCCGCGGTCGCACAGGTGATCTGGACGGCGGAGAGGGTGACCACGGACTCCGGACGGCCGGACAGGAAGCGGCGCAGGTAGGCGAAGCCGGCGCCGTAGCAGCAGGTCGCGGCCAGACAGGCCAGGCCGCCGACGGCCTCGCCGGAGCCGATGCCGCGCCAGACCCCCAGCACCGTGAGCACGCCGGCGAAGCCCACGGCGAGGCCGCACAGCCGGCGCACGCCGGGGCGGCGCTCCTGCGGGACCACCAGCACCGCGAACAGCAGTGTGAACAGCGGGGTGGTCGCGTTCAGCACTCCGGCGAGCACCGAGCTCACCCTGGTCTCCCCGAACGAGAACAGGGTGAACGGCACGCTGTTGAGCAGCACCGCGACCACCGCCGAGTGCCCCCAGAGCGCGCGGTCGCGCGGGGCGCCCCCGCGGCGCAGCAGGAGGATCGCCCAGAGCGTGGCCGCACCGAGGGCGCAGCGCCAGAACGCCACCCAGACCGGCGGCACCCCCGCCTCCACCGCCACCTTGATCAGCGCGAAGCTCGCGCCCCAGATCGCCGACAGCGCCACGAAGCCCGGCAACCAGCGCCGCACCCCGACCACCTCCCCCTCGTCCCGTCCGGCATCCGCCTGGACACAGGGTGGCCGGGCGGCGGAGCATGAGTCCAACAAGTCGCGGTGCCCCACGGATGAGGAAGTCTCATGGCTCCGGAGGTCAACCTGGCCCAGCTGAGGGCCCTGGTCGCGGTCGCCGACACCGGCGGGTTCGGTGCGGCCGCGGACGAACTGGGCATCAGCCAGTCCGCCGTCTCGCACGCCGTGGCCGCGCTGGAGCGGGTGCTCGGCGCACCCGTCCTGCTGCGCGGCACCCCGGCCCGGCCCACCCCGCTGGGCGAGCAGGTCCTCCCGCACGCCCGGACGGCCGTCGCGTCCGCCGCCGCCGTCCGGGCCGTCGCCACCCGGCACTCCGGCGGCCTCACCGGCACCGTCCGGCTCGCCGCACCGACCACCGTCTGCCAGACGCTGCTGCCCGGGCTGCTCCGCGACTGGAAGGCCGCCCACCCGCAGGTCACCGTCCGGGTCTTCGAGGGCGAGGACGCCGAGCTGGCCACCTGGCTGGCGGCCGGCACCGTCGACGCCGCGGTCCTGGTCGACGCCGGCCCGCCCCCGCCCGGGGCGGTCGCGCTCGGCGCGGACTCGATGCACGCGCTGCTGCGCCGCGACCACCCGCTCGCCGGGCAACGGAGCATCCACGTCGCCGAGTTGGAGGACGACGACTTCCTGCTCTCGGAGGGCGGCTGCGAGCGCCACATCCGCGAGTCGTACCGCCGGGCCGGCACCCGGTTCACGCCCCGGCACCGGATCCGCGACCTCAACACGCTGATCGGCATGGTGCACGCGGGCGTCGGGGTCTCCGTGATGCCCGCGCTGGCGCTCACCATGGTGCCGGCCGACTGCGTGCTGGTACCGATCCGGCCCGCCGTCCACCGCACGCTCACCCTCACCGGCCCGGCCGGCCGGCCGTGGTCCCCGGCCGTCACCGGACTGCTGGCCGCGGTGCGGGCGGGGGCGGGCGCAGGGGTCGGGGCCGGGGCCTAGGCGGGGTCCGAGTGGAGCCGGGGCCGCCCGGCCGGCCCTGACCCGCCCCAGTCCTCACGGCCCGGTCCTCACCGCCGCCCGGGCGGGGCCGACGGCTTGACCTCTTTGGGGTTGACCGGCCTTCCTCGACAGGTCTATACCAGTGACAGCCATCGGCAACCACCCCGCGCCGAAGGACCGTTGGGCCTGCGCGCCACCCCCACTCCGGCGCGAGCAGGCCCTCCCCCCACCGCCGTCCCCGCCTGGAAAGGCCTCCGATGGAACGCGCACTCCCCCCACACCCCGCCACCCGGAACCCGAACCCCCCGGGCCGCCGCCGTCCGCGCCGGGTCGCCGTCGCCGTGGCCGGCGTGCTCGGCCTGGTCGCCGGCGGGGCCGCCGCACTGGCCGGCACCGGCTCGGCCGCCGCCGACACCGTCGCCGGCCTCGGCAGCAACTGGTACGCCTCGGCGCCCTACCTGATGCCCGAGGACAACAGCCCGCCGGACGCCGCGGCGGTGATGGACGCCACCGGGCAGAAGGCCTTCCAGCTGGCGTTCATCCTGGCCCAGGGCAACGGCTGTTCCCCGGCCTGGGGCGGCACCTCCTCGATCGACACCGACACCACCATGCCCGGCGTCATCCAGACCGTCCGGGCCAAGGGCGGCGACGTCTCGGTCTCCGTCGGCGGGTACGGCGGCACCAAGCTCGGCCAGGTCTGCGGCACCCCGGAGGCCACCGCCGCCGGCTACCAGAAGGTGATCACCAAGTACCAGCTGAAGGCGATCGACTTCGACCTGGAGGAGCCGGAGTACGAGAACACCGCGGCGATCCACAACGAGATCGGCGCGGCGCGCATCCTCCAGCAGAACAACCCCGGCCTGTACGTCTCGATCACCACCGCCGGGACGAACGCGGGCACCGGCTGGTTCGGCACCCAGATGCTGAACGAGGCCAAGTCCCAGGGGTTCACACCGGACAACTACTCGATCATGCCGTTCGACGGCGGGTTCAACGGCGCGGCCGCCCAGACCGACGCGCTGGTGAAGTTCAACCAGATCCTGCAGACCACCTTCGGCTGGTCCGAGGCCACCGCGTACGCCCACGAGGGCGTGTCGATGATGAACGGCCGCACCGACGCCGCCGAGTACTTCCGGCAGGCGGACTTCCAGGCCGTGCTGGACTTCGCCACCGCCCACCACCTCGCCCGGTACACCTACTGGTCGGTCAACCGGGACCGCCAGTGCCCGGGCACCGTCGACCCGGGGCTGTCCGGCTCCTGCTCCAGCGTGGTCCAGAACGACTGGGACTTCACCAAGTACACCGTGAAGTTCGCCGGGGCGACCCCGCCGACCACCCCGCCCACCACTCCGCCGACCACTCCGCCCAGCTCGCCGCCGCCCACCTCGGGGACCTGCACCGACCCGGCGTGGAGCGCGAGCACCACGTACACCTCGGGCAACAAGGTCTCGTACAACGGCCACAAGTACCACGCGAAGTGGTGGACCCTCAACGAGGTGCCGAGCGCCAGCGGCCAGTGGGGCGTCTGGGGCGACGACGGACCCTGCTGACGGCACGCCGGCCCCCTCGGCCGGGGCTGAGGCTGAGGCTGAGGCTGAGGCTGAGGCCGGGGTTGCGGCCGAGCCGGGGCCGGGGGCGGCGGGGTTGCGGCCGGGGCCGGGGCACGCACGCCCCGGCCCCGGCCGGTTCACGCACCCGGCCCACGCCTCCGGCTCACTCCCTCGCGGCGAGCCGCTCCCGCAGATCGGCCAGCACCCCCGCCGCCTCCGGCCGCCCGGCGGCCTCGCAGCGGGCGATGCCCGCCGTCAGCCGGGCCACGGCCGCCTTCGTCCGGCCGAGGTCGGTGCCCTCGACCAGCGCGGCGAGCCGCAGGGCCTCCGCCCGCGGCGCCCCGTACTGCTCCCCTCCGTCGTCGTACCGGGCGATCGCCTTCTCGGCCTCGGCCACCGATTCCTCGTAACGCTCGCCGACGGCCAGGCAGCGCGCCCGCTCGTAGTGCGAACCGCCCTGCAGGAACGGGGCGTCGTACTCCAGCCCGGCCCGCTCGGCGGCCGCCCCGACGGCGTCCGCCTCGGCCAGCCTGGCGAGCGCCTCCGGCAGGCCGTCGGGGCCCTCGGCGCGCATCGTCAGCATCGCGAACTCCCTGAGGGTGGCCGCCAGTTGGTCCACCCGCGGAGCCCGTCCGTGGGCCTCCGCCGCGCGGTCCAGGGCGGCCTTCGCGGCCTCCCGGCGACCGGCCCTGGCCAGCGCCAGCGAGGCCTCGCAGGCCACCATCGTGTGGGTGTCCTGGTCCTCCCAGCCGGCCACGGCGTCCGCCAGCCGCAGGTACTCCTCGGCCGCCTCGCGGTCCTCGTCCAGGTCGGCCAGGCCCCGGGCGAGGTCCAGCCGGGCCTGCGCCAGCAGCCGCACGTCCAGCTCGGCGGCGGCCGCGTCCAGGAGCACCGACTCCAGCACCGCGACGGCGTCGGCCGTGCGGTCCGCGGCCCGCAGCACGTCCGCGAGCTGCAGCCGCACCCGGGCGGCCTCCTCCGCGCCCTCCCGGCCCTTGCGGTCGAAGCGCGCCGCGGCCTCGGTGAGCGCCCGGACGGCACCGCCGCGGTCGTCGAGCAGCATGCAGGCGTGACCGAGCATCATGTACGTGGGTGCGAACGGGTAGCCGCCCTCGCCCCAGCGGACCGCCTCGGCGAGCGCCCGGTGGAACACCTCGACGGCCTCCGCCGGCTCCCCGTCCTGGAGCAGCACCTGGCCGAGCAGTCCGAGCACCCGCGGCGTCTGCCAGGGCAGCTCGGCCGCGTCCAACTGCGCCAGCACCTCGCGCAGTTCGGCCGCCGCCTCGGCCATCCGGCCCTGCCGGGCGGCCGCGTCGGCGCGGTACTGGCGGGAGGTGGCCGCCCGGCGGGCGGAGCCCAGGGCGACGGCCGCGCCGTGGTAGCCGTCGGCCGCCGCCTCGAACCGCCCGAGCACCCCGGCCGGCGGCTCGGGCAGCGCCGAGATCAGGTCGTGATGGGCCGCGTACGCGCGGACCTGCAGCACGATCAGGTAGTCGTCGTCGGTCATCGCGCCGCCCGCGGCCCGCAGCTCCTCCGCCGCGCGCAGCACCTCGTCCAGGGCCGGCCAGTCGGCCACCGCACCCTCGACGTCGCCGAGCTCCGCGATCAGCGCACGGCCCCGGACCATCAGCGCCTGGCCGGGCAGCCCGGCCTCCTCGAACAGTGCGGCGGCCGCCACCAGACCGGCCCGGCCCTCGGCGTACTCGTCCCGCTCCAGTGAACGGTGGGCCCGCTGCTCGGCGAGTTCGGCGCGCAGCCGCGCGGCGCCGCCGTCCCCGGAGCCCTCCGGGAGCTCGAAACCGTCGGCGGTGAAGCGCTCCTCGATCCGCAGCCAGAGCCGCTCCGCGTCCGGGTGCCCGACCAGCTCCAGCTCCCGGGCGCGCACCACCAGGGCGGTGAAGTCCTCCGGCTCCGGCTCGACCGGCCGGCGCGGCGCGGGCGCCGGGGCGGCGGCCAGTTCGGGCGCGGCGGCGGCGCGCACGCCGAGGGCGAGCGGCTCGGCCAGCAGCGGCTCGCGGGCCAGCCTGGCCCGCCGGTCGGCGCCGACCGCGCCGGTGCCGTTGCGGGCGTCGAAGCGGTCGGCCAGCGCCCCGGCCTCGGCGCGCAGGTGCGCGAGCAGGGTGTCCACCGTCCAGCCGGTGCCCGGCGGACCGCTGACCGCGAGCGCCCCGTGCCCGGCCCGGGACAGCCCGGCGATCAGCACCTCGGCGCCGGTCAGGAAGGAGAGCCGGGCGGACTGGTCCCCCGTGACCGCGAAGAGGTCGCGGTTCTCGGCCAGGATCTCCAGGCCGCGCGGCTCGTTGCCGGACAGCGCGCAGAACTCCAGGTGCCGGCCGACGGCGTGCAGCATCGCGGCCTTGCCGCGCGCGTAGCGGTAGCCGGTCAGGTGGCAGGAGCGGGCCTCGTCCAGCCGGCCCAGACGCAGCAGCGGCAGCAGGGCGGCGGCCTGGCTCAGGTAGGGCTCCTGCTCGCAGGAGCTGCTGCCGTCGAGGACGGGCCCCAGGGCCTCCAGCGCCCGGGCGTCGTCACCGGCCTCGGCGAAGTGCTCGGCCCTGGCCCTCGTCTCGCAGGCGTGGCAGTCGCTCAGCTCGGTGCGCGGGCGCGCCGTCCACAGCTCGTAGGCGTCCTGACGGCCCTCGCCGGTCTGCGCGGCCAGGTGGTAGCGCTGCGCGTAGTACGGCTGGAGGTCGAAGCCGGCCGCCCGGTAGCGGTCGCGCAGTTCGGCGTGCCAGCGGTGCACCGCCGCCAGCGGCACCTCCGGGGTGTCCAGCAGGGCGCCGGCCACCCACTTGAAGCGCCAGAACACCTGGTGCCGGGCCCATTCACCGAAGCCGTCCGGGTCGGTGTCCCAGAGCTTCAGCACCCGGGCGAAGACCACCGGGGTCTTGCTGCGCTCGCCGTCGTACTCGTAGGCCTCCATCAGCTCCAGCAGGGCCATCGAGTGCACCCCGGTGTCCTCGAACTGCTCCGCCGCGTCGACGAGTTCCTCGGCCACCACGGTCCGCTGCCGGCCGTACGGACGGGCGTCGTTCTCGCGCAGCGCGGCCATCACCGCGTCGGGGGTGTCCAGCATCACGCCTCCTTCGGGTCGGTGACGTCCGGGCCGGCCGACTCGTGGCCGAGCATGGCGTGGTCCAGCAGGCTGATGAACGAGCGGTTGAGCAGGGCGCTCTCGCTCGCCTTCAGCGGGCGGCGGGTCATCAGCACGGCCTGCCCGTACAGCGCCTCGACGGCGGTGACGGCCAGCTCCCGGTCGGTGACCGTCGCGGCGCGGCGCACCAGCGGGTTGAGGTGGTTGAGCACCAGCTGGGCGCGCGGCGCCTCGGCGCGCAGCGAGCCGAGGATGTCCGCCCACAGGCCGTCGGCCTCGTCGGCGAGCTGGGCGCGGGTGCGCTCGTGCCGGGCCTCCCGGTTGTCCAGCAGCAGCGCGGGCGCGCTGGTCGGGTGGAAGCTGCGCAGCGCGACGTCGCAGTCGAAGCGGCCGACCACCTCGCGGGCGATGGTCAGGAAGGCCCCGGCGGCGAGCTCGGCGGCCGGGTCGACGGAGTCCAGGTGCGCGGTGACGGTGCCCGGGTCGAGGTCGGCGACCGAGACGCCGGGGCGGATCTCGGGCAGCCGGTGCACCAAGTCCCGGTCGTAGGTGTAGCCGCCGTTGACCACGCCGAGGCCGGCCGCGCCGGCGATCGGGGCGACCTGGCGGAACTCCTCGACGGTGCGGGTCACCAGCACCACCGGGTGACTGCGGGTGAACTCGTCCAGGGTGACGTTGCCGTCCGTGGTCTCGAACGGCAGCCACGGCAGCATCATCCGCAGCAGCTCGTCGTCGTAGCGGGCGAGCTCCTTGACCGCCAGGTGGTGCACCGAGAGGAAGCGGTGGAGCAGCGCCGGGTCGCTCGCGGACAGGCCGGTCAGCCAGTCGCGGATCCGCACGCCCAGCGCGTCGCGGACGGCGGCCAGCGTCTCGTCCGCGTACAGGCCCTCGCGGGAGGCCGTGGGGCGCAGGCCGTCGGTGTCCACCACGCAGCGGACGAAGAACGCCCAGTCCGGCAGCAGTTCGTCGGCCTGGTCGGAGAGCAGCATGCCCTTGAGGTGCACCCGGTGGCCGGAGCGGCGCGAGGGCGGGGCGGCGTCCGGCAGGACGTACGCGACGCCGCGCAGGCCGACCAGCGGGAGGTCCAGGTCGATGGTGTCGAGCGGGGTGAAGTCGAAGGTGCCGCGGCAGTAGGCGGTCAGGGCGTCGCGCCGGGCGAGCGGCGAGCCGTGCCGCTCGGCCCACGGCGGGGTGCGGTTCACCCGGTGCTCGGTGCCGTTCGCGTCCACCACCGTCACGTCGTGGCGCAGCAGGCTGCCGAAGTCCCGCGCCAGCGCCAGCACCCGGCCCGGACCCGTCCACTCGGCGGCGTCGGCGCGCGGGGAGAGCGTGACGGTGGTGCCGGGCTCCGGGCGGGCCGAGTCGGGCAGGGTGCGGATGGTGTAGCGGCCGTCGGAGCCGCCGCGCCACTCGATCACCGGCGCGTCCGGGCGGGCGGCGGAGCGGGTGACGACGGTGATCTCGTCGGCGACCACGAAGCAGGCGAGCAGACCGATGCCGAACTGGCCGATGAAGTCGCCGCGGGCCCGGGCCAGCCCGGCGCCGTCCAGCCGGCCCTCGGCGTCGCGCTTGGAGCTGCGGCCGATGGTGGCGAGGAAGGTGTGGACGTCGGCCTCGGTCAGGCCGATGCCGGTGTCGGTGATGCTCAGCTCGTCGTCGGCGCGCACGGTGATCCGGGCGGGCGCGTCCCGGTCCAGCGCGCGGCGGGCGGAGATCGCGTCCACCGCGTTCTGCAGCAGCTCGCGCAGGTACACCCGCGGGCTGGAGTAGAGGTGGTGGGAGAGGAGGTCCACCAGGCCGCGCAGGTCCACCTGGAAGGTGTGCGCGCTCGTCGGGTGCTCGGAGGCCGGGTTCTCGGAAGGGGACACCGCAGGCTCTTTCGATCGCGGGGCGGGTGACGGGGTTCGGGCGGGGGCGGCGTCAGGACGCGCAGCGGTCCCGGTGGGAGCGGAAGGCCTTGACCGGATCGCCGGACAGGTAGTGCCAGGGCGCCTCGGTGACCATGCCGTCGAGCGCGTCGAACAGCAGCCGCGCCGTCCTGCGCTGGTCGGCCAGCGAGAAGACCATCGCGAAGGTGTTGAAGGGGCCCTGCCAGCCGCGGACCGGGACGAAGTCCGGGTGCAGCACCGACCGGAAGGCGGCCTCCTGAAGCTCGGCCACCACCTCGGGGCTCGCCAGGTAGGCGCGGTCCTCGCCGTCCGGGAGGTCCAGCCAGCGCTCGAGGTGCGCCAGCGCGACCAGCTCGCCGAGCTGGCTGCCCTCGGGCGCGGCGAGCATCGAGGAGCGGGCGAAGGCGTGCATCTCCTCGTGCGAGCCGCCCCACTTGGCGCACAGCTGCTGCAGGCGCTGGCGGTGCGAGGCCGGGTGCCCGGGGACCCGGCGCACCGCGGCCTCGAACCGGCAGGTGGCGGCCTCCGGCGGCAGCGAAGCGCCGCGCGCGCTGATCTGCAGGTAGAACCAGGGGGCCAGCCAGGACGGCTCGCGCTCGGCGACCTCCAGCAGCTGCTCCTCGGCCACCTCCAGCCGCTCGTGGAAGACCCGCCACTGGTCCTCGGACACCTGCTTGGCCCGGGCCCCGGTGCGGGCCTCCCAGGCCCAGGTCACGTGCCGGGCGCCGGACAGCAGCAGGGCGAGGGTGTCCTCCGGCCGCTCGGCCAGGGCCCGGGCCGTCCACTCCTCGACCCCGGGCACGTCGGCGATCGCGCCGACGACCCCGCTCAGCTCCGCGCCGTCGAGGCCGGCCAGCGCCGGGCCGAGGGCCGCCCAGTCCCCGGCGCGGGCCTGGCCGAGCATCAGGCGGACGGACTCGTCCCCCAGGGCCGGGTCCAGCCGCGGTGCGGCGGCGGAGGGCTCGGCGGCGCGCCGCCCGAACCCGAACCACCCGGCCCGGTCCTGACCGGTCTCCCCGCCGGAGCGGCGTCGGAACAGCGCCATGTACGGCCCCCCTGGAACATCGTCGGCATCTTTCGCATGGCCGCGCGGCGACCACCCCAGAGGAGTAGATATCACGGCCGACCGACATCCGTTTCCCCAGCCCAGGGGCCCGGCGGGGAGGGCGGCGCGGCGGGCGGCGGGCGGCGCGGGGCGGCCGGCGCGGGACAGCCGTGCCGTCAGGCCGTCAAGACCTCCGGGGCCGCCGGGGCCGCCCGGACCGACGTCCCGTCAGCCCACGCCGAGGCCGGCGTCGGGGGTTGCGCCCGCCTGCGCCTGCTCGATCCGCTTGACCAGCATGGCGGCGAAGCGCCGGGTGGCGGCCAGGTCGACCGGCCCGCCCTCGGTGGTCACGCTGGCGACGACGGTGCCCGACCGCACCACGATGCCGATGCCCTCGCCGTCGGCCAGCTGGCCCTGGAAGGCCTGGCTCTCGCTGCCCAGCACCTGGGTGTCGACCTTGCGGAACGGCCCGGCGGTGTACGAGGCGTAGGACTCCTTCAGCCGGTTCCTGGCGGCGTCCCGGCTGGGCAGGGTGTCGACGAAGAAGCGGGCGACGACGTCCCCCGAGGAGAACCGGACCGAGCCGCTGAGCGGCTTGCCGGTGCAGGGCGCCGCGGCGGTGCAGGTGGTGGCGTGGTCGGCGGTGTCGACCTTCCGCTTCTCCTCCTCCCAGCCGGTCATCGCCTTGGCGTCGGGCAGCACCCGGCCGACGATCCGGTCGTCCAGCAGCACCGCGTCCAGGTCCTGACCGGGCGTCGCCGCGGCCGGCGGCGGCACGGGCGCCCCGCCGCTGCCGCCCGGTGCGGGGGCCGAGGCCGCCGAGGACGGCCCGGCGGCCGGCGCCGAGGCCGCGCCGGGAGCCGCGGGCGACGCCGCCCCGGAGGCGTCGGCCGCCGGGGAGGCGGACGCCGCACCCGTGGCCGGGCTCGCCGCCGGAGCCGTCCCCGACGCCTGGGCGGCCGTCCCCGACGCGCCCTTCGCGGTGTCCGATCCGCCCGAGGAGCACCCGGTGAGCGCACCCACCAGCACCCCGGCCGCCACCGCCGCGGCGGCCATCCGCCGACCACCCATCCCCATCGCCCGCTCCCTCCGGCTGTCCGTGACCCCTCAAGATAGCCGCAGGTCCGGCCGCCCCCGCGGCCAGGGCCCGCAAGGCGTCCGGGCCCGATGGGATAATGGGCCGATCTTCCGGACCGAGGGGTAGCGCATGGCCAGCCGACTGAGGGCGCTGAGGACGCAGAACCGGCTCAGCCTGGAGGCCCTGGCGGCGCAGGTGGGGGTGACGAAGAGCTACCTCTCCAAGGTGGAACGCGGGATCAGCGACCCGTCGATCTCCACGGCGCTGAAGCTGGCGAACGCCCTGGGGGTGGACGTCGGCCGACTGTTCTCCGACGAGGTCGAGCCCGAGCTGGTCACCGTGGTGCGGGCCGGCGAGCGCACCCCGCTGACGACCGGCGAGGCCGGCCGCGGGGCCCCCCGGTACGAGGGGATCGCGACCGGCCTGGCCGGCAAGCGGATGGCGCCGTTCGTGATGTACCCGCCGACCGGCCGGGCCGCGGCGCCGTTCAAGTCGCACGCGGGCGAGGAGTTCCTCTTCGTCCACGCGGGCACGGCCGAGCTGGAGTTCCCGGAGCGGACGGTGCCGCTCGGCCCGGGCGACAGCGTCTACTTCAACGCGGCCGTGCCGCACCGCTGCCGCAGCACCGGGGACGAGCCCGCGGTGGTGCTGGTGGTGATCCACGACGAGCCCGCGGAGCCCGGGGACCGCGTCCCACCGCTGCCCTAGGGTCACCCTCGGGGCCGTGTCCGCGGGGACGGCCCGGTCAGACCACCCGGCCGGCGTCCACCGCGGCCAGCAGGCCGGCCAGTTCGGCCGTCCGTTCGGCGTCCAGCGGCAGCAGCGGCGGCCGGGGGCCGCCGGCGTCGAAGCCGCGCAGCGCGAGCCCGGCCTTGACGGTGGTCGGCAGGCCGCCCCGGACGATGAACTGCAGGACGCCGAGCTGCCGCCGGAACACCTCGGCCGCGCCGGCGAGGTCCCCGGCCCGGACCGCCCGGTGCAGGGCCAGCGTCTCCTCCGGGATCAGGCAGGGCGCCGCGGTGCACCAGCCGGCCGCGCCGGCGGTGAGGGCCGCGAAGGCGAGCGGGTTGCTCCCGTTGTAGAAGGGCAGCTCGCCGCCGGTGAGGTGGTGCAGCCGGTGCATCCGGCCCAGGTCTCCGGTGCTCTCCTTGACCATGGTGATGTTCTCCACGCCCTCCACCAGGGAGACCATCAGCTCCGGGCCGAGGTCGACGCCGGCGGTGGCCGGGTTGTTGTAGACCATCACCTCGATCCCGACGGCACCGGCGACCTCCGTGTAGTGCCGGACGATCTCGCGCTCGTCGAGCCGCCAGTACGACAGCGGCAGCACCATCACCGCGCTCGCCCCGGCCCGCTCGGCCAGCCGCGCCCGCCGCACCGCGCCCCGGGTGGTGAGCTCGGCGACGCCGACGACCGTCGGCACCCGCCCGGCCACCGCGGAGACCGCGGTCTCGGCGGCCGTGCGCCACTCGGCCTCCTCCAGGTAGGCGCTCTCGCCGGTCGAGCCGAGCGGGGCGACGGCGTGCACGCCGCTCGCCACCAGGCGCTCGACGAGCGCGGCCAGCCGGTCGGCGTCGACCCGCTCGCCGTCCGGGGTGAAGGGGGTGACCGGGTAGGCGACCACACCGTCCAGGTTCAACGCCGACATCTCAGGAACCGTCCTCTCCGGTGGCGGACAGCGCGTCGCGGTGGCCGGCCCGCAGGGCGCGGCGGGCGTAGTAGGCGAAGGTGGCCTGGCCGCGCTTGGGGGTGGAGATCCAGTCGTGGGCCTCCTGGGCGAGCAGCTCGGGGATCTCCTGGATCCGCCCGGCGGCGGAGGCCAGCAGCTGGAGCCTGGCGGCCCGCTCGAAGAGCAGGGCGAGGGTGCAGGACTCCTCGATGCTCCCGGTGGCGACCAGCTGGCCGTGGTGCGCGAGCAGCAGCGCCCGCTTGTCCCCGAGGGCGGCCGAGATCAGCTCGCCCTCCTCGTTGCCGACCGGGATGCCGGGCCACTTCTCCAGGAACGCGCAGTCGTCGTACAGCGGGCACATGTCCATGTGCGAGACGACGAGCGGGGTCTCCAGCATGGACAGCGCGGAGATGTGCAGCGGGTGGGTGTGGATGATGCAGGTGACGTCCGGGCGGGCCCGGTAGACCCAGCTGTGGAAGCGGTTGGCCGGGTTGGCCATGCCGTCGCCCTCCAGGACGTCGAGGTCCTCGTCGACGAGCAGCAGGTTGGACTCGGTGATCTCGTCGAATCCGAGGCCGAGGCGCTGGGTGTAGTAGGTGCCGGGCCGCTCGGCCCGGCAGGTGATCTGCCCGGCCAGACCGGAGTCGTGGCCGGCGTCGAACAGGATCCGGCAGGTCAGCGCGAGCTTCTGCCGCGCCGTCCAGCCGGTGTCGGGTATCGCCTCCCGCATCCGCCGGTGGGCGAGGTCGACGAGGGCCGTCTTGTCGGTGGTGAACGTGTCCGCCATGTGCGCGGGTCCTCCCTCTCGGTCAGAACACTTCGTTCACCATAGGACACATCGTGTCCTGCTGTCGACGGTGCGGCCCCGACGGGTCCGCGCGGGAGGGCCGGGGAGGCCCCGGAGGGGCCGGGCCGCCCGGGAGGCCGGGGCGCCGGGGAGGCCCCGGGAACGCCGGAAGGCGGCGGGGGGGGGGGCCCGGGGGGGGGCGCCCCCCCCGCCGGAAGGGGGCACACACCAGCCCGGGGCAGCGCACGTCG